>CALGLU010000040.1 GCA_937959275.1 uncultured Saprospiraceae bacterium | reverse complement strand
CAATTAAAAGAAGATGTAGCCTCTTGGATGAATTATAGAAATAAGAATCAAAAAGGAGTAGATTGGCAGTTTACTACCAAGGATGCTAGGATAAAGCTTAAACATCTTTACCCCTCATATATTGCTTGACAGAGCACTAGTCAGTTATATCTTGACAGAGCACTAGATGATGAGTCCAGTTTGTATAGCTCCATTGGGCAGGATCAAAAATGGAAGATTGGCAACAACAAAAAGTCATAAATCTGCATAGACTTGTCCTTTCTGACAGCTAATATTCGACTGAATACAACGAAATCTGGGTTAACCACGGTGTATAGCACATGATGCCAAGTTGCATACAATGGTCGTAAATGGCAACATTCAGTCAAAATCATAGATATCGATTCAAATTATGAGTAAATCAATAAAAAAGCGTAAAAGGACCATAGATGCTGGGGTTATAGCCTATATTCCGGAGATATTGATCAGTATTATCCCTTCCTAGACTATTATTAATAATATATAAGTAGAAAAATGAAACTATAAGTGGTAGCTTGCCGTTTATATTATTGTGGTAGGGCTATTAATAAAATATCCCGCCTATTTAAATTTTTATAATTATTATAATGGCTAACGGTACAGTTAAATTTTTCAACGAAGGCAAAGGATTCGGATTCATTACACCAGACGATGGTGGAAAAGATGTTTTTGTCCATGCAAACGGTTTAAACGGCATTTCAATTAATGAAGGAGACAAAGTCTCATTTGATGTTGAAGAAGGGCAGAAAGGATTGAATGCAGTAAATGTCGAAATTCAATAAAACAATAG
Source organism: uncultured Saprospiraceae bacterium (assembly GCA_937959275.1). GTDB lineage: Bacteria > Bacteroidota > Bacteroidia > Chitinophagales > Saprospiraceae > CALFUK01. The sequence goes on along the minus strand of CALGLU010000040.1, from coordinate 70,997 downwards.
TTTTATTCTGAAAAATATTGGCTCATCACTTTTGATGGGCCTTTTTTATTGAATAAAGTTTATGGAATACCTTCGATACTTTTCTTCTCCCAGTTATCAATTTCCACCTCCCCTTTCCAAATCAATATCCCAACTTGACAAATTAGCTTAGAAAGATTTAGCTTAGAAAGATCTCTACAGCTATAAGATCTTATATACTTAATGCTAAGAGAATATAAAATCGAAATACACTAATCTAGATGCAGACATTAATACACTACTTTTTACATATCGGGTTTCCATTATGTATCGCGTACGTCTTTTTTAGAAGTGATTGGAAAAAGGTATATGTCATACTGATAGCCACACTATTAGTTGACCTTGACCATCTCTTTGCTGATCCTATGTTTGATGCGACTCGATGTAGTATAAATTTCCATCCATTACATAGCTATTACGCAATGGTGGCTTATGTAATCCTTCTTTTTTTTCCTAAACCATTTAAGATCATCGGCATCGGTCTACTGTTTCACATGCTGACTGATTGGATTGATTGCTTTATGATGTAGTGTCTTTATGACATCTAATCTGCAACATCGTTATACTGGCTCATCCATAAGCACCCGAGATTGTTGAAAGTGACCACTTTCAAGCTTCACCCTTTAAGCTCCCCACTTCCTGCCAGTAACTTTTCCTTCAATGCCAACGCGGCAGGCGTAATGGCTAAGCCACCGGTCCCCGTACATTTATGAGATGATGGCATTTGTGCACTGACACGAGACACAGTCTCCAACACTTGATCTAAGGGGATTAAATAGGCAAATCCAGAAGAGGCCATTGTTGCTGATGATAAGGCATTCACAGCAGCGCTAGTGTTTTTGCCAAGACAAGGCGCTTCAACCCGATCCGCTATCGGATCACAGACCAGCCCAATTGTATTTTGAATGGCAATGGAGGCTGCACCAAGCGCCTGCTCAGCAGAGCCACCAAACAGCTCCACAATGCCCGCAGCAGCCATACCCGCAGATGCACCTGTCTCTACCTGGCAGCCATGCTCCTCCGCAGAGAAACCCGGTCCCATAGCGAAATACGCACCCACCAACCCAGTCGCAAAGTAAGCTTTGATTTTATCTGCTTTTGTAGATTTAAGTTCCTCAGCAACCGCAGCCATGACGCCGCCCACTGTGCCACAAGAGCCAGCTGTAGGATTAGCAACGACGACTTCGAGTGCACTTTTAGATTCCATAATGGCAGCTACATTTTTGACGATAGCATTGATAATTGATCCTTGTAATATTTTGCCGGCGCTTTCTGCCTTTGACACTCTGTGGGATTGTTGGTGCAGGATGCGATCGGCGTGTTGGGTGCCTGCGAGGCCTGTCTGGATAGAAGATTCGATCAGATTGATAATGTGCTCCATCTTTTCTATCAGCAGCTCTTTTGAAAGGCCACTGCGATGCTGCTCATAGAGGAGTCCGAGTTCGCCTAGGCTCATGTTTTTGTCTGCCGCATAGGCAACCACTGATGCAATATCCGAAAAGGGCAAGTCGGTTTCCAAACCAGAAATAATTGGCAGTATGGGAATAAGGCTAGCCGTCTTATCAGCCAATGGTGATTCTTGAACAGCCGAAATAAAGGAATCCAAAAAGGGATATCCGCTTTGGAGTATGGATAGCTGTGTCTGGCCTTGTAGAGACGTAGTGAGTTTACTATGCGCAGGTTTTAGCTCACTTAAGGAAGAGCTTAGATCATCTGTCGACCAGAGTAATACAGCATAGGTATCTCCAGACATCTTTACTGAGCAGCCATCTATTTTTTGTAATTCAAAAGATCCACCACCTAAGGATGCAGCCAACACTTGAGTTGTTTTACCTGATCGGCCATGGAGTGTGAGTTGCATACTATTAGGATGTGTATTCTCAAACGAACTAACAGCATAGCTTATCTTGATACCTCGATCTGCAGCGATGTCTTCTGTCTGTTTCATCTGATCGTCCGCCATTGCGATATTCAGTAGACCGCCATTCATACCTAAGACAGTGCCTTGCTCCGCATAGTTGGTCGCCCATTGTCCATCGCGATCAAATTCGATGTGCGCAGATGCCAATTCATCATTTAAGATTTGCAGCGCCATATTCGCTACCCGCCATCCTGCAGCGGTATGTGAACTGGATGGTCCTCTCATAATCGGACCGATAACATCGTTGAAAATACTGATCGTTGGTTTCATTATTTTAAAGTTAATGAATTTATATCATCTGTATTTTTTAAAATGAATGTGTTTAAAACATAGTGCACAATTATAAAATTTAAAAAGCTAATTCTAAATTGAAAAACCTGTTCTTTACGTCACAAGTGACAAGATTACTTGCTAATTTCTATTCCTACTCAACACGTATAGTTAGAATCTACAAACTTAATTTATAAATAGGATAAACCATCAGTATTGAGAAATAGAAGGATGACTTAATCATTCTTTATTTAAATAATCTACTAATTCTTTTTCCAAGTCAAACGGGTTTTTAGCAGTTTGAATATTTTCATAATACACAGATTCATCATTGTAAAATGAAAACTGTCCATCTTGATTAAATGGTCCAACACAACCAATAAAATAATCACCTTCATCGACTGAGTCACATTTGATTAAGTACATGTCACCATATTTTATTTCATCATTGGTATACTCCTTTATGATTGTGCACGTGTCACACCAATATTCGAATCCATTATAAATATTTTTCTTCATGACAATCTTGGCGACTGAATGTTTGTCCAGATATTTATCTGGTAGTGGCATCTTTTCTTCTTCATAGTTTACCAATAGCCAGTATTTATAATATTCACTTGACATCACTTTTTCAAGAAGGTCATTTGGCACTGGCTGCTTATTGAGAAGCATGGAATATATGGATCTGTATTGTCCAAATACATCTTGAGAGTTGCTTAAAAAAGTATACAGCTGTTCTTCAGATTCTAGATCCTCGATCTCTACAAAATCCATGATGTATTCTTGGATGCTTGCAGAAGTGTCGACTAGACTGTTTGTATAATATTCTTCTATTTTATGATTGATCTTATCGGTTAACCACAATGTCTCGTCGGGATTGAATAATTCGCTGGTATCCTTCGTGTACCAATTCACGATTGTATGTAGAGCTGTATTGTCAACGGAATTAATTTCAGCGATTGATTTTAATTGAGGATAATAATGTTCAAACAATTCTAAAGAATCATTTAGCTGATGGAGTAAGTCTTCTGGATATTGATTGTTTAGTTTAGGTTGTTGCAATAGGGTGATCATTTTATCTGTAGCGTTTGTCGTTTCACGAGCGCTCAGACTTTCTAAGATGCGATGCTGGACAGTATAATTGTTAGTTTTGCGATAGACTTCAAATAAAGCATTTTCTAATTCAGCTGATTTTATATCGTGGAATGAGGTGATAAGTTGATATTTACTATTATAATCCTCCTCTTCATCCAATACGGTTGACTCTAGGGTTTTTATAACTGATGGGATGTTTTCTGTTGTGAAAAGAGGACCTTCAGTTATGGCAGCAAGGGCTCCTCTAAATTCAGTCGTATCAGTTGACATTACATCATTTATAATAGTTTCAGTTTTATTTGAAGTTATTGAAGCTGTAGACGGATTGTCAAAATAAATGCTGTTTATTATCTTGTCTACGATATCACTTTTTTCATGTTCTTTTGGGCTTGTGATATTAATATCGACGAAATGATTATTACAATAAATCCCAATTTCTGTATGAATCAAATAGGTAGAATCAGACTGGTAACTCGAAATGAATCCAGGACAAATATCTTTGTATTTATATTTTTTAAAATAAATTAATGAGTCATAAGTTGTTGTGTCCAATAGATCTGTTGTAAACAAAGACTCTTCTAATCGATTCATTTCATAGGGCGTATATTCATCAAATTCTATATTTATGTTTATGCCTGTTTGAGAGCTGTTAATGCCAAATGCATCTATAGTTGATTCTGGATTCTTTGTGGCGTGTTGGTTTGAATTAGAGGTAGGGGTTGCCATAAAAAATGAGGCATCATCATATGAGAATTCTTGATCTACTGTTGTTTGAGGTGCCAATAATTTTAATCCATTGAAGAACAACTCGTCTCTTTTCTGGCTTGGAGATTTTTGGATTAGATTGTACATGACAGAGCCTCTGACGATGGTTTTAATATAGAATGCATTATCGTATTCGTCTATGAGTGTAGCATCACATGTCAAATTTTCATTGGTAAAGGAGTAGCTAGTTTTTTTAGATGATGCTTTGTAGTTTGATTCGTACAGGGCATTCATGCTTTCTATTGACTCATAGGGGTTTAGGTAGATAATTCCTGGAGCAGCTGTTAGGTGTCTAAGCAGATATTCATTTTTATTTTCAGGATTCACAAATGTTTTATAGTATACGATAGCTTCTCCGTTTTGTTCGTATTCTACCATTTTGGTTTTTAAAGTTTGGTATTCTATTCCTGCTGGAAAATAATAGTCATAGCCACCAATTTCTGATCGTTGTGAAGTCCAGTCTTGGATTTCTTTTTCATGGAGTGTAAGACTATTTAAATATCTCTCAACATTAGGGTGTTGGATAGATTTTTTTGAAAATCCGACGACAAAATGTATGGCTGATGTCTGGTTATTCATATTTAGTTGTCCTTTGTATATGCTTTTTTCGCTCTGACTTTCAAATCGAGTAATGGCCTGACCATTTGTTGTAATAGGTTTATGTATAACAAGTTCACTTGAATCTGAGAAAAAGTTAGATGCCATAGACTCAATAATTGATTTTTCTTCAATGTTTGCAGGAGGAAAAAACCCTGAGAAGTAAATAAGTCCTTTGCTAAATTCTACTGAAATATGTATTTCCCCTTGGTTGTTAAAATCTTGAATTGGATTATTGGTTTTTGATTGAAGTTGAAGATTGCCAGATGGATTGGTTACTGTAAACCAATCCTTATTAGGTCTAGAGTTATAGAGTATTTCAATTGCATTTGTGGGTTTTCCATACTTCATTCTTCTAATAGAATATCCCTTTTTGGTTAATATGTCTAAGACATTAGCATTTCCAAATAAATGTGCCAAGCCAACAACTCCAAAAGTATTTCCGGTAGCCATCAGTTGTTGAAATGCCTTTGCTTGAATTTCATTTCTGTTGATCATATCTAAATCTTCTTCATAAGCATATTGATCGCAGATGTTTTGGATAGATTGTATGTCTCTTAAGGCATAATGTTTAATGAATTCTTCATAAGCTGGAGTGCCGTATTCGAACTGAGAAGCTTCTTTGTCAAGATCGTTAAACAGGTCAAGTTGATCCTCCAAGGCTTCTAACCCGTGGGATGAAAGGCCAGCTTGGTCGGCAGCAACTTGAAGGAATAAATCTATAGTTGTTAGTTCGCCATTGACGTCAAAGTCAAATTGAAATGGATTGTCATCGTCATCATCATCATCATCTTCATCCGCTTCAGCATCACTATTTGAAAGTTCAGATTCTTCATTGTTAAACTCCTTGACAATTTCAGCTACCAGCAAAGAATCAATATTTGATAGATCTATTTCATTAGCGAACTGACTACAAGACAAAAGGGCCTGATGTAAGGTGTCATCAAAAATAAAGACACGAGAATCATTTAAATGAATCGAGCCAAATAAGTAGGACGGGCCGTCAAGCTCTGTGTGGTTGATTTCCCAAAGAAGATGCCCGTTTGTATTATCGTTTTGACCAAAAGCAATGAGTGGAATCAACAAGCCGAGTAGTAAAATGTGTAAAGTCTTTTTCATATTAGTGTATAGATTTAAAAGAGTTGTTGGTCCAATATATACATCAAAAAGCAAACCAACAAAAATGCCCCAGCACAAAGTGCCAGGGCGTCCAAATCTATAAAAACCTTTAACCAAAAACCTCTATTAACTATTTTATTGAAATTACCTGCGGTCCTTTCTCAATCGCTTTCTCTGACTTGTGTATTGTAACTGTAAGAATGCCGTTTTTATACACGGCATCAATCGTTTCTTTATCCACCTTGTCACTCAAGTGAAAACTTCGTTTGAATGAACTGTAATTAAACTCTCGTTTGCTGTATGTGTCCTCATTAGACTCCTCAGTTTTTTCTTCCTTCACAACAGATGAAACAATCAGTTGGTCTTTGTCGACCTCTACATTGAAATCTGCTTTTGCTAAACCAGGCGCTGCTATTTGAATTTGAAATGCAGTGTCTTCTTCTATAATGTTAACTGATGGTTTTGTACTGACAAAGTCTGCATTAACAATGTCTGAAAAACTAGAGTTAAATAACTCGTCAAAAATGTTGCTCAATCCTGTACTCGCAGGCGTCAAGCCACTGTATGTTTTTATTCTCATTTTAGATTAATTTTTATTTCTGTTTATTAATAATTGCCGTGGATTCCTCGACTCACTATCGTTCGCTCGGAATGACAGTTGTCTATAATTGGATCTAACCACACTTGATCCCACTTCCCACTCCCCACTTCCCACTCCCTACTTCCCACTCCCCACTTCCCACTTCCTACTTAATACTTCCCACTTCCAACTCCCTACTTAATCGAGATCGTCTTCGCCGGCTCCACTGTAGCATTCGCAATATGAATCGTCAACACACCATTCTTAAATGTTGCTGCAATAGATTCCTTATCAAGTGTATCGTTTAATCGGAATCGTCGCTCGAATGTGCTGTAATTAAATTCTCTGAGTCTAAAATTGGGTTCTGTCTCTGCTGCCTCTTTAGTTGAACTAATGATCAAGGCATCTTTGTCCACTTTGATTTCGACATCTTTTTTAGAAAAACCCGGTAAAGCAACTTCAATCGCAAAGCCATCTTCTGATTTGATGATGTTGGCTTGAGGTTTTGAAAATTGGGGCGCGTCATCGGTGGCTATATCCTTAAGACTCGTATTCATGACTTCATTGAAAATATTTTCAATCGTCGGTGCAAAGAATCCATTTCTTCTGTGATGTCTTCTTCTGTGATTTGGTTTACATGTGTTCGTATTCATATCAATTAGATTTTATGTTTTTAAAAAATGATTACGACTACATTAGATCAATTGCGGTGCCATGCCAAAAATTGGGTGGAATGTGAGACGAATTGACAAGAACAAGAGAATCATGGTGACAAAATGGCACGAAAATGTAAAATAATATGTCATAATGGCATTCATGAAGGGGCTACCAAGCTCGAAAGAGATTGGTAAGCCCGGATTTAGTAAACTTGATTCTTACTAGGATAGAAGGTAGTTGGATTTAAACCTTGGGTATCTCCGGGCTTAGCAACCTGCCTGCGGTAGGCAGGTCCCTCCGCAAGCTTCGGGCACACTCAATCCCGCCATTCACTACGTCATTACGGGATGTCCACTTCCCTCCCACATTGCGACCGCAAGGAGCTAAAGTTTTATATATTTGTCCCATTCTAATGCAAGAGACATATACTATAAAATTAAAGCAGTTTGAAGGTCCTTTTGACCTGCTTCTGTTTTTCATAGAGAGAGATGAGATTGATATCTATGATATCCCTATTGCCAAGATTACTGCAGACTTTCTTATCTACATCAAGCAGCTCGAAGAGCTGAATTTAAATGTAGCTAGTGAATTTATCCTGATGGCGGCGAATCTTATGCGGATCAAAGCTAAAATGCTGATTCCCCGTAAGGAGATCGATGAAGATGGTAATGAGATTGACCCTCGAGAAGAATTGGTGGAGCGACTCTTAGAGTATAAGCGATATAAAAGTGTCCTTGATGAAATAGCGAACTTAGAATTGGAGAGGTCGCTCAAGTTTGATCGAGGTGGCGTTGCCTCTGAGTTAAAGTCCTTAGCGAATAAAGCCTTGGTTGATATAGAGCTCGAGTCATTGACGATGTTCAAATTGCTCAAAGCGTTTGAATCAGTCATGGACAGATATGAAAATCGATCTAATATAGTCAAGCACGAGATCGTAAAATATGATTATGATGTCGAACGTCAAAGTACCTATATCCTTGATAGGATTCGGGTGAAAGAGAAATCTACTTTCCTAGATATCTTCAAACCGATGGAGAATCGAATCCATGCGATCGTTACCTTTTTAGCACTTTTAGACTTACTGAATAACCAATTAGTCGCTATAACTCAAGGAATCGGTACAAATAATTTTTGGATAAACCCCCTTTAGCTAGCTATAAAGTGTTGTCTAGCCTATGATTTGCCAAAAATCTGAGGGTAGGAATAGAGTTTCATAATATTATTGTCAGAATAGGGCGAGAAAAGGCTTATAATACTATCTTTGCAGCGATTTTCGAGACCACTCAAATTAATTCAAAAAACTAATTTTCATACATGGCTAATATAGGACAGATAAAGCAAATCATTGGTCCAGTAATCGATGTCAGTTTTACAAATTCAGAAGCTAAATTACCTGAGATACTTAATGCGTTAACCATCACAAGAGAGAATGGTGATACGCTTGTATTAGAGTGTCAAAAACATTTAGGAGAAGACAGTGTGCGAGCGATCGCCATGGAATCAACTGATGGCTTGACAAGAGGGATGTCAGTAACAGATACTGGTAAACCAATTGCGATGCCAGTTGGTGAACACATCAAAGGTAGATTATTCAATGTTGTCGGTGAGGCGATCGATGGAATCGGTCCAGTAGAGAAAGGAGATGACGCATATCCTATACACAGAGATCCACCAAGATATGAAGATCTGTCTACAGAGTCAGAGGTATTGTTTACTGGGATTAAGGTGATTGATCTGATTGAGCCCTATTCTAAAGGAGGTAAGATTGGATTGTTTGGAGGAGCTGGAGTGGGCAAGACTGTATTGATCATGGAGCTGATTAATAATATTGCCAAAGGCTATGAAGGGATTTCAGTATTTGCTGGAGTCGGAGAGCGAACAAGAGAGGGGAATGATCTTCTTCGAGAGATGTTGGAATCAAACGTTATCAAATACGGAGAAGAGTTCTTGAAGTCGATGGAAGAAGGCAACTGGGATTTGGACAAAGTGGATAAAGAAGAATTAAAGAAGTCTCAAGCAACGCTTGTGTTTGGCCAGATGAATGAGCCACCAGGAGCAAGAGCACGAGTCGCCTTATCTGGATTGACGATCGCCGAGTATTATAGAGATGGTGATATGAATGATCCGAATGGTGGAAAAGATATTCTGTTCTTCGTTGATAATATATTCCGATTTACGCAAGCTGGATCAGAGGTTTCTGCACTCTTAGGTCGGATGCCATCAGCTGTGGGATACCAGCCAACCTTGGCGACAGAGATGGGTGTGATGCAAGAGCGTATTACCTCAACTAAGCGAGGATCTATTACATCGGTACAAGCGGTATATGTACCTGCGGATGATTTAACGGATCCAGCGCCAGCGACTACTTTCTCTCACTTAGATGCAACGACGGTATTGAATCGTAAGTTGGCTTCACTAGGTATTTATCCTGCTGTGGATCCATTGGCATCTTCATCAAGAATCTTAGAGCGATCTATCGTAGGAGATGAGCATTATGATACAGCACAGAAGGTGATCAATATCCTTCAGCGGTATAATGAGCTACAAGATATCATTGCGATTTTGGGTCTAGAAGAATTGTCAGATGAAGATCGATTAGTTGTCTCTAGAGCTCGTCGTGTACAACGATTCTTATCGCAACCATTCCACGTAGCTGAGCAGTTTACTGGATTAGAAGGAGTTTTGGTACCAATCGAAGAAACAATCAGAGGATTTAATATGATTCTTGATGGCGAAGTGGATGAGTATCCAGAAGCGGCATTCAACCTTGTTGGTTCTATCGATGACGCTATCGCAAAAGGTAAAAGATTAATTGAAGAAGCTAACGCATAGATCGTGAATTTATCAGTACTTACACCAGGCAAAGAAGTTTACTCAGGAGAAATCACTTCGGTGAAAGTCCCTGGCATCAATGGTCAGTTTGAAATCTTACAAGGCCACGCAGCGATTGTCTCTGCCTTAGGTGCTGGTCCGGTTCGGATCATTACAGCTGACAGCAAGACAATCAATTATACGATCGAAAAAGGATTCATTGAAGTCTTGTATAATGAGGTCTCTTTACTTGTACAAGGATTGACAGAATAAGAAATAGATTTATAAAGACATATAAAAGCCTGCTAAATTCAATTTAGCGGGCTTTTTTATTTTTAAACTCGTTGGATCGGAGTCTAACATTGCCGCCGTTGGTCTCCGAACCAATAGCATATTTTGTTTACCGTATTAACTTTATGGTTGCCGCTGTTGGTCTCCGAACCAACAGCACGTTATTAAATGGTATGATTTAATCGCAGATCTCGTTGGATCGGAGTCCAACGAGGGCACGGTTTTTAGGAGCAACAACTAATGCCGCCGTTGGTCTCCGAACTACCGGCATTTTTGTTTACCGTATTAACTTTATGGTTGCCGCTGTTGGTCTCCGAACCAACAGCACGTTATTAAATGGTATGATTTAATCGCAGATCTCATTGGATCGGAGTCCAACGAGGGCGAGCCTGTTATTGCAATCTCAAATCTTATTGAATCTGGTCCAAGGAGGGGCAGTTGAGAGTTGATGTTTAGTATTAAATTTTAACTACATTCGTAATGAAATGCATGTTTTAGCTCTTCTGAATCGTGCACTATTATTCAACTTCCAAAATATCAATTATGAATGTTTACACATCCGTGATGATTGTACTCTGTACATCATTTTGTTTCAATTCAATGTATTCACAACAAACTTCCGAACTTCAAAATGACCAGCTATTCATAGTGGACAGCTCGGTGCCCATGAGTGCGGCTAATTTTGGTCTCAACGGGTTTAGTGTTTTTCAGGATTTCAATTTCGTCTCTGGTGCCAATGGCAAACTTCAGGCAGGAGACGATTTAATGAATTCCACAATGGGAAGAGATGGACTGGAAATCAATCAATTTGTATCCGATCCCAGCTTTCGATCAAATTTTAAGATTAACTCACTTAATTTCAACTTCACTAAACTCAATCCACCAGCTGGAGAATTTCCAGTTGCACCAAATGTTGATTTTTGGACAATGGAGACGATTACAAAAACGGATACGAGAAGAGGCTTAAGTGTTAATAATGTCTTTGGTGATGATGGTCTAGTCTTTGATCCCATATTTTATTTAGGTCCAAGCCAAGCAACCCCATTTCAAAATCGTGTTGGTATTGGTACAATGGATCCAAAAGCAAAACTTCATCTATTAAATGGGGATATTCTTCTCGAAGGAAATCAAGCTGGTGTCATCATGAATTCGCCTAATGGCAATTGTTGGAAACTGGGAGTTGACAACTCTGGCAATCCTATGTTTACATCTATAACTTGTCCGTGATGCTACTGATAGTCTTTGACTGATAACACTTTATTTTGTTGCTTGCGGTTTTTCAGAAACAACAAGGCCCACTCTTTTCACTGTAGTGGGCTTTTTTATTAGGAAGGCATTTAGGGACTGAACCATATAGGGCACATGAGAGAACATATACAAGGGTGAACCACAAAGGATGATAGTGCGCATAGTTATACTACATACTACATATTACATTGGGCACATTGGGGTTGGGATATAGGATTTCGTCGGGTATCGACCATTAATTGACGTTTATCCAATAAATGCAGTGACTAGAACCTTTATATTTATATTGTCGTTAATTCTTTAAACCATTAGATGAACACGAATAGACAGAATAAGAAGAATCCTTTTCGGCCGGATGTTTTGTGGTCATGGATCAGTCGATATACTGGCACCTTAGGGCAGAAGTTGGTGTATAGCATACTCTTATTATTCTATGCTTATAGACGATCGGAGACACCAGGTTGGGCAAAAAACATCGTGATTGGTGCATTCGCTTATTTTGTCTCTCCTCTTGATTCAATACCAGATTTGACTCCATTTCTTGGAATGACTGATGATATTGGAGTATTGAGTTTTGCCTTGGTGTCGATAGCCTGCTATATCGATCAGGGTGTTAGAGAGAAAGCACTCATTAAGCTGCATGCATTTTTTGATACTGTAGACAAGGATACAATAGCAGCCGTGGATCAGGCTCTCTGACGATATATTTCTAAATCTCCTATCAGCGAATTGTCAAACTGATCTAGTTCTTCCAAATCGTCATCGAAAATATATTTCCACACAACGCTGCCCATCATGAGTGCAATGATCAAAGCAATCCAAAAATTATTAAAAGGGAATTTACCGAGTATCAGCTCTCCAATAAAAAATAACATGAGCGGAAAAAAAAGAATATAGAGGTATTTAACTTGTAGAATGCGATGGCACTTCATCTCTATCCCTTTGCGGACATGATTCACTTTTCCTTCTACATATCTGATACTATTAATTGCCTCGTCATCTTTCAAGCGGTCAAATGAATTCGACTTGCTTAGCTGAATATTTTGATGACGATTATAGATGATGTAAAGAATTGACAGGCTTAAGGGGAGGAAACGAATAAAGCCTCCAAATTTGAAAAAGGATATAAATGAGACAAGTGTAAAAGCACCAATAAAGTACCACATCAAGCTTGTGTATCTCTGAGTTGGCAGTCGAGTCTTCATATAATGAAGCATATAATCGGCCTTATCACTCATCTGTTTGAGCAACTGATCTGAAGAGTCACTGAGCTGAGCTTGCTTCAGTTTTCTGACATATTCTTGATATTGATCTTGCCTTTGCATAGGAGATTATCATGAATTGGATATATTAAAAATAGGCAAAATTTGTTTTATTCCGGGTTTTAATAGTTTTTTCATACAGCTTGAAGGGCATAGACAAAGAGGGTTTGAACCACATAGACACATAGTACACATAGAGAAGGCAGTAGTAGATGACCTAAAATGTGTCGTTAATTATTATGCTTTTTGTAGAAATTGTAAAATGGAAAGTATGCTAAACGGTAGTGTTCCACATCAAATTCTATGTTCTCAATGTGTCTATGTGGTTCACCTTTTTTAATCTATATATCTATCAATCTATGTGGTTCAATCCTTATCTGCACCGGGCTTACTAATCTTTCCCTCTGGTTAAGCTTAGGAATCCCTAGCTTTAAGGCTACCCTTCCATCCCCATAAAACCCAACATAAACAACCCAGGAATCAGATTATTAACAGCATGCAATAAAATATTCGAAGGCATACCAAAGCGCAAACGCGCATAGCCCATAACAAGCCCCATCATAAATTGTGGCATAATCAAAAAGGGAATCCAAAACCACTTCATCTCTCCCGCAAAATTTGTAAAATGGACATAGCCAAAAATCATCGCTGAGATATAAAATATATAAGGAAAAATATGATCTACGTACCGACCAGTCTTTTCCAGAAGGCTTTTACTGGCACTTATGATAAACAGCCCAAATAGCCCAAATAGAAACCAAACACTTGACAGACCAATTGCACTAAAATTTGCTCCTTGCAGCAATTCAACCACATCTGCCGGCTGGTCTTGTGGAATTAGTTCATGCATCGGAGGCAAGAATGTAGCACTCACCAAATACACGAGAAGAGTAGATACCGTCAACAAGATAAATAAGGAGCCTCGCCTAAATCGCAAAGGGAACCTGAAAATGAGCTCTTCTAAAATAGGAGCCAAGACAGCCAACATGAATAAAAACTGGAGTGCCGAAGAATCTTTTAGCAGATTTTCAATACTATGCTCCAGTTGGTCTATTTTAAATATAAATGTACCCAGCGACAAGAGTATTATAGCAGCCAATAAGAACAAATAATGAACCCCGACTAGTCGAATAAATGTCTCTAGATTCATTGGTGCTCTCTCAATTTGGCGCCTAGGCCATTTTAAGAACTCATAAATATCAATTAGTATGCTTTTGGGAGGACTGGACATGAGGATTAGCTTATATTTGTTTTTTAACGTATATGAATCAAATCTGGTTCGTAAAATAACTAAAATGCAGGAAGTCGGTCATTCTTACTTAGATGAACTCAATGAAATCCAACGGGCAGCTGTCGTACAGACGGATGGTCCCATCATGGTGATCGCTGGGCCTGGCTCAGGTAAGACTCGTGTACTTACTTATAAAATAGCGCACCTCATCAATGTCGGTGTGCCGCCCTGGCAAATCCTTGCCCTAACATTTACGAATAAGGCGGCCAAGGAAATGAAGGCCAGAATTGAGAAAGTCGTTGGCGGATCAGCTCGAAAAGTTTGGGCTGGTACATTCCACTCACTCTTCGCTAGAATCCTCCGCGTCGAAGCTCACCGTATCGGCTATCCGAATGACTTTACAATTTACGATTCTGATGATTCTAAAAGTTTAATTAATGAACTCATCAAAACAATGGACCTAGACAAAAAAGTCTACAACGCTAACGCCATCCGCTCTCGTATCTCTGCATCAAAAAGTAATCTAATCACACCCAAAGCATATGTCCAAAACGAAGACATGCTGAACTATGATAAAATGAATCGTCGTCCATTGACCTATAAGATCTATGAGAAGTATGTCAATCGGTGCAAGCGATCAGGCGCAATGGATTTTGATGACTTGTTACTCCAGATGTTTCGTTTGCTTTATGAAAATCCTGATCAAGTAAAGGATAAATACCAAAAGCAATTTTCACATGTGTTGGTAGATGAGTTTCAGGATACTAACTTTTTGCAATACGAAATCTTAAAGCAATTTGTGAATTATGAAAGGAGTCCTCAAAATGTATGTATTGTAGGAGATGATGCACAGAGTATCTATTCATTTCGTGGGGCTACAATTGAAAATATATTGCAATTCGAAACGGACTTTCCCACATTAAAAACATTCAAACTCGAACAGAATTATCGCTCTTCTCAGCATATTGTTGATGCAGCTAATGGTATCATCGGATTTAACCGCAGACAGATCGAAAAAAAGATATGGACTGATAAGCCCGCTGAAAGTAAAATCAAAATTGTAAAAACGATTTCGGATAATGAAGAGGGTAGGCGTATTGCGGATATGATTATCGAACAGAAGCATCGGTATAATTTAAAGAATACTGATATTGCTATTTTGTACCGAACCAATGCGCAGTCAAGAGTCTTTGAAGAATTCTTAAGACGCCAAAATATTCAATATAGAATCTATGGTGGCTTATCTTTTTATCAGCGTAAAGAAGTCAAAGATTTGATTGCGTATTTGAGATTGACGATTAATCCCAATGATGATGAAGCATTCAAACGAGTTGTCAATTATCCCAAGCGTGGCATAGGCGCATCCACAGTCAATAAAATAATTGCACTGGCAGATGATAACCAAGTCAGCTTGTGGCAAACCATCCCACATGTGCAGCTCAGCAAACGAGCAACAAGTTTATTAGCAGAGTTTGCTGCTTTAATTGCAACGTTTAGAAAGGTCATGTCGGAAGGTAAAAATGCTTACGATCTAGCAGTCATGATCTCAAAGCGTGCAGGCCTAGTCTCTGCCCTAAAAGTGGATAATACCATGGAAGGTCTGAGCCGACTAGAAAATGTAAATGCCTTATTAGATGGCATGAAAGACTTTGTTGAGAATGATGAAATACTAGATGAAGACAATCCACTCGATAAATCATTGTCGGCCTATCTCCAGAGCATCGCATTGATTACGGATATGGATAAAGAATCAGAAGAGACAGAAGTGGTCTCGTTGATGTCCACACATGCTTGCAAAGGACTAGAGTTTAAGTCTGTGTTTGTGGTTGGGATGGAGGAGAATTTATTTCCGTCCTATATGTCTTTATCCTCGCCGGATCAAATCGAAGAAGAGCGGCGACTGTTTTATGTAGCGATTACTCGGGCCGAGGAGTTTTTAACAATAACCTATGCGAATAGTCGATACCAACATGGCCAAATGCGCTTCAATGATCCAAGTCGATTTTTAGAAGAGCTACCACCGGAGACGATAGATGCTGTCGTGCCACTAAAAGAGAAGAAAGAATTTGGGCAGCCCAAAATATTAGGCAATTTTAAGCCCACTGGTCTGAAGCGACTCAATAAAGTATCAGTCGACCCTCAAAATTTTCATCCGGATGACTCCTCTAAAATCAAGGCCGGGATGAATGTGATGCATCTCAAATTTGGAGCAGGGAAAGTCTTGGATATTGACGAACGCTTCGTCGCCACCATCGAATTCGAACAGGTGACAGTCAATCCTAAAAAACGAATTATGCTACAATACGCTAAGCTTCAAATATTGGATTGATCCATGAAGCTCAGTATCGAACAGTTTGCACAACTCAAGTCTTTTTGCATTCAAGAGATGGGTTTTCTAGATATGGGTGCTGCCAAAGCTGAGTTTATGGAGCCAGAAGCGAGGCAACTCGAAGCGTGGCTCGAAAGCGGGATCCATGGCAAGATGGCGTACATGGCTAATCATTTTGAATTAAGAACAGATCCGACCAAGCTTGTGCCGGGAGCTAAAACAGTCATTAGTTTACTCTATAATTATTATACGTCTACGGTTCAGCTAGATGCGTCTGCTCCAAAATTATCGATGTATGCCTATGGACGGGATTATCATAAGGTGATTAAAAAGAAGTTGAAGCTAATCTTGCAGTGGATGAATGAGCATGTGGGGGAAGTGGCAGGGCGCGGCTTTGTGGATTCAGCGCCAGTGATGGAGAGGGATTGGGCGCGGCGGGCAGGATTGGGTTGGATGGGCAAGCATACCTTATTGATCAATCAGCGAGCAGGGTCTTATTTTTTTCTGGCGGAGTTAATTGTTGATGTAGAGATAGATACAATTCAAGAGCAGGTCCCTGATCACTGTGGCACCTGTACCCGATGTATAGATGCTTGCCCGACGCTGGCGATTAGTAAAAATGGTTATCACTTAGATGCGTCCAAATGTATCTCCTATTTAACAATTGAATTAAAGGAAGATATACCAGCAGCCTATCAAGACAGTCTGGAGCAATGGATGTTTGGCTGTGATATTTGTCAAGCAGTTTGTCCTTGGAATCGATTTTCTACACCACATGAAGAAGATGCATTTAAGCCTAAAGATGAACTCATGTCAAAGGACAAGGAATCTTGGCAGGCATTGACAGAAGAGGAGTTTGATGATTTATTTATGGGCTCTCCCGTTAAGCGAGCGGGCTTTCAAAAGTTGAAGCAGAATATAAAATTTGCGATGAACGAGGAGACAAATCCTGATTAAAAGAACTTGATATCATTATCGTCCATCCTTCAAACATGATTAATCTAGTGCTTTGTCAAGCATAGATTGACTAGTTGAATTTGAGCGTAGTGTGTGCATGAACTAGGCGCAGGTTCGGTCTGATAGCCTAGCTATCAAGGCCGGTTCTGTAACGACGTGCATGTGAAAAATACGTCAAAAGCACTAGTCAGTTATATCTTGACAGAGCACTAGGATTGGAACATCTATATAAAAGTAAAATCTTGGAATTGCTACTTTTCTAAATACAACTTCTGAGTCGAAGAATAGTCACCCATATTAATTTTAATCAAATAAAGCCCTTCGTGAAGATCCTGAGATCGAATAGCAAATCGGTTTTGACCCTCATTAACAGTGTATGTTTGATCAGACATTAATTTTCCAATAACATTGTAGATGCCCACAGATACTGTATTTGAATGATCTGAATGTATATACAACATCGGATTGTCCTGAGATATGGATGCAGGATTCGGCGCTAATTGGATGTCTTTCGCGGAGAAGTAGATAACTCTAACCGTCTCACTATAATCGCTAGTCCCATTGAAATCAACTTGCTTAATACGATACGCATTGATTCCACTTTTAGGATTTAAATCCATAAAGTCATAAGTAAGATTACGGATGCTATTACCAGCTCCTTTTAATTCACCAATGGGCTGAAAGCCACTATCTGCATAAGCTCTCTCGACAATAAATTTTTCATTACCAACCTCGATAGCTGTTTCCCATTCTAATTTGACTTCATTATTTTGTTGCGAGCCATATAGCTCTGAGAATTGAACAGGCACGGATAAAGCAGCAGTTCGATAGATTGCCTTACTTCCAACTGTAAGCGGTGTATTGTCGTCAGCACAAATTAAAACCTCAACATTATTTACCAATGGGGTAAACGTCGTAATTATTGTACAACCATCTTCAGCTAATGTTGGTCCTGAAAGTATCGTGATACCTCCACTTGGAAGTACTGTGATATCAATTGTCTCTGAATCAACCACATCTGCCCCTGGTGTAAGCACTGTATCATATTTTAAGGCGATGGTATAGACCGTGCCTGGAACGAGTACGTCTACGTCAAAAATATCAGTGGGTTCTATGGCTTCTAAATTACCGAACTGTGCTTGCGTAATATTTTGAAACGCAAGTAAAAATATAAGAGAAAATAGAACGAGTTTGTAGCTTTGTTTCATAGTTAATCTTGATTGGACACTTAGAAAAAAGTGGTTAGCGCCATTTTATACCTACAATATAATGTTTTGACAACACGTTGGGTAGCATTCAGTCAATTAAATGCAATCATTGTCAGTAAGAATTCTTCGAAAAGGGATGAAAATTAGATATTATTTACTTTTACTTGCTTATTATTTGATGGTGGTACTACCGCATGAGGTAATTGGTAAATGGATTTCAAGTCTCTTTTTAACTGATCCTCGTGCTTATTTTGATGGTGTTATACTTGGTTTACTATCTATTGTATTCATAGGGATAGCTAGTTGGTTAACGATTAACGCTCAATCTTCTGATAGAAAATTATTGCTGACCTATTCTTTATTGACCGTTGTCCTAATTGGGCTCTGCATTAATATGTTGTTTGTGATCAATGTAGAAGGCATACATTTTATTCAATATGCTCTGTTTGCCATCATCTGTTTTCAACTGAATTCGAGCTATTTCAGAACTATGTTTTGGACTGTTTTGGCAGGCGCAATGGATGAATTGTATCAGTATGTCTGGCTTGCACCTGAGAGGACTGACTACTATGATTTTAACGATGTAGTGATTAATACGGTTGGGGCAGGCATTGGTTTAATTGTGATCCGAACATTCCGCAGGCCTGCAGTTTCGTTTAGCTTTGGAGATTTTTTAGGTTCAAAAGAAATGTATGTCTTAATAGGAATAGTTGCTTGTTTATGTATAGGATTAATCTCTGGAATCCTATCATATGGATCTGATCCTGATGCCTTATTTAGTTTTATAAAAGAAGATACGATTGGCTTTTGGAAAAGAGATCGTCTTGTGAACTGGTTTCATGTGATCAAACCTATAGAAGGACTTATCATCACATCGGTGCTTATTTTATTTTACTCAGGATTGGAGAGAGGATATGAAAGTATACCTCCAGAACGCTAACATTTCGTTAATTTTGGTTTATGGCATTTGATAAGAAGTACTTGATTGCTCTTTTTCCATTGGCAGTCATGCTCATTTTTCTATTTTTCTTTCCTGACATCGTGATTTATGTTTCGTTGGCATGGGTCGTTTCGATGATAGGTGCACCCTTCTTTCGGTTTTTCAACAAGTTTAAATTTATAGGTAAGAATGCTTCAGCTGTGATGACGTTGATGTCGTTTGTGCTGTTTTTATTTTTAATCGTCTATCTAATCATGCCTCCTCTATTGCAGCAAGCAAGAAATCTGGCAGGCGTCGATTATAATGCGGTGATTAAAAACCTAGAAGAACCGATTAATGATTGGAATCAATGGCTTGTCAATCGAGGCCTTTTAGAACCAATTGACTCGTCGCTCATTGAAGTCGAGAAACCGATTCAGACGGAGGAGGATTATATCACAAAGGTAATCCGCATAGATAGTTTATATTTAGATGGGGACTCTACATCAATGATTCCTGATATTGCAGTTATCATTCAGATGGAGCAGCAAGATCAAGAAGCAGCGCCAACCGAAAAAGAAATAGAAGCATCCAAATCATTTTTTGATAAGGTCAAGGAGAATATTTATAATTTTCTTGACCCCTCTAAAATTCCTGAATTGTTTGGATCAGCAATTGGCTTTTTTAGTAATTTATTCATTGCTATCATGTCTATATTTTTTGTCTCTTTTTTCTTTCTCAAAGAACAAGGATTATTTAGCAATATTATATCGACGATACTTCCTAATAAATATGAATTAAAAGGCATCCATGCCATTGAAGATTCATCAAAACTTTTAATTAGATACTTTATTGGGGTTACCATTCAGATTGTTGTGATTACAACATTTGTGACATTGGCCTTAACTATATTGGGAATTAAAAATGCATTGCTCATCGGCTTCTTCGCAGCGTTGATGAATGTGATCCCGTATTTGGGTCCGATATTAGGTGCGGCTTTTGGTGTGATTATAACCATTTCCTCAAATGCAGGAGCTGCCCCCGAGATCGCGGATGCCGTCAATGGAGTTGTGCAACAGGCATCATTCTATAGAGATTTATTACCAATGATATTGAAAGTCTTGGGCGTCTTTATGCTCATGCAAGTATTAGATAATTTTATTTTTCAACCGTTTATTTTTGGAAAGAGCGTAAAAGCACATCCATTAGAAATATTTATCGTTGTCTTGATGGGCGCTAAGGTCGGCGGTATTTTAGGAATGGTATTAGCGATTCCAGTGTATACGATATTGCGCGTGATTGCTAAAGTGTTTATGAGCGAATTTAAAATTGTTCAGCAGATTACGAAGAATTTGTAAGTACCATTATTTCCTATTAGGTATCTACAGGATAGTAGAAATATATCGTGTATCATTCAAGAAACGGATCTCTGATGTTTTCAACGTCAGAGGCATACGATTGAAATCCAATCATATTGATTCGAGGTTGAAAACCCCGAATATCCTTGTCGTTGTTGGTCTCCTGATCAACGACATTCCGGAGATGACAAGCTATTTATATACCTCATCTACACTTCTCGGTTCAATCTTCAAAAAATGATATTCTATAAATTTCATATACTGTTCCCAATCATACAGTTCAAGTCCGTGTACACCTGAGCGTAGGTGGTATCCAATCATACTTTTAATAATTGGCAGGTTTATCGCAGGTTGTATTGCAGATGTAAATGCCACATCTTTTTTATAAAGTTGGTAGGAAGGAGCTGCATTGTAGGTACCAATCCATTGGCCTTTTTGGTCGGCCCATAAGTCGTGGTGTGCATTACTTACATAAAACGGGCGCGGCGCTAATGTAGCTAATAATGTATGTTGATCAACAGGGAGAGCGTGCACATTTGCGGCATATTGCTTTGCATTTCTGCAAATCCAAGTTGGTAGGTGGTCGCACATGTTTTGTAGGGTTTCACCATATTCTCGGCGCCAGATTGCATCACCTCCGTGACCTGCGGTTGCTAGCAGTGTCATTGCAAAACGTGTGTCTGTCACTGCGGCCCAGAGAGCGACTTTTCCACCAATTGAGCAGCCAAGCGTTGCCACCTGGTTTTCCTGTACATCCTTATCAGTTACTAAATAATCCATTCCGGCGCGTACAGCATACGCCCAGATTGCGATCATTCCCCATTCATTTTCTTTAGTAAATGTCTGTCCATCTTTAAAAAAGAGAGTTGAAATTCCGCCGCTAACCTTGCCTTCTTTTTGTCTGTTATCGATTCCAAATGCCTGGTAATCGACAGCTGCGACAGCTATTCCACGACTGATTAATTGATGTAATGGAATTCCATTTGCGGTTCTGCCATAACTCTGCGAATCATTTAATGTAAGACCTGTTCGGTTGATGTCATTGCCGGTGGCGAGTAAGATTACAGGGACTTTATCTTTGGCATTGGTCGGCACAAAAAGCACTAGTGGCATGGTGACTTGACCACGTTCGTTTTCAAAAGTTATCAGCACATCTTTTCTGGTGCATAGACCATTAAAAATGCTTGTGTCTTCGGACAGTAATTTAAACGATTTTTTGATGGGGCTCGATGGCGTGGGTATTTCGCCAAACATATTTTGGGTAAAAAAATCAACGATTTCTGGTCTTCTGAGACGCTCCCAATCTTCAACTGTTTTTATTGTTTTACCGTCAAACGAGGAAAGGACATCAGGTAGCTTATATTCGGGCACTTTAGCTTCGTCATAGTTGGCTTCTAAAAATTTTCCTTCGTAGGTTTGGGCTGCACTATTGAAGGCAGTAAATGAGGCAAGTGCAAGCCATAAAAATTTAATCATCAAGCTATAGTTTATTAAAATCTCCGCATTTAATATGTATCAGAACGATAGTATTTTTCCATGAGATTTTATCACTGAATTTACGATAAAAAAGTTGGTTAAATACCATTCGAGTTTTGAAAACAGCAATCACAAATAGTCTGACAATTGGTTTTATACACTACTTAACATGTAAGTATGTCCTTAACAACCAGTTTTAATTCTGGTAAAACCTCTTGCTTAAACCACTCATTTTTTTTCATCCAAATATTATTTCTTGGCGACGGATGAGGTAATACGAAAAATTGTGGCAGGTAGTCTTTGAATTGTTTTACTGTAGTTGTAAGCGTCAATTTTCGCGCTTGAGGTAAATAATAGCGTTGAGCGTACTGACCGATAAGCAGTGTCAATTGGACATTGGTTAACTTATTTAATAAGGGGCCATGCCACTGAGGGGCGCATTCTTTTCGAGGCGGTAAGTCTCCAGATTTTCCTTTACCAGGATAGCAAAAGCCCATGGGAATAATTGCAATTTGTGAAGCATCATAGAAGGTGTTTGAATCAATATCCATCCAACGTCTTAAATTTTCTCCGCTTTTATCATCCCAAGGAATGCCTGTGCGGTGAACTATGGAGCCGGGAGCTTGGCCGATGATTACAATTTTACTTTTTTGATGTGCGGAGACGATGGGTCTTGGATCATGATTTAAATGCGCTTTACAAAGAGTGCAGGCAGATATTTGTTGGAGGAGTGTTTTCAAGAATCCATTTTTATTACATAAAGTGATTTAAGAACAGTCTGTTCATTACTCTAAGTACATTCAGTTTACAATAAAGCTAATTATTGAAAAATATTTTCTCTATCATGATGCCGTGATATAAGGTGTGAGCAATTGAACCAACCAAGCCAATTAAAAAAAAGCCAACTGATATAAAGATAAATCGTTGCTTCTTGGCTATAGTTTTACCGAGGTAATACAAATCCATTGTCATTTCTTCGTATACCGTATTACCGTTGTTGATAATGCGCTTCATCTCCTGCTTATATTCATCCATGGATAATTTGCTAAAATTATTGCCATAGAGACTTCCTTTATAGTCAGGAAACTGTTTAATATAGGAGGCATATTTATGAGGCAACATTGCTAATAAAGCAAAAACCATTGAAGCCATGCCACAATTCAAAAGAATTTTAGATCCGATTTGAAGAACTCCCTTTTGCTCATCAGGTGCCATATAAATGACGCCCATGAGTAGAGAAATGATGATAGAGTTGACAGTGAGAATGATACTGGCTTTGCCATCTATCATCCGTAAAATATTATAGTGATTTCTGGATAAAGTTCTGAATAAAGTCTGAACGCCTCTCGGGTCAAATTTTTCTAGCTTGGCTTTTTCCTTATCGAAATCACTCGCTGTTATTTCTTTATCCTTTTTCTTACCCATAATGCAATGAATATAATTATAAAGTTAAACTTTTCGTGGAGCTGTTGGATGACTTAATAATTGATGGCTGCATTTTGGGGAAGACTAAACAAGATTGAATGAAAAAAGGCTGCCTCCGTTGAGGGAGGCAGCCTGACTATATTCGAATTCACAACGAATTGTCTATCCAGCAATCGCACTAGCTGCTTGCCATGCAACACTAGATGCACTTTCAGCAGATGCTTGTGACGAGTTAGCGTCAGCGGCAGAGCTTGCAGCATCAGCAGCAGAACTTGCAGCATCGGCAGCAGAACTTGCAGCGTCAGCGGCAGAACTAGCAGCATCGCTTGCAGATCCTTCGGCTTCTCCTTGTGCTGATTCAGCAGCAGCTTGGGCAGCTTCGGATGCAGCTTGTGCAGTTTCGGATGCAGCTTGAGCGGCTTCAGATGCAGCTTGAGCCGTTTCTGCGGCAGCTTGTGCAGCTTCAGCTCCAGCTTGTCCTGTTTCAGCTAATTCCTGAGCAGTTTCAGAAGCGGCTTGTGCAGTTTCTGCAGCAGCTTGTGCAGTTTCCGCAGCAGCTTGAGCCGTTTCTGCGGCAGCTTGAGCGGTTTCTGTAGCAGCTTGTGCCGTTTCGGCAGCGGCTTGTGCAGTTTCCGAACTCGCTTGAGCAGTTTCAGCAGCAGTTTGAGCAGTTTCAGCGTCAGTCTGTGCAGTCTGAGTTGCTTCCAATGACGTTTCAGCTTCCGTTTGAATTGTTTCTAATTCACCTTTTACTTCTTCAGCGTGGGCTTGCGTTGCATCTAATGCAGATTCAACCTCACCTAATGCTGAGTTTATGCTTTCTTTAGCAGCTTCTGCTTCACCAGCAGATGCGGCAGCCTCTCCTGCAGAACCAGCAGCTTCTCCTGCAGAACCAGCAGCTTCTCCAGCGGAACCAGCAGCTTCTCCAGCGGAACCAGCAGCTTCTCCAGCGGAACCAGCAGCTTCTCCAGCGGAACCGGCAGCTTCACCAGCAGAACCGGCAGCTTCTCCAGCGGAACCGGCAGCTTCACCAGCAGAACCGGCAGCTTCACCAGCAGAACCGGCAGCTTCTCCAGCGGAACCGGCAGCTTCACCAGCAGAACCAGCAGCCTCACCAGCAGAACCGGCAGCTTCTCCAGCAGATGCAGCAGCTTCTCCAGCGGAACCAGCAGCGTCACCAGCAGAACCAGCAGCCTCTCCAGCGGAACCAGCAGCCTCTCCAGCGGAACCAGCAGCTTCACCAGCAGATGCGGCAGCTTCTCCAGCAGAACCAGCAGCTTCTCCAGCGGAACCCGCAGCTTCTCCAGCAGAACCAGCAGCTTCACCAGCAGAACCGGCAGCTTCACCAGCAGAACCGGCAGCTTCACCAGCAGAACCGGCAGCTTCTCCAGCGGAACCGGCAGCTTCACCAGCAGAACCAGCAGCCTCTCCAGCGGAACCAGCAGCTTCACCAGCAGAACCAGCAGCTTCACCAGCAGAACCAGCAGCCTCTCCAGCGGAACCCGCAGCTTCTCCAGCAGATGCAGCAGCTTCTCCAGCGGAACCAGCAGCTTCACCAGCAGATGCGGCAGCCTCTCCAGCAGAACCAGCAGCTTCTCCAGCAGAACCAGCAGCTTCACCAGCAGAACCGGCAGCTTCTCCAGCAGAACCAGCAGCCTCACCAGCAGAACCGGCAGCTTCTCCAGCAGAACCGGCAGCCTCTCCAGCGGAACCAGCAGCTTCGCCAGCAGATGCGGCAGCTTCACCAGCAGAACCAGCAGCCTCACCAGCAGAACCGGCAGCTTCACCAGCAGAACCGGCAGCCTCTCCAGCAGAACCGGCAGCTTCTCCAGCAGAACCGGCAGCTTCTCCAGCGGAACCAGCAGCCTCACCAGCAGAACCAGCAGCCTCTCCAGCGGAACCAGCAGCTTCACCAGCAGAACCAGCAGCTTCGCCAGCAGATGCGGCAGCCTCTCCAGCAGAACCAGCAGCTTCTCCAGCGGAACCAGCAGCTTCTCCAGCAGAACCGGCAGCTTCACCAGCAGAACCAGCAGCTTCTCCAGCGGAACCAGCAGCTTCACCAGCAGAACCAGCAGCTTCACCAGCAGAACCAGCAGCCTCTCCAGCGGAACCAGCAGCTTCACCAGCAGAACCGGCAGCTTCTCCAGCAGAACCAGCAGCTTCTCCAGCGGATGCGGCAGCTTCACCAGCGGAACCAGCAGCTTCACCAGCAGATGCGGCAGCTTCACCAGCAGATGCGGCAGCTTCACCAGCAGATGCGGCAGCTTCACCAGCAGAACTGGCAGCTTCTCCAGCAGAACCCTCTGAAGCTTCAGCAGATATCTGTGAAGCATCTGCAAACGAATCAGCAGATTGTGCAAATTGTTCAGCAGATGTAGCAAATGAATCAGCCGCTGTTGCGGAAGATTCAGCAGCAGAAGCGGAAGTCTCCGCTTCTTGTTGTGCAGAAACAGCAGCCTCCCTGGCTGCTTCGGCTTCTGACTGTAGTTGTGTTATATTCTCTAACATCGTTTGAATCTCCTGTAGAGCTTCTTGCGACATATCCTGAATACTGTGTGTCGATTGTAATGACATACCAAGATTTTAAGTTTTATGAATAATTTATTTCTGAACGTGTTTTAGTAAACATATTTATCCAAATCTATCTACATATATCATGTATTAATTAAATATCACTGGAAACAACTTGGAATCATTCGAGAAATAAAGTGGAAGAAATAAAAGATAAAAAAATGCATTTTCACAGTGAAGTGAAAATGCAATGAAAAACTATCTACTTAAAAATTTAAGTAATCAAATTACATCATGATCGAAAATAATTTATTCTACAATTGACGTGTGAATAGTCAAAGAATTAAATGTTTCCGGTATTACTTTTTTATAGACAGACAATAATGGGCACTCATGCATTTGTGCTGATATAACATATAATTCTCCATCGATATCCATTATTTTCTCTTGAATGATTATTGTACTTTTTCTTTTTTTATCATAAAAGGACAACTTACGGTCGTTATAATTAATACCATCAGAGACGATCGAATTCTGTGCTATTAATTTATATTTCTTAAGTTTTGCATACTTGTCAAGTGTAGTCTGATAGACTTCATTTAATTCTCTTTCTGGATCTTTAAAATGGTATAAAGAAAGTGTGCAATAAGACTCACCAATCTTTTTTGATTGAATGAAAATATAATTAACATTTATTTTCGATTCTTTCCAAGAATCTAAAACCTCAAGGCTTATGTTTTTGAAATGTATTGTTTTCATAAAATTGATTTATTATGTATTAATTAATCAGTGAACGCACCCCAGATAGCTCCGCCGACATCACCTCCAAAATCTAACACAGCTCCGCCAGCATCACTTCCAAGATCTACTGCGGCACCACCGACATCATTTCCAAAGTCTAGAATGGCTCCTCCAACATCGCCTCCGAATTCAACAACGCCATCTCCAAAGTCTATAGCGCCACCAATAATATTTCCACTCTGATCCCAGACAACTTTGCCCACATCGCCAACATCTGCTACAATTGCTCTTCCATCAAGGGAGAAACTAACATCTGCTCCACCGCCAAGTAGAAAAGCTAATTTTCCTCCACCATCAAATTCAAATGTCCAATCCTCAAATCCAACATCTAGGTTGACATCTGCGGCAAAACCGGCAACTCCAGTGACTCCACCTTCAACGGTGAGGTGACCCAATTCTAATTCTCCATTCGCATCAATCGTAGCTCCAACAACCACTCCTGCCTGTAATTCAACTTTGAAATCTCCTTCAGTTGGGTTAATTATAAAGTCTGCAGATGCACTGGCACTAGCGCCGACTAAGGCTTCTACGGTTATACCTAATGGACCAGCCTCTATGCTGTGATTTAATTGTGCAAGATATGCTGAAGCTTCGCCTTCTAAGGTGACAACTACACCATCTGCTCCGATAGAAACGACTGCAGCTCCATTAGCATCGTAACCAAGAAAGTTCAATTCCGCGTCGCCAGGTACAGCAGATAAATCGACTGAATGAACAGAATCACTCCATTGTCCAAGGTCATGTTCATATACGCCGACGCTATCTACCAATGGGCCATCTTCAGGTTCATTCCCAAATTCAGTAATGACTTCTTCTTGATATGAATGGTCGAATCCTGAGCTGCTTGAAGGACCTAAGTCATCGGTAGCACCACTGCCAGGATCTGCACTACTTGGCAGGGGATTATAATGAGGTAGATCTGTATTTGGTCCGACATTTAATTCAGGTGCATACGGTATGTCCGGTCTATAGTGTGGAAGATCAGAATTTGGACCTAGTCTAGGATCAGTGACCTGACTTCCACTAGCTGCTGTGTCGAGTGCGGACTGTCCACTAGAGACAAATCCTTTTGCAGCTACCAGATGTGAAATAATGGCTTCCATGTTTTATTTCTTTTTGCTTAAATGTATGTTCGATTTTTTAGGATAATTCTATTAAACATATGCTGATGTTTGATTAATGCCATGTATTTTATAAGAAACAAGATGGAATTAAATTCTAAATATTTAAACCAGTAAGCTGAGTTTGAATCACAATAAAAAATTATACTTGGTAAGCTAACTGGCTTTAGCAGTGATTCCAGTAGGTGCTAATTTTTTAGCTCTTTTCAAATGCCATGAAATCATAGCTTTGGTCAAGGCTCCACGACTGTAATAATCAAAACTTCCAAACATTGGACCTGAGTTGACTTCTAGAAAAAGTAATTTATTCGTTTGGGGACAGGTTTTAAAATCAGCAGCTACAAAATCAAGTTTTAATTCTTTCATTAATCTTGATAATTTTTGACTTAAATCTAGTGGAGCTTTGCAGGCAATAATTTGTGCTTTCTTATCCTCTCTATAATCAAGTAAATTTGATTTTATCCAAAAGCCATAAAACAGTTCACCAATTCCAAAAATGCGCATCTCTGGTTGGATTAATTTATTCTGTAAATACGTTAAACTCGTATGATTTTTTTTAGCTGGTATTGCTGTATTTAAATAATTCGTTAAATCTCTAGTATACTGTCCACCAGAGACGGGTTTAATAATATAATTCTGTTTCTTTTTAATGGCACTTAACTGGTCTGTGTCATTGGTAATGATTGTTTTTGGAATATCAAATCCGACTGATTGTGCTAAGACAAGATTATAGGATTTATTCATACCAATATAATGCTTGTTGAACATTGACGTTCTATAATGGGATAAGGCCCAAGAGCGCAAGGTAGTATACCAACTATAACTAG
This sequence comes from uncultured Saprospiraceae bacterium, assembly GCA_937959275.1. GTDB lineage: Bacteria > Bacteroidota > Bacteroidia > Chitinophagales > Saprospiraceae > CALFUK01. The sequence continues at coordinate 42,200 of CALGLU010000040.1, read as the reverse complement.
AACTTGGGTTTGAAGTGACTGATCCAAATACATCGTCCCTTAGAAATATTGAACTCGGATTAATGAATTTATCGTTTATCAAGAGTTTGTCTTTATTTAAGTCCCAATGAATAGATGGAATGTTGTCTTCTTCTATAATTATGGATTGATGCTCCACCTGCTTAGCTCTTAATTGCTTTGCAAATGCCTGAATATTAAAATCATTTTTACCACCAAATAAAAGAAACATACAAAGGGTTTAAAGACAGTTTGTCGTATTAAAATTTCTAAATCTATTTCACATATGGATTGCCATCTTCTTCACCAGTCATAAGCGTAGGTGCATCAACTGTAGTATCGAAAGCCCCATCCTCTTCTCCAAGCATAAGTGTCGTTACTGTATCAAACGGTTTGCCACTACCATCCTCTTCACCGGTCATAAGCGTAGTTACTTCAACTGGAGTATCGATAGCTCCATCCTCTTCACCAAGCATATGTGATGTTACTGTATCATAGGGTTTGCCGCTGCCATCCTCTTCACCAGTCATAAGTGTCGTTGCTTCAACTGGAGTATCGATAGCCCCATCCTCTTCACCAAACATAAGTGTTGTTACTGTATCGTAGGGGCTGTCACTGCCATCTTCTTCACCTAGGCTTGCTGACGACAGTTCAAACGGGGGACTGCTACCTGCTTCTTCTCCAAGTGCCCGAGTATATATTTCATGACCAGGAGGTTTGGTATCTTCTTCACCTATCGCTAGAGTAGAGTAGTCGATTGAACCGCCGCCCTCTTCCTCACCTCTGGCAAGGGTTGAGGCTTCAATTCCTCCACCACACTGTTCTTCACCTCGGGCATGTGTTATGCTTTCCATTGGTGGAATAATTGGAGTACCATCCTCCTCACCTTTAGCCAACGTTGTCGCTTCATTTGGAGGGTGAATAAATTGTGGACCAGGGTTTGGAGTACCCGATGAAGGGGAACCAGCAGATCCACCTTGACTTATTATGATGCCAAGAGATGCTATACCTGCACTGATCTCTTGCTTTGCTATTTCTAAATGTGAAATGATATTCTCCATGGTTTTATTTTAATGGTTTTAAGCCTCTATTGATATAGCAGTAGAAGACATGTTTGCTGCCGTCAACTTTTGAACGTTAGACAACATCTTTACATAGATATCGTATGCCATATCATTTTCGCCACGCTCAATGGCCTCAACACTTGGGCGAATATATTCTGTAAACATGGACTCAAGAATAACAGTTCGATCAGGCATCGCCTGTATAGATTCGACAACTGCTGGTGCGACGCGGTAGTACTCCTGTACCTGCTCTTGTAATTCAGGTGTCGCATGCATCCATGTATCACGGAATCCGCGTAGCACTGTCAGCTCATGACAATCATCAGAAAGCCCACGGTGTTCACATGCTGAGGTAGTCAGAAAACAACCACCATCGTCATCATCGTCATCATCGTCATCAGAATCACTATCTGAAGTAGTTGTAGTTGTAGTATCAGTATTACCGTACGCTGCATTTTCGTAAGAATCCTGATTATCATTAGCACTCTCTGTCACGGAACCGCTAGTCGTCGTGCCACTATCCGTACTAGAGTCACTGTCTGAATCAGTACTAGAGTTTGAATCAGAACTAGAGTCAGTATTACCATACGCTTCATTTTCGTAAGAATCTTGATTACTATTAGCACTCTCAGTTACTGAACTACTAGTAGTTGATCCACTATTCGTACTAGAATCAGAATCACTGTCCGAATCAGATCCAGTGTCAGAACTACCGTATGCTTCATTTTCGTAAGAATCCTGATTGTTATTTGCACTCTCTGCGACAGAAGTATTAACAGTCGAACCAGTACCAGCTCCGTCTCCGCTAGAGTCCGAATTTGTATCAGTAGTTGATCCTCCCCAATTCGCATCTGCAACTCCAGACTGTGCTTCATACATTGCCTGCGGATCACCGAGAGTGGCAATCGATTCAAGTGCTGCATTAGTTGGTGCATTGTCATTACCAACGAAAGTATCAGTTAATGGATTACCACTATTGCTGATTGCTTCAGGGGCTGATTCGCCATTTGCTATATCTTGTAATACTTGATTGTCTGGGTCAAAGTGCAAGGCGGTCTGGGCATGTTCTTGCATTTCTGCAGGAGTCATATCATATGACAAACCACCAGTTGTATCAACTTGTACTTCTTCTATATTTGGAGTACCCTGTCCCTGGAAATCAGATGTTTGAGTTACAGCAAATCCATCTTCTCCATTTTGTGGACTCTCAGTCATAGAGTGTGATGTTGAAGTGCCTAGGACTTGGTCACCACCAAACATTTCTGGCCAATGATTTGTGCCACTATTTGGATCACCTTGCATATGCTCCACTGTAGTCATCTGTTCAACTTCAGAATTGAGAACTTCGGGAGCCCCACCTGATATAGTTGAGCCAGGTGTATTTACAGAAATGCCTCCTTGAGTCATGGTTTCAGTGTGCGTGTTTGTGGTTTGAGTCGTCACATCATATTGACCGCTCTCGTCTAGAGTAAGATCACCAGTATCTGCGTGAGTCTGTGCAGCGTTTTGTCCGTCCGCAGTATTCGGGTAGTCCATTCCTTCAGTTACTGTGTGTTGGCTCGTGTTTGTAGCAGCAAATGTATCTGATGATACTGGACCTGAGTCCCCTACCGAAACGCCGTCTGAGTTCTGAACTGAATGAGTTGTCTCTGTAATAGACGTTTCACCTGTGGCCACCGTTGTAGTGTCTCCGTTATTTGTAGCAATTGTAGTGTCAAGGCCACCAACATTTGTAGTACTCACGGTTGCTGTGCTCTCAGAAGAGAATTCTGCGCCAATATCGCCAGGTAGTTCGACTCCAACCGATACTCCAGTGCTGAGAGATGCGGTGTCTGTATCTCCACCATCGAACAGACCAAAGCCAGGTTCACCAATCTCTGTGACAGTTATTCCTTCTGGTATAGCTGAAATGTCAGATGTGTCGAGGAGCCCTCCATTATCATTAATACTATCTTGTAATTGCTCAGTTGGACCAGAATTTTCTACACTGTGAATATTAGTGTGTGCTGAGCCAGATTCAATGTTGGCAACAACTACACCCACGCCACCAGTTACACCAGTATTGATGTTGTCTTGACTAATAACAGATGAGGTGCCATCTGCATTGTGGGTTACTTGTTCTGCACTGCCAGTTGTCTGACCTACAGAACCACTGACAACGCCTAGGTCGACTCCTGCATTAACCGTGTGTTCATCTGTAGTCATTGTACCCGCATCATTGCTATCTGTATTGTTAAGTCCATTCATAGTGTTGCTATCGAGTCCGACAACCGATTCAGGATTTGTTGTATGGCCTGTGGATAGACTGTTAGGTCCACCAGTTGCGTTATCAGGAACTGATCCAGGCGTCCCACCTTGTTCGCCGCTGTAACTTTCACCTACTACTTCAGGATTTGAAGGATAGAGTTCACCGCCCTGAGGACCACTATAAGCACCGTTACCGGCATCGTTATCTGTGTCGTTGCCGATAACGTCAAGAGAAGTGCCTGCGTTAGTTCCTTGAGTCCCTGCGATTCCATTATTGCCTCCATAAGCTGCATTCTCGTATGCGTCTTGATTATTATTTGCGCTGTCTGTGACAAAATTATTAGTTGTTAATGTGTTTTGATTGGAGTTGGAGTTGGAGTTGTCTCCGTTCCCATAAGCTGCATTCTCGTATGCGTCTTGATTATTATACGCGCTTTCTGTGACAAAATTATTAGATGCGATGTCGCCTTGATTGGAGTTGGAATTGTCTCCGTTCCCATATGCAGCATTCTCGTATGCATTTTGATTGTCATTTGCTATCTGCGTTACACCAGAGTTAGCTATTGTAACACCTTGGTAGCCTCCATAGTCACCATTACCCACATCGCTGCCTTGATGGCCGCCAGTGTTGTTTGCTAAGTCTGCGGTGTAGGCTGCGATTGCGGCACTAAGTTTAGATTTTGCGTCTTGCACATGTTGTCTTGCTGATTGTATGCCAGAAAATATTGAGTCCATTTTAAGTGTAGTGATTTATGATTTATAATTTGAATTCTTTCTTTTTGTTTAGATGCCCAAAACGTCTCTGACCCCACCAATTGTATCCCCAACACCGTCTACAAAGGCGTCTCCTGTCTCAGCAATTCCTTCTCCGACTTCACCCAGAATTTCTCCACCACCTTCTATGATTTCACCAGTGGTGTCGATGAATCCATCTGCATCTCTGATCTCTTGACCAGCCTCATCGAATTCATCAGATACTTCGCCTGCAGCTTCATTTATTTCTTCTATACTTCCGTTAATAGGATCTGTCAATGGGTCGGTAAACTCCACTTCTTGAGAAGTGAATGATTCATTCCATTCTTCAATCGTATATTCTTGCCCTTCAGATATGACTGATTCAAAATTGCCTTGCTCGTCTGTATTGACGACGATATCAAAATCAGTTATTGGCCTGTGATTTTCTCCTAATAAAGTTGTCAGTGGGCTTGCTAATTCAGGAGGGGCACCAACACCTAAAAACAATGGCTGACCATTGGCATCGTAGATTAATGCTTCCGTTGCAGGAAAGTCATCACCCGTTATCGTCCCAGCAATGGTTAGCGTATTGGACTCTTTATCTTGTACAATTTCATATTCTGTAAAGACATCTATTGAAGGTGCAGGGTTGTGATCAGAAAAGGGATTTGGTATAAAAGGATTCTCTGCATCTATCTCTGTTCCAAATTGTAAGATGGTTTTATCTCCATCCTGAATCACATTTTGATGTAGAATGCCGCCTTCAGGGACTTCTGTAGGAGAATGAATTCTCTCTGGTACCAGACGATGAGTCGTTTCATCACTATGCTCTTCAAAGCTCGTTATCGGTTGCTCTTCATCTAAGTCTATACCGATTTCTTGACTTACTTTGGAACCAGCATCTATGTCTGTACTAAATCCTCTATCGTTGCCTTCAAAGCCACCTCCAAAAGTAGAATCAGGTGCAAATGATCTCGTAACTATTGTATAAGAATTGTCTTCTGTCAATGGTTGTGGGTCTCCCCAAGGTTGTGGATTATAATGTGGTAAATCTGAGTTTGGCCCTAATGTCGGATTTGTAATGTGTGGATTTGATGGGCTTCCTGTTTGAAGAATTGTACCAACGAGTATTTGGACACCTTGCGAAATAAACTGCTTTGCAGAATTAATGTGAACAAATATTGTATCCATTTTACGATGTTTGAAGTAAATGTAAAGTTCATTTTAGATGGATTTATTAATTCCAAATTAATTCCATGATAATTCCTTTATATATATCCAACGTACTTGAATTTGACCTATTTACTGCTGCCTATTTTTTTAATTTCTGCGTTACAAAGCCTCGTAATAGCAATACTATTTCTACGTTTTGTATCTTGATCTTAAAAAATATTCTCACCTTAAACAGGTCAACCCCAAATCCCTTAGGTATAGAATTTAATAATTATTGATTTCTCCGTTTTCTTTGAAGGAAAATATCCCTAATTCTAATTGGTTGTTTTTTAGGGAAATCTGATTATCTAATAATAATGCAATTTGATATGGTTTATTAAAATAAGTATACGAGACATTTAAATCATCTCTGCTTAAAAAAATACCATGTCCGGGATGGGTGTGAAACCAACCTACGATTTTAGATCCAGGATTATCCTCTAATGCATTGTCAAGTTTAAGCCATGCGGCAGAACCAAATTGAATATTTGTAATGGATTGTTCTTCTGCTTCGACGAGAATTAAGTGGTCGATGGTGATATCATACTGGCCAGACTCTGTGCGTGAGTAATCGCCCAATAGAAAAGCTCCATGCTCTATATGAGGGTCATGAGTTGCATGAGAATCGTTGACATAATATTCATTTAATAGATCAAATATTTTAGTAGATACATAGACAACTTCAATGAGTGTGTCACGCCAATATTCTGATAATTGTATTTTGTGATAATTGAATTGATCATTACAGATGTTTAGTTTTTTCACTTTGGCTATAGTTTATAATATTTTTTATAGCTAAAGAATCCAAGAGCGATAAAACTGACCAGTAATATATATGTAAATTCAGGAGACAGTTTAGTAGAATTATACTCAATCATATTTGTATCTAATAATTGTCTGTCCATCTTACTAAAGACTGAGATTTTGTAATGACCATCTTTAAACCTTCCATCAAGGACTTCATCTAATTCCACTGACTCTTTTTCTCCTACAAAAGAGGGGTCGTATTCGACTAGCTGATCTGTAACATTTCTAAATTCTATAACATAGCCTTCATCTGATAGTCCACCTGTCCTAACGATTATACCTGACTTGTCATCATGAATTAAAATTGTTGCCCAGTCTTTTTTTTGTGGAATGAGTATTTCTTCTTCTACTTCAATTTCTGCAACATCTATGGAGTCGATTGTAAGCTCCTTTATATCAGTTTGGTTATAGCTAGATGTACTCCTTTGGATGAAGGGTGATCGAGACTTATTCTTCTGGTCTTCAATGGATTGCAAGTATTCATCTTTTAATGTTTGTACTGCATAGCTATCCTTAGAACTAGGGAATTTTTGTATATATTTTTCACACCAGCTCAGCCATTCTTGATTTGGAGAGTCGGCAAACAATTGAATCCTATGTAAATATGCTCTTTCTAAGTATGTTCCTTTGTAATGCTGAGGCTCATCCCAGACAAAGTCTTGATATTGCGTGCAGAGAGTTTGGCATCTGCTTTTTTCTTGTTCGTCTACGCAGAATTTTATAATCTGTTTATACATTTTTTTGTCATGATCAATTGGGTTGATATAACTCGCCATGCCAGATAAAAAAACCTGTATGTCTTCTAGTCTATCTTGATTTGAATTTGGAAATTTTGATAAATAGTCTCGAGCATATTTTATTTTGTATGCCGTCTCTGAAGTATTTAGGTAATTTGAGAATAATTTATTTTCAGCAGTTGCTATTTCTTTTTGTTGATGATAATGTTTATTTGGTTTTACAGTTATTTTACATTTTATTATTTCACCACCTTTGTGTTCTTCTTTTAATGGTCTGTATCCCTCAATCGCTTCAACTTTAAATTTGATCTGGAGGTCGGAAATACTATTAACAGCTAGTGTGTTTTTATATTCATAATAAATTTCTATTTTCTTATTGGCTTTATCCGTACTCATTGCTGCTAGCAATCCATCGTTTGTTATGTTGCTAAATTTTAAGGATTCTGTGCTGAGTGTAATCGAAGATGGATCAATAGGCACATGTACCATATAATTTATGGCATCTTTTATTTGTTTTTGTTCGGACGTATTCTTATCGAGACCTAATCTTAAATTGCTAAGTTCAACAATGAAATATTGATGTTCGGATGTGTTTTCTAAAGTGACTTCATGTTGGACAGGAATTTGTGATTTTGATTGTTCATTTTTCACATAGTAATTCACATCTACCTTTCCTGCTCTTCTGAAGTATTCAAAATCAATGGTGTTTTGTGTAAAACAATAAGTAGATATTAAGAGAAATAGTATGGTGTAGTATAAGGACTTCATTTATATAAGGGTTTCCTGTTTAAATTTCTTCTTTTAATGCTAATCGTTTTTTGCCTTTTAGACAGCCATTCTTGTGATGGCTTTTGCAAGGGGCGATCATCTATTGCTTTAGACTGATTCTTGTTTAAGAGGCCTGATGGCTCTGCATATTGTTTGATCCAATTGGCAACCTTTGGATCTTCAGGATAGGGTTGTATCGGTTCTGCATGGTAGTTCTTGTATTGAATCATTTCTCCCAAATGATGCACAAGCATGTCAAGTGTAAACCAAGAACCCAATGCATTGGAATTGATACATATTCTACCTTTGAATTGTCCATCATGTCTAATGTTTGGGTGCCATATTTGAGAGTTCATTTTGCATATAGGACCAGATACCATAGGGTAATCATGAGGTAGGTCTATGCTAACATAGTGATCATAACCATAAATTGGACGTTGATCCGAATCTATGCTTGTAATGCTTTTAATATTGTAGTGGACTAGATATCGATCAGGCGGAAGGCCCTCTCTCAATAAAGAAGCTGAAAAATTGACTAGATCTGAATTCTCACAATATTCTTTGATGGCATCGTGCTCCATCTGCAATCTACTTAACCAAGGATCTTGATACTTCATTATCCCGCAATTACTTTGGGGATCATGAGAATGACATCATTAGCTTGGACATCTCCTTGAGAAAATGTTTCAGACTCCTTAAGGACTTCGTTTTTGCCTTTAGGTATCAGTTGATATACAACTTGATTCGATTGTGCATCTGTTTTTGGCACCCCAATGTCTGCGTCAAGTATGTGATTTATTAATTCTCTGGGTGTTGCTGAACTAGGGATGCTTATTTCTAATTCATCAGCACTTGGCATCACGCGGACGATAACTGGTATATCCTGTGTCATGAGTTTAGTTTTAATTTTAAAAATTTCATAGTTCCTTCTTTACTTATATATTTTATAATATCGTTGCTTGCTATTCCTATGTCTTCAAGCGTTAACGTCTTGTCTGAGAAGCTGTGGTCAATGCGATCCACTTGATTTAGAATCATAAGATCTTCATCGAAATAATCCTTCAACTTATATTTTGGAATGCTTATCTCGGCAGTCTTGTCTTGATTCATCGTTTGTACCTTAAGGATCAATGGACTACGTAGCATAATGATCGGATCTGATTCTTCTAGTGATTTATGCATCTCTTCAAACAGACTCTCTATTGTTGCTTTGTGACTTAATTCGGTCCTTAATAGGTGTATATCCTCCATTTGACAGTGACAATCAGGATTCGTCATTGTCTCAGTATAATTCAGGTATAGATTGTGAAAGCCCTCATAATAGAGGCTTTGTGTCATCAATTCATCTTCGTATCCATGTATTATTTTAAGTGCTTCCTGGACTTGTATGGCTCCTATAATTGAGGCGGAAATGGAAGTTGTTGGAATACTTCCGTGTGATTCATATTGCGCTGCAACATCTGCACAGGCTAGTTTGGCTTTTATCTCTTGTCGTTCTATATCTGTTAGATTACATTCATAACAGTTTTCTCCTTTCCGATATATTTTGACTGTACCGGAGACATTCTCTATGGCACCATCTATCCAAGGTGTAGAAAATTGAAACGCATATCTATTTAAAAATAATCGGGCTTGTCTATTGTCAAGACAGGAGATAATGACATCTACCTCTTCAAAATAGGATAGACCCACGCCATGACATACATCAGCATGCAGAGCCTCTACAGTTACAGTTGGGTTGATCTGTTCAACTTTGTGCTTAACCGCATCGACTTTCCTAGACGAGTTAGTCACATGCGAATGGTCAAATAGAATAGACCTTGAGAGATTAGAATATTCTATCTCATCAAAATCTACAATTACAATGTTTGAAACATTCATTAATACTAAATTTTTAATGACCTCATTGCCCAATGCTCCACAGCCAACGACCATGACTTTTGCATTTTTCACTTTATCTCTGTTCCACCAGGTCATAGATTTAAAGCTATAATCCCACTCTTTGGCTTTATATTTTATCTTCTGCATAGAATTAAATTAGAATTAAGAAGGAAACAATATAGAATCATTCTGGAATCGTCTTTCAACATGATAAAATAATATTTAAAGGCTCATACATTAGCGAATAGTTAGCAAATATTAAGGCGAATCGTCTCTAATTATTGAATAAACATGATTCTTAAAACAATTTTAATACTATTTTTTAATACTCAGCTACTCCTGTTGTTGCAAGCCCAGAATAAGAGTGATCTCTACACTGGCTGGAATCACTTAATTAATCTCGGCGTTTCTGCGAATAGTAATTTTTCAATCAATCCAAAGGTTGGGCAAGAGGGAAATTCAATTCAACTAGGTCTGGATTTAGAAATAAGTAATATTAATATTGATACCGATTTTATATTCGAAAATAGTTTTATACTTAATCTAGGCATTGCTAAAAGTCCGTCTGATGTTATTGAGTTGCCTCAAGAAAATAAAACAATTAATCCATATAAAAAGAATTACGATTATCTCACCTTAAAGACAAAATATTCAAAACAACTGGGTTATAGCAATAATTATATTGCGGGGGAATCTTTTATAAATACTCAATTATTGCCTTCTTATACTGACAATTATTTAAAAGGGCATACGGAAGAGTATGTTCGTTTAGCTCAATTTATTTCGCCAATGACTGCTACCGTGTCTATTGGTTACGAAAAAAGAAATGATTTTGACTATGTCATCTATTTTTCACCGTTTACGACAAAGATCATTTATGTCGGTAATGATGAAATAGCTGCTACACCAGCATTACATAGTACATCTGACACAACGATTTACTTAGGATCATCTTTGCATGGTAATGATCTCATTTATGATGAAGAGCAACAACGTACAACATCATACAAGAAGTCAAGAATATTTTATGGCTCCCAATTGTCATTAGAGTATAACAAGGAAATCATAGATAAAAAATTACTGGTACAAGCACAGACTAGATTTTTCTATAATTATAATGGAGAGAAAAAACATTTGGATATTAATGCTAACGTCGCTCTTAGATTTAATGTCATAGCTGGATTGTCTTTAGGAATTACATCTGAGTTTATTGATGACGATAATCTTTTTTTCCAAGATTTAAGCCAGCAAAATAATAGGGATATCGGCAGAACAAATTTAAAACAAGGTTCTAGCTATTCACATAGACTTGTATTAAACTATTCTTTAAGCAAATGAAAGTAGTCCTAAACATATTGTTTTTGATGATAGTCACGTCTCTACAAGGGGAGGACATTGTTGAATATTCAATTACTAGCTCATACTGGAATATTGAAACCAATACACTTGATGTTATACTACATAGCGAGACTGATGCGATAGAACAACTTTATGCGAATTATGAGAATATACACTTCAGATTTGATGGTCAACAGGAATCTGATTTTGAACTGACTGGTATTTCAAAAGGCTTGGTAAATGTCTCGGAGAAGAAGTCTACTATTCCTAACGCGGTCTTAATTGTGATTGATCAAGGCATACATAATTCATCAGAAAAATTGTTAGTTAACTACCGCCAATTAGCTGCTGAAATTATTTCAAAGCATCCGGAGGGATGTGTTTTTGATATTGCCGTAATAACAAATAGATTGTCTTCAGTCCGTAGAGTTTCAAAGTATACCTTAGAAACAATCCTATTAGATTTAAAAAGCTCAGCCGATATAGATGTCGCTACAGATTTCAACCGTTTATTCAAATCAGTTGATGTTCAGAAATATAAAAAATTCTATTTGTTAACAAATGGGAATAGCCCAATTCTAAATAATAGCATGCACGTGTATGATGATATTATTGATAGGGATAAATTAGGTAATACACAGATCATACCTCTGTCAAAGGAGACTAGTTTAAATGAAACCTTCTTTACATATTTAGATGGACTTAATTATATGTCTGTGACTAGACCTTCATTTGGGTTTGTGCCGGGCGGAGAAATGCCAAAGCCTCTAAGTCCGTATGATAGTCAACTCCTACTGCTTAAGTACCAACAAACAATAGCGTCTCCCTTAACTAATAAGCCATATAGCTTAACTGTTGAATATGATGGCCAAGGCTCAGATTTTGTTGGAGATTATATCGGTGTGCTGCGTCCATTTACTAGTGCCATTATAAACACGACTGTTGGTACGAAGACAAGTGCTATAAAAATGAGTCTGTTTTATGGTATTCTGTTCAGTGTCTTTCTGTTTGCCTTGATTCCATTCTTTAATAGAATCTCATTTAAAAACAATCATGTTTTTCAATACCTGGATATCAAAGAAGAAGGTGTCACTCATAGTGATCCATTAAAAATGTCAAAAATTAAGGATGATGACCAAGTGGTGCGTTATGGGCAGCACATCATGTTGCTAGAGTCTTGGAAGTATATTAAAGACAATATGTCTAACCCTAAGTATGCAAAAGAATACAATCACTTTTATGTCGATTCAGTTGATGGGGATTTATTTGATCAGCGAAAAGGTCCATTTAAATATGTGCTTGCATTTTGGTTAGGAAGTGTCATTGCTACGGTAGTTAGTTTGATTTATATAGTGTTTACACAAAATGTGTTTAGTAATTGGCAGTCAATAGAATTATACAATATGATTGAGCGCCAAGTTTCAGGAGAATTACCATTATTAAGTAATGCAATACTTGTTTTATTTATTTTGATGGGATCGCAGATTGTAGTTGAGACAATCAAGTGGAGTCGGACAAAATCAATTAACATTAAAAGAAATGTTATTATATGTTTAAGTCTGCCAGTTATCAGTGCTCTGAGTCTGGCCTGTGTTTATTATGCACACCAATTCGAGATACCGCATATTCCATATAGCTGGATACTAATTGCAATTATAGGTCTTTATATCAAACTGAGTTATTTTGGATCACCTCGCCAATTAAGTGTAGCTGCGTTTCAGCAGTATATATGTATTTGTTTGATGGCTTACCTCGCGTATCAGTTTATATCATTTTATGTGCTAAGCTCTTATTTTGCTGACAACCTGGTATTTCAGATTGCAAGTTTTATATTTTTCTCAGGCATTGGTTGTTTGTTTATAAGGTATCAAAAAGAAGATCAACATGTATTAGGCCTTAAAGTCGTTAGCCCTCCTGAAATCGAGAGAGACATCTTTAATTTAGAGCAACATTTTCAGAATCAATTGAAATGTGAATTTTCAATTGGAAAGAATCCGGATTCAGACTTATACATTAAATGGTTGGATGTAGATGTGGAAATGAATCATGCTAAAATTACTAAGACAGGTGAACAATTTGAAATTGAACCAAAAGAGGGTAAACTCTATATAAATAGTAATCAAATATTTGAGAAGACGACGATAACGGGAAGCGACGAGATCAAATTTGGCGAAGCTAGTATTTCTCATTTTACCATCATCAATTTATAGACTATGGGTAAGCGAACAAACATATCTACAGCATTCAATCTTGTAAAGAAGAAGCATTTGTCTCTGATACATTCTATTCAAGATAGTAAACTTGTAGATGATGTAGTTAATAGGATGGCACAAGAAAAGACCCAGTTGCGATTGAATTTTAAGCAACAGATAACTGAAGATGATCTTCTTAAAATTGGGGAATTGTGTAGCGAGTTTTGTAATGAGCACCAAATTGAGATTTCTTGTCGACGTCTTTCTGATGATCAGTATGAGGAAGATGTGTCTTTATCGATTCATGTACTTAATTTTTCTGAATTCAGTATCCCTTTGTTGTTGAAAAACAAAGGTGTGAATTATGCTCTTTTAATTGATCGGGCAGTAGATGATCGAGTAATGGCTAGCCTACAGTCAAATAAAAATATTTTTTGTGTTGAAGGTGGAGGCAGTAAAAAGTGGGCCTGTATTTTACAATTTCTTAATAGTTCTTGGTGTCTAAAACAATTGTATAGCCATAAAGAGGCATTCATTCATAATGAGATGAAAGTTATTTACAAAACACTGAGGAGAAGAAATGCCATTTTGAATGGGAATATCATTCTAAATAAGGGTAAAGAAATTAGTTTACTGAGTAATAAAGCTAAACAACTTCAGATTGAATTATCTAAAGTTAAAATGGAGTTTAATAATTCCGTTAAAGGTGTTTTACAAGAAGTTGAAAACAATACGGATAAGATATATAATTTAGAACAAGATGAATTTAAAGAACTTGCCGATGAGATCACGGATTATGTAGGATATAATGAATCGATAGAAGGAAAGATAATTAGTTTCTCGTATCCGATAGAGTATATAGATACATTTAGAGGAAAGTGTCTACAGACTTCTGTTCAAGTGTTTGAAAACATGACTGTGTCTATTTCTGATAACTTACGAGCGATTCAGGATAAGATTTTAAGTCACATAAGCTCTAGTGAAAAGACAGTCCAGTTTCCTCCAATATCTATCGGGTTAGAGCAATATGAAAAGGGTGCGCGGAAGGATGTCGAATGTATAAGGACTGATGAAAGGAAAGCTGGGTATAATGGGATGTCTGCTATTTTTTCTGCATTAAGGACCCCTATTTATGCATTGTTTCCTTTAATTATGATAGCCAGGTTCATCCCTTCGTCAGATGTGGGTGCGATTGATAATAGTATTATGACGTTTGAAGGTCAATCTGTTGTCGCCGTTTCTGAAATTCCAGATACATATGGTAAGAGCGTAACAAAATTTGTAGCGGCAGTAAATGATGCGCTAAAGAATGGTGATCTCGTAAATCGGGATACAGGCAAGGATATGTTTAAGTATTCGATAGATGAGAAAGGTAGAAAGACTGTTCAGTACTCAACCATGAAAAGTGGCAACCAAATGCCTTACGTTATTCTTCCAGTTTACTCTGATCGAGAAATGGCAGCTAAGATTTTAATGGATAATATATTGACAATTCAGATGCGATTGAACATCGTAGCTGAGGTTAAGAAGATACCAAAAATACTTGGCCCTTTTGAGCGCTTTTTTGGCCCTTTATTTATGAGCTTGATCATGTGGTTTATCTATTCAAAAAGAAAAAGTATGAATGAACAGAATGTATCTACACAGATGAATGAAACGGGAGAATTGAAAAAGAATAAACTGTCTGAGATTCAAAGCTTAATTAAATTATCTGAAACACAAGCCAAAGCTCATGTAAGAACTTACTTTAAAGAGTATAACGAACGCGCAAGCCGAGCAATAGACTCTTATTATGCCGAATTAATGCAGCACGAAGAGAAAGAGCGTGTCAAGGAGATGAAATTGTATAAGGCAAGAGAGAAATTATTTCAATCGGAAATGAATAATATCACAACCACACAAAAGGATATTTACGAAGTGGGGAAGGAGTATTTCAAAACTATAACAACGAATATATGATTGTTGGATTTGTCATAGAAGATAATTTTATTAAAACATCCTTTATTGATAAGGATGGGAAGCCTGCCATATTAAAGCAGAGTGCACACAGAGATGAATATGAATTGACTTTGATTATGGAAGATAATTTTAGTTATACGACTAAGACATTAGAAAATGTGAAATTAGCAAATCCTAAGCTTGTTGTGTTTGATCATATATTGACGAAGCCAGATCAAGAGTTCAAAACTGTGAAAGGGGCGGTATGGAATAATAGACAGTTAATGGCGATTCTGTTTAAGAAGATGGTGCATGATTTGAATTCGAGCTCTATACAGCAATTGACTGAAGCATATATTTCATTGCCTCCGAATAGTGAAGAGCATTTGTTGGAGGATATTACTAAAAGCCTTAAAGCTAATGGGGTTTTAGAAACAAAGCACATCGAATATCAGAGTGCGTGTAAACAATTCAATAAAGTAGTAGGTAATGATGTAGCTGTTCCTGTATTCATTAATTTATCTGAAGAGCTAATTACGGTGCTCGGAGATTTTGATGAAGCAGTGGAAGGTTATAGCGGATTAAATGAGGTGTTGATGAATCAAATAGTGAAGGAAAATAAGTCAGACCTCGGTGATTCTAAACATTTTGATTTAATTGAATTATACTTGATTAATTCTGAGCTGAAAAAAATTAAATCAAACATTCTTAACAATACAGTGAGGAAAGAATATCATATTCTTCTTCGGGATGATTATATGATTCTTACAACTCCACTAGAAGCTGTCAATACATTTTTGATGGATGCGATGTTGCGAGTTAAAGATCTAGTGCAAAAGTTAAAGTTGAATTCAATTGTTTTTACTGGACGTTATGTGAAATATCCTGCAATACAAGATACTATTGATAAAGTTTTTAGTGAAAACAATGATCTCTCATACGAGGTGGATAAATTCAATGAAATAAAATCTAAAGGAATATTATTTAACTAAATAAATCTAAAATTATGTCAATCAAAATTAACAGCATTAATCGAAATGAAGAACAAATGATTCACACGCAAATGCCATCGATAAAAATTAATGGTATCGAATCAACACAGAGAAGTCAGATTAAAATATCGGCTAAGTCAGATATTGAAGATATGCCAGGCCCTGACAAGCATACAAATGATTCTATTGTCATAGGACACCATGATGAATTTCATTTCTTAAAGTCAATTATTATTGACAACGAATTATTTTAAGATTACACAAAATAACAGCATATGAATTTGAATAGCATCAAGGATAAGGTACAGGAAAGCAAATTATTTAATTCTGTATTTAGGAATCCATTTATTATAGTAGTTGGCTTTCTTGTTATTGCAATTAGTCTTGTAAATTTTTCATCAAGTCAAAGTGCTGAGTGTCCTGCTATTCTTACTTATGATGAAATCAGTGAATCTATAAGCATTCATTATTGTAAAGTTGATAATGAAAGCTATCAATTAGAAGCTTTAGATAATTCAGGTGTCATTCAAGCAAAGCAAGTACAATACACAGTCAATGGCACTATATCAGTTTTGCCTTGGGGTGATTCTAAAATTACTGTCAATTCCCTTCCTGACTATGTTTTATTAAATCTCATCTTTTCAGATGCTTGCTTTAAAAATAATAGTACTGATGTTTCATTTCCTATTGATTTATCTAGTGTTAGGGATTGTGGGATGGTAAGCATTATAGGAAAACCTGTTGATGTCGTAGAGAATTCTATTATTTCTGAGGAATTAGGATTAACAGAAAAGGAGGTGGATGATGATCCTATTGTTGTGTCTGATGACGATGCGGTTCCTGTTAAGCAGCTCGCTACTGTCAATCCAGAGAAGGTTAAAGCTCTTCCAGAACGATTGGAAGTGATAAGGCAAGAGGATGAGCAAAAAAATACGAAGCCTTTGCAAGCGACTACGGTAAGGGAGTTGAAAGAAACAGAAACTGTTATTAAGACTACCAAGCTCCTAAGGCCAAGGCAGTCAGAGGAAAAAGTGTCTCAACATGCATCTGTCGTTGATGTGAAATTAGAGAATAGAATTACCCAAGACAAAGAGCCGCACAGTCCTGTTCCTAGATTAGAAGTCACAGAGCACGCAGGTAATTCAATTCGTCTTGATATAGAAGAAAATACTGTCGCAGATCATTCTGCCGAGGTTTATTCTGCACCAATTGAGTCTCCTGCCAGTATGGCGATTAGCAACGCAGCTATCACTAAACCAATAACAAATGTCAATTTGTTTGACACAAAGACGATTGGGATTAAGAAGTCTTGTATTAGAACTGCAAGTCGAATAGAATCTCAAACAGATCTATTTACAATGTCAATTAAACCACATAAGACCATTACGCTATATGATGTGTATTGTTATGCAGCAGAAAACTCTGAAATGACAATCACCTTGTCTCAGCTTGGAAATATTGTGACTTCGTTTAGTGTGTCTTTGAATAAGGGAGAGAATCAGATTGGCTTGACAGCACTTGGCTTATTAGAAGCTAATGAAGCCTATTTGATTGAATATAAAACAAAGAATAGGGGAGATGTGAATTTGTTTTCAGCGTGTAAGAGCGTGGCAACTCATTCTAATGAAATTGTAATTCGGTATTTGGATGATCACAATGCATTTTATGGATTAACTTATGAAATCGAAATACAATGATTTATAAATATCAATTTTTAGTATTCTGTATTCTCTGGTCTATTGAAGTGTCGAGTCAATGTCTATCGTTGAATGAGATTGTAATACGAACTGAGAAATCCTGTAGTTATTTTAATAATGGTGTTTTAACCATAAAGAACTTAAAAGCTAAAACGCCATATACTATTTTAATTAATGAAAGATCATATTCCTATACAGCCAATGAATATGGGACATTAAGTATTTATTCATTAGCTCCTGGTACGTATGGTCAGATCTCGATAACAGATAGGGTCAATTCGTGTCCAGAAATAGTGGTTGAGAATCCAGTTGTGATTGATTCTTGGAAGAACGTTATAGAAGGTCCTGTTACGACATGCAACGGTGAGACGATTAAGATGAATTCAACTTTTTCATCAACGTGGACGATCAATTCTTCTATTATAAATTTTAATGCGACTGAAACAAGTCTTGAGATTACAGATAATAATAGCGTAACTGTTGTAGCTAAAGCGTTAGTTGAAGGGTGCTATGAGCGGGACACATTGCATGTGCAAGTAGAAGAACTACCTCACGTTAGTCTTATGTATCCTGATAAAAGTTATTGCTATAATAAACTAGATGAAGTTGTTGAATTAACAGTGGGCCAGGGTGTTATTAAAGAAGTCTATTTTAATGATGAGCAAATTGTATTCTCTCCGTCTAATATAGTACAACTTAACTTGGGGAATTCAATTGATGATAATGTCTTAAAAGTTATTGCTGAGAATAATTCAGAATGTCAGATCGTCTCTGAAATTCCATTGCCTTTTAGTGGGGAGGCACCAGCGCAGGATGTAGAAATAAATTGGTGGCCAGGAAATATATTTTCAATTAAAAGTAATAGCCCGGAATTAGAATACCGTTGGGGTTGGCTCAATTCAGTAGGTGAGAAAACATATGCTGCTAGTGAATCTGTATCTGCTGACGGCATGCATTATTTTGCAGGTAGTCACACTGTACAGGTTGTGGATTTAATTGAGAAAGGTATTGATTCTGAGTATCTATTATTTGTGGAGTACAATGCTCTTGGAGAGGAATGCTATAATAGTTTATTATTTAACAGCGCAAAAATGCCTATATATAGAAGCCAGGCGAATAGCCAGTTGTCAGGAATCAATCTGAATGCCTTTCCTAATCCATTCGTGGATAACATCAATATTTCTTCTAGCAAGCTTAGTGGATTTGAACAACTCGATTTGAGTATTATTGATGCTAGTGGAAAGCGATTTTATCAGAGTAAAGTGGAAACTACTAATGGGTTCTTAATTAATCTTCCAACACTAGAATTTCCTACAGGTATTTACTTTATACAATTGAGTCATCAAGGATTTACTTTATTATCTCAAAAAGTAATTAAGCAATGATTCAGAAAATAGTATACATCATATTGTTTGGGTGCTTAAGTTTTTTGCAAGCCAAATCACAGGCAAGAAGAATTGTCATTGAGATGGATCATGCTGAGTATAGTTCAGTATTATCTGAGAATGAGATTTCAATTATAGGGAAGAAGCTGACACAGCTATTAAAAGAATATATCGAATACAGCTCGTTTCAAAATGAAGAAGGTACATTTTCTGATGTGAATACAAGTTTGTTTTTAAATTTATTTAAAGAGGATGCACGTGTATATTCAGATTTACATCTAAGCTACGAAGAGTTATATCCAGATGAATATGTTAATGTTGTTCAAGAGTCATTTGGTGATTATGGCCTAGATGTTACGATAGATTATGCTGGATTAATATCTCTACAAAGTAATGCTGATCGTAATCAATTCATAGGGCACTTAGCAATACAAAAAATAGTGTATAGCAAAATAGCTATTAATGGAGAACGTATCTTTTTTAAAGATGGTCAACATGTTAAATTTGATATGTTTGTGGAGATTGATCTTGAAACTAATACGTATAAAATTAGTAAGATATCAAATGATCTAGCTAAACCAATTCAGTTGGTTACTTCAATGTCTCCAGCTAAGGGTGCTGTCGTAATGACTTCTGAACCAGTTTATGAACAGGTATCAGGTCATAAACCAAGAACTTCTAGTATCAATATGCCGTCTCTTTTTTTGAGATTTAGTGGTGGTAAACTATTTGGATCCAATTTTTCTAATTCTGATTTTTCATCCTCCAATACGAACTCTACAAATTTAGCAATCACACTCTATAAGCCTATCGGCACCACGAATTTATACTGGAATGGTGGTTTGGAGATGACTAACAAGCGGATTACTTCGAAAATAGTTAGTAATGACATTAATTTCGTAAACAATGACCCGATCTCATATGTGAGTACCTCTAGAGGGCACGTGCTTGAGCTGAATGAAGAATTGAATTTTACAACTGTTAGTACTAAATCTGGAAACATCCAGGAATATGCTGATTATCGAAGGTTAATTGTTAGTCTGGGCTTGAGCAAAAAAGTTGATATTTCTGGTTTATCTATTTACGTAGGTGCTGATGTATTACCTGGACGCTTAATTTATAAGGGTGGATCTAGAGAGCTGACGGATGTTGAAGCTTACAAGCTGCCTGATAATCTATATTTTCCAAGTATGGATATTATTAACTCAATTGATCCGACAGTACTTGAAAATCCAAGTTATGTAGTAAGTGAAAACGAGACTGTTGCACTTTATGATATAGATCGTTTTGAATTAAATGGTGCAGCAAGTTTACTGATTGAATATAAAATAGGTGATCGATTTTCTATAAGTTCTAAGTTGTCTCATAGATTACAAATATGGCAGCAAAGCAATAACACATTAGATACCCACCTAAGCCCAATAATTACTAATTCTCTAGAACCATTAAAGATTAATTCAATGCTTATAGACTTTGGCATTATTTTAAAATACTAATTATGAAACAAATTATTACATTCATTTTTTGTCTTTTCACTGTAGTTGGATTTTCGCAAAGAGTACACTCCTTGCCTAGTTTTTTTTCTCATCCAAAATATTTTGAAGATGATTCGAAAATGATACAATATATATCAGAAGGACTTAGCTCAAGATTGCTAAAGCAAGAATGGATAGTGTTTTCTGATAGAGAAGAAAATACGACCCATATTCAACCATCAAAGAATAGTAAGGTCAAAACAAAGCTTGACTATAAACAATACTATTATGTGATCGATAAGAAAGATCACTGGGTAAGATTGGCCAGCGGGATAACACAGAATAATAGAAAACTTGCTGGGTTTAAAGATTATGGCTGGATTAGCTGTGAACACTTATTGTTGTGGAATACGGCTCTTCAAAATGAAAATAATGGTATTCATGTGAAGGGTCTGACTTTGAATAAACTTAAAAACTATGAAAAAGTCAAGAATTCTAAAACAAGACAAATAGCTAAGATATATGACCATCCGGATTCTGATTTTGCTATCGATAATATTAATCTTTATAATTATTTTTTCATTCTCAAGGCATCTAAAGATCGCTATTTAATATCTAAGGAATTAGTGATTAATCGGACGCTATCCCAAGAAGATATTATTGGTTGGGTAGATAAAGATAAAATTCATTTGTGGAAAACACGTTTGGCCTTAGAGCCCAATTTTGATGAGTTGGCTTATGAAGAACGAAAAGCTAGTCCAGCGAGTCAGATAAAGGCGTACCGTAGTCTAGAAGATGCACAGATGGCATATCAAGGTGGAAACCCACCAACGATTATGGAAAATGACCCTGTCAATATTCCAGGATATAAAATGTCTAATTCGAATCCAAGAAGGCATAAAGGAATGGTGTTAAGGTATCCTGTAATTGAAAAGGATGATAATGTTTTTCATAGTGCCGCAGTTGGGGAAGTGCAAACTGAAGTGATTGATGCAGGTTTGAATTCGATATTGAAAGAAGATCAAGACTTCATAGGGCCTATATCCAGTGAATTTGTTTATGCGAGTCTTCATAGTATTACAAATCGAACTCGACAAAAGCGTGATAATATCAACATTTTCTTTTTACTTGAAAATTCTAAATTAATTGGGGAGTATAAGGAGAGCATTAAGCAATTCATAAAGGATATTGATTATGAGTTGACAGATGCTAATATTAAAATTGGTATTGGGATATATGATGATTTTAATATTAAAAAGGATAAATCATTTCAGTTTAAAGAGTTATCAGGAGATAAGCGTTCGACAATTAATTATTTAGACAATTGGGACATTGAGGAGCATTTATCAAATGAAGATAGTTGGACGAATCTGTATTATGCTTTGGACAAAAGCTGTCAGATGGCAGGATTTGGTGAGAATAGCTCCAATATATTATTAGTCATGGCAGAGAATAGAGATTTTTCTCATGATAAGCCCCGGTTACTTCAAATAGATGATGAAACAAATGAATTTAGTGTGTCTGAGGCAAGCTTGTCTTCTAAAATGTCAGCGTTTGAATTGAATACATTTTTAATACAGCCAAGTATATCATTAAACCAAAGTGTTAAGAAGTTAACCGCTGATATGCGCTCAATCATGTTGAATTCTGCAAATGACTCTTTTAAAGACTATAGTAAAATTAAAGATGAATTTGAACACTTCGACATTCCTAATCCATCAATGCCAAGTTTGGACGGTAGTGGCGAAATTTCATTGAGTCACGGAATCGTACAGTCGGCCTTACTATATCCGAGTACAGTTTCTATGACTTTATCTCCTACTCACGTCATGGATTTTATCCAAAAGCATGTGTCTTTGGTACATCAAGTGGCAAGTCAGACCCATAATTCAATCACCTCAATTATTGGAGAAGGCAATGGTTTAATTTTTAGTAAACAAGATGTAAGTTCTGGTACATGGAATCCAAATGTCGCCAATATCATCATGGATTATATGAAGGATAATCCTGAGATTGATAAAGTGGATATTAAGAAGGTAGTGAATGAACAAATAAAGCTATTTCATGAGGTTTATTTTCCTATTTCATATGGTGATAATGCAGAATACCCTGCTTTTAAGTATGTGGCGTTTATGCCACAAAAAGACTTGTTGGAATATATCAATACGATTAAGCGATTGGACGAAGCGGCAACGATGTCTGTTGATAAACAAAGAGAAGCCTTATATACTAATATCTTAGAGTTGGTGAAAAAATTATCCGGAGATGATCTTTCTGATTTGGATATTAAAAATAAGACGATTGGATATTTGGATTATTTGCTTCAGGGTATTGCTGACCAAGGGTATAATATTAAATCTGAATTGGATTTTAGAATTGGTGAGATTTATAACTTGGACAGAGATAATCTGCAAAAGATATATCAAAACTTCTCTAGATCATTGATCAAATTAAATAAAATTAAAGGTGAAGGGCTAAAGCATGAGTTTTCCTACAATGCAGGAAAACTATCTCCCAATTCTGAATTGTATGAAGAGAATACGTACTTCTGGATTCCTTTAGATGATTTATTAATTTCTAAATAAATAGTTTTTGATACTATACGATATACAGAATTTGAGATGCTCGTATGATGGGTCTGGAGAACTTATTCATATTAATAATCTGGTGATAGAGGAAGGTAAAATTTATTTTATTCTAGGCAAATCTGGTGTGGGTAAGAGTACGCTGATAGAAGCTCTCGGACTTATGAATGATACGGTTCATCCTGACTCTGATTGTAAGCTGAATATTGAAGGCACATTTCATGATCTGTATACGCTTTGGGAATATCCAAGTAAAGTCCTTGCAAAAATTAGAGAGAAGTATTTTTCTTTTTTATTCCAATCTCCCAATCTTCTGGATTATTATAGCGCAGGGGAGAATATGGCATTTCCATTATTGATGTCTGGTGTCAGTTTAATTGAGTCAAAAGACATCATTACGAAGCTGATTCAGGAATTTGAACTGCCATCTGATACATTCGATAAAAATGTCACGCATTTATCAGGAGGGCAACGTCAGAGGGTTGCTTTTATCAGAGCCATAGTTGGTAACTATAAGCTCCTAATAGCAGATGAGCCAACCGGAAATCTTGATGCTGAAACTGGCGATAAATTATTCAACACGCTTCAACAAAATATTGTAGAAACGAATAAGTCTGCAATTATTGTTTCGCACGATATAGCGCTAGCTAATAAATATGCAGATTTCATTTATGTAATTCATGAAAATGAAGGAATTGCGAATTCAGGGGAGCTATTAGATTTTACATCCCATCGCTGGGCACAAGATGTAGATAAGATGCTGGTCGCTCATTAAAGTAGACAAATGGAAGAGAAAAGAAGGAGAAATTATTTTGATCAACTGTTTTACAAACAAGAGTTCAAGAAGTTATTAGGAGTTAGAAAATATAATCTCTTGATATTAACATCTATTTTATTGGTAGGCTATTTTGCATTAAGCTTCCTTCAGAATTATATAGATAATCTGAGGGTAGAAATGGAAAATCCATATACGAATTGGGTGTCATTGGATATCCCTAACCATAAAGTATTAGAGGCTGAACAAATCATTAGCTCGTTTGAAGGAGAGTCATTGCGAGAAGAGTACTTGTTGGACACAGTGACCTATTATAATATCCAACATATCGAAGCAATCAATGAAATTACTAAACAGTCACTTGGGAAACTACGCATCAGATCTATAGACACGAATTCTAAACTTCTTGAAAGAATAATGGAGGAGAACAAGATTCAGGTTAGTCAGGCTGAACTTGAAAATGAATGTTGGGTCATTATTAATCCAAATATATATGGAACTGATAAACGAAGAAAAGATAACTTGTTTGTTTCCATTCTTGATGATAAGTATACTTACTTACCTATCATTGGATCTGCAGATCAGCTGCCAGATAATTGTGATGTGCTTGTCTCTGAGCATATGATGGGTATACTTCAGCTGCAATGCGCTAATCATAAATTAAGGCCAACTACTAATACGAATAATGTCAAAACTTTATTAAGAGATTCTATTGAGGTCGAGGGATTTATAAAGGACTTCGAAGAGGCCAGTGGTGCTAATGTTGTCTATTCTGATATAAAACGTAAAAAGATTAATGAATTTTACTACAACTGGCTCACGATGAGTCTTGATACATTTTATGATCAGGATGAGGTGTATAAATTTGCGAAGCGAAAGCAGGTTTTGCCGGTTACTGATTTTGAATGTAACTCCCACAAAGCATGTAAAATAGAAGATCCATATTATTTGACATTTAATTTTAACTCCTTGGAAAAAGTAGGGGAGTTACAGGATTATTTAGAAAAAAAACATGGCTTTCTAATTTCGTTGCATGATGTCAAGTCTAAACAAAACTTTGTTAAAGTAGCTAAGATGGCTATGTCGACTTCAATCATTATTGTTATTCTTAGTTTGTCATCTATTATGTTGTTCTTATATCATATTTTGGAAAGTCATATTACTAGAATACGGAAGAGCATAGGCACCTTAAAGGCATTTGGCTTACCGAATGAAAAGATAATCAGATCATATTCAGTGATCTGCGGTAAATTATTTTTATATTCTAGTGTAATTGCACTTGTTACACTCTATATATTTCAAGTCATTACTGATAGATTATCCTTGGATATTATATCAGTCTACTCATCTGTCATTCTTTTTTCTTGGGTTGCTTCTTTTGTGTCTATATTTTTCTTTTGCAGTAAGATTTTACGGTTTATGCTAAATAAGACGCCAGGTGATTTAATTTATAAACGATAATTTATTATGAGATCAAATTATGTATACTTAAGTTTTGCCGTCATGTCTTGTTTGTTTTGTGCATGCCATAATAGTACTATTATTGAGCCGAAAGGTGAAGAGGAGAATATTGTAAGTCCTCAAAATGCAAACACTGAAGAACCTACTATTTTTGGCGAAGCTAATCTTAGTGAGGGTACGGCGATAACAAATGCTTGTGAAAATCTGCAAGCAGAATATGCTCTTTTAATTGAGAAAATAAATGGCAGTAAAGACAACAAACAACTTATCTCTGAATTGATAGCTTGGACAAAGAAGCCAAGTCATCTTAATTGTCTCGATAGCGATCTTGTATATAATGCTCAGATAGAAAGACTTAACGAAACCTTGTAAATATTACTTATACTATTTATTAGTGAGGTTATGGCTTACTTGTCTGACCACCTCGCCTTGCAACTGGATGGCACCCCTTCAGAAAAAGGAAACTTTTACTCCTGTGAAGCAGTGATCAAGTATTTGCTGCGGGAATCGTGATCATTTCTTCCTTCATCGAACGAATGGTCTCGCATCTGCACACAAAGCAGAAACCTTGTGATTCCTTAATTTAGTGGATATAAAAAATTTGGAAGCAAAAGCTAATGCATGTAACATAGAAGTATCAAATAGTTATAGGATATTTGATGGTTTTTTCTTATTGTGAATTTGCAGAATTTCCCTTAGATACTTGGAGCTCATATTTATCACTCATTGTTGCATCATTCAATATTCTCCAGTCTTTTTTGTCTTTGATGACGGTGTAAATATGATCGTTGATATCTTTCAATCTGGTAGTGTATTTTTGCTGCTCTTTATTCCACCAGCAAAGTAGCCAATATTCTTTTGTTTTTACGCGAGCTGAGTTTTCACCTATATTTTCGATTTCGATATCTAGTATTTCTACTGTGGATGGGTTTGCCGGGTTATTAATAATATTTTTCTGATCCTTATTGTGACTAATAATTTCGTTTAGTACTTTGAATGCTGAGTACTGGTTGTCATAATAGGATTCGAGCGCTGTTGTTGTTAATTCTGATATGGCTTCAAATGAATTATTGACTGCAGACTTAACAAAATTAATAAGCTGAGATTCTTCATTATGTACCGTATCATTTTGTTCAGATGATTTATTGGTTTCAGATATGAAGCCTGCCCAAGAATTATATCCCAAAAAGCGAACGATTTTAGTAAGCGTACTCAAAGATCTTGGGTCTATTGGATATTTAAGTTTATACTCTTTTCTAAAGATTGATTGAAGTGTCTTGTAAGAAATAGATGTGCCATATTTAAACATGTCCTCGTCGCTAAATGAATTGAGTAATGTCTCACTTATAATTTTAGTGCACAATTCGTATGAGCTTTTATTCCAATGTTCACAAGCGAGTTGGGGTTCGCATTTAATTCGTTTATGGCATCGCAATTCAGTGACCAGTACTGACAAGTAGTCATGATTCATGTTAATTTCTTTGAGGTGATGATAAATAGAATCAGATTGACATTTGGAAGGGAAGTAGGTGTTAATCTGAGTTTTGAAAATTTATACTTTATAAATCTTCCAAAAAATGTATTTCAATTGCTTTTGTTTTCAATGCGTTTTGTTTTACTTACAACTTAAGCTACCATTTTTTTTTGGAGCTGTAGATGAGATGAATAAACGATATGAATATGTCTCGTTTCGTAGAATACCTTAGTATTCATTCCCTGTGTCCAAAGTAGTACATTAAGACTTTTTAACATATTAGGGTTTTCCCCTAGTCGGCTTGTAAAAACCCTATTTTTATTATCTATTATATAATTGGTTGTATCAGTTTGTCTTACGCATATAAGTGAGCCGTCTTCAAGTGTGGCCATTAATGCTTTTATTTGCTGGGGTATCTGATTTCTCAGCTTCTGAACGGCCTTATTTTGAGTGATTACAGTCATAGTTCAGTTTGTGAATTAAATATATGTGGCTATTTGGTCTTATTCCACTATTCTAGGTTGTTTACATTTTAGTGCCAGCTTAATTCTAAGTTATTTCCATTCTGGTGGGAATGAGACTTAATTCTGTTTTAATTCACTAAATACTTAGTCGATTCAATTTTGCTAAAAAATAAGAATGCGATCTTGCAGTGCAATTCCCATTCATTGTCAGTATAATCTTATTTAGGTTTAGCTGACTATTTTTCTGCTTTTTTTCGTTCCTTTTCTAATTTCTTAAGTCTTTTCCTTTCTTTCCTGTCTATTTTTTTCTGTGCTCTTGCTGCTTTGCGTTGAGCTTTTTTTTCTTTCTTTTCAGCTTTCTTTCGCGTTTTTTCAGCTTTTTGTTGAGCTTTTCTAGCCTCTTTTTCAGCATCTCGATCAGTTTTTCTAGCTTCCTTTTCAGCTTTGCTCAATTCATTTTCTTCA
Source organism: uncultured Saprospiraceae bacterium (assembly GCA_937959275.1). Lineage (GTDB taxonomy): Bacteria > Bacteroidota > Bacteroidia > Chitinophagales > Saprospiraceae > CALFUK01. The sequence continues at coordinate 14,511 of CALGLU010000040.1, read as the reverse complement.
TCTTTCTTTTCTATTTTCTTTTCAGCTTTGTCTGCCTCATCTTGTATTTTTTTAGCCTCTCTGTCAGCCTTTCTTTCATTTTTCTGGACTTCTCGTTCAACCTTTGCTATTTCTCTTTCGATTTCTTTGTCAGCTTTAGCGCTCTCTTTCTCAAGTTTCTTTTCCGTTTTGGATGCTTTATGACTTTGGCTGAAAATCAATTCTGGAGTTGTTGCTAATAATGCTAGTAAAATTAGTATCTGTTTCATAGTATTGTGTTTCTCTTATGACGGTTGAGTATTTGAATAATGAAGTAAGAAAAGGAGTTTATACAATAATTAACATCTCGTCATTATACTATAATACATTAGTGTTTGAGCCTCTAGTTGCCTTTGTCTTTTTTGAGAAACGATGACTATTTGAGATGCTAATGGCAGTAAATAATTCAAGAGCTATAAAATATTTAGGAAAGGAGAATACATTTTTCTAGATATCTGGTTGAGCAACTAAGAGGTGAAAATTATTATCCATTAAGGTAAATCTGGCCATATTTATGACAATGCGGGTCTCATGTGCTTCTTTACATTTAAACAGTAGTGTACAATATTCTATCAGTCCTTTATACATCTTATAGATTGACCCTCACCTGATGCAGCATTTGAGGTTAGTGCTGCATTATCTACGCTAATACTGAGATAATCCATTGAATTGGACCCAACACTAGAAAAAGATGTATTAGCCCAGTAATTTCCACGCCAATTAGCTAGAGTTATACCGTCACCATCTGTCCAACTTCGATAGCCAGCTAAGGGAAGTTTAAGTGGAGAAGCCATCGCTCCGGCCGCATCGGTGCTAGTCCAACTTTGAAGTTCCGCTTCAAACTCATCTTTCGTGGGTATTCTATAGCCACTTGGACATGGGTTGTTTATGCCATTGGCACCCTGCCATACATTGGGATTAAATGGAATACGCCACTCTGTATCACCAATAATGTAATCACCATGTCCAGGGTCATCGGTAACAGACAGAGTTGATGTTGTGTTTGAATTTTTATCTTGATGCCCATCCATGTCTCTTCCCCATTGATAATAATCACCATAGGAATCAATATCCGTACTACTCGTAGCTACTTGTGACGCTCCCAAATTTCGATCCATCCATATTCTGCCTGTCGCTGGGCTTAAAACAGGTAAAAATGAAGGTCCAGTACAAGGACCTATCTGTGCCTCAAACACACTGCCTTGCACCACTTCAAATCCAGGTTTGAGATCAATCAATTCACCTGCCTGATACAAAACATCCGCATTCATATCTATCGTATTATCTCCGCCAACCATAAGATGTGCCATTGATTCTTCAGTGTTCCCCATAATATCTGTTCCTTCAAACTCTACAAGGTCACAGCCATCCGCATCAACTCCGCCAAATTCATATGCACCCAAATCTTTTTCTCCATTAAATATGTCATAGCCTCGCTGGTCTAATAAAACAGAACCCACAGCAAGAGCATCTATTGCCGGACTTGAATTATTGCATTGCGCAACGTTAACAGTTATCATACATACTGCAGATTGAGGAATTTCATTACCATTAGGATCACCTCCACTAGGAAGTAAGCTAATGGTGACTGACCCATTCCCATCATCTGCATAAGAGCATCCTGCGTTACATATCCCATCATCAGCAGTGCCAATTATGCCATCATCACCGAGATTACATGGATATTGTATAATGCTAGGATCGACTGATACAGTCACGGCTCCACAACCATTTGGTGTATAGCTAATTATCTCAGTCGCAAATCCTGCTAAATTGGCTAATAGAATGGTTCTCGTGACAACAGATCCTGGAGTCCCAGCTTGCAAGGCATGTGTGTAGGTTACACCACCATTATCCTGAAGAGGACCAAGCTGGGGATCTGCTGTAATTAGGAATGTAGGACAATTGCCTACACAAGATTCCACGAGATTTATATCATTTATTCCTTGAGTCGATGTTGAATGTATATCGCCGTCTCCGACACTGTTTGCTACGATGCTGTTCTCCAGATCAATTGTTCCATTATCCCAGATATAAATCGCCCCTCCTTCTGGAGCACTGTTGTCAGAAAATGTAGCATGATTAATATGACATGTTCCAGTATTAATAAATATTGCGCCACCACTGTCACCTGCACTATTATTTGAAAAGGTACAATTCTCTATGTCTACATCTCCGTAACTATAAATCGCCCCAGCTCCTGAAGTATGTGTGTTGCTGATCGTAACATTCTGAAGGTCGAGGCTTCCACCATTCCAAATAGCACCGCCAGTACCACCTTGGAAAGTGCTGTAATTAATATTATCAATGGTCATATCCTTAATGGTGAGATTTGAACGATTGTAAAAAAGTCGTCCCGTTGTATTTGAAGTTAGAGTGATCCCGTTACCAGTTATACAGACATCATCTGTAATATCTGGTAAGATGATGAAGCAACCATTCGGGTTGTCAAGATTGCATGAGGTCAAATTAATTGTACCAGTAGTTAGTATAGTGATGTCGTCTTTGCCATATGTGCAATTCGCATCTGTGATGGCTTGTCTAAGTGAACCTGGTCCGCTGTCATTGTTGTTTGTCACTGTCAAATTTTGATTGATGATTTGTGGATTACAAACAGGGAAAACATCAGATCCAAAATAATACTCGATTGGAGTTTGAGGTACGATGACAGCACCCGAATTAAGGTCTTTAACTTCTATGGTTTGAGTTAGGTCTGAGCCATCATATAATTCATTTTGGATGTTCATTCCATACCAGCTTTCTTCTAATTCATGAACGTAAGACAAACTTGTGTTCGGAAGTTCTGTATTTAGATAATATTCCCCTGTGTGTCGTGTGCCGCCATTGCAATTGTAGTCAAAGGGTGTCAGATTATAGTTAAAAAATAAAGGGCTGTTGCCAGTATTTATTGTTAGCTCTATCCAATGACAATCGATTGTTGTTGCACATAGTCCTGCTTCCGTACTACAAAATGCATCGAAATCTCCATCATTCGTTCCCAAAGCTACATTCCCAGAAAAATCAAAACCTGCATTTGGAAAGTTGTCCTTATTCGTACAAAGGTTTTTATAGTTGTAGGGGAAGCAACCTGTGAATTGATTGTTTCCAAACAGTGCGACCCGTAGTGAAGTCCGATTGCCTAAAGAGTTTGGCAGGTCTCCAGAAAATTGATTGCTCTGAAATCTTATGTCATGGACTTGTTCCCAATTATCAAAAAAATCATCATCGATCGTGCCAGAAAATGAGTTGTCATTAAGCGTAATCCAACGCATGTTTATTAACGCTTTCATTTCAATTGGCAATGATCCACTTAGATTGTTATTGTCTAAAAGGAGGACGCTTAGCTTACTGAGGTTTCCTATTTCAGAAGGTAGTTGGCCAGTCAGTGACCCATTGTCTAGTTCTAAGTGGTACAATTTTGTTAGATCCCATAATTCAATTGGAATTGGTCCTGATAGATTATTACTTCCTAAAATCAAATTCTCAAGTTCTGATAATAGCCCTATTTCAGTTGGAATAAAGCCATTTAAATTATTATTCGGTATCTGTAAGTTATTAATCCGGCCGTCTTGGCAAGTCAATCCATTCCAATAGGACATGTTCACTCCTGAAGGAATCGTTGGATTAGCATTAAAGAAATTCGCGTCAGGCCAGCCACTATTATCCGACCAATTGTCACCATCTGTACTTAAATACAGTGCGCGCAAAGCAATGTAATCAGAAGGATCATTACATGCAGGTAAGCAATTAATCGATTGGACAAACTCAGTGTATAATATAATATTGGGGTCACATCCAGTAACAGAAATTTCAAAGGTGTTCCCTGGAATACCAAATTGTGAGGGATGATTATATACGATTCCAAATAGTTGATCTCCAATATTTGGCAATGGACAGCTGAGCGTAAACTGACTAAGAATGCCGTCTGTATCTACTGTGAATTGATAGCCGCCAACTCCCCCGCCTTCATAGAAAAACGTAAGGATTGGGCCCTCGTTTGGATCACAAGTAAGAGAAGTGCTAATCATAGGAAATTCTGCAGCAGACCCACAAGACACATTGCTATTACAAGGTGAGGGACAATCAATCGATTGAATGGTTTCACTAAATAGAATTTGATTTGGGTCACAACCAAATGTCTCAACATTAAACGAATAACCTTGGGTACCATAAAGTCCACCAAAACCTAATACAACACCACTTAATTGATCTCCAATATTTGGCAAAGGATCAGAAAGAGTAAACTGACCTAAAATTCCATCAACATTCTTAGTAAATTGATAGCCGCTAACACCACCACCTTCATAGTAAAGATTAAATAAAACACCTAAACTAGGATGGCATTCCAATGCCGCACTGACCATGGGAAACTCCACAGCTGATCCGCATGCGCCATTTCCATTACATGGCGGACAGATTGCACCGCCACAATCAATTCCTGTTTCATCGCCATTTTGTATACCGTCCTGACATGTAAATACAATCGTTTCAGTTGGTATACCATTGCTTATTTCATCACCAATAATGATATTGTTTGTATCAGAATATCCAAAAAGAATAGTGTTACAAAAAATATAAATGTATAAAGACGTAGTATACTTAAGCTGATTCATGTTTTGTTTTTTAAAATTAAATTGTTGGATTATTCTCTCTATATGTCTATATGAGTTTTAAGTAACCCAGTTAATTCATTAATAACTATTCTGTGTAACTTGTGACTGACTGTATTGAAAGCTATTCTTAAGAAGGCACAATAAAGTGATGTGTTTAAGGTGTTTCATGATTTGAATTGTTTTAAAATTCCTAGGAACTGGTGATACATCTACCATGTATGTTAGAAATCAGAAGGAAGTAACCCAGTTAGAAGCGTTTAAAAGTAAAAAATTAATTGAGTATAAAATACCCCTTTCAAAAGGGGTGTGAGTGACTGACTTGTCTAGAAAATAATTTTACAAAAAAAATATTTAGTAACAAAGAGAAGAAACGTCGGAAGGTCAAGAAGTCCTGAAATCAGTATGCAGTTAATAAATAAAGTAGATGGTCAAGTCTTGCTGTCTTGAAACCCAATTTTCTGTGCATATTGAAATAGCTCTGATTTATTCTTACACCCAAGTTTTTTATAAATCGCTTTACGATGGTCGTCGATGGTATATTTTGATAAGGATAATTCTTTAGCAATTTGAGCACTTGTTTTATTGTCTAATATTTTGGACATCACAATACGTTGTTGAGCAGTTAAAGATGTTCGCTGTGTTGCGAAAATTCTACTTTTAAGGTGTGCGATAAAGTCTTGCATGGCTCCAGGTGTATTAAATTCGTTTAAGCCAAAGGCAACAACAACTCCAGTCTTTGGATTGCCTTGATCATCTTTTTCGAATGTTGCAGTGCTATACATCACCCATGAATATTCGGATGAATTTTCTTTCTTGATTCGATAGGCACCTGTCCATGTAGAATCAGGATTTTTACTAAACGCTTCGACAGCAGTATTAATTGATTCTTCGAAATCAGGATTTTTTAAAACACGAGAGGCAATAAAATCTCCTTGGTCAAGCACTTGCTGTTGGTTTAGGCCGAGTACAGAATTTAATAATTTATTATTTGTGACCCACTTAAGGCTAAAGGGATCTAAGTTTGTAATGTAGATTGCGGCATTCATTTTACTGAATAGCTGTCTGTAAAATGAAAGTTCCTTTTGTTCGGTGTCAAACATGCGTCTTAGAAATTTTAGTTCTTTAAGGTGATTTTCTTTTTATTAAAGATACATATCCAAAGGAATCCAATCACCCCTGAAATTAGGGGTATTGTTTATAAATGTATACACATATGATTGAGATACAATTGAAGTCAATACGCAGGGTTGACAAATGGCATGATATGTAGAATTTTACTAATATATTTTCTTACCTTACTCACATAATTATAGTCCTTCATTTTTAACATTTACAAAGCCTTAACCAGGTCTATAATGCGTCGAGCTGCACAACTACTTTTATTTACATGTTTATGTTTTTTTCTGACTTGTGAGATAGCTATTTGCTCTCATCTTGTTGGCGGCGAAATGTCTTACCAATTTTTGAGTTATAATCAGGACAGAACAGTTGTTAATTATGAAGTCACCCTTAAGTTATACAGAGATCCGAAGGGAATCGCTTATGATGACTTTGCTGATTTTGGTGTATTTGTGCAAAAGTCCTCTGGTGTTTGGAGCTCTTATCAAGTGGTGCGAGAGGTGCCTATATCTGCTGTACAAGAAGTGTCTAGAGGCAGTGACCCATGCAGGCTGCGGAGCCTTAATGAAGAGCGATTGCAAACAGCGAATTATACATTTAGCGTTAGCCTCGAGTTAGGTCAAACAGACTATTTAATCGTTTATCAAAAGGGCTTTCGCAATTTCACCATTAATAATATTATTGGAGGTGGCGTTATTGGTTCTATTTATGATATTCTGATTACACCTGAGGCATTGCAGAATGGGAATAGTAGCCCAGCCTTTACTGATCTACCACCAATCTTTATTTGTGCGGGTTATGATATTAATGTGACCAATGCGGTGCAAGATGCGGACGGAGATGAGATTGTGTATTCGTTTTGTTCGCCTTTGTACAGTGGTATTGAAGATAGTGGTCCGGGGAGTTGTGGGAGCCAAGATCCAGATCCAGAATTATGCTCACCTCCTTATGTTGAAGTGACGTATTTTGATGAGTATGATGCAGCAAATCCGCTTGGCAATCCACTGATATCTATTGATAATCAAACAGGGACAATTAGTGGGGTGCCAGCCTTAACTGGTTCTTATGTTGTTGCTGTTTGTGTGGAGGAATATCGAAATGGCATTTTGCTTTCTAGGACAAGAAGAGATTTTGAGTTTAATGTTGTGAATTGTGTAGAGAATTTATTTGCTAAGGTTTATACCGACGAATATATCTATGATACACAGATCTCCAGCTTAGATTCTATTGCCTATTTTGAATCTTGCGATGATACAAGCTTTACGTTTGCTAATGAGAGTGGTGATGAACGTTTTATTCAGAGTTATAATTGGCAGTTTTATACAGACATAGGCGAGTTGTTGGTGCAGGAGAATGGCTCGACGCTTAGAGATTATCAAATTGATTTTCCTGGACCGGGGATATACACAGGATTGATGATTTTAAATGAAGGGATCGCTTGCCCAGATACTGCTCATCTGATGATTCAAATCTTGCCAGAGATTGATGCTGTTATTGAGATGACTTATGATACCTGTCTGGCAGGGCCAGTTTCTTTTTCAATACTTGGAGATAATATAGAGGATGTTAGCTTGTCTTGGAACTTGGGAGATGGCAGTGGTTCTGATGAGCAAGACTTCGAGCACGAGTATGTGACTAGGGGAGAGTACCAGATAGAGTTGACTCTTGAAGATGATTTTGGATGTGTCACGACAGTTACAGAAGAGTTATCCTGGTATCCTTATGATATAGGTCCTCCAGATACGATGCGATCGAGTATCGTTCTCTGTCCTTCAGATTCAATATTGATCGAGGGGGAATGGGTGCGTACCGATGGTATTTATTTTGAGCGGACACCATCCTTAATGAGTGGTTGTGATTCTATTATTACTGAAATTGAATTGATAGTTTTACCAAAGGTACTTAATGAAATAAAAGATACGATTTGTATGGGTGACGTGCGGTTATTCGCGAATACTAGTTTGAGTGATGCGGGTGTGTATACAGATAACTTGCAAAGTAGTATGGGATGCGATAGTTTGGTGTTATTAGATTTAGTGGTTGCCGAAAATTTGTCTCGTATTAATTTAGATGAGGAGCTAGTCTTGAGTTATGGGTCGAGTGTTGTGCTGGAGGCAGAAGTGCGTGGGGAGCGGTTGATAGAAAGTGAATGGTTTAAGGAAGGCGAGACTCTTGGGACAGATTTGGAGTTGACTTATCTCGCTACTGATGATGAGTGGATATTTTTTGAGAGTATGAATGAGCTGTTTTGTGTAGCGATTGATTCAGTGTTTATTAAAACAGAAATCGACAGGCAAGTCTTTATACCGAATGCTATTTCGCCGAATGGTGATGGGGTGAATGATGTCTTTAATATTGGTGGGAGTTTGACTGTCGCTTCTAGTCAAATATCTGTTTATGATCGTTGGGGCAAATTGATATATGATGGGCCGGAGACGGATGAGCGAATGATCGAGTCGGGATGGGCAGGCCTGAGTGATGGGGAGCCAGTCAAAAGTGGGGTGTATGTATATGTGGCGCGGGTGGAGTATGTGGATGGAATGGTATCGACATTTAAGGGTGAGGTGTCGGTGATTCGCTAGTGGTCTGTTCTGTGTTTATTGTAATATGTCATCAAAAGTCCAATAATTTCTTTTACGTGTATGGCTTTACCAATCAATCAATCCACCAATCAATCCACCAATCCACCAATCCACCACTTACAAATCCACTAATTCACGAATCACCAACTCACCCCTTCATCTCCTTCAAAGCCTCCACAAAAACATCTAACTCCCGCGTCGAAGTATACACATTCGGCGTGATGCGACAACCATGTACACCGTGCCCATCAATTGCCACAGTCCAAATGCGATGTTCCTTATGCAGTGTGTCAGCCATCTCTTTTGGTGACATGTTTTCAAGGCCAACATTTCCAATCCCACAAGAGCGATGTTTTTCGACTGGTGTATTGACTCGGATACCTGGAATGTCTCTGACTTGATCAATCCAATAATTTTGAAGATAGCGCAGCCGTGCTTCTTTTCGTTCGGGTCCCAATCTGAGATAATATTCAATGGCATTATCAATCGCCAAGTCTGTATGGACGGGATGCGTACCTGTGTGATTTAATTTTTTGATATCATTTTGATCAACACCCCATTCAGAAAACAGTGGCCATATCTCTGAAATATTTTCTTTTTTGACAAAAAGCATCCCCGCACCGAGTGGCGTGCTAAGCCATTTGTGCAAGCTAGCCCCATAATAGTCACAGTCCAGCTCTTTCATCGAAAACTGAATATGTGCAAAGGCATGCGCGCCATCCACAAGTACCTTGACACCCTTCGCATGAGCCATGTCACAGATTTTTCTAACCGGTAGAATGTGTCCGGTGATATTTATCATATGACAGACCATCAAGAGTTTAGTTTTATCGGTGATCTGGCTTGCATAGAGCTTGACGATTTCTTCATCCGAACTTGGATGATTAGGGATGGATACAATTTTATTGACGATCCCGTGTCTCTTGGCGACTAACTTAAACTGATTCAACATGGCGCCATAATCCTGTGCTGCCATCACTGCTTCGTCGCCCGCTTCCCAAGGATAGCCAGCTATGATGGTGTCCAAAGATTCAGTTGTGTTTCTTGTGATGACAAGTTCCTCCGGTGAGCAATCAGCAATTTCTGCTAGTCTACTCGCGACCGCCTTTTTATTGTCCCACTGTACAGTCCTCATGTAGTAGGAACCTTGATAATTGACTTCGCGCACATGATGCAAATAGTTTTCAAGGGTCTCTTGTGGTGTGATGCAGTAATAGCCATTTTCTAGATTGATATAATCGGGCTTGAGTCGATAGCCACTTCTGATTTGAGCCCAGAAGTCTTCATCTTTGGCTAGCTCGGTGGGAGCGATGTGCTCAACTCTAGAAACAATGTCTTGTAGTTGTTTGAAAGCTGGGATGGATGTCATCCCGGCAGCTGCAAGTTGTTTTAAAAATGATCTTTTATTCATGAGGCTGAATTTTTCATATTGATGGTGAACACTTGATTGACTGGTGCGCACAAAATAGATACGTAGCTTGAGTTATAACTTTATCATAAGTTTGCAATTAAGATAGTGAAATGTATGATTCCATTCTTAAATGTGCGTATAACAAATTGCATTAAATTTCAATGTGCTAGGCTCGCCCTATGGTGCCTAAGTGTCAGCAGCGCGGAAATCACTTAGGAATTTAAAGCGCATGGCAGCAAGTTATAGACAAACAAGAATAGACTACTATTTCTAAAAGACATTTTATTTCTTAAGTTTTACGTATCATTGCTTTGCTACCATAAGTAAGTTAGATTATTTTAGCTAGCTATTGTTGCATTTAAGTTTCCCTCCAACTATATCACATTATTAACACGTCTAATTTTAACTTAGGATGAATTTTCAACATTTCTTTTTGGTCATGTTTATATGTATATCAAATTTGATTGCATTAGCGCAGCCAACTAATTTGCCTTTGATGCAAATCAGTGACTTGGAATATGAGGGCGGATTTAAGTTTCCATCAGATGATTTTGGCGTATCAAGTGCCAATTATTCATCTGGTACGATTGCCTATAATCCTACGAATGCCTCTTTCTTTATGTCAGGGTTTAATCTTGATGGAGTTGTAGCGGAATTTGACATGCCACAGCTCGTCAATAGTACAGATGCATCAGTTTTAAACGACGCAACTATACTGCAAAATTTTACACCTGTGTTGAGCCGAACAGCAGATGGAAATCCACAATCTATCAATAGAATTACAGGCATGACATTGATTGGAGATAAGCTTTTTGTGAATGGATTGGATTACTACGACGCAGCTGCTGACAATACTCATACGACTCTAGTTGTGGACAATGCTGCGCAGATTGCTAATAGCACAATACAAGGTTATTATTCGCTAGACGGAGCTGCACATGCATCAGGTTGGATCTCAGCTGTGCCTAGTGAGTGGCAAGCACTTCTTGGCACTAGCTACATTATGGGTAACTCGAGTCGGTACTCTATCAACAGTCGTTTACCAATGGGCTTGACCGCTTTTGCCTTTAATCCTTCAGATATTAGTGGGACACCTGCTGGAATTGTGCCTACAGTTTCATTACTTGATTTCTCCTTAAGTAATCCTCTGTATGCAGACTATACTGGTTACGAGGATGCCAATTATAACGTCATCCAAAGCAATGGAAATTTAGGTACTGGACATACTGCAGTCAGTGCGAATGTAATTGCAGGGCAAAATGACTTATGGACAGAAGAATCGCAAGCCAGTTATGGTTTTATTGTACCAGGCACGAGGACGTATCTGTCCATAGGAGCTTCAGGCGGGCATGTCTCAGGGATTGGATATAAGCCAATTCAGATAAATGGAGATGGCTCTGCGTGCGGTGGCCCATGTTCATATGATGCTAATGATAATTATAATTACTATTGGCTGTGGGATGTCAATGACTTACTTCAGGTCAAGAATGGCACACTCAGTCCACATGATGTTAGGCCATATGATTATGGTGTTTTTAATGCACCATTTCAGACTGATCAATATACGCAGACAGCAGAATTTCATCCCATTGTTGGAGGAGCGTTTGATGAGAATAGCGGGATGCTCTATCTATCGATATATGATGGCGGCTCTACTGGTCCATATGATCGAGTACCTGCAGTTGCTGCTTATAAGATTGGTAATGTAGTGAATAACTGTCCCGCGCAAGGCACTGTCTGTGATGATAATAATCCTGCTACAGTTAATGATATAGAAGATGGTTTGTGTGGTTGCAGTGGGAGCCCTTCGGTTAATAATAATACTTGTCTCTGTCCAGATATTGTAGACAATGCGAATACGACAATCACCGTCCAAACTGTAGCTGAACTCGATAATGCTTTACAACAAGCGGATATACAAAACGGTAATATGACGATTCTAATCGAACCTGGCGTTTATCAACTTCAATCGAATTTAAGATTCATCAGTGCGAATATGGAGAACCTCACCATCATGGGCTCGACTGGTAATAGAGACGATGTTATTATAAAGGGCTTAGGTTGGAATAACAATGCTGTCACTCACATTTTTAATGTAACCGCTGATGGGTTTACTGCAGCACATATGACAATAGGAGAGGTCTTTTACCACGCTATTCAGGTACATAGTAATCCAAATGACGCAGATGATTTTACGGTTCAGAATGTCAGGTTTGTAGACATCAAGGAACAGATGTTAAAAGTCTCAGCTGGTGGCGCGCTATTTGCTGACAGAGGTAAAGTATTATGTTGCGAATTTGAATTTACAGCTGGTATTGCATATCAATATTATACTGGCGGAATAGATGCGCACAGATCTCTTGATTGGACTGTCCATAACAATGTTTTCAAAGGTATTCGATCCCCTGATGGGACTTTAGCCGAACATGCCATTCACTTTTGGAGAGAATCGGGAAGGACAACTGCGAGTGGGAATGTCATTATTAATTGTGACAGAGGTATCGGTTATGGATTAGGTAGCGATTTAGCAAGTGGCCACACAGATGGTGGATTGATCATGAATAATTTTGTTCATACGAATCGAGATGTGGGCATTGGTTTAGAATCTGCTCCTGATGTTAAAGTCTATAATAATACTGTTGTGACAGATAATTATCCTCGATCTATTGAGTACAGATTTCCAACAACAACAAATGCGCAAATCATAAATAACTTAGTGTCTGGAAGTATATCTGATCGGTCAAGTGGATCTACTGGAACCACAAGCACTAATTATACCATCAACGATTATAGTATTTTCGTTGATGCTGCTAATTACAATTATCACCTTGTAAGTATGGTGAGCAATATTGTCGACGCAGGTACAGTTTTGCCTGAGGTCACGACAGATATAGATTGTGATAATCGAGTGATGGGCGGAGGCATGGACATTGGCGCTGATGAATTTTCTGATGGTCTCTGCCTGGACTATATGGTTTTACAAAATACTATTTCGCAGGATGTGTACCAAGCTCAGATCAATATCACATCAGATGGACTTGTTGCTTCTACTACGGATGTTCACTTCAGAGCTGGAGAATCGATTGGGCTGAATGAGGGATTTACGGTCGAATTAAATGCTACGTTTTTAGCGGAGATTGGAGGGTGTAATTGATGGGGTAGTTATTGGCTTGTCTGTGTTACTTATTTTGAACGACTAAAACTCTATTCTACAATGTAAGCCTTCTCGAATAGCTTATTAATTGCCTCTATTTTTTCTTGAAAGATAGGCTTGTCCTTGATCTCATTCAATAAGTTTTGAGTCTGTTCTTTGTCCTTAACTGTAGCTTTTATGATCTTCTTTTGGTCCATTATAGTATCATTATAGGTCTATTTGGGTAAAATAGCAAGCCTTCATAGGGCTTTCTACACTCAAAAGGTACAAATTTTGCGCCCTGTTCCTGTCCGAAAAACGTGTATTCAGTAGAAAAAGTTGCAAAATGTCGTGAAACATAACCACTATAAATATTCTTCCTTTTCTGATCACTACCCGTAACGAATAAGCAGGTATTGGGGTGTAATTCAAAAAAGAGAGGTACTGTATTGATTACCGTATTGTAAACTTGTATCATGTTCCCATTATTTGATCTTGCAAAATGATCTATTTCAAAAGAGTTCTCTTTTTGATCTCCAAAACCCAAATTGTAAACAGTCATAAAACCAACAGACGGCACTTTGATTTGATGTCTAATTTTACTGTAGACAATCAATTTATTAATATCCGTTTTCCCCTTACTAACAAAGGCATACATAAGACGGTGAATAGAATTTTCATTTTCTATTGAGTCCGTTTCATAAAAACCAACATCATTCATCTTTAATTACTTATTGGGTTGTTGTTCTATTTCTTTTTTAATTAATATCTTTTATTCGTTGTCGTTAGAATTGCTTTTCTGGAACCTTAGGATTACTGCCTCAAATCCGAATCATCCTTATTACTCTTTCCAATATACACTCCCAACATTGTGTCTGCAAATTATAAAATGGATAATTACAATCAAGATAGTAAATCAAAATTTGTTTCATGGAGCTATAAATTGTATTATTGAAATATGACAAAAGATCAAATCCTTGATGCTGTTCAAAAACTTTCTCGGCTTGACCGTGATGAAATCCTAGATGCTATTATTAAAAGTAATAACGTTAATGATTATCTGATATCTACAGGCCAAAAACTGAATTAAACATTAGAATCAACGATGTCAAAAATAACAATACTGATCTTGTAGACGGAAAAGAGGTGTTAGATCGAATGGTAATAAAGCATGGCATCTAAACTATTATTAAAATTTCATCCCCTTGCTGAAAAAGACTTAGACGAAGTATTAGAATAGTATGCCAAAGTTTCTACTTCTCTTAGTAAAAGATTCTACATAGAACTTCAACGGAATTTACTGATAGCCTTGGAACATCCTGAATTATATCCAATTACATACGGGTGTAGAAAGATTAGCTTGACTAGATTTCCTTATCTTATATTTTATCAGTAAGCGTTCCAGCAACCACGTGTTAAATTTCCGAGTTTCTACTATTAAATTTACTCCAAAAAATAAATGAGTAAACAAATCAAGTTTATAATAAAATAGCAGATACAGAAAAGGGTATTCAATTAGTGGGTTGTCTGGCACATGCACGGCGTAAATTCTTTGAGGCCAAAGACAGTGATAAGTCTAGGAGTGACTATGCGATGAAGCTATTTAATGCGATCTATGATTTAGATAGTGAATAT
>CALGLU010000039.1 GCA_937959275.1 uncultured Saprospiraceae bacterium | reverse complement strand
ACTTAAACGCCTAGGCTATGTTTCCATGATCGATTACTACTCAAAATTCAAATTTTCGATTTAGTGAACCGCCGGATACGAGACCCGTATGTCCGTGTGGTGTGAGAGGCGCAACCCATCAGCGACCGCTGGTGGGTCCGTCTACTCGATTAGTGACAGCTATTCTTTCTCTATTTGTTTTATTTTAAATGTTATCCAAATTTGATTTATAACTCCTTCAATTGATTGATTCTTCATGTCAAATTGCATTAAGCTAAACGATTTTTCAATTTTCTCTGTCACAGGATAACCGCTACCGACTGATCTTGTAAATTCTGTTACTTTTCCTTCCTTGTTTAAATTTACTCTATATACTTCTGTTATAATTAAATCTTGAGGTTTGTTGTTGTAAATATCTGGTGTTAAGTCAATTGCTTTTAGTACGTCTTCAAGATTCATTAATTCGGGATAGACACCTGGAATAAATTTTTCATTATTTTCCAATCTTCTTTCGCTTGGCTTAATTGAAATTGATTTTGAAATGACTGGATTATCATACATAGGGAAGTTTCGTTCAGCTTTTTCCATAATACCATTTCGCATATGAATGATTTCTTTAATTTTTCCATTCGGATAATACCAATAAGTTGGACCTTCTGTCTTCCCATTTATATAGTTTGACTCACAATGTATTTGGCCTTCTTTAAATAAGGTTTCTTTTCCATTCCGTGTACCGTTTTGAATTTCGCAGGTTGATGCTAGTGATTTGTCTAAGTTATAATTGTAAAGCATGCCGTTTCCATTCTTTATTGAATAATTTCCTTCTTCATTAATTTGATTAATAAATTTCGTTTTATCATTTGTGTATTCTGTTTCTAATGCCAAAGAACCATTCATGTGATATACTTTACTAATTCCAGTTGGTTTACCTAGATGATTATAATTTATTTCTTGGTGCAAATTTCCGTTTGAGTACCAACGCTTTAGTTTTCCAACAACTTTTAGTTCATGGTTTACTGTAGATTGGCATATCAAGTTTCCATCTTTATCATATTCCAACGAGATTAATAGATTTTTAGATTCTTTTATTTCTTGTTTTATCTCGCCATTTTCAAACCAAACAGTTTGAAATTTGTATCTCTTGCCATTTTTATATTCACCATATAATCTCTTATTTCCTGACTCGAAATATTCCTTTCGATATCCATGCAATTGATTTCTTTTTTGTGTCCATTCCCACTTCAATTTACCATTGTCATGGTATGTTTTATGTACTTCTAATATTTCTCCTTGATATTCTATAGTATCCATATTTTGACTCAGACCATTTTGTAGGATTAATGCTAATATGATAATTATAAGTTGTTTCAATTTTCTAGTTGTCACTAACTTGTTTATATCCCCCCGCTTTCCATCATTTCTTGCCGTTTATTCCATCTACAAACGGATACAAACGATTATAATCGACTAATACTTCCCTTTTTTGTGGTATATAAACTGTAAAATCAATAGTAAGATAGCAAAAAGAGCAATTCTTTTTGCCTATTTCAGTTGCTATTATATGCTTGAACTAGTGCAAACAGTTGTGTTTTCAATGCTTCTTGTCGCCTATTTAGAACATATTGTTTCTAACCTATGATTGAAGGATCATCCCCTCACTACTTAACCCCAAATTTCCTAAAGTCAGGCACAAGCTCACGCTCTCGGTCCAATTCCAATTGATATATCTGCCTCCCTAGCTCTGCTAAAAAGGGAATCCCAATATCTTCATACTCGTACTGACCATCATTAAAAATCTCATTTTCATTCACGAGTAAAGTCGCTGTGAGAAAAAACTCAACATTGTTTTTTGTATCAAAAATATAAGCACAATCAGTGAGTGTCCCGTAAGCAAACCCAACCTTATTAAAGATGTGTATGTGTTCGGGGATGTCTTCTTTCGTGTCTCCATACATGAAAAATTTGACATAGCTATCATAGTTCATGTCCGCATTGTCTTTGAGGTAATCCATGTCTTTGGGGAATCGATCCATTGCTCGGTATAGGAATGAATAGTCCTTTGGTAATAGCCCAAAGCGATCAGATTCTGGAAAGGCTTCTGGGAACATGACGCGCTGTAGTGATGCCTCTAAATCATGGATGTTGACAAAGTTCTTTTCATACATATTAAACATTTTCATCACAGTAGAATCTAATGCTTCATCATAGTAGCCCTTACCCTTAAAGGCCTTGGAGATGGGTTTGATATATGTATCCGACGCGATGCGTTCGCGCTGCAGTAATATGGGTTTGCCATCTTCATTAATAAATGTAACTGGATTCGTATAGCGATTGGCTTTGCTATTAAAACCACTGATACCAACGCGCGTCACAATTCTCGAGTTACTAAACACGTCTCTTTTCTGAAGTTCTTTGTTGATGTAGTCTTGTCCGACAAATTCGTATAAGCGATTGTAGGCATCGTTGTCGCTGGCTACAAAAATCTTGTCAATATAATGCGCAACCGATGGATAGCCCGAGGCTGAAGTTGAGTCGATTCGTGCAGAAGTTTGAGGCGACCGGATACTGTCATGTTGCATTCTGGTGTGAATTGAAATCGAGACACCTTTATCTCTTATTTCATTAATGCGCTGAATAGCTAAAAAGGCGACTGGCATTTTCACAGTGCTGGCTGGATAAAAATAGGCATTGCTGTCTACATTAAAATCATAACTCGTGAACAGTGGTATCTGGTTTTCGTCTCGATCTATTTGGGTGTATCTGATCTGGAGTTCGTGTTTGTCTTTATGCTCAAAGACCTCTTTCAGTTTTTCTTGTCCAGCGATAGTATCCCAATCAAAGTTGTGTTTCTGATTACAGGAAATGAACACAAGGCCAAGCAGTACGAATTGGAAGGTTAAGCGCAGATTCATTAGAAGGTATTAGTTGTAGCAATATAGATATTCTATCTCTATTTCACAGAGGGCTTGACTTACATTTAAAAGTCTAATTCTTGTATCATCAGTAGATTTCTGAATTCGCCACAAATAAGGAAATCAGGCTAATAAGAACGTAGATACACGTATAGAATTTGCTGTACAAATCGACACACACTTGTTATGCGAAGTAAAGTGCAAAATTCTCAAAATTTTATATCGATATCAAAAATTGTATATCACATTGCTAACATCATAAATTCGTGATTATTATTACAATAAGCTGATTATCAGATACATAGATTGATGGTTTTATTTGTGCAACGCGGACTCTTAGCCCATTTTACATTAAAGACACACGCCCTTAACAATTAGATAACCTAGTTAACAATTAGATAATGCTGGCTTTAAAATTAGCACATGTTGTGATCGTAGATTTGTACCATCAAATAAATAACATACCTGTTAATACGATGACAAATTTTCTTACTTATTTTATGACACTCTTCATGCTAGCAATGCTCATTGTTAGTTGTGATTCGGAAAACAGCTGTGATATGAGCTGTGGAACAGACCAAATTCAAGGACTTGACTGTACTTGCTTCCCCCAAAACCCACCAGATTGCCCAGGCATTACCTGCCCAGCTGGTGAAATATTGACAATTGATTGTTCCTGTATTAGCCCTGATAGCGGATTGCCGTGTGGAGGCACTTGTCCAGATGGGTTTTCATGTGTGAATGAAGAATGTATTCAAACCTCAGGTTTTGCAGAAACAAAATCTGGCCGGCTAGCAGCAGATGAGACATGGGCCGCTAACACAGTCTATACAATTGCTGGTAAGGTGGTCGTCAATGATGGAGTCACCTTGACAATTGAGCCAGGCACCATTATCAAAGGAGCAGCTGGGACAGGCACTTTAGCCTCAGCTTTAATCATAGAGCGTGGGGGCAAAATCATGGCAGAAGGAACGGCAGATGCGCCCATTATTATGACTGCTTCAGATGACAATATAACGATGGGCCAATTGGTGGGAACAAATCTTGATGAGACGCAAAGAGGCCAATGGGGTGGACTGATCATTCTAGGCAAAGCACCAGTTTCTTCACGTTCAGGTGCTGAGGCATTGATCGAAGGCTTGCCACCAGATGACAGCTTTGGAACCTATGGAGGAGATGATCCTACAGATAATAGTGGCGTGCTTAGGTATGTCTCGATCAGACATGCAGGGACTTTAATTGGAGAAGGCAATGAGATTAACGGATTGACACTTGGTGGAGTTGGGTCAGGTACAATCATAGAGCATATTGAAGTTGTTGCTAACCTAGATGATGGCATAGAATGTTTTGGTGGAACGGTAGATATCACGAATGCTCTTGTGTGGGCACAAGGAGATGATGCATATGATATCGATCAGGCATATGCTGGCACAATTAATAACTATATCTACATAGCGGGAGTTGATTCGGATCATGGTTTGGAGATCGATGGTCCAGAGGGTGATGTCAATACTGAGGGCAGCTTCACCATGATCAATGGGACACTCAAAGGTCTTGCATCAGAATTTGCAGATTTTAGATCAGTCGCTCAAGGGAATGTTCTTGATTCTTACTGGTTTAATTTTCCAGCAGGAGCAGACATAGAATTGGATGATGCAGCAGTTTCTGCTAATTATACGAGTGGCTTAATTCAAATAAAAGGAAACGAATTTTCACTAGCTGATGGCACTTCGCTATCGGATGTGAGCGCCGATAAAGGTGGCGACGATGCGGCCTTTGATACACAGTTTGCAAGTGACAATTCAACAGTTGCCATAGGAGCAAATACGAAAGGAGCTGACACTTCAGTCTTTGGCTGGACGATGGCATCTCAATTAGGAGCTTTAGATTTTTAATAATAATAAACACAGCGTTGACTTAGAGCTTGATATACCAAACGGATTTGGGTTTGAGCTGTTTAATGTCAGGCTATTTTTTCAAAATCAAGGCACAAAACGTAGGAATAGTGGTGCTATTACGAGGCTTTGTAACGTAGAGATTGATAAAATAGCTAATAGTAAATGGGTTAAATTCAAGTGCGTTTGGTATATACTCTGCGTCAATTTTTAATCAGAATAAATAAAAAAAATGCAAACAATAATCAAACCCGTACTACTAATTTTATTTAGTGTCTTTATTCAGGTTCACATCTTCGGTCAAGGTACCATTCGAGGTACAGTCATCGATGATATCACAGGTGAGACTGTACCATTCGCAACTGTATTTGTCCAAGAGACTAGCACAGGTACAACTTCAGATTTGGATGGCGCGTATGCGCTGTCATTGGATCCTGGAGTTTATACTATTACGTATTCATTCATAGGATACGCAGATTTTAATGTTTCTGATGTCACCGTGATAGAAGGAGAAGTAACTCTTTTAGATATCAATATGAAAGAAGAATCAGAAGTTTTGGATGAGATCGTCGTGACGGCTAAAAGCATCAGGACGACAGAGGCAGCCATACTAACGATACAGAAAAAGTCTGCTAATTTACTTGATGGTATTTCATCGCAGACATTTCGTAAAATTGGTGATAGTGATGCAGCTGGAGCGATCAAGAGAGTGACAGGTGTCTCTGTCCAAGGAGGCAAGTATGTATTTGTAAGAGGACTTGGAGATAGATATACGAAGTCGATTTTAAATGGGATGGATATACCTGGACTTGATCCAGATCGTAATACGCTTCAGATGGATATTTTTCCAACGAACTTAATTGATAACATTATTGTCCTAAAATCTTTTACGCCTGATTTACCTGCGGATTTCACAGGTGGTGTTGTTGATATTGTGACAAAAGATTTTCCAGAAGAAAAGAGCACCTCAATCTCACTAGGTACAAGCTATAATCCTAATATGCATTTTAATAAGAGCGCATTGACGTACTCAGGTGGCGGGACAGATTTTCTTGGCTTTGATGATGGTACTCGAAATCTACCATTTCAGTCTTTTGCAGTCATCCCTGGTACGAGTGAGAGATCAGAGAGGCTAACAAATATCACAAGAAGCTTTGATAATAACTGGGCTGCTCAGCGAAAATCACAACCCATGGATATGAGTTTTGGTTTTTCTCATGGCAACCAAATCAACAAGGACAAAGCGACATTTGGATACAACATGGCATTGAATTATAAGAACAGCAATGACTATTATGATGATGCTGAGTTCAATGAATTTATAAAAGCTGATGCTTCAGAGATATTTACATTAGAGACGAATAAAACGAGACGTGGAGAACTGTCGTCGAATAATGTCTTAGTGAGTGGACTTTTGGGTGGAGCTGTGAAATTCAACAATCATAAGATTAGCTTGAATGTCATCCACTTACAAAATGGAGAGAGCAAAGCAGGGATATTCAGACAAGAAACTATCGCAAATAATTCAAACACCATTCTTAGAGATAATCTAGAATATAGCCAGCGTAATATTTCAAATGCGATCTTAAAAGGAAAGCATGTTTTTGAGGGTCCTGGTTTAGATGTGGAATGGAAATTGTCTCCTACCTATTCTCGAATTCAAGACAAAGACATCCGATTAGCTCAATTTAGATTAGATGATGGTGAATATAATATCGAACCAAGTGAAGGTGCAATTCCAAATAGACTTTGGAGAAATCTTGAAGAGATTAATTATTCAGAAAAGATAGACATCACTAAAAAAATCAGCTTTAAAGGACGAGATTCTAAAATCAAATTTGGTGCTAGTAACTCCTTCAAAGAAAGAGATTACGGTATTTTAAATTATCAGTTTGATGCAATTGGATCAAGTCTATTAAATTTCACAGGGGATCCAAATGAGATTTTACTCGAACAAAATCTGTGGACTCCTGAAGGAAAAACAGGTGTGTATGTTAGAGGTAATTTTGAGCCTGCGAATACGTATCATGCACAACAAAATACGTTTGCAGCATATGTGATGAATGAACTGCCAGTGACTGATAAATTAAAAGCGGTATATGGCGTGCGCGTTGAAAAGTTTGATCATATCTACACAGGTCAAAATAATCTAGGAACGGTGATCTTTAATAAGAAGAAGGTACTTGATAAGCTTGACGTGTTACCAGCATTAAATTTGATTTATAGTGTAACAGAAGATATGAATCTTAGAGGTTCGTTCTCAAGAACAGTCGCGAGACCGTCGTTTAAAGAGTTGTCAATCGCACAAATTTTTGATGCTTTGTCAGATAGAATTTTTGTAGGAAATTTAGATTTAAACCCGACAGACATCAGCAACTTTGATTTGAGATGGGAATTATACAAACCTGGTGGGCAGATGTTTGCAGTGAGTAGTTTTTATAAAGCATTTACGAATCCAATAGAGTTAGTTGCCTTTAGCGAACAGTCACCGAATAGTGTCACGCCACGAAATGTAGGAGATGCGACTGTAGCAGGGATTGAATTAGAAGTAAGAAAAAATTTAAATTTTGGATCTAAGGATGTTTCTCCTTTTAGTATTGGTAGCAATGTGACACTTGTCAAATCTACAGTGGCTTTGGATCAAAGTGAAGGCGGCGAGTTTTTATCTAAAGTAAGAACAGCAAGAGACGGCGAGATTATAGAGGCGACGAGATCGATGCAAGGGCAGTCTCCTTATATCATTAATACGTATTTGAATTTTGCAGATCGTGATAAAGGCATTGAAGCCAATCTAAGTTATAATGTCCAGGGCAAGCGATTGGCAATAGTTGGAATTGGAGAAAATCCAGATGTTTTTGAATCTCCATTTCACACCTTAAATGTCAAGGCATCCAAATCGTTTGGAGAAGATCAGCGAGCTCGAATTAGTTTATCAGCTACCAATCTTTTAGGATCCAAAAGAGAGTTAGTATACAATGCGTTTAATGCGCCGGATGAGGTGTATCAGCGATTCGTGCCGCATACGTCTTATAGCCTAGGGTTTAGCTACAGGCTGTAACAAAAAAGTTTATTCTGATTTATTATATATCAAAGGCTGTTCTTCTGTGGGAGGACAGCCTTTTTATTGTGTGAGTCTCATTAGAATACATAAGACACATTGGTGCTATTGGTTTCTTTTTCAAGACACATAGGAGTATAGCTTCCTTATGTGTCTTATCTCTTTTTAGTTTTTGTGCCTTATGTGTTTATTTCTTCTAATTCTCGAATCATTTATGTCACTCTTGGCCTTTGAGTTATTGATAAATTTAAAGTCATACATCTATGCGGGTTTGTGTCCTTTATAAATAGGATAAAATACTTTGTTGTCCAAGGTAACCTTTTAGATTTTCAACTCACTACCTATAGAATCAGGTGCTCCACTTAGAATAGTGCAGATTGAAATATGGGTAGCGGTGAGCATTATTTAATTGATTACGCAACAAAATATAATAGTATGGTATCTTTTGAAAAGCCACGTTTCACCTTCAACTTTAATTTTGATTCTGAAATTGATATTCTTAAGGCACACAAATCTAAAAGACAAATTCCTAATAAATCAAGTGACACGTTATTAATTGCGACGTGGAATATCGCAAATCTAGGACTGCACAAGAGAAAAGAAGATCACTATAAGTTAATTGCAGAAGTTTTAAGTTGGTTTGACATTATTGCAGTACAAGAAGTGTATGATGATTTAACAGGATTGTACAATCTGGAAACATTTATTGGATCTAAGTACCAACTCATTTTTAATGATAAAGGAGGAAATGATGAAAGAGCGGCATTTTTCTATGACTCTCAAAAAGTGAGACCTAATCAAATGACTGGAGAGTTAGCGATTCCATCAAAAGATCACCGACATATCAAATTAAATGGAGTCAACTCTACCTTCACTGGTTTTGATCGAAATCCATTTATCTCATCATTTATATTTAAAAATGAATCCCTGATTCTTGTAAACACACATTTGTATTATGGCTCGACTCATTGGAGACATATGAATAGAAGAGCGCTTGAAGCGTATGCGATAGGACGATATGTTGACCTCCGTCGAGATGACAAACATTCGATTTCACTAAATATAATTGCCTTAGGTGATTTTAATATCCCAAAAGCTCAGAAAGGGGATCCGATTTATAATGCATTAACCAAAAGAGGTTTGTCGCTTCCTGAGCATTCGACAAGACAAGGATCGAATTTGAAATCTGATAAACAATATGACCAAATCGCATTTGTGCCTAGATTGAAAAATAAAATAAAAGCAGATGGTGTGTTTGATTACGATACACCTTTATTTCCTGATCTATGGAGTAAAAGTAAAACACAGTTTCATAAATATTGTAGATATTATATCTCAGATCATCGACCCTTATGGATGGAGTTGAAGTTTTAAAAGACATCGTGATTTGGAAGCCTTGAAGCCATTAATCACCGCTTTAACAGCACATCTAACATCAAACGAAACACCCCCAATGTTAACTTAATGTTACCTAATTGTTGATTTAATGTAAATAAATCACTAGTTTAACTCATCAATACTAGTGAATTGAAGGTCTTTTCTCCATATAAAACACTGATATATAGCATTTTGTGTGTCATTATTTGCACAGCACAGACTTTGAGTGCGAGTGATGTTATCAAATCTAATTTCTCTATTGATTTCGAATTGTCAAATGGCTTAATCATCATTGAGGCGTCTATTGATTCCAAGAAGGGGAGTTATATATTGGATACTGGATGCTCCTTTTTGGCAATCCATGGGCAAGTACAATCGAATGATATCCAATTGATTTCATCTGAATTTAGAACAGGTGCACAAGAAGTTGAGGTTGACTATTTTCAATTTGGCAACATTACTGAACGGCAGATAGAAGCTGTACAATTTGATATGAAAGCGATCAGTGATGTAACGCAACGACATATCGATGGTGTGATCGGTACCCAGCTTTTCAGTCAATACAATATCATGATTGACTATGAAGCCAGTAAAGTCTTTTTCTTCTCCGGGCAGCCTGACTTAGATCGGTCAGATTTATTGAATTACTCCATTACCAAATCAAAGATTACCAGGAGTCATAACCAAGCATATGTAAATATGAACATCGCTGGTCAGACTATGAAAATGCTGCTCGATTCTGGAGCAAATGTTTCTGTGGTGGATCAAAAATGGTTTGATAGCCTCAGCAAAAATCAACTCGTAAATACGAATTCAACATTGCCAGATGACTTCATCGTTGATGAATCAACATTGAGTCATGTAAGGATTAAAGAGCTGACAATACTCTATAGAGATTTAGCCAACTTACATCAGGATACTTCATTTGATGGCATCCTAAGCTTGTCATCTTTAAATGCGGGAAAAATCATATTCGATATGCAAGGTGATCAAGTCATTTTCTTTTGGAGGACTGACTCTGTTGCCGGCTTAGAATGACCCCTGCTCTTAGCAATTACGTTACATATCATACCGCCTATAATCAATGCAATACCGACCATGGATAACAAGGTATAGCCTTCTCCAAAAAAGATAAATCCCATAATCAGCGCATAGACAATCTCCATATATTTAAACGGAGCCAGCACTGTTGCTTCCTGTAATGAAAAGGCACGGGTCATGAATATTTGGCCGATGAGTCCGAAAATGCCAATTAGGATTGCTGCATACCATTCATTCTGGACCGGCATACGCCATTGAGAAATGAATGCTAAACTCGCCAGAATAGAAACACCCATAAAATAATTAATGATCGTTAGATAGTGTTCTCGAGTCGCTAGGTAGCGGATAAGCACAAACACAAAGCCAATAAAAAATGCAGAGGTCAAGGCTAAAAATAGACCTACATAACTCACCCGCAAATCAAAGCCCTTTAACACAATCACTCCAGAAAAGGCAATGGCAAAACTCAGCCACTGCCATTTATTTACCTTCTCGCTAAGAAAATAGAAAGCGAGAATGGCTCCGAATATCGGCCCGATGTATCTAAGTGATAATGCTGATCCTAAAGGAATGATCTTAATCGCCATGAAGAAAGTAGCAAGGGATAATAAGCCAGTGATCGCTCGCAGGCCTAACAGTTTTGGATGTTTGCCTATGATCGATACGTTATGGTAAAGCATATAGGGCATAATAAATACGAATGTGCCGATTGCTCTAAAAAAGACAATCTGCATCGGATGCAAATCAGATAAGACCTTTGCCAAAACGTTCATAATGGCAAATGAGAAAGTGGCAATAAGAATAAAAGCTATCCCTCGGTTCATACGGGTGCAAAGCTACTACTAATTGATCTGCTTTCTTACGGATTCTGAGATTGCCCTTAATAAAATCATCGCAAATCTCTCTGCAGCCGGCCAAGCTTGAACCGTCATCTGATCCTATCAAATTCAAAAAAGTGCGCGTCATTCTGAACTTGATTCAGAATCTGATATGTGAAGAGCCTAGTAGACCAGTAATCTGGTACGACAATCGTAGGCTACATGCCATGATGAGATCCTGAATCGAGTTCAGGATGACGGTACAACTGGAAGTGTAGTGTTTTAAAATGCATGCGTCATGTAAAAAGATTGTCTGAATCAGGACCTGTCTGCCAACAGGCAGATTCGCAAAATTAAAGGATCATAAGATTTTATTCGTTTAGAATCCTCAAATCTGAAAATCCTGAAAATTCTGAATCTGACAAAATGATATGTGAAGAGCCTCAACTCTCAGGCCAAGCAAACCAACTGTGTTACAACATAAGAGGATTGTTCCCGAAGAAAGGGAGAGATACAAACTATTTTAACCTACATTCTTAAATCACTTCTCCATTTATAAAATGAAACTGCACTAAAATCTGTTACTCTTGGACATGTTTCGTACATTTTCAATACTTCTTTTTACTTGCCTTTTATCGTTACAGGCCTACGCTCAATTCACGAGTCCAATCGGTGGCTGGACGGCACATCTGCCCTACCAATCAGCACGCTGGGTAACGCAGAGTCAAGACAAAGTGATCTTTAGTACAGAATGGTCACTGCTCACGATAGACAAGCAAGACCTATCCAGAAATACAATCACTAAAGTCGATGGCTTGAGTGATATTGGTATAACTCGTACAGCATATGATCGGGCGAATGACCAACTCTTAGTCGCCTATAACAACAGTAATCTCGATGTGATAAAAGGTGATCGTGTCATTAATCTGCCCAACATCAAGACCAACCAAGCGTTGTCTGGAGATCGCTTGGTTTATGATATTCATATGGTTGATCATGAGAGCGCCTTGCTTGCGACTGGCTTTGGCATTGTAGAGTTGCGTTTGCAGACACTTGATTTTGGGTTTACAACAAGGGCACTTAGAGTTAATTCGATCAGCTCTCTGGGTACACAGTATTATGCTGGGACAGATGATGGTCTTTACCGATTTGATATCAGTCAAGGAGAGTTTGCTGGTGATTTTAATAATTGGGAATTTATAAGTGCTAATCTTGGTTTGGACGAAGTGTATGAAGTGAGCAGTTTAGAATCCTTTGGTGGCGAGCTCTTTGCTGTGATTGATGGAGTGCTCCACGCTTCAGATGGCCAATCTCCATTTCGTGAAATCCTTAATATAGATAATGGCTTTGATATCCAATACCTGTCTGCTGAAGGAGAACATTTAGTGGTTGGGTTGCGCAATACATCCAATCGGAGCTACACCATGTTGATTGATCAAGCAGGAGGACAAAAAACGATTAATGACGGTTGTATTAATCTGACACGCTATGGTGTAGAAGACGAACAAGGCAGACTGTGGTATGCAGATGAATGGGACTTAATTCGCTACCATGAATCTGATGAAGGTGGCTGTCAGCAATTTGTGGCCGATTCTCCCTTCTCTGAGGAAGTCAGTGATATTTCCTTTAAAGGAAATAAGGTCTATGTTTCATCAGGTGGCGTGACGGATAATTTTCAATATAGCTTTTCTAGAAAAGGTGTTTATGTATTTGAACAATCAGATTGGACAAATATTAATCAAGATGAATACAGGCTATTCAGAGATAGAGACATTGTGAATTTTTTTAGGGTTGAGCCGCACCCGGATTTGGACTTGATCTATATGGGGAGCTATTGGGCTGGCCTGGTTGAGTTTAATGAAGAGACAGAAGAGATTACGATTTACAATCAAAGTAATTCGTCGCTGCAAGGGGCTGTTGGGGATGAAGTTAGAGAACGCATCTCAGCACTGGCATTTGATCGGGATAATAATTTGTGGGTAGCTAACTATGCTGCTCCTGAACCTATTTCTGTGCTGACGCCTGAAGGCAATTGGCATAGTTTTAATACAGATGGCATCTCGAATTTATCAAATGTCACCATTGATCAAAATGATTATAAATGGTTTCCCGTCTTTGGAATTAGTGGTGGTGTCTTAGTGTTTGATCACGGCGATCGCATTGAGGATCCAACTGATGATCGATATCGATTTATCACACCTAGTAATAGCGAATTGACAACTAATATTGTCAATGATATTGCTGTTGATCGAGAAGGCTCAGTTTGGGTGGGGACTGGAGAGGGTCCCGTTATTTTCGATTGTGGAGATCCCTTTGATGATGACTGTATAGGGCGTCGGATTAAGGTGTTGCAGGATAGCATTGGTGCTTTTTTATTGGCCGATGTTGACGTCAAGACGATCGAAGTTGATGGTGCGAATCGTAAGTGGTTTGGCACAAATGCAGGCATTTTTGTGCAATCACCATCTGGAGACGAACAGGAATTACAATTTTTAGAATCCAATAGTCCTTTGTTTGATAACAATATTATTGACTTGGCGTATAATGGCATAACAGGAGATATGTGGATTGGAACTGATAAGGGCTTACAGGTGTATCGGACGAGCACGAGTGTGGGCAGTCGATCACATAGTTCGTCGGTGTATTCATTTCCAAATCCTGTACCGCCAGATTATGAAGGGCCGATTGGCATTCGTGGATTAGCGAATGATGTCAATGTGAAGATTACGGATGTGAATGGGAAATTGGTGTTTGAGACAGAATCGTTGGGTGGTCAAGCTTTGTGGGATGGTAGAGATTTTCTTGGGCAGAAAGTAAGCACAGGTGTCTACTTAGTCTTTAGTACGACGACGGGTTTGTTTGATGATCCGGATAGTTATGTGACAAAGATTATGGTTGTGCGGTGAATTTTGAGTTATGAAATATTAATCAATAGCCTTTAACTGAAGAACAAAAAAGTCAAATACGTGATTTCAATACTAGAAGAAATATTTCCAAACAATACATTTAGTGAAGATGAATCCAATTTACTTTACAGAAAATTAAAACAGTTTAGTCTTAATAAAGGAGAGTTTCTCTTAAAGGCTGATGAGGAAGTAGACGATATCTTCTATGTGCATGAGGGCTGCCTGAGAAGTTACTTTATTGATATGGATGGTAAAGAACATATCTTACAGTTTGCAGTGAAGGGTTGGTGGATTAGTGATTATATAGCTTTGTTCGGCATGAAGAAAATACCAGCAGTAGCTTATATAGAGTGCATTAAGGAAGCAACACTGTATAGTATTTCGAAATCCGAGTTTGATAAGCTGTATCGAGACATTCCTAAAGTTGGACATTTTCATATCAGAAAAATGGAAATGGCATTTGCCAGTTTTCAAAATCGAATTCTAGAAAATCTAACCTTGTCAGCTAAAGACCGATACATCAATTTTGTGACTGCATATCCTAGCATTGCCAATGATGTAAAAAACTATCACATCGCTTCCTATTTAGGTATTACGACTGAAAGTCTGAGTAGAATTCGTAAAGAGATTTCGTCGACATAGGCATCTCTCGGTAACTGTCTCACCTCTACTCTACTGTCTCACCACTATACCTTGATGTCTTGAATAAAGAGCTCATATTTATTACCATAGATCAATTTTTAGAAGCTGATAAAACTCTATGTTTGCGGTCTTTTAAATAAAGAAAGTGCTATGAGTTTTATACAGAAATTAAACGAACGATACGCTGCCAAAGCAATGAATGGTAAAGTCGTACCACAAGAAAAAATAGATAACATTCTTGAAGCCGTCAGACTAGCGCCTACGTCAAGTGGTCTCCAGCCTTTTGAGGTCTTTGTCATCACAAATCCAGATCTCAAATCCCAAATCAAAGAAATAGCATGGAATCAATCGCCAGTCACTGATTGCTCTCACCTTCTCGTCTTTGCAGCATGGGACCATTACACAGCAGATCGTATTAATCATATGTTTGATCTCACGAATGAGATTCGAGGGTTTAAAAATGAAGGTTGGGAAAACTATCGTCAGATGCTCTTAAATAGCTACCCTCAACGAGATCCTAGTGTGAGTTTTGCACATGCTGCCCGCCAATGTTACATTGCCCTTATGGCCGCCATGACCCAAGCTGTATATGAAGGTCTTGATAGTACACCTATGGAAGGATTTGATCCTGCTGCCTTAGACAAGATATTAGGACTGACAGAGAAGAACCTCCGTAGCACCGTCATTCTCCCGATTGGCTATAGAGATGCCGATAAGGATTGGTTAGTGGACTTAGTTAAAGTGCGAAAGCCGATGAATGAATTAGTAACAACTTTAAAATAATTACGATGTTAAAAAAATTATTGGGCTTAGCTCCAAAATTGGAATTGGACGGCTCTTATAGTCCATCAAAAGTTGCATTGAAACTAGCGACTACTGCTAAAACGGATTTTGAAAATATTTCATATCAGAAATACAGAGGTGAGAGATCTAAAATATTGGTCATTTTCACGGAGCAGAAAAATATGAAAATGCAGAATGGCAAATTGTTTTCTACTGGTAATCATCCAGTGGAGGCCTTGGTCCCTATGCTGCATCTTCGAAATGCAGGATTTGAATTTGAAATCGTGACGCCAACAGGAAAACCGGCGGTACTTGAAATGTGGGCTTTCCCAAACGAAGATGAGCATGTCAAATCCATCTACAATGAATTAAAACCAAGCTTACAGAAACCAAAAAAGCTTGAAGACTTTATTGAGAATTCGTTTTCAGATTCATCTTCTTACGCAGCTGTTTTTGTGCCTGGAGGACATGGAGCTATGCTTGGTATTCCTGAGGATAAAAATGTAGGGAAGACATTGCACTGGGCACATGAAGAAGGTCTGTACACCATAACGCTTTGTCATGGACCAGGTGCCCTGCTAGCGACCACATTAAATAATCGAAGCTATTTATACGACGGCTATGAAATGACAGTCTTCCCCGATGCTGTTGATAAAAAAACTCCAATGATTGGTTATTTGCCAGGATATATGCCATTTGGACTAAGTGAAAAATTGAAGAATTTAGGATCTAAGTTGATGAATACCAAATCTGATGACAGCGTTTGTTTAGATAGAAAGCTGATCACTGGAGCAAGCCCCTTAGCGTCTAATAATTTAGGCAAGTTAGCTGCTGACACCTTGTTGAAAAACTTGGACTAAGCAGTTGTCATGCTGTCCTTCAAATAACGATTCCACGGTTTGAGTCAAGAAGCTTGGATTCTTTTAAAACTATATTGTCTCAGAAATATATTTGTGTTGTGAGTCTGTGAAAACACCTAAAACAATAGTTGGAGAAAAAAACAATAGCAAACCCTCTCGTTAAGATTAAAATAAATTGTTCATTTTTGTAGCTGAGGCTAAACATTATAGAGATTTAGCCCGATCACTTGGTCGTTATGCCGAATTAAAATGAACTGTAAAAATTGCGGAGAAATAGTTGAAGGTAGATATTGCAGTCAATGCGGTCAACATTCTAATGTGGGCAAAATAACGATGTCCAATTTAGCAAAAGACTTTTCATCTAGCGTATTCCAAGTAAATAAAGGTTTTTTTTACACTTTACTAGAAATGTCCACAAGGCCTGGAACAAGCATCAAGGAATATCTAGAAGGTAAAAGGAAAAGACATTTTAAGCCAATTACCTATGTCCTGACCGTATCCACAATCTATTTTCTTATTTCTCAAATAACAGGTCAAAACACTTGGATGGATGAAGTGATAACAGGATTCCATAATGGCGCTTTAAATTCTGAAGATGAGATGGAATTGCCGCCTGGAGTGATTTGGTTTTCGAAAAATTTTGCCTACACCACCTTACTCCTACTTCCAGTCTTTTCTTTCGCATCTTATTTGAGCTTCAGAGGTTTTGGATTAAATTTCATTGAACACCTCGTCTTAAATTCCTATTTAACTGGTCAAAAGGCAATTTTTTATTCGCTCTTCGCACTTTTAAAGAGCTTTATGGATTATGATATTTTAGAGTTACTGCCTGTTTTAATTGCTTTCATATATTCTGCTTGGGTGTTTGGTCAAATTTTCAAAAGTCGCAATCGAATGGCAAATATCCTTCGTACAATATTGACATATGGTTTGTATTTAATTTTCAGTGCTGTACTATTAATTGGCTTAATTGCAATTTCAGAAATTAGTAAGTAAATAGAATAGATATTTCTTCTTTAGAAACCATATTATCAGAATTACAAAAGGAAGAGTTGGTGGCTCATATCGAATTTCATCCCGAACGATTTGATGAGCTCCTTCAACTTGCGCTTTCGAATCAGCCACCGCATTCTGCAAGAGCGGCTTGGATATTATCAAAATGTATGACAATAAATGATAGTCGAGTGATGCCAATGATAGCAAAAATTATCGACGTCATCCCAAAAGTTATTGATGGTCAGCAACGCGAATTGATTAATGTATTGCGAATCTTTGACTTGTCGGAAATGGAAGAAACTTTGCTCTTTGATGTCTGTGTAGAGTTATGGTGCGATTTGAAAAAAATACCTTCAGTTCGATTTAAGGCGTTCAAATATATATTAAAGGTCTGCAAAAAATATCCTGATTTGCAAAATGAATTAAGTTTACTTTCAGAAGATCACTATTTTGAGTCCTTGTCGGAAGGGATCAAAAGAACACTTCTGAGTAATTTAAAACAGATGACATGACAAAAAAGAGAATATTTTTTACAGGTGGTTCGGGAAAAGCAGGGAGGCATGTGATACCCTATCTTCTTAATCAAGGACATCGAGTGATGAATGTAGATCTGGTGCCTTTGGAGTATCCAGGCGTAGATAATCTGACAGCTGATATTACTGATTCGGGCCAAATGTTTAATGCGATGAGTTCATATGCTGGATTTGATGAGTTAGAACCAGGGAATGGCGTGCCTCGATTTGATGCGGTTGTACATTTTGCTGCAGTACCTAGAATCTTGCTCAAGCCTGATAATGAAACCTTTCGTGTGAACACGATAGGGACTTACAATGTTATTGAAGCGGCAGTTAAATTAGGCATTCAAAAAATTATTATTGCATCGTCAGAGACAACCTATGGTATTTGTTTTTCGGATGGAAAAACTAACCCTCATGAACTGCCATTAGAAGAGGATTATGATGTTGATCCTATGGACAGCTATGGATTATCGAAAGTCGTAAATGAAAGAACAGCCCGAAGCTTCCAGCGAAGATCAGGCTTTGACATCTATGCACTTCGCATTGGTAATGTGATTGAGCCTCATGAATATGTTGAATTGTTTCCTAGCTATTTTGAAAATCCTGAAGTGCGACGTAGGAATGCCTTTTGTTATATTGATGCTCGTGATCTGGGACAGATCGTAGATTTATGTTTGAAAAATGACGGTCTTGGGTATCAGGTTTTTAATGCTGGAAATGATGATAATGGAGCAGTTATTCCCAGTAGAGAATTAGCTGAACAGTTTTTTCCAGGTGTGCCAATCACTCGTGAATTAGGAGAGCACGAAGCATTATTTTCAAATCGTAAAATTCGTGAAGTACTTGGATTTAAAGAGCAGCATAACTGGCGGAACTATTTGAAATTGGACTAAAATCTGTTTACTCATGAGTGATGTCAGCAAACAATAGGAGGTAGTAATTTTCTTTCAATAGTTAATTATACCAACTCAAAGTTTAACTTAATTAAAACGTCTTAAAAGGTGTATATTAGAAATTGCACGTTTAAAATTATTACAATTACTTTCTTTGGGAAGTACTAGCTAATTAGCCCAAAGGGCTTCACTTACCTAGTCGAAATTGATACCCAAAAGCTATAAAAACAATAAACCGTTTAGCTGAGCTGATCAAGTCTACAACTAAACGGTTTATCAATGTATCTGTCAACGAAGCTTAATTACAAGCTTCAATATCTGCTAAAAAGATGGCTCCCATGATCACCTCAAATCCCCGCGTGAGCTCGACGTGATTACCTGCCTGTAAACTCACATCACTTGAAGTGGCTACTGTCCCATTAGAACTAATAAAATTATCGACCACTAAATCTAATAGAGGCTGAATAGGTTGCTCAAAGACATAGTCAATTGGATATGGACATGCATCACAGGGTGTACAACTCCCTCCACAATCAACGTATTCTTCGTCCCCATTTTTAATGCCGTCATTACAGGTGCTTCCAAAATTAGCACCATACTTTGGTAAAGGCGCTGTGTATTCTAAAGCGCCCCGATCTGGTGCACCATCTACGACAAACACTCGATTAATATTATCCATCACATCTCCACTATTAATGACGGGAGAGTTAGCTGTTGGACTAAAGTCTCGCTGATTCGTCGAGTAAATAGTCGTCGCCGAAGCTGGTAATGCAATATTCACAAAATCAGAAAACTGGACCTCAATACTATTAGCTTCTAGTATGCCACTACTTTGCAAGACTGGCACCGTGGCATAGCGAATATTATCCCACTTAAACCACTCGGTATTCGTGCCACCGCCTCGCGTCGATTGATATGCACCATAATCCCAATCGTCAATCAAACTCCCACTCACCAAGCCATATTCCTCAAAACAATACCGCCCCGCAAACAATACATTATTCCGAAACACTGTATTCTGCCAACCCGCTGGAGATTCCATCGCATTCACAAGATTCGAAACTGTATTATGGGCGATCACAAGACCTGAAGGCCCTCGATTCATTTTAAAAGCTGAGTTACCAATATTGAAAAATTCATTGCGTATCACATAAGCTGGCCCGCCAAACACTGGCGCCAAACTCACACCTGCTCTTCCATTATAGCCTCTGTTACGATAGATCCGACTATTCGATACCATGCCATCCACTTCGATGTGATCATCGACAATATTCTTCAATTCATTATTATGAATATCCAATGAATAAGAGGAGCGATAATTCGGTCCATCCGTTGAAATCGCATCACCAAAATTCTCAATTGTATTGCAGCTCACCACATTATTGTTACCTCTGATATCAATGGCACGCTCATCTGGAATGACACCCGGTTGTGGCCAAGCGGTGTTGCCGATCATCTGATTGTTGGTGATATATTGATCGCTCTCCAAAGAGTCCTCTCGCCGATTGACATAACCAAAGTCAACGTTGGTGAAAATATTATTTCTAACAGTCACAAACTGTGTATGCTGTGCATCGATACCCAATTGGCCATCCCGAATCCGGAAGCCATCTATAATAATATGAGACGTAGGATTATTGTCAAATCGACCAATGATAATGATGCCTCCAGAAGTGCCATTCCCATCTATCGCAGCGGTATGTTGAGTGGCACTGATAAAGCTGATCGGATTTGTAGCTGTCCCATTATTTTCAATACTGAATGGGAGATAGGTGCCGGGCCTTACGATAAAATGATCGCCTGGCAGCGCACTATCAGCAGCTGCTTGCAATCCTAAATAAGGATTAGCAGATGTGCCAGCGCCACCACCATTACCAGGCTCTACATATCTAGTGCGAGTGAACGATGGCTGTGGGATAGACTTGGTCGTTGCTGTCGTTTGTATCGTCTGGCTTCCTCCATCTGTATCTGTCAATACAATTTGTAGATCGTAGGTCGTCCCTGGCTGCAAGAACATGGCACTCGCAGCGTGAAAATTAAATCCCCATGTCGCTCCATCTATTAATAATCCTGGATGCGCTCGCATACTTTGGGCAGCTGGCAAATAGCTACTCGATCCAGGTACTTTATAATATAATTGCATGGTGCTATTGAGATTATCATCGCCTTCAATGGATACATTGACGCCTATATGTTCGAAGGTAGCGTCGATTCTGAGAGACTCGTAGGCCAAGGTGTTTACTGTTGGTATTTGCGGCAAAGGAAAATCAGGGCCATAGACGGGTAGCGGCATGCCAAACTCTAAAGCGCCTCTGTCGGGTTGCCCATCAGTCACATAAGGATCATTCAAATTGTCTAATTGATCTCCAGAATTGATTGCTGGCGATCCAGCAACAGGCATAAAGTCCCGATCAGATGGGTTGTAAGATGTCGTAATAGATGTAGGTAATGAGATGTCATTAAAATCTGAAAATTCGACTTGCACACAATTGGCTTCAAGAACGCCGCTGGCTTGGAGGATGGGCACGGTGGCATAGCGGATATTTTCCCACTTAAATTCTTCTGTATTTGTCATACCACCTCGAGTTGATTTGTAAGCGCCATAATCCCAGTCATCGATCAGGCTATTTGAGACAAGCCCATATTCTTCAAAGCAATAGCGTCCTGCAAACATGACATTGTTTCTAAAAAACGTATTCTGCCAGCCAGTCGGAGAGCTCATCGCATTTTCATAACAGGAGATGGTATTATGCGCCACGATGATCCCTGAAGGCCCTCGATTCATCTTGAAAGCTGAGTTTTCAATATTGAAGATTTCATTCCTGACAATGTAAACAGGTCCACCATATATCGGCGCGACACTGACACCTGCTCTCGAATTAAAGCCTCGATTGTTATAAATTCTGGAATTTGAAATTGTCCCATCTACTTCGATAACATCATCGACAGTATTCATGATATCATTGTTGTGTATATCTAGTGAGTAGGATGACTCATAAGCTGGTCCATCTGTGGATACACCATCTGCAAAATTGGTGATGTAGTTATGACTCGCTACATTATTATTACCTCTAAAGTCTATGGCACGTTCACCAGGAATGCCGCTTTGAGGCCAAACTGTACGACCGATAAAATAATTATTGGTGATGTATTGATCTTGTTCGAGGCTATTCTCTCGCCGATTGTAGTATCCAAAGCCCACATTAGAGATCAGGCAATTTCTGACGGTGACAAACTGAGTGCTTTGGGCGTCGATCCCGATGTTGCCATCAGTGATGATTAATCCATCAATGATGATATGCTGGACGGGGACGGTGGTGCTACCTAAAGATATAATACCTGATTGAATGCCATTGCCATCAATAATAGCAGTATGAGGCGTTTGGCTTTCGAAGACGATAGGTTGGGAGGCTGTGCCATTAGTTGTGAAGCTGAATGGCGTGTATGCACCTGGTCTGAGCATGAAATGATCGCCTGGCTGAGCAGTGGCGATGGCGGCGATGATGCCTTGATATGGATTTGCGGATGAGCCTGTGCCGCCGCCGTTTCCCGGGACGACATATTTGATGGTGGCAGTAGGGTATGGCTGCGGGATGGCTTTAGTTGTAGCAGTGATGACGCTCGTTGTGCCGCCTTCATTTGGGTCTGACAGGATCAGTTGTATATCGTAGCTTGTATTGGGCGTTAAGAACATAATGCTACCTGCGTGATAATTTCTACTTGTCGAAGAGCCGTCAATGACGAGTCCTGGATGAGCACGCATGGTCATGGCAGCGGGCTGATAGGGCATCCCAGATCCAGTGGGACGATAATTAATTTGCAATGCGCTGTTCAAGTTTATATCACCAGTGATAGTATACAGCACGCTTATGTTTTCGAATGTGGCATCTATTCTAACCGATCCTGGATTCACCGCAGTTTGAGAAGACAAGGGTTGTGCAAACCACAATGAAAGAAAGAGAATAGATGTTTTTTGTACGATCGTCATAATTAGGTGTTAGTTAATGGTTGATATTGAAAGTGTTCACAGGAGATACTGTAAAAGTAAGATCTTAAGCTTGACAATATCTTAGTGGATACCCTATTTTATTTTATTCAAGCAGACATTTATATAAACAGGTATTTAGGTAATTCTTCAGTTATTCAACGACTCACTACCGATTTTACACTCACTATTTATCGGTATTTATTGATGAAATGTTAAGAAATTCTTGACATCAAAATCAAAGGGATATACATTGGACTCACAATTTCTGAGTATGCTGCAGGTACTCAAAGTCAATTTCTAAACTTATTTTTTAACTTAAATTATTTAGTAAT
This sequence comes from uncultured Saprospiraceae bacterium, assembly GCA_937959275.1. Classification (GTDB taxonomy): domain Bacteria; phylum Bacteroidota; class Bacteroidia; order Chitinophagales; family Saprospiraceae; genus CALFUK01. The sequence goes on along the minus strand of CALGLU010000039.1, from coordinate 44,715 downwards.
GAATAAACACTTACGTTTGTTTGTCTTGGGCATAGTTTGCTTATTGACAACACATATTAGCCAAGCACAATTGACTACAGAATTAGAACACGACAGACTAAATTTTTTTGAAGGATTGAGTGTTGATGCTGTTTTAAGATATACAGGTCTCGACCTAATCATTGATAATAATGAAGCAGGTGGTGATCTATTTATTCAATCAGCGGTGGATGTAGATATTGAAGGATTAGATGACGTTATTATAGAAGGAAGAGATGATATCTTTCTTGCGACGAATAATGCGACTCGATTATTTATCAATGAGATTGGCAATGTTGGCCTAGGCACGACCTCGCCAGATTCGAGACTCGATGTCAATGGGGATATTTCCATGACGGATGGTACAGGGAGAATTGATTTTAAGGAGGGGACAACTGTAAAGGCCGTTCTTTCCTATAATGGAGCAAGTTTGAATCTTGAAACAGACGAGGTGGGTGGCGACATCATAATAGATGCGGCCGACGACATATTCTTCCAACCAGGTGGTACGACAAAGGCATACTTCAATCAAGCTGGTGATTTTGGAATCGGTACAACTGCTCCTTCTGCAAAAATGGAAATTTTGCACAACTCTTCTATTAATGATGCGCATCTTGAACTCTTCGAAAATGCTGCAGATTTTGCTCGACTTAAGTTTCGGTCAAATCCTGTAGGAACAACAAATGATAGCAAGTATTGGGATGTTGCTGGATTGACTGGAGCTAGCGGTTCAAACTTTTTCAATCTGTGGTTTTGGAATGGGAGTTCTGGAAATAATTTTTTCTCGATTGATCCAGACAATAACAACATCCGAATCGATGGAGATATTATACCCTTAGGAAATGTGCAATATGATCTTGGGAATAATAATGCCACTGAACATTGGGATGACGTTGTTGGTGATGATTTTATCAATTTTTCTGACAAACGATTAAAGCAGAATATTAAATCTGTAGGTAGCATCATTCCAGAACTCATGAAGTTAAATCCAGTGACCTATGAATACATAGAAAGCCATAATCCTGATGGCAGAAAGAGAACTGGTTTTATCGCACAAGAAATGCAGAAAATATTCCCGCAAGTTGTCATTGACGAGGATGTCGATTTTGATGAAGCGACTAAAAAAGTTGTTAAACAGAAATCAGAACATCTCGCTATGAATTATATGGAGTTAATTCCCATAACAATCAAGGCAGTACAAGAGCAGCAAGCTATGATTAGTGATCGTGACGCCAAAATTCAACAATTGGAATTAGAGTTGTCCGCATTGAAAGCGACCGTTGAAAGCTTAGTTTTAAAATCAAACTAGTACTCTGTTATTGACTAGTTGAACCTAAACGGAAGCTTCTCATATCAATAAAATCTTCGAATATTCATGCAAGTCAGCGAATGCGTTGGCTTGCATGTTTTACATCTATACATCGCAATGGATTATAGGGACATGAATTGTGGTTATGGCTTGTCTGTCTTTTTTTTATAGACATGTGGATTTGTCACAATTCCCTTTTTAAATACTTTTCGAATGCCCATTCTGAGAGCTGCGTCGGCTTGTAAGATTTTGTCTTTAACAGGTTCTTCTGGTCGGCCTCGAAATGAGGTGACATGAAATTCATCTTTGTCTTTAATGGGAGTGGGAGAGAAATAATAATTGGAAATGCAACAGCGATTGCCTGCTTTAGAGACAGGACTGACAGAGTGCCAAGAAGAATGGTGAGTGGCCATCACCACTAGTCTGTTAAATCGACTGTGGAGAGTGATTGGATCATGGTCTAGACCCTTTGGCCATATTTCTAGATGCCCGCCATTTTCATCGTTCCAATCTGGCGTCGTGTAATAGAGCAAATTCAAAGCACGCCATCGGTTGCGATCTTTGTCGTGTGAGTTGTCTAAATGTGGATTAAGGAAATTATCTTTTGTCATCAGAGAAAGCCCGCCCGCATATAAGTGTTCGTCGGCAACTAATTCTGGGATCTTACAAATGTCCTGTATAGTGGTGACAATTCTAGAATCTTGAAACGCATAAATTGTTTCTTCTAAAATGGGATTGCATTGATCCATTTGTGCAGTTACATATTTATGTTCCCTGATGCTTTTTTTGAGCACCATGGTTTCTTTTAGAGGAAAGGCTTCGTAGATGGAGGTGGCTAATTCTAATGGTAAGACATTGTCGAGTACGAAATAACCAATTTGAGTTTGACTCGATTCGTATTGTAAGCTGAGAGTAGCTTGTTCTGTGTGAAGGCGCTCAAGTATGATTGAAGCAATCTCAATTCTACTTGGTTCATTCATTGCTTATATTATATTTTATGTCAGGTCTAGGTTTAGATCTCGTTGTTTAATCACAACTTAAGCACTTTATTTATTCTATTTAATTTATTTAAAAAGATGCTTACTGCACCACTATATTTTCTGTAAATACTTTTTGGCCTTGGATAACATGAAGTACAAACTGACCTTTCGGTGCATCGCTTAAATCAATGTTTTTATTAAAATTACCGGTAAACGAATTCAATGTTTCTTTGAAGATTGTCTTACCTGTAATATCACTAATTTGAACTGTCAATGGCGTGGCTTCACCTTCAAAGCTGATATTCACAAAGCCAGATGTTGGATTTGGATACGCTTTAAAGTTGTCTAGCTGGAGTTGTTTATTTTTTTCAATGACTGGTCGTTCTTTGACCTCTATTTCTGAATGAGGATTGACCTGTATCGTAGCTGAATCGACGCGCTTATCTGTGGCATCTAGAATCTCGAGTTCTTGTTCATCTTTCGTTATGCGAATGGATTTGAATAGGACATCTACATTTTTGTCACCTGTCATATTGTTAGTGTCGCATGTTTCGATGACTCCTTTGACAGATTGTAATGCTGCCGAGGCGTTAAATGTAATGCCATCTCTTAAGAATGTAAAGCGAGCTTGGTCTCCTGGCTCTTTATCATTTAAGGCATTCGTCAATGATGTGATATCAAAAACCTGTAATCCGTCTACATGCGTAATAACGTCTCCAGATGTCATACCAATTCGAGAAGCTGCTGAATTCTGCATAACATCTGACACAAGGATACCTTGATCATGCTCTTCAATCATAGCTCCTAACTGTGCTTTATTAGGACTACGCTGTGTTTGCATTTCACCTTCGACATCCCATTCTAAGACGTTGACATCTGCACCATCTTTTTTGATCTTAATTTTATGTATCGCTTTGCCATCATGGTTCTCTTTTATATGCCCTTCATGTATTTCGTCAAGGTCAATGCCTTGCTTGTCTAGCATTTCCTTGATGTCTGCTGGCAGCTCTTCTCCTTCTTTTAATCGGATGATTTTGATAGCATCAGTACCGTTCTGCTCATGATCTCCTTTTATGATTTTGATCCGCTTTTTCATCATGACAGGATCGTCTCCAGTTTTCTGTTCTTTGGCTTCCTCGATAAGCGCATCGATATCTATGCCTAATTCTTGCATCTCTTGACGCATATCCTCTGATACATCTTCATCATGCTCTAACTCTATTTTATAGATTCGTTTTTCGATACCCTCTGTATCTGTATCCGCACCCATTATTTTTTCAATAATAACTTCTACATCTTCTAGGCGCTCTCCACCTTCTGCCATGTTAAGATCGATACCTAGGGCATCTAACTGTTCTTGAATGTCTGCTGGGGTCTCTCCATTGTCAGTCCACTTGATCACTTGTTTTTCACCAGCTCCTTCTATTGTGATTTCGACATCTCTTGTTATCTCGCCGTTCTTTTCATTTGAATCTATACTGACATCGACTGATTTTTCTTCTTGACTGGAGTTGCTGTCGTCAGTGGCATCAACTGTGATTGTCATTTCTTCGTCACCAGAGAACATGTGGATGTCGATCCCTTCATTCTCAAGCATAGCTTGTACATCCGCAGGGATTGTGACACCATCGTCTTCCCATTCGATCACCTTTGTATTGCCATCTTCCTTGATGGTGATTTCTATCTCTCTGACTTCTTGGCCATCCTTGATAGATGTATTCACATTGACAGATATATCCTTGTCTCCTTCAGGATTGTCAGATCCAATAAACATATCCTTGGATTCGATATCGATACGTTTTCCATCGTCGCTAATCCATACATTCTGATCGGTGTTTAGATCAGAGGTCTTGATAACCATGACTTTTTTCTCGATCGTTTGTTGTTTTTCCTGTGCTACAATCGGTGATGATAGGCTGATCAGTACGATTAAGCTAAGTGTAATGACAATATGTTTCATAGCAATGAGTGTTTAACGTGGATGACAAATTTACGGTTTTTTATATTCTGGACCGTTTTCGCCAGTTAGAGTTTTTTTTGTTGATTTCTTCGTGGTGATATTCAAGTTTGATTTTAGAATCTTTACTGAGTTCATGACCGACCGAGTCTTCGAAAATTTTCTTGTATTTCTGATAAATATTATCCGGTTGTTTGTCTCCATTGATCTTTAGATGTTTTCCAGATAATTCTATTTTATTCAATGCATCTTTTTTTAGGAAGCCATCTTGAGAAAGGGCTTGTATCAACTTATCAGTTGGGGTTTCTGGATGGAGGCCTGGAAAGTCTCGATCTACATGAAATTCAAACTGACGAGCAGAAGGAAAGTCAAATTCGTGTAATTCAAAATGAGGCAAGTTACTGTCAAATTCAATAATCCCATCAAAGTGATCAAGTGTGCCAATGATAGAATCCAAATTTTCCATCTTTTCAAAATGCTTCTTCCATGTCACTGAACCAGGCTGCGAATCATCAAGCTTAAATTTCATTCGACCTGGCATGTCTTCTTCAAATAATTTGGAGAGTCCACTTTCTGAATCCCCGAAATAAAAGTCAAATTGTGTTTCCTTGTCTAAGTTGAATTTTTCTTTATGCGCTTCCATTTCTTTTTCGAGTTGACCTAAATCGAAATGGTGTTTTAATGATTCTTTATCGATTTCTTTAAAATGGGTATTCATTTCTTCTTGAACTTCTTCTAGAATGCTTTGGATATCTGGTTCTTCATAGGAGTCCATATCCAAGTGCTCATCATAATCCTCTTCATCAATTTTTTGCCCATCGATTTCTAACTCCACTATTCTACCGTCTTTCATTTTTAAGATGACCTCTTGATCATCAGAGGAGTTGATGATGGTCATATTTGATTTTTTGCCTGTTGGAATGGTATCTATATAGATGATTCGACTGTCATCTGTGACTTTGTGGGCAACTTTGACATGTACATTATTTTTTGTCTTATTATCACAATTACATTCTGGTTTTTGTTGAATATTAGTCTTTATTGTAAATGTGTTTTGTTTGTCACAATCAGTTTGCAATCGTGTGATGCTGCGTTTTTCAAGCTCGGGTATGTCAATTGTTATCGTCCTCGCATCATCAGAAATCGAATTTCCAAATCCAAAAAAGAAAGTGAACAATAAGCATGTTGCAATTAATTTTTCACGAATTTGACTTCGTGTTTGTGGTTGATTCACGATTCGGCCAATACGATGCAAGAGTTGATTTTTATTGCGACTCAATGGAATAGCTAAAGAGGGTATACCACTTGATTTAAGTTCTTCTATTTTAAGTAATGTTTTAGCGTAAATTGTTTTATCTCCTATCAGTTTCATGGCCAGATCATCACAACAATTCTCTCGTTCCATTCGAACATTTGCAGAGATCCACCAGACAGCAGGATGGTAATAGAACAGTAACTCAACAACAGATAGAATTAAATTATGAAGAAAATCATTGCGTTTTACATGTGCTAATTCGTGCGCAAGAATCGCATTTGTTTCTTCTAGTGTTAATTGATTGATCAGTCCTATTGGAAATAGAATGACTGGCTTTAAATACCCAATGAGCATCGGTGTATTCACCTTAGACGTTTCTGCAAGATGAATGTATTTTCTTATCCCTAATTTTGATTTCAAGTTGATAAAACCTTCATAGATATTATCAGGTAAAAAATCTGCCTTTTGCTTCTGAAGACTCATCGTATATACTAATGAACCACCGAGTTTGAAACAAAATAGGATCACACCTAGAATCCACATACTCGCAACAACATTTAAGTTGTGACTGATCCAAAAGCCCAGCTGTGAAAATACATGAGTTGGTTGCGACTGCAAGTCACCGGATAAACTCACTGTTACAGTTGTTGCTGCAGCAGTCGCCTCACCACCAGTCTCCATAAAATAGTATGTCATAAATGTCATGACGGAAGCAGCCAAAACAAATATCATCGCAGCATATGAGATCCGATATCTAACAATGGCATCTTCGTTAGCATATCGATTTAAAAACCAGGACATGATAAGGGCAATGAGAGATGCTTGCCACAAGGAATGAAGGACAGTCCATGAAATAGCATATGCCAAATGCTCGCTGAGTAGAGAGTTTAGATAGTGGATCATGATTGTTTGTTTTCAAGTTCTTGAATGAGTCGCTTAATTTCTTCCAATTCTTCGGGACTAGTTTGATGATTGCCCAAAGCTTGCATCACTAAATCCATAGCTGAGCCACCAAATACTTTTTCGACAAGGCTTTTTACTAAAGTGCGTTGCGTATCTGCTTCCAGTATTTTAGCTTTATAGATATGTGTTCGGGATGAGGTGTCTCGGGTAACAAGAGATTTCTCTGACATAATCTGCATGTGCTTCAGCGTTGTGGTATAGCCTACTTCACGTTCTAGGTTAAGAAGACTGTTGACTTCCCTAACTGTTGAGGGGCCTTCTGACCAGAGGACTTGTAGGATTTCAAGTTCTGATTCTGTAGGACGTGGATTCTGTTTAGCCATAATACGAATGTTTTCGTAGACAAGTATATACGAAATTATTCGTACTACAAAACCATTAACAAGCCATTTACATAAAAAGTGGATTTTTAATAAAATTTTAAGGATTGGATTTGATATCGTGTTAACAACAAATACCTATTTATAGTGAGTAAAATCATTGAAAATAGTGATTTCATTTTCCAGTTAATCTACATAACTTGCATTATATAAAACTAGCATTATGAAAGCAATTTCCACTCTTACCCTGATCTTCCTATGTCTTTACTTGACTGCACAGCATACGACGATTGAGTCGAACAGCTCTCTTAGTGAGCCTCATCTTTTGATTGACGAACAAGGAAATGACTATTCTCGAATCCGATTTCAAAATAGCAATGGGACAAACTATTGGACCATTGCAGCCTATATCGCCTCCAATAACAGAAATGACCGGCTAAATTTTTGGAATGGTACAGGTGGTGATGTGATGACCTTAACGGGCGACGGCCAATTAGGTTTGAATGTAGGTATCAGTCCTAAAACAGAACTACATGTTGGGAATGGAGGAAGAGTCTTATTTGGCATAGACACCTTAGGCAATGGTGATAAATTAATGTTTTTGCCTGACCTGCATGCCTTCCGAGTCGGCACAGTGGCGACGGGAGCTGCAAGCACTTATTGGAATCGTGATAGTATTGGACTCTATTCCTTTGCCTCGGGTTACAATACTCGTGCGCAAGGTTATGGTGCGACTGCGATGGGGCGGAATACAGAAGCAACGAATGACTATGCCTTTGCCTCTGGATATTTTACGAATGCTGATGGTCAGTATTCTACGGCAATGGGGCATAATACGGATGCTTCTGGACTTGGCAGTACAGCCTTGGGCTATAATACGGATGCAGAACAGAATTACTCCTTTGCTGCGGGCCATACTGCAGAAGCGCAAGCAATTTATTCTACAGCCATTGGCAATAGGGTACTTGCACAATCGCATTCTTCAATGGCGGTGGGCAGGTATAATGTTGGTGGTGGTAGTGCTACTGATTGGGTTGCATCAGATCCGATCTTTGAAATTGGAATAGGTGCAAGTTCATCTAGTAGAGCGAATGCGATGACAGTGCATAAAAATGGAAATATTGGGATTGGAGCAACATTACCTGCAGCTAAATTGCATGTGCTTGGAGGAGCGCTTAGGATTGGTACATTTGAAGAGTTTACTGATGGGGGATCATTTATTCTCAATGTGAATTCGCATCTAGCCCCAAAAGATGATAACACTAGAACTTTAGGCAGATCTAGCCTTCGCTGGACCACTATTTATGCAACAAATGGTACGATAAATACATCAGATGCGAAGCTCAAAGAAAACATCAGACAATCAGACTATGGCTTGGCTGACATCATGAAACTGAGACCTGTCAAATTTAATTGGAAGGGTCAATCTCATGCTAAGGATAAAATAGGATTGATCGCACAAGAAGTGAAAGCAGTGTTGCCTGAAGTCGTTGTGGATGAAGAATTAGTGACGGATGAAAAGACAGGTATAATTCAGATGGTAAAAGCTGAAAATATGGGTATGTATTATTCTGATTTAATACCAGTATTGATTAAGGCAATCCAGGATCAACAAGAGATTATTCAGGATCTAGAGCAAAGGTTGAGTTTGGTGGAATCTAAATAATAGATAGTTGCGATATCCAATCCGTTACGACTATTGACTGCGTCAATCATTTTTTAGTCTTGGATCAAATTCAAAATCTTCAGTTGTAGCAATTTTTATCTTCTTAAACAAAGTATGATTTGGGTTTAAAAGATAATTAAACTCTCTTTTTATTATTGCTGAAGGGACGCGCAGAACTGCTGAACTATAACTGTCGATCCATTTATCTCCAATCAGTTGGCAGTCACTATAATTTTTAAAATCAAACCAATTCTTTGGTAGTGTATTGATATCAATATTGTCTATTTTGATTATAGATGGAACTTCAATTATCATGACCTTAAATAAGGAATTAAGGCCTTCACCTGATCTATGCACTACATTTTCTAAACTTGCTAACGCTCTGGAGCTAGACGTATAAGCCATGAATTTTCCTCTTGAATTCCATCTTGCCGGAAAACCTGAACCCGTTAAACTATTAGACCATTTTGCAGTAGTGATTCTGAATACTTCCATCTAAGCTAGCGCACCGTATTCTAACCTGATTAATTCTTCTTCGATTAAATCAATACCCGTATTGGTATTCATCAATTTTACAGGTATTTGATTACCTAAACCATAAGCAGGTTTATTTATCCAGGAATAGAAAGAGCTCATGTTTCCAAATATTTCTTCACCTTTCTTAAATAGACTTAATAGTTTTAGAGCAATTTCACTATTTCTTGCATTTAAGGTCAAGTTTTCTTTGTGATACCTCTGCATAGTTTTTAAAGAGATGTCAAAAATCTCTTCAGCAAGAAGGTTCTTATTTAATCCTGATAATTCTACAAGTTCAAAAAACACTTTTGAGTTAATTCCTTTTGAAGAATTTTCCATGATCGAAATATCATCTTTTATTGCATTGGTATATTTATTTAATATTTTAGAATTACTTCCCATTGTCAATTTTTTCAAATATAAGGAATATTGTCTACTAAATCAAGACATATTTCCAATCATGGTTGTGGCTTTAGAATGATCTTTCGTTGCAACATACTTAAAACATACATTAAGATATGCACACAGCCAGATAAAAAAGTGTGCACCTTGCCGAGGGAAATCTGGAACCCTCAAGTGACACCAAGCAAAGCGGTATAGCAGAACTGCATCGATACTCAGTCCTCTCACTAGTGCTCTGTCAAGACATAACTGACTAGTGCTTTTGGCGTATTTTGCACATGTACGTCGTTACAGAACCTGCCTTGATAGCTAAGGCTATCAAAGCGAACCTCTGCCTTGAGTAGACGAAAAATAACTGCTTTCATATAGCCATTTATTTAGTGCTAGAGACACTGGGCTATCAGACCGAACCTGCGCCTAGTTCATGCACAAACTACTCTCAAATTCAACTAGTCAATATATACTTGACAGACCACTAGCACCAATCCAAAACCGCTTCCCAATAATATGTGAATAAGATCATAATGGCTCTCTAGAATTAGCATGTCAATAATTTCTAAAGATATATTGTGGTATCAAACAACATGAAAGCTTGACTGCCACAATTTATTCATTAAACAATTAAACATTATGAAATTAGTTAAAACATGCTTTTTGTTATCCTGTCTGTTTTGTGCAACACTAATCAATGCACAAGAAAAATCTGAAATTGCTATCCCAGAAATTACAACTGACATTACATTTGAAGGACCAATATTTAATTATGGAACAATCGAATCTGGGGAAATCGTCCAGACTGTTTTTGAATTTGAAAATACAGGCACCGAACCTCTGATCATTACAGATGCTAAAGGCTCTTGCGGTTGTACTGTGCCAGAATGGCCTAAAATGCCAATCGCTCCAGGAGAAACCGCACAATTAGTTGTTCGCTTTGATTCTAAAAATAAAGTAGGCTTGCAAAGCAAACGTGTTACCATAACAGCTAACACAAATCCGGCTATGAGCTATTTGACTATCACAGGAGAAGTCATTAAATCCGAATCTGAAACAAAGGTGGAAGTATTAGAATTAGCTTCGGCTCCATTTAATCTAGTAGATATTGAGTCGACTGATGTTGTTATTTATCCGAATCCGACTTCAGATCTTCTAACAGTTAGATTGGATAATGCTACTGATTCTGAAGCAACTGCGTATCTATATAATGCGAGTGGGCAACTGGTGAATCGTCAGCAATTCCAAAAAGGATCTACAAATGAAATTCAATTTGATGCAAGTGATCTCCAAGCTGGAACGTATACTGTTGCGATTAAAGCAGAAGGAAAACACAGAATCGCTAAACAAGTCTCAATTATACATTAAATAGAAAAGTATACATACAATTTGGTAAGGGCACAATTTCAGTAAAACGGAATTGTGCCTTTTTTAATCCAAGCTAGATTTCTTGGCCCAAAACAATTGGACATATCTGCATATGTGAAATGAATATTTTTCCTTAGTTTACTAAAGTGAAAATCTACATCTCTATTTTGATGCTATTAGTTTGTTTGAGTTGCAATAAGCAAGTAGAGCTAAACCCATCTCCACCAAACATTTTATTTATCCTCTCTGATGACCACACGTCGCAAGCCTGGGGTATTTATGATAGTGTCTTAGATAACCATATTGAAAATAAAAACATTAAACGACTTGCGAGGGAGGGAACTGTTTTAGACAATGTCTTTTGTACGAATTCAATCTGTGTACCGAGTCGGGGTTCTATTTTGACGGGGCAATACAGTCATCAAAATGGAATTTACACCTTGTCTGACGCCTTGGATCCAGCAGAGATGACAATTGCCAAAGAACTCCAACAAAGTGGATATGAAACAGCCTTGATTGGAAAATGGCATCTGAAAAAACAACCAGCAGGCTTTGATCATTTTCTTGTGTTTCCAGGACAAGGTCTTTATCATAATCCAAAATTTAAGTCGCGTGATAATTGGCAAGATGGCAATCAAGGCGGCAATGAATATCAAGGATTTTCTTCTGATGTGATTGGAGATGAAACGATTAAGTGGCTGGAGAGTCGGGACGAGCAAAAGCCATTTTTTCTCAATATGCATTTCAAGGCGACGCATGAGCCTTTTGATTATCCTGCTCGATTTGATTCTATGTATGCCGATGTGATTTTTCCAGAGCCACATTCGCTGTATGATTTTGGTCCGGAGACAAATGGTCGTTCATTTAAAGGTCAAAAATTGGCTGTGTTGGAGGAGCGATGGATAACGCATACAAAGAATAATAATCATGGCAGATATCCGGGCCTACCATTTTCGACAGAAGGATTAACTGACACACTTGCCAGACAGAAAACCTATCAAAAGTTTGTGAAAGACTTCTTACGTTGTGGAGCTGCTATTGATGACAATATTGGTAAAGTGCTGAGTTATTTGGATGAGCATGGGCTTGCTAAAAATACAGTGGTTATTTATACTGCAGATCAAGGTTATTTTTTAGGTGAGCATGGGATGATGGACAAACGCATGTTTTATGAAGAGTCTCTGCGGATGCCATTTGTGATTCGCTTTCCAGAAGAAATTCCGAACGGAAAGCGATTAGATGATATGATACTGAATATTGATTTTGCTGCCTTGTTAGCAGATTATGCGCGTATAGTAAAGCCGGACTTCGTACAAGGGCGGAGCTTTCGCCAAAATTTATTCGGTGAGACTTCAGCTGATTGGAGAGATGATATGTACTATCGCTATTGGCTGCATCAGACGCAGCGACCGGCCCATTTCGGCATCCGCAACGATCGCTACAAGTTGATCTTTTACTATGGTCAACCCTTGACTATGACAGGAGCGATGCAAGAGTCAACAGAGCCGGCTTGGGAGTTTTATGATTTGCAGGCTGACCCACATGAAGATTATAACGCCTATGCTGATGACAGTTATCAAGAGATCATCGCCACAATGAAATTAGAATTAGTCGCGAAGCGTAAAGCATTAGGAGATACGGATGAAGGTGACGATGTGATGATGTCCATATTTAAAGAGCATTTTTCAGAAGCGTTGTACTAGTGCTCTGTCAAGACATAACTGACTCGTGCTTTTGGCGTATTTTGCACATGTACGTCGTTACAGAACCGGCCTTGATAGTTAGAGCCTCAAGAACTAAATATACAGCCATATTAAATTGTTCTTTTCCGCCTTCACTGCGTTACAGAACCGGCCTTGATAACTAAGGCTATCAAGGCGAACCTGTGCCTTGAGTAGACGAAAAATAACTGCTTTCATACAGCCATTTATTTAGTGCTAGAGACACTGGGCTATCAGACCGAACCTGCGCCTAGTTCACGCACAAACTACACTCAAATTCAACAAGTCAATATATACTTGACAGAGCACTAGCGATCTGTCTTTTATTTCCCATGACATCATGATGAATGACTCAAGGATAGAAATGATGCAACAACGAATAAAAAAAATTAGAATTCTGTCAATTTTGCCAATAAAAATTAACTTGAGTTATTGGCAAGGTCCAATTTTGGCTTCAAAGAGCGCACCTAAGGTCACTTCAAATGAAGGTGGTTTTAGTACAATGTAATCCCCGGCCGTATAGCTGATGTTGGCACCATTCGGCACTATTCCATCAGTATTGATAATTTGATTGGCATGTTGGTCATTTGTGATTATGTTTGCACCACTTTGATCTATGATGTCAAGACATAGATTGCCCAATTCTCGCCAACAAGATGTCTCTATTCTTCCTGTACTTCCGCAAGCATTACTGATCAATGTAAAGTAGAGTTTAGTCCCATTTAAGCTATAGGATATCTTACCATAGGCAGCACTCGTAGAAGTGATATTATTCGTCCCATCTCCTTCAATGGCACTACTGGTCTCAGAATCAAAATGAAAATAATCTAGAACGTTAATGGTTTGCTCAGAAATGTCAACTACTGTGAGCGCTTTAGATGATTTAGAATAACAGTTCACATAACTATGTAGGCTCAGGTAAAATAGATCACCAGATGAGCCTGCAAAATCCACAATCTCAACTTCTGTTCCGCCAGAAATTAAAGTTCCTTGGGGAATCGTATTTTGGCATGCATCGAAGACGCACGAAGGATTCAGTTTCACACGACCTGCACTACCACATGGATTGCTTAGCATTGAAAGAAATAATTGTTTATTTCGGATTTCAAATGATATTTCAGCAAAAGATGATTCGAATGACGTGACCTTAGCGGTGCCATCGCCAGAAATAGGACTTTGTGTCACCCGGTCAAAATGATTATATGTAGAGACATTAATTTTGTCAAATTCTACATCAATCAGCGCTTGCAGATTGGCTGTCTTATTATAACAATTCGTAATCACATTTAGATCGACCAAAAATTCAGTCCCACTTTCAGTTGTAAAGTCATGAATCAATAGTTCTTGCTGACCACTTATCCACGTACTTTCAGCTATATTATTATTGTTACACTTGAACCCATTCTCATAAGGGCTGAGTATTCCATTATCGCATTCAGTCGTTACTTCTATAAAATCAGTCAAGGTGTGTGTATCACTATTGCCACTACCATCTGTTATGGTGAGCGTAACATCATAAGTTCCAGGATTCGAATAGACAACAGCAGGATACTGGCTTGAAGAAGAGGAAGGACTGCCTCCAGGAAAGGACCACGAATAATTGACTGCAATTGGAGCTGTGGATGAGTTATCAATAAAGCTGACGATTTGATTTGAACACCTGACTTGATTCGTCTCTACAGAAAAATTTGCGACTAAATCCGAAGCCTCATAAAGGTCGTGCTCCCAAGCGCCTCGCGCACTTCCCATTCTGCACACACCTTGATTGGGTACGGCATAAATATTATCATTATTTAAATACCCTAACATTGGTAACCCATTGCCTAGTTCTTCCCATTGGCTCATTTGATTATTTCGATACCAGACTCCATCCATACCAATATATGCCATATAGACACCACCATCTGTGCCAATTTGATGCGTGATGGCCGCAGTAGCTTGAGCTGGAAGATTTGGCGTCGTCCAATTTTGCCAAGAGTTTCCTCCATTTATTGATTTTATAACTTTAATAGCACTGTTCGAATTTCCAAGAGAAACAAACAAGTCATCTGCTGTCTCGCCAATGGTCAGCCCTAAATAATTAACTCCAATTCCAGGTGTTATGTTGGTCCAGTTAGCTCCACTATTGATTGATTTTCTGATTTCGTTGTTTGAGAGTAAGACATACATGATTTTCGGATTGTCCTTTGCTATTCTGAATTTACGAATGGTCTTATTGAATGTAAATATCGTCTCATAGCCTTCATCACTGCTAAAGTTATCCACCGTTCGATAGAGCGTCCTATCATCTATGCCATATATTATGTTGTATATATTCGGATGAAATTCTAATATATCTAGAGTAAAAGGTGGAGCCACTGCTGTCCGATTAGAGAGTGTACCATCTGGATTGACATATTCTTTAAATCTACCTCCATAATTTCGATTATAATAAACCCATCTATCGTGAGACTGGCTGACGGTAGCGTGAAGTGCATCAGCACCTCCACGATCGATCCACCCTTCGTCTCCCACAAAACGCCTGATACTTGTAGGGCCGTGATCCATGGAGGCGATACAAATCTCTGAGCGTAAAGAACTACTAAAGCCCCACAAATCTGCTGCAGAAATCTCATGTCCAATCGTACGGATCGAAACACCACCATCTTTAGATATTGACATGCCACCATCTGTGGCAATAAGAACGAGATTTCCATTGACATCTATATCCCTGACGTCAGCATGTACGGATTTACAAGAATTAGGATTAATGGTCATCATATCGGTAAAGTTTGGCCCACCATTAGTGGATTTGTATAGATGCTCTCCTAAGTATTTCCCATTGTAGATTGTGTTTTCATCAGTCCATGAAATGCCTACTGCTTGGGCATTAGTATTAAGCTGTAATGCCTTCAGAAGATTGCCGTTCGCATCGTAGGTATACATGGTGTCGTCCGTCTCCCATCTTGGTGTGATGAAAAATTTACTAGGACTTGAGACAATCGTATGTAATTCCAGATGCGCAGGCATAATTCTGTTATTCACGACATTCAGATTAATCAACAAGCTGAACGAAGCACCACCATTTGTAGATTTATATATACACGGTTCATTATTGTTGTTGCGTAAACCTAGGTAAACGATATTTGGGTTGTTATAATTTATTTCCAATCCAAAGAAATTATAGTCTCTTTCATACAAGCCAAAAGCAGAAACGACGTGTTGGTTCCGACCATTTACATTAGGGCCTCCATTAGAATTGTCAAAGGCAAGAGTCCATGAGGCTCCACCTGTGGTTGAATGATAGACTCGCCTGCCGAAAGTAGAGGTTATGATATTGGGGTTGTTTGGGTTGACTGTGATATAATACGGTCTGTTATTCACATCGACTGTGCGATTCAGTGTAGCGCAATAATTCCAATCATTACCTGAATTAGTACTTTTGAGGAGTCCAGCTTCTGTAGCGGCATATACAACAGATGGATTTGACGCACAGGATTCTATCTCTCCATAATATCTATCATTGTTCGCATATGTGTTGGTGCCGTTTGGAAATTCTCCATCTGTTAGAGCCCAGGTATCTCCTTGGTCTTGACTCACCCATAGCCCTCCAAAAGAAAAGCCAGCAATTAGATTCTGGGTGTTATATGGGTTAATATAGACCCTGTCGACATATCCACCAGACATCCAGCTTGACTCTCCATCGCATCTGGTTTTGAGATGATTATTAGGACCGATCATGCGCCATGATCCAGATGAAGCTGACTTCTTAAGGAGTGCCTTTTGCTCATGTTTGCCAAGCATATCTTGGTATGACTGTACATTGGATTTGATCACATAGCCATCTTGATCGACATTAGGTCTATGAGTTGTCAGCCATCGGATGAATAGTTTGCGTTGTTTACTTGTCTCGTGTGGGTAAGCTTTAAAATAGATAATGAAATATTTTTCTGCATTAATTAGATTTGGGTTCTCTTTCTGCATTTCAATATACCAAGACGTTTGGGTATGATCCACCTTTACTAATTGTGTTGCGGGAAAAGCTTGTGATGCCTTTTCCAATGATTTTTGATGTTTGGTGTGTTGGGATATAAGACAATGCTGAAATGCGCTAGTTAAAAATAGAATGAAGACTAGCGACCATTGTTTTAAATAAGAATAAGAGTGCATATCCAAATGTTAATTAATGACCTGTTAAGTAAGCGTTTCGCCATAAGCGAAGAACTTAGAATAAAAATCTAAACTATCGTGAAAGGTTACAAGAATGGCTCAGTTTAAGAATTACACACATGAAATGATAGAAGTCGTCATATCTGTATTTAATTTCTTAATCAATCACATGTCAAACTAAGGGATTCAAAGGTTTATTGCAATTCACAACTTTAATTAAGACAGAAAAGTCGTGAATTACCACAAAGTAAGCTTAATCATCAAATTGAAAAACAAAAGATACAAATTGTATTTATACATATCCGGAGTAGGATGTGGTAGAAAAGCTTTGATTTTATGAAGAGCTGTTTTGGGAATGTTTAGCTAGAAGGTGGACTGTATTCATACGAATGTTAATACTAGGATTTTATAAAGTCCTATAAAAATTCAATTTTTCACTGTAATCAACCCTTATCTATGATGGGAGCATCAGGTTTGCAGTTTTACGCATGTTAATAATAATACGTTCAAGTTCCATGTTGATTTCTATTTTTGATTTTGATATACCCCGATTCAGAGCTAAATTTTACCGATTGAGTCATTCTTGGTGGGAGAGCAGGTATTATTTTTGCAACTTTATCTTTATATGCGGTTCTTGATTTACATTCCGACCTTGTTTTTTCTGACATTCGTTTGTCAAACCAATGGCCATGCCCAAGAAAACCCGAGTTTAATCTATGGGACCTTAATCACTGATTCGGGAGAAGAATTTGAGGGATTTATGCGTTGGGGCAAGGAGGAAATGTACTGGCATGATTTATTCAATGCTGAAAAAGTACAATCTGATCAATACAAATCAATGGACAATGATCAATCTTCAGGAGGATTATGGTCTGGCTTTGATTGGGATCTGCGCAGTTTATGGAAGAACAAATACAGTAATTCTTCGCATTTATTTGCTTGTCAGTTTGGAGAGATCCAGTCATTGACAATGAGACGAGGAGATAATGTTGATTTGCAAATGAAGAATGGCTTGACAATCCATTTGAATGGCGGGTCAAATGATGTAGGCGCAACGATACACTTACACGATTATGAATTGGGTGTAATGAAAATTGATTGGCAAAAAATTAAGAAAATTGAGTTTAGCCAAGCTAAGACGTCATTAAGTCCACCATTTGGAAAGGCAATCTATGGTCATGTCAAGACCAGACGAAATGGTGTGTTGACTGGCTTTATCAAATGGGATCTTGATGAGCGTTGTGGCGAAGATGTGTTGGATGGAGATTCTAAATATGGCGATCAAAAAATCCTATTCAAACATATCGCATCGATCACTAAAGATGGGAATGGTTCTATTATTAAAACCCATAGTGGCAAAGAAATGAAACTGGACGATTCAAATGATGTCGACAATGGCAATCGGGGCATTCGGATTTTTAATCAAGAGGTCGGTAATATTGAAGTCGGCTGGAGTGATTTTAGAAGTCTGGAAATAGTAGCTGATAGCCCTGTTGGTCCAGCGTATGAAGATTACAAAACGCCAAAAGGTCTGAAAGCTCAAGTTTTGACATTTGATGATCATACATTTGAAGGACTTATTGTGTATGATATCGATGAGATGTGGGAGATAGAAACTTTAGAAGGGAATGATGATAATATCGAATATCAAATTCCGTTTAAGAATATCAAGCGTATTGTACCAAAAAATAATTCGTATTCCATGGTGTATTTATGGTGTGGCGAAGAATATTTATTAGGAGGGTCTCAGGATGTTTCGCAGCAGAATAATGGCATTTTATTATTTGCATCTGGAAAAAAAGATGCGATCAATATTAAATGGCACGACATCGATGAAATCATCCTAAAGCAATAGACTTAATTTGCTGCTGACTTCCAAGATCATTCTTACATTAGCTTATCTAAAACTGATTGTTGTTGAGTAAAAAGACAGGACTTCTAATATTGGGTTTAATTGGTCTTTTAGGTATTAGTGGGTTCATTCTGCAAACGATTGATCCAGAGCGAAATAGCTTTTTTAAGCTAACAGTTGCGGGATTATTGATATCATTTGTTTTTGTACTGAGTATTAATATCGTATTAAACAAGGGTCTCAATATGATTTTGCCGTGGAAAAAAAGATCAGGGTTACGATTTATTGCTCATTTGATATTGGGGACTTGTTTGTCTTTGTTTGTACTCAATCTGGCGTATCAAATTATTAAAAGTAGTTTCACAGAAGCACCTCCAGAATTTGGACAGATGATCTTGCTGAATGTCTATGGTGTGGCATTGTTACTGCCTATTTATTCTTTGTTTTTTGGCGTAAAATTCTTGAGAGCTTGGCGTAAGGCTGATCTGGAATCAGAAATTCTACAAAAGGAAAATTCAAGATCGCAGATGATGATGTTGCGCAACCATCTTGACCCACACTTTTTATTTAATAATTTAAATACACTCTCTTCATTAATTGATATTGATCGGGACTTATCAAAAAAGTATCTTGATAAATTCGCTGAAGTGTATCGATCTATCTTGCGTACGGAGCAAACAGATTTAACAACAGTGAGGGAAGAATTAGAGATGATTGATTCGTATGTATTTCTATTAAATATTCGTTTTCAAAATGCATTTACGATTGAAATCAATGTTGACGAACAAGATTTGGATATGGCCATTCCGCCTTTATCAATTCAGATGTTAGTCGAAAATGCATTCAAACATAATGTGATAAGTAAAAAGAAACCACTGCATATTTCAATGCATTCAGATAACTCGGAATTTTTAGTTGTGAAGAATACGCTTCAAAAAAAGAGGATTGAGCCCAATAATCGGATTGGGACAGGCATTGATAATATTCGTACGAGGTATGAATTTTTCTCAAAGAAGAAAGTTGAGATAATCGAAACGATGGATGTCTTCCAGGTAAGACTCCCACTCATTAAGGTAGAACCCTATTCGTAAGGTATTAAATAAGGTGTAATGACTATATTAATTATTGAAGATGAACATTTAGCGGCTGAAAAATTAAAGTCACTTGTATTAGAGATTGCTCCTGAAACTCAGATTCTCGAAGTGATTGATACGATTGAAGATTCTATACAGTGGTTAATGACGCATTCTCATCCAGATCTAATATTGAGTGATATTCATCTAGCTGATGGGCTTTGTTTTTCGATTTATGCTGAAGTACAGGTAAAGTGCCCGATTATATTTACAACTGCTTATGAGAAATATGCGATACAAGCGTTTGAAGTCAATAGTATTGATTACTTATTAAAGCCGATTCAGAAAGATAGATTAGAACAAGCTCTTCAAAAGAGTAGTCAAATGATGCCATTGAAGAATAGAGACGATTTATTAGAGCAAGTCAAATCGGCTCTTATTTCTCAACCCAAACAATATAAATCTAGATTTCTTTGTAAACTAGGCACAACAATAAAGTCTATAGAAGCTTCTTCAATACACTATTTTTATAGTCAAGATAAAATGACCTTCATCGTAGATGCTCAAAAAAACAGACTGCCCATCAATAATACCTTAGATGAGATTGATCAAATGCTAAACCCTGATTCTTTCTTTCGAATCAATAGAAAATTTATCGTTCATTTTAATGGTATAGATGAAATACATACTTATTTCAAAGGGCGATTAAAGTTAAAATTAAAACCTCACATTGAAGAGGATATTATTGTGAGTACAGAAAAGGCACCTGTATTTAAGTCTTGGTTGGATCGGTAGACGTTTCAAAGTATTCCTTTCCTTTTTAATATGCTATATTTTTCAATTCATTAAATTAACTTGGAGTGTTCCTCTTTGTTATATCCTCTTGTTTAATAATTATTAAATTTTACAAATTGGTTTTCAGTAAGCCCAACGAGCTTAGGCCAAACGCAATGGACATTGTCTATTGCAATGTCATTGACAACATGGGGTTCCAAAGAGGCGACCTTGTAGAATTGGGAAAATATAATTTCAATCTCAATAAATCTTCATTCCATAAAAAGTCCGATTCAGTTCGGTTATTGACCTATTCATCTAGAATGAGTTTTATTTACTCTAGTTCAATTGCATATTTGCTTCTGTAATCTGATTGTTAACTTTTATAGAAACCCTTAAGTATTATGAAAAACAAACTCTTCTTAATCATATGTACGGCATTGATTAACGCGCTTCTACTCAACGAGATCAAAACATTGACAACAACTTCATCCGAACTATTTATATATGGCACAGTAAGCTTAGAGAATGGAGATGAATTCACTGGGCAGATCAGATGGGGAAACGAAGAAATATTTTGGTTTGATTTTTTTAATTCTTCTAAACCAGATAATGACTATCTAGACTATTTATCTGATGATGAATTAGATATTGTAAGCGACTGCAATAGAGGCAAAAAGAACTCTTTGTTTGGTAATGTTTCTATGAATTGGGGCGATTGTAGTCATACGCATTCATTTGCTGCTCAATTTGGAGATATTAAAAACATCAAAATTCGGTCGAATAACAAGGTGACAGTCACATTAAAAAATGGTGATGCCTTTAAGTTGAAAGGTGGTTCAAATGATATTGGAGCGACTGTCCAGATACATGATGCGGAGATTGGGTTACTTAAATTTGATTGGAAAGACATAGAGAATGTTGAGTTTAAAGAAACACCTGCTGTGCTTTCTAATTATTTTGGTGATCCTTTGTATGGTGTTGTCCACACTGAGCAAGGTTCATATACTGGCTATTTGCAGTGGGATCATGACGAACGAGTGACACTAGACGAATTAAACGGAGAATATGAGGATGGCGATTTAGACATTCAATTCGGGAATATTAAGTCTATCGAGAAAGTTTGGGGTGGCTCAGAAGTAACCCTAAATTCAGGAAGAATGTTTGAACTAGATGGTACAAATGATGTGGATAAGAGTAATAGAGGAATTATTGTCAATATGCCTGGGCAGGGTCGCGTGGATATTGATTGGGATGAATTTGAGAAGATAGAATTTACGGCAGTGCCAAACCAGAAGGGTATACATTACAGAGATTTTAATGGTGACGAAAAGTTAGAAGGTACTATCCACACCAAAGCAGGTACAAAATTAAAAGGACAAATTGTGTATGATTTAGATGAGGCGTACCAATTGGAGATGTTAAATGGAATGGATGATGATATTGAATATTTTATTCCTTTTGCTAACGTAAAAAAGATTACTCGCAAAGGACGAAGACATACAGTGGTGACAACAACTGGTGGTCAAACCTTAGAACTAGATGATAAGGTTGATGTAGATGAAAACAATGATGGATTGCTTGTCTTTATGTCTTCTAACTCGGATGATGCTACCTATGTCCCTTGGGATGACATCGAATCAATTGACTTTAATTAAATCAAATAGGTGAGTGTTTGGCATTTTGGTTTTGCCAGAACATATAACAAAGCATTAATTTGATTAAACTGTTTGCAAGAGAGCACTGACAAAGTTGGTGCTCTTTTTTATTGTAGTTGAATAAGTAGTGTGCAAAAACTAGACACGAGATAAATTAAATTTAGCTAAATTGAGTTATCTTGTATATAGAATTAGGCTTTATGATTAAGAACTTCATTACAATTGTCCTGAAGTGCACGATATATTATATCGCGCACAACTGCTGTGTTTTAAAGCAGAAGATGGACGACTATTCAAGATGAGCAGTTCAATGCAAAGCCAATCTTATACAAAATCATTAAGAATGACGAACGAAGACATATTAGACTTAGACTTTAATTCTGATCAAGATTCTAAAATTCAAGTAGAATTTCAAACAGTTGATCAGTTTATTATTTTATCTGTTGCAACTCTCGGCATATACAATATTTGGTGGATGTACAAGGCGTGGAAATTCTTTGAACAAAAGGATAGGCTTACGATCATGCCAGCTGCAAGAGCGATATTTTCAATATTATTTTTGCATTCCTTATTTGAACGAATATTAAAATTTGCTAAGAGTCGGGGTTATGAAAAAAGCTACTCAAGCACCGGCCTATTTGTTGTCTTTGTGGTTTTATCATTATGCAACCGTCTTCCTGATCTATATTCTATAATTGCTGTTTTTAGTTTTCTAGTGTTTATTCAACCAATAGATGCCTTTAATCGTGGTATAGAATTATCTACACAATATGCTCTTAAGATAAGATCTGGATTTTCGACTAGACAAATTGTACTTATTGTTTGCGGCTTGTTTTTATGGTTTTTGATACTACTTGGACTTTTCTATGGTGAGCCAGAAGTTGAGCCATATTTTTAAAAGAAGTTGAATAATTCTTGTTCTTCTGCATTGTTATTTATTGAACTGATTTCACAATCGTGTTCTGATATTGTCAATCAAATCCACTAACTGCTCTAATGAATCAAAGATGTAATACTTCCCTTGAAAACTGTGGCGGTCATAAGATTCTCCAGACACCAAGGCATCCAATGTAAATTGAATTTGATTTTCTGGCTTAAAAGCAGCGAATACTTCTGATGAAGAATAAAAGGTAGCACCAAACGCCTTAAGTCCAGAAGCTTCCTTTATCAAGCCCAACTCAATGAGCATGCCACCAATAAAATCTAATTCCTTTAATAAATCCGATCTGCTAGACTCATAGGCTGTAATATATGTTTGAGCCAATAATTGATACATATCTGAATAATCCTTCTCTGCTAAGAATGGTATGTGGCCCATGATGTCATGCCAGATATCTGGCTCGTCACAATACTCGAGTTCTTCAGGAGTGCGCACAAAACTAGTCAGCGGCATTTGGTAATTCGCAATCATTCTGTACCAGTCGATCTGCTCTAGGATTATGTTTTCATCAGTTTGAATGAAGGTATAGCCGGTGTATGGTTTGATCGCTTGAGTTAGTCTGTCAGCGAGTGGTCGACGGCTTTGATTCATACCTAGTTTTGAGAAACCAGAAATCCAAAGTGTTGATATGGCATTGAGAGATTGTAAGTTTTGGAAATGCAGTTCAAATAAAATTTTCCAATTTTTATCATCCTCCGTGGGATGAAATGTTCTCTTGGTTTTGAGTAAACTCATTGACACTGATTAATTCAATTTCAATATAGTTAAATTATAGAAATCAGCTGTAAGGTCTCAAAGATCGTGTGTAAAACCTTTAGTCTTGTAATATGATTAAAATAATCATATTACTATTATTACTATATTTTCTTTTTGCTTCTTTTTCTTTTAGAATCCACATTTTTATGTTGATAAAGTAGTGGAGGTGAACTATGTGTAAAACTAAGGATCATGCCTTATAATATGATTCAGTCCTCCACTACTATTTTAGATTAAGCACCAAGTAGAAATTTAGGCTTTAAGGCCTACTAAAGGTATTAGTGTTAATCTTCTCATTTAATAATCTAAAGATATGGATAAGTATTATTTTTTTATTGACATTGATGTGTCAAAAGCAGTCATCGATGTTTCATATTTTGAAAACGGAACGGCTATATATTTAGGCCAATATTCTAATTCTAAAAGAGGTTTTAAGTCTCTGGTAAAGGACTTAAAACAACAAACTCAACACACAACTGAGGAGTGGTTTGTTTGTTTTGAAAACACAGGCTCATATTCTAAGGCCCTTTTATACTGGCTAGTAAGTGAATCTATACCGTGTCTGGAAGAAAATCCATTAAGAATAAGTAAATCTCTGGGTTTACGTAGAGGCAAGGATGATAAGGCTGATTCCAAAGATATTTGTAAATACATCTTTGAAAAACGGGATAGTATAGTCGCTACTATTTTAGATAAACCATTGATTATCAATCTAAAAAGCGTGCTATCACGACGTGACCTATTCGTCAAGCATAGAACGGCTTTAAAAGTAACTCTGAAGGAGCAAAAGTCAAGTATGGATAAAGATTTATACGAAGAATTAACTGTTGAAAACCTGGCTATGATAAAATATTATGACAAACAGATAAAAGGTCTAGAAGACAGAATGAATCAAATTATCAATAGTGATCCTGTAGTAGCAAAGAATAATGAATTACTTAAATCAATCATAGGAATAGCAGATGTTACGGCTGCATATCTTATAGCCACTACAAATAATTTTGAAGCGTTTACCGACGCTCGAAAATATGCTTGTTATTGTGGTATAGCTCCTTTTCCTAATAGTTCAGGCATCAAAAAAGGGAGACGCAAAGTAAATCATATGGCGAATAAGAAAATGAAGAGTTTACTCTCAAACTGCATCTTATCCGCAATTCAGCACGATCCACAAATAACAAAGTATTATACTAAAAAATTAAACCAAGGAAAGGAATATGGAATCATTTCAAATGCAATAAAGAATAAATTAATCCATAGAGTATTTGCAGTGATAAACCGCCAAACACCATATGTTAAAATGATGGCTTATGTATGAAAAAATAACTTCATATAAATTTGGTTTAACGTAGAAATTCATATTGCACTTTCTGAGCAAATTATATAAGGTCCGTCATTCCGAACTTGATTCGGAATCTAACATTTTGAGATCCTGAATCAAGTTCAGGATGACGGTTCGAAGTGCAATATGTTATACACACTCAAAGATCTTACAGTTAAAAGGCAATCGGTTTTCTTTTCATACCTGACATGTCTTACAGACATGTCAGGAGATACATCTTACTGAAACATATCAAGTTGTTTATTTATAGGGCACAACTGGCAAGAC
Organism: uncultured Saprospiraceae bacterium; assembly: GCA_937959275.1. Classification (GTDB taxonomy): domain Bacteria; phylum Bacteroidota; class Bacteroidia; order Chitinophagales; family Saprospiraceae; genus CALFUK01. The sequence continues at coordinate 19,441 of CALGLU010000039.1, read as the reverse complement.
AATCTGTGATGGATATTCCTCCGAATGATAAATCGTGTTATCAACTGTGATCGATCTACGGTGTTTACCAAGTGGTTCGCCCGTGTTTGGGTTGACATCCCATCGTGGGAAATTGCTACTTGAAATATCAACTCTGATTCTGTGCCCTTTCTTAAAGACATTCGCTGTCGGGAATGGATTGATCTCTACTTCATAGATTTTGTGGGGTTCAATTAACTCTCTAGTTGTTCTACCATTTTGATAGCTCAAACGGACAATGCCATCTGTCAAATTCATATCAAAGCCTCCTGGGAAATCTTGGCTTGGCGGATACACATCTACGAGCTTAACAGTGAAGTCTGTATCTGTACCAGTCGAGGAGCAAAATAATTTGACTGATATGGGCCCAATAATTTGGATATCTTCTTCTAAAGGTTCTGTTTGAAAGACAAGTACATCTGCTCTAGAGCGGAGTGGCAAGTAGGGTGGCTGTGAGCCAAAAAAATCAGCTCGTTCTCTTTGGTTGTAAGCGCCATCTTTTACTCTTGCTGATACATTTCCACCTAGAGTGGGCACTGGATGTTTGGGGTCAAAGGTGTATGTCGTTGATGGCTGTGATTGATCAGATTGTTCTTCAAGTAACAATCCATTGTGATTTAAGTACAAGGTGGTTGCATCCGTATTTTCCAAAGGCCATACATGAGACTCAATCCAATAGCCACCATGATTTAATTTTCCGTTTTTAGTTTTTGAACCATTGCCTGTTCCCATGACGAAAAGTTGTATCGGTTGTTTAGGGAGTCTGTCAACTCGCTCATCTTTTAGTAGATAATCAAACCAATCTGCCAGATAGCTCGTCCTGAAATCTGGAATGGCTGCTGAAGCACCAAAGTCAACATCACCTGCGAATGTTTTGTGATTGCCACCATGAGTCCAAGGGCCGATGATTAACCATTTAGGAGTCAGGTGTCGATTCTTTAATTCTTGAAAATTTTGAATGGTGCCGCGTAAGAAAATATCGTACCATCCACCTACATGCACCATGGGAACATCCGCCGTCTGGTCAAAATATTCTACCCAATTGATTCCAATACGTTTCCAAAAGTCGTCGTAGTCAGTATTTGTCAACTCGTCTAAAATGTAATCCTCGTAATTTGGAGCAATTGAGAGAGGATTCAAGCCTTTGCGAAAAGGCCAAGCTTGATACCAATCGTTTAATGTTTCGATTTCAAAATGTTGTTGGATAACGGGGTCTTTGATTTCGGCAGGTATTTGTCTAAATGCCCAAGATAGCTCTCTCCCTAATTCAAATGCTCCTCCTTGCCTGACTGCATGATCCCATGCGTTAGTCATGCCGCCCATATTAAGAATCATCGCTGCGAGACCGCTAGGGTTTAACTTTGAAGCATCGGCTTGAGTATGTGCTGCGTAGGACGTACCATACATGCCTATGTTTCCAGTTGTTATTGGTAATTTTGATAGGTATTCAACAGTGGCTGCCCCATCTGGTGCTTCTAATGAACTGTACTTTGTGAAATCACCTTCTGAGTCATAGCGGCCTCTTAAATCTTGCATCGCTACGATATAGCCTCGTTTTGTCAAGAGGTCGATTGATGGTTTGAATCGCTCTGCGGTTTTGCCATAGGGTGTTCGTTGGAGTAATAGAGGCAGCTTTTGATTCACAGCTTTTCCGTTTTCTGCGGGAATGTATATATCTGTTGCTAACTGGATGCCATCACTCATCGGAATCATGATGTTACGCTGGACTATAAAATGTTTGTGACTAGATTGTTCAGTATTCGCTTGCTCAGTGGAGACAAGGCCTTGCTGCGCGGAGCAGCTCATGAAGAGGAGCCCCCATGCTAACGTATTTTTCATATATCTAGCCATTTTAACAGCCTGTAAAACATTATTTCCTAAGTCCAAAATAGAGAATTAAATAAAGAAAGGTCATAGTGGGCTAAGCTATTTGAGCTATTAGGAGTAATTCCTTTAGAGTTGCTCTGGAAGTGATTTAGCAATTGTGAAGATGAATGCTGACCCGCCAACTGGACTTGAATCCACAGAAAGGATTCCTTCATGACGTTCGACTATTTTTTTACAGATTGCAAGCCCCATGCCTGTGCCTTCATAATTTCCATATGTATGTAGCCGTTTGAAGATTAAAAATATTTGATCTCGATTTTGATGATCGATGCCTATGCCATTATCATGTATTTCAAACCTATGTTCAGCTGTTGTTTCAGTATGTTGAATTACAATTTTTGGTGTAACACCTTCTTGAATAAATTTCAAGGCATTTTCGATTAGATTAAAGAATAATTGTTCTAGAAGACGCCGATTTGCAAAGAGTGTCTCTGGTTTGTTTTTGATGATGATGTTCTCTGAAAACTCAGAAAAATTTTTAGAAATAATCTGGTTGATGAATTGCGGAAACTGGATGTTGTCTATAGAAATTGCTGTGCTCGATACTTTGGATAATTCTAATAAATTGGAGACTAAGTCATTCATTCTGACGACTTCATTGTTCACTATGTCGAGCAAGTCTTTTTCATTATTCGAAATCTTGCCTTTCAATTTTAAATTGATCAACCCTGTTAGGTTTGCAATATTCCGGATCGGCGTTTTAAGTTCGTGAGATGCCAAATGGGCAAAATTTTCTAATTGTAAATTGCTGTCGATGTAGCTTTCTAACTTAGTGTTTTTTGAGATTAAAGATTGCTCCTTAATTTCTAATTTCGATTGATAAGATTCGATGATGTCATTGTGAATGATGTTGGTTAGATAAAAGGATACAAGCATGCCTAATCCAATCAATATATTATTGATCAGCTCAAGATGATAATACGTTTCATGTATTAAGTAATGTTTGTTAATAATCATGATAAGAACACCAATAGAACAAAGTGCAAAATATGTAAGCTTGATTCGTCTAGATTTAAAAAATAAGTTAGATAGTCCTAAGATGATCGGGTAGACAAGAATCAGCGGATATGATACGATATGGCTGAATGCAGCCCCTGTGAAAGCTAGCCAATAAGAGAATAACATGACGTGTATTCCTGCAGCCTTATGCCGCGTGTAATTGTATAGATAAAATCCGAAGAGGGTACAAATAAATAAGGAAACTGTAATACCAATCAGTAAAACATCTGGAATAAATAAGGAACTTATGACCACTGATATATTGGCTAGACAACCAATAAGTACTTGTGAATTAAATTTATCAGATACTTTCAAATGGGTATATCATGTAGTAGTTGTAAAAATGACTATATAATTTTAGTAAAGCAATAGCAAGAACTAAGTAAATACCTTTTTCATGAATTAGATAGATGTTGTAGAATATTCAATCATCTTATCTGATTGGCAATTCTAATTGAATAAAACTAAGTTGTTAGCTAGGGATTAAGAGTAATGGCGGACTAGTGGAGCGTTGATGATGTCTAGTCATAAAACTGAGTCCTAATTAAATCCCATATTAAAATCCGATTAAAGAAAACATAGAATGCGATTGCAATTAGTGCAAATATAATGACCATCTTAAATCGACTAAACATGGTTTTATTTTTTTCTCTTCGACTTTTGTATCTGTGTCTGCTCGTGTATGACATAAGTTCAATTTATAAATCGCTGTTGCGTTCCCAATAATTTTGACTTTCAATTTCTTCTAAAATGGCGATGTAATTAAAGTATCTCAATTCGCTAATTGTACCTTTTTCCATGCCTTCTTTTATGGCACATTGTGGTTCGTTGCGATGGCTACAATCTGCGAATTTACAATTTGATGAAGCTTTAAAAAATTCTTTAAAATTGTGAGCCACATCCATTGGTTCTAAATGATTGTAAGATAGGGTTTTGATTCCCGGGGTGTCAATAAGATGAGTGTTGGCACTGATTTCAAACATCTCCGCAAAGGTTGTTGTATGCTGGCCTTTGCCAGAATAATCGGATATTTCTGTTGTTTGCAATTCTTCATTGCCGACAATCGCATTTATAAATGTAGATTTTCCGACACCTGATTGTCCGCCAACGAGAGTGATTTTGTTTTTAAGTTTTTCTTTTAACTCGATTAAAGATTCTGGTTTGAAAGAAGAGACGAGATGAACACCGTAGCCAATAGAAATATAAATCGACTTCAAATATTCATATAAACCCAGATCTTTTTCATTTAATAAATCTGATTTATTAAAGATGATTTCTACAGGAATATTATAGGGTTCAGTCATCAAAATATACCGATCGATAAATCCTTGTTTTAGATTCGGACTCTTGATTGTAATTAATAGGTACGCTTGATCTATATTGCTGGCAATAAGATGCAGCTGATGTTTTTTGCGTGGTGATTGTCTAACGACATAATTTGATCGTTCTTTAATCTCTTTTATAATCCCTCCTTCAACATCTTTTTCAACGACGACCTTGTCGCCTACCGCTACTGGATTCGTCAGTTTTAATTTACCCAATCTGAATTTGCCAATGATGCGGCAAGACATAATTTCTTGGGTGTCATCCATACGGACGATATACCAACTCCCGGTTGATTTTATAACTGTCCCTACCATCTAGTTAACTCTGCTGTATGAGTGTATAGCATCTGCCATTTCACCAATCAATAAGGGATTGTGTTCAATCGCATTGCCCACAATAATTATATCCGCTCCTGCTGCGGCGATTGCTTGAGCTTTTTCAGGAGTTTTGATACCGCCTCCTACAATGAGTGGAACTGAAATGCCATCTGAAACAGTCTTAACTAATTTTGTAGACACAGGATTTTGAGCCCCGCTTCCGCCTTCTAGGTAAATCATTTTTAAACCAAGTAACTCTCCAGCTAAAGCTGTACATAGAGCGATATCGTATTTGTCAGCAGGAATAGGGGTCGTATTGCTCATGTAACTGACTGTTGTGGGTTTGCCACCATCAATTAAAATATAACCAGTCGACATCACTTCAAGAGAACTCTTTTTAAGAAAAGGAGCTGCGACGACATGTTTGCCTATCAGCAGCTCAGGGTTGCGCCCGGAGATCAATGATAAAAACAATAGGGCATCGGCTTCATGACTCAATTGAAAAGAGTTACCTGGAAATAAGATAAGTGGAATTGTGGATTGCTGTCTGATTGTTTGAAGGACATCATCAAGTTTGTTATTGACAACCAAACTACCACCAATAAAGAAATAGTCGACACGATGGTGGATTGCCTGTTCCAAAACGGTTTCAAAGCTTTGTAGCCTAATTTGGTCTGGATCGATGAGCACACCAAATTTTTTTGTGCTTTGTTTTTTAGCTTCTACGATATCCTCGTAAATGGTCATGGCACAAAGATAACAAATGCAATTCTGCAATTATCTTTAAATATGCTTCGGATTAGAGCAAAAAAAAAAGGGACAAATCCTGCTCTTTAGCTGATTTTCCCTTAGTCACATGAAAAAATATCTACATTTTTTAGAGGATATTGGGTTTTACCCACCTCTTATATTTTGATCTAGCTAATTTTTAATCGTTTCAGCTAGCACTTGTCATCATAAATGAAGTCGTCATTACAACTTCTTACGAAACAAAGATGGGGTATAATCTCAATGTATGCTACTCTTAAATTTTCCAATAGTGATGCTATATTAACCCAATTGAAAAATTATCGTTTCTTTATTGTTAATTTTATGCTATAATAAAAATTCATATGGCCAGAAAAGGATGGAAAAGCTCATTACCGACACTTAAGAAGATTGTGCCCTCTGTTGGTAGCTCATTTTACGTAAAGCGATTTATTCAATCACAAGCCAGCAATATTCCATTTTGGCACTTTCATCCTGAAATAGAATTGGTATTCATAGACCATGGTAATGGCAAGCGACATATAGGTAATCACATCTCTTATTATAATGATGGTGATCTATTACTCATCGGATCGAACGTTCCCCATTATGGCTTTGCTGGTCGATTGACTAAAAATGAGTCAGAGATCATCGTTCAGTTTTTACCCGATTTTTTAGGAGTGGACTTTTTGTCGGGCGTAGAAATGAGTGCTATCAACTTACTTTTGCAAAAATCAAAACAAGGCCTTTCTTTTTATGGTAATACAAAAGAACGTGTCGGTGTGATGTTAGCAGATCTCCTAACATTAAAAGGATTTGATAGACTCCTTCAAATGCTAACTATTTTGAACACATTGGCTTTGTCTACGGAGACAGAGGCACTCAATGTTAGCGGTGTGTATTTAGAAGTCTATACAAATGAACACGACAGGATGACTTTGATTTATGAGCATGTTTCTGCAAATTTTACTGAGCCAATCGAATTAGCATCCATCGCTTCATTGGTCTCCATGACAGTCCCTGCATTCTGTCGCTATTTTAAAAAGGTGACGAATAAAACCTTTACCCAATATGTCAATGAATATAGAATTGTACATGCTCAAAAATTATTGAGTGAGGAGGACTCTTCCATAATGGATGTCTGCTTGTCTTCTGGATTTAATAATGTGTCGTACTTCAATAAGCAGTTTAAAATTCATACACAGAAAAGTCCACGAGAGTATCGGAAGGAATTGACTAAAGTTATTCAATAGCTCCCGTTGGTCGCTATTCATGTTTCGTGTTGAATGTTGAGTTTTGAGTGCGTGTCAGTGCCTGTTATGGTTTGATCGTTTTAAAGCCATTCGTAATTTAGGTGCAGCAGACCATCCTATGTTTAGCTAAGAAGCATCAACAAACCCTAGGTGCGGCACACCGTCCTGTCAATAGCTACGAAGCATAGTTAAACCCTAAGGTGCAGCGCACCATCCTGTCTACAGATGCGAAGCATCGCCAAACCCTAAGGTGCAGCGCACCGTCCTGTCAATAGCTACGAAGCATAGTTAAATCCTAAGGTGCAGCGCACCGTCCTGTCCACCACCCTCATGCCCATTAAAATATAGACTGACACTTAAGAACATCAAAATGACCGATCTGAAGGATTCATTTATTATCAGAATTCATATCGATGCTTAATATAGATGCCTATATTGCAGTACCCTAGCCAAGAATAATTCTAATGCGATTACATGAAATATATACAAATCACATTTTTTAATAGAGTCATTCTTTTTCTTTTTATTACTCTTCTTTTTCAATCTGCTTGTAGCAACAACTCAGAAGATTCTCAAACCGATGATGCAAATGAGCGCAATCATCTTAAACACACATTTAAGAATGATTTTCTAATTGGAGCAGCAATCAATGATGACCAATTCAATGGGATTGATACGCAGGCAATTGATATCATCCTAAAAGAGTACAGTACAATTACTTCTGAGAATGTCATGAAATCCATGTACCTCCATCCTGCCAGAGACATATTTTTCTTTGACGTTTCGGACAAATATGTTGAATTCGGTGAGCGGCATGATATGCACATTATCGGTCATACCTTAGTGTGGCATAGCCAATTAGGAGAATGGATGAATCAAATTAAAGATAGTAGTGAAATGGCAACAGCACTGTCGAATCATATTCATACGATCGTTGATCATTATAAAGGGAGGATTGATAGCTGGGATGTAGTGAATGAAGCGCTTAATGAAGATGGTAGTTTGAGGGAGTCTGTCTTTTATAATGCAATGGGTGGATCTTATTTAGTTCACGCATTCAAGATGGCAGAGGCTGCAGATCCTGAGGTTGAATTGGTGTATAATGATTACAATCTGTGGAAGCCCGAAAAGCGTGAAGGGGTTATTCGATTAATAAAAGAATTAAGAGACAATGGGGCTAGAATTGATGGTGTTGGCATGCAAGCACATTGGAGCTTATTAGGTCCTACGATTGAAGACATAGAGAACAGTATCCTTGCCTATGCTGAGCACGACGTCAAGGTCATGTTTACAGAATTGGATGTCACGACTTTACCTAATCCTTGGGATTTAGAAGGAGCCGAAGTCAGCCAAAACTTTGAAGGCAGTCCATTTATGAATCCGTATCCCAATGGTCTTCCTGACTCAATGCAAGTTAAGGTAGCCCAACGGTACGAAGATATATTTTCACTATTCCTGAAGCATCAAGACAAGATTTCTCGTGTCACCTTTTGGGGTGTCAATGATGGTCAGTCCTGGCTCAATGGCTGGCCAATAAAAGGCCGGACTAACTATCCACTGCTATTCGATAGAGAATGTAAACCGAAGCTTGCCTATGATAGAGTGAACAATATTAAGAAAGCACCTTAAGTCCAAAAACATGAATACAACCTCACATAAATTATCAGTAACAGAAAAGATTGGTTATGCCCTTGGCGATTTATCTGCGAATCTGATCTTCCAAACCCTGATGACATTCCTTGCTTTTTTTTATACAGATGTGTATAAAATTCCAGCAGGTATAGCCGCTTCGATCATCTTCTTTGGTGGAATTTTCGGAGCCTGTTTTAATATAGTAATGGGGATGATCGCTGATCGGACGAATACGCGTTGGGGAAAATTCAGACCCTGGATATTGTGGACAGCGATTCCCTTTGGTGTGATTTCATTATTAGCATTTAGTACACCGGATTTTAGTGAAAATGGAAAAGTGATTTATGCCTTGGTCACCTATGTTTCACTTGTCATCATTTATTCTGCAAGTAATTTGCCATACTCAGCATTAAGTGGTGTCTTGACAGGAGACATGGCTGAGCGCAACAGTTTATCGTCGTATAGATTTGTGGCCGTCATGGTGGCGCAGTTTGTCGTGCAGGTTTTGTTACTGCCATTGGTTTTGATTTTAGGAGAAGGGGATCAGGCGATAGGCTTTAAGAGTGTGATGACTATCTTTGCAGTCGTCGGTACGATTTTATTACTGATTACATTTTGGACGACAAGAGAACGTGTCGTCCCTGCTCCTGAACAAAAATCAACCATTGCCGAAGATCTCTCAGACTTAATAAAAAATAGACCATGGATTGTGATGCTGTGTTTGACCATTTTAGTGTTCGTCACGCTGGCATTGAAGGGCGGGATGTATATCTATTATTTCAAAGATTATTTAAGCGAACCAGATTTGACAGCATTCTTAAGCAACATTGGATTTAACGGATTTATTGATGGTCTGAATCAAACATTAACTGGTATTGGATTAACAGAGTTTCAGTGGCCCGAGGATTCACCAACGTCTGCGTTTAGTTTATTCAATGCGGGTGGCATTATTTTTATGATCATCGGTATTTTCTTTTCTAAACCGCTGGCAGATCGATTCGGGAAGAGGGATGTGTTTGGGATTGGCTTATTTTTATCAACTGTCTTTATCATTCTGTTTTATTTTTATCCACCTCATTCTATTGGCTTGGTATTTATTACACAAATCTTGCATGGCTTTTTCTATGGCATTACCATTCCCTTATTGTGGGCCATGATTGCAGATGTGGCGGATTATTCAGAGTGGAAAAATAATCGGCGAGCGACTGCCATTATATTTTCAGCTATGATATTTGGATTGAAGGTAGGTTTAAGTATTGGGGGCGCATTAGTCGCTTCTTTATTAGCTTATTTTAATTATGATGCCGAATTGGTAACTCAATCTTCTGGAGCAATAAATGGTATTAAATTATCGGTTAGTATTTTTGCTGCGATTCCTTTTTTAATTGGATGTGCCTCTTTATTCTTTTATGAGATTGATCGTAAAATGGAAATTCAGATAGAAAAAGATTTAATTGCAAAACGATCTTAAGTATTCTCATTGCAACATTTAAAATAAACTCACATGTCAGAAGAAGTAGATTATGATGATTTAAAATCAAGGGCTGTGTCTCAACCATTGGTTACGCATATTTACACTGCAGATCCATCAGCTCATGTGTTTGATGGTAAGATATATATCTATCCGTCACATGATATTGATGCTGGGATTCCATTCAATGACAATGGTGATCATTTTGGGATGCGTGATTATCATGTCTTATCGATGGATAATGTGACTGGTGAAACAACAGATCATGGAGTCGCTTTGGATATTGATGATGTGCCTTGGGCAGAGCGGCAGATGTGGGCACCGGATGCCACTCATAAGGCTGGTAAGTATTATTTTTATTTTCCTGCTAAAACCAAAGAAGGCATATTTAAAATAGGCGTTGCTGTAGGAGATCATCCCGCTGGTCCATTCATTCCGCAGCCAGAAGCCATAAAAGGCAGTTATTCAATTGATCCTGCAGTGTTTGAGGATAATGGCTCTTACTATTTATATTTCGGTGGTATCTGGGGTGGTCAGCTACAAAAATACAGAAACAACCAATATGATGATCGACATGATTTAGTCAATGATCACGAGCAAGCGCTGAGTCCAATGATGGCACGATTGCAGGATGACTTATTAGAATTTGATGAAGAGCCACGAGAGGTTTTAATACTAGATGAAAAGGGGAATCCACTCTTAGCAGGCGACAATGATCGCCGATTTTTTGAAGCGGCATGGGTGCATAAATATAATGGCATTTATTATTTTTCCTATTCCACTGGAGATACACATTTTATCTGTTATGCAACAGGAGATAATCCATATGGGCCCTTTACCTATCGAGGCAGATTATTGAATCCTGTGATTGGCTGGACATCACATCATTCCATTTGTGAGGTCGATGGGAAGTGGTATTTATTTTATCACGATTCCATTTTGTCAAAAGGGGTGACACATTTAAGGTCCGTTAAAGTTGTTGAGATTAATTATTTGGATGATGGGCGAATTGAGACGATTGAGCCTTATGTGTAGTTGTTTGACAATTGACTTAGCGCTAAAATAGACTTTATGTCATCTTATGTCTCGTCCGTCTGAGATTTCTGCAAGACTATTTTGATTCACTTTTATTATTGGTTGGTTTTACTCAAAAGGTTCTTGCACTAGTGCAAGAGGTATAAGTTAAAAGTGTATATAAAACTTAGAATTTTATTTGTCTGATTGAGGCGAAGGTTCGTTCTCATAGCCGTAGCTATGGGAACGGTTCTTCAACGAAGAGCAGGCAAATAAAAGCAAGTTTTATATACTGCCAACTTGTGCCTCTTGCACTAGACGTTAGTGACTAAAAAATCAAAGACGCCTTTCTGCTCTATTTGTGTTACACACTTATTTTAATTTTTATTAGCTAGATTTTATTCTGGATTTTGAATGATTTTTGTTTCAAAATTAACTATAAAGTCAGCGCTTATTTTAGGAACACTGGCAATAAAGAATCTAGTTTCTAAGGGTTCACATTGACCGAATTCATTTATGGTAACTAAATAAGTGTACATAAGTTGGTCTGAACATTCTGTAAAAGAAGCATCGAATGTTCTGGAACAACCTGAACCAGAAACTCTATAACCTAACAAACTATTAGTTGTGAAATTAACTGAAAATAAAGGATCAAAGCTTGTGCAAGAGTTGTTGACAAAGTTGTCTAAATCTTCTTGGGTATTAATCACAATACTCTCTGAATAAAATTCATTGCAATGGACATCTTCTAATTGTGCTTCTATCATAATATTTTCATTGCATGAGCTTGATGCTTTATCACATGCAATCATTATACAACAAGTAAAGCTTAAAACAATAAACAATAATTTCATAGAATTAAGTTTATCGGTAATAACTTAATTTAATCCAACTTATTGTTTGTTTGAAAATGTAGGACGCAATAAAATTGATTCGTTTTCAAGAATTACTTCAGATGAGAAAAAGATTTCTACGTTCATTTTGTAATTGCATGTAACTTACTGTACCCATTCTATGTAAATGAACAAGCTTATACTGTTGGCAATTTATACCCATTAAAATATCTAGCCTTCATTAATTCATTAGCCTCCTGATCGTTTATGAAACTTTCAGTAGACTTATCCCAGAAAACTTTTCGTCCTGTTTTATAAGCTATATTTCCCATCTGCGCATTAATCGCTGCCACACTCCCTGATTCGATTGGCGTATTGAGAAGTGAAATATCATTCGCCTTAATCGCTTCTACAAAATTCTGCGTATGAAGATTTAAATAATTTAGTTCTTTGGGTTTTTCGAATACTTCAGCCTCGACACCATCCTTCTCAGGGATGATCTCATAGCCTTGCCGATTGCAGACTAGCGTGCCTGCATTCCCAATAAAAGCAATGCCTTCGGTCCGGCCATAGTTACCATTATCGATGCCAGTGGCATGCTCCCATAGCATATTGAAATTATCATACTGAAAGACTGTCTGTAATGTATCAGGCGTCTCAGAAGCATCATTAGGATACGCTAATTTGCCACCGCTCGCCATGACAGAAATCGGAGCAATCGCATTCATCGCATATAGAGCTATATCTATCTCATGCACACCCCAGTCAGTCATCAGCCCACCGGCATAATCCCAGAACCATCTAAAGCTAAAATGAAATCGATTGCGGTTATACGGTCTCTTAGGCGCCGGTCCTAACCAACGGCTATAATCGACTCCCTCAGGCGCTGTCGTATCGGGCAGCACCTTAACTGGCTTCATCCATCCTTGGTAAGCCCACACTTTGACTAATCTAATATTCCCTAAAACTCCAGACCTTACGATATCGATCGCTTTTGCATAATGAGGGCCACTTCTCTGCCATTGACCGACTTGTACGACTGTCCCATATTGTTTGGCAGCAGCTTTCATGAGTTGGCATTCTTCTATCGTATTCGCAATCGGTTTTTCTACATAGACATGCTTGCCTGCTTTCACCGCATCTACCATTGGGAGACAGTGCCAGTGATCTGGTGTCCCAATAATGACTGCATCAATACTGTCGTCCTGCAATAATTCTCTGTAGTCAAGATACGTTTTTGGTGTATTTGATCTAAGGGATTTGCATTCTTCCAGTCTCTTGTTGATGACATTCTGATCCACATCACAGATCGCCACTAGGTCTACATCAGACATGGCTAACGCCGACTTGGTATTCGCCCAGCCCATGCCATTACAGCCTATAACGCCAATTTGAATTTTCTCTAAAGCGGAGATTCTTTTGCGACTTGGTCTAATGGCTAATGATCCTGCCATTGCTAAAGAGCTATCTTTTATGAAGTGTCTTCTTTTCATGTGTCTACTGTTTAACTTTTTTGAAAATAAGTAAAATGTCAGAGAACATGGTTATTGTGCCCGTTAAACTGAATCCTATTTAGAATTTCGAATGAAAGTATCCAGCTTTACCTATATGAATCATGCTGCTAATTTTTTTATTCAAACTGGATAAGGGCCTTCATCAAACTCTTGCTTGTGATAGCCCTTTATTCCCACGTCAAGCGATAACGGACTTCGATACTCTTTACCATCTTGCAAGCAGGACAATATGTAACTAAAATTCACCACAGGCTTCCACTCTAGTTCTCTTTGAGCCAGATCACTTGTATAGACTCTCGATATTCGATCAAACATTTTCCAATGTCTATTGTCATAGACCTCTTGATAAGCTGGAAATAGAGATTTCACTACCGACGCTGCATCTTGATTTAATACGGGTAAATGAGCCTGTGTAAAAGGCGAAGCAGCACTGATGATATACTTGCCAAATCCTAAATCCTTTGCTTTTTTCATAGCGAGTAAGTGGGCATCAACGGCATCTTGAATGTCGACACGTCTGTATAAGAATTCGTTAGCCTTAATATTTTCATTAGTGTAAATTCCTCTCATCGCAGGATCATCATCTATCTCTAAAAAGAATCGAGATGTCTTCAGGATGAGACAGGGTAATCCATAATCTCGGTGAAAGAGTAAGCATAGATTCTCTGCTGCCAACTTTGTCACGCCGTAAATATTCTTTGGTTGCGCGACTAAGTCTTCTGTTACCCATACGGCTGGCTCATCCTGCTGAGGCTTCATGGCATCACCGAATGTGCTCGTCGTGCTAGTATAAATAAATGACGACACCTGATGCTTGACTGCTGCCTGTAGCAAATTTAGAGTAGCCGAAATGTTTGAGTCAATAAAATCTGACTTTGTGTGCGTTACTACATGTGGTTTATGTAATGTCGCTGTATGAATAATGACATCTATCCCAGCCATAGATTCTTCTACAAAATCAGCATTTGATAAATCGCCTACATGATGAGTATACGAAGAGGGAAGTATGTCGCAGCCAATAGCTTCATAGCCAAGGGCTGGCAAGCTTTTGCAGAGTGCTTCTCCTAAGTGGCCGCTAGATCCAGTAACGAGTACTTTCATATTGTCAATTATCGATAGTCAAGAGTTGACTTGTGCCTTCATGATGTGTGTTTAAAAAATCATTCAACCCTGCCAGTCACTACGTTCAATGCTGGATGTCCGCTTCCACATTCAAAACCTGTTTGCCGACAGTCACGCTCAACATTAAATTAGCTATTGTTCCAACAGATCAAAAATCCCTTCTAATTCTTCAAAGGATTTAAACCCAACTTTCTCTTCTTCACCGCCACGCAGCACTAAGCCATAAATGAGTTCTGACTCCAAGTATGACTCTAATTCAGTAAGGGTAAAGGGGATATCTACAAAACAACTGTGCTGCTTCGCAAATTGGATAGCTTGCTGTTTTTTTGAAGAATCCCAAGAGCTCCACTCATCGCCAATGCGCAGGATTTGGTTTTCCTTAAATGAGAGTGACTGAAGTAGTGCGAATGAACCAGAAACAATCGTATTGCCAGACAATATATCTTCTGAACTATCTAGATTATCTTTCAGGTAAATGATCCCATCAGCTTCGTGAATTTCGAGATCAGAAAATTCTTCTCTTGTCTCTACATAAATTTTTACACCTTCTACCCAATCAAGGATAGCAAAATACTCGTCTCTGTCAACTTTGTCGAAATCAAAGCTCAGTGCATTCACACCCCAAGCTGCAAAATAACGGGCATCTGTTAGGTTACTAATAGAAGAAGCGATAATTTTAATCTGATTCAATAGTCGAATTTTTGCACAAAGTAAGGTAGTTATTCATTTCATCTAAAGTTGTCTATTACTTTTTTTAATCTTACTGACTGACATCCACCACTTCAAGCCAAAAATTCTCTTTGTAGACTCAAATTTATATAACATAGCTAACTTATAGGTTCTAATCTAAATGATCATTCTGCGATAAAAAATTTATATAAAATTATAAAGATCTGTGCATTTTGTTAATCTCAGACTTTTACCTTCACACAAGAATAATCAAAGATGAGTTTCAGAGCGAAATCATATTACGAGCAAGTCTACATGATCACTGAGCAAATTCCAGAGGGTCGAGTGAGTACATATGGGGCCATTGCCGATTACCTGGCATTGGGTTCAGCACGTATGGTTGGTTATGCATTAGGTCAATCGAATAAGATGAATATGCCTGTGCCAGCTCACCGCGTTGTTAATCGCAATGGAGAACTTACAGGTCGTGGTCACTTTAAGCCACCCTCAATGATGCAAAAACTTTTAGAACAAGAAGGCGTAAAAGTGAAGAAGGATAAAGTGGTGGATTTCAAAGAATTATTTTGGCATCCGCAAGAACTTGATGTATGACGACTCGCATCAATCTGATATCAGGGCCGCGCAATATATCCACTGCGCTTATGTATGCCTTCGCTAATCGCGCAGACACGGCCGTGGTTGATGAGCCGATGTATGCATACTTCTTACAGTTGACTGGAGATGAACATCCTGCGCGTGAGGCGATATTGGATAGTCAGCCGCAAAGCATGGATCTAGTAAAACAACAGTTGATTTTTAATCCGATAGAGACGCCGATCTATTTTATCAAAGGGATGGCGAAGCATTATGTTGATGTTGATTATCATTTTTTGTTAGATCTACAAAACGTGTTTCTGATTCGAGATCCTGCACAGCTCATTACCTCATTCGTCAAGGTGATACCAGATCCACAGATGAGAGATATTGGCTTGAAAAGAGAATGGGAGATTTATAAATATTTAAAAGATTCAGGACAGTCACCCATCGTCATGGATTCTAACGATGTGTTGGCAGACCCGCAAGCTGGCTTAACCACACTATGCCAACATTTGGACATACCATTTAGCGAACGGATGTTGTCCTGGCCAAAAGGGCCGATAGAGGAAGATGGAGTCTGGGCGCCACACTGGTATACGAATGTGCATGCATCTACGGGATTTGCTCTGCAAAATACATCAGAACCAAAAATAACTGACAACTTACAAGGCTTGTATCAAGAGTCTTTATATTATTATGATAAATTATATGAGTTCAGTATTATCTAATCTACAATAGAAGTAAATGTTACAAACATCAGATCCAAGAAATCAAAGTATACAAGTATGGGTGGGCGACCGATTATATCCGCGAGAAGAAGCAAAAGTATCTGTCTTTGATAGTGTGGTCCAAGGCGGTGATGCCGTTTGGGAAGGACTTCGAGTATATCCTACAGGTGTGATGTTGTTGGACAGACATTTGAATCGACTGTATGAGTCAGCCAAGGCGATTGCTTTTGTTGATATTCCCAGTCCAGATGTGATTAAGGCTGCACTAAAGCAAACGCTCGATGCGAATGGCATGGATAGAGATACGCATGTGCGCTTGACCTTGACGCGAGGCAATAAAATTACTTCAGGCATGGATCCGCGCTTGAATCAATCGGGGTCAACATTAATTATTTTACCCGAGTGGAAGCCACCAGTGTATGACAATGAGCATGGCATTAAAATTATTACGTCTACGATCCGTCGAAATAATCCGGCCTTCTTGGATTCCAAAATCCACCACACGAATTTATTAAATAACATACAAGCGAAAATTCAATCGAATGTGGCTGGTGTTGATGCCGCGTTGATGTTGGATAAGGATGGCTTTGCTGCTGAGCTGAATGGCACCAATATATTTATGGCCAAGAATAGCAAAGTGTATACGCCCTACGCGACGGCATGTCTGCACGGGATCACTAGAGGCTTTATTATAGAGTTGTGCGAAACCAATGGAATTGCCATTGAGGAGCGCAATATTTCGTTGACAGAATTGTACAATGCAGACGAGGTGTTTTGTACTGGCACAATGGGAGAGCTCACACCCATAACAGAAATTGATGGACGAGTGATGGAGAATCGTTATGGCTCAAATTTAATGAATGCTCTAATCGAAAAATTTGAGGAGTTAATTCCTAAGTATTGTGTGGGCTTATCATAGTAAACTATGAAATTGTAAAGCAATATGAACATCATTTTAGACCTTTTTGGAATTCACATTGTTTTCTTTTCTACCATTTTAATTCTATGCTTGAGTTGGCTTTTCTGGCCACGCAAGAATATAGGAACACGTAAGATCTTACTAAGGACTATTGGACTGATAAGTGTATTTGGAATTATCTTGGCCTTTCGGGCGTACTGGCCTTATAGTTATGAAAAAAACTATCTCAACACACCTGTATCTAAAGAAATCATGTCAACCCCTTTGAAGGCTTTGGCGGATTCTATTGATTTTAATATAGGAGTCGCCATAGCGAGCAATTCCGAATTCAAAGAATTAATTGCAAAAGAATTTAATTCAGTGGTAGCGGAAAATGATTTCAAACCTAAGAAATTATTGATAGACCCAGTTCATTGGAAGTTTGACTTTTCAGCTGCGGATCGCCTGATGGAATTTTCTAAATCAAATGGCATGAGAATGCGTGGGCACACACTCATATGGGGCAAGTTTCCGGGACGAACATATCCACAGCTTTGGAAAAAGCAGATTGCAGAATCTGCTGACAAAGAAGAAACAATGAAATCTATAATGACCCAATATATTCATACTGTAATGGGACATTTCAAAGGACAGATATCTACATGGGACGTCGTGAATGAACCCATGGCAGGTGAGGGTCTATACCCGAGTCCGTTTACTGAGGCTATGGGAGAATACTATATTGATTGGGCCTTCAAGCATGCTCATGAGATTGATCCAGACTGTTCGCTTTTTCTGAATGAGCAGATATATGACTACGATGGACCTGCAGGGAAAGCCTTCTTAGCCTTGTTAAAGAGACTGAAAAAACGAAATGTCCCTATCCATGGTATCGGTTTGCAAACTCATCATATAAAAGGAATCCATGACCTTGATGGATTGAAACGATTCATTCGGGCAATAGGGGAACTAGGTTTAAAAGTAGAAATTACAGAATTGGATATACGTTTATTGTTGATGGGGAATGAGGATGATCCATATGAAGCTCAAGGTGTACAATTTGGTGAAGTCGTTAACATATGTCTAAGGGACCAAGCCTGCGAAGGTGTCACGTTTTGGGGTTTGACTGATAAGGTTAATTGGATGGATCATATTCCGCCTTTTAGTTGGAAAAGCCCAAATGCCCCTCATATTCTAGATGAAGACATGCGAAAAAAGCCAGCCTATATTCATATTTGGGAGGCATTAAAAAAAGCCCAGCCAAATTTTTAATGGAAACCGGATCTCTGATGTTTTCAACGTCAGAGGTATACGATTGAAATTCAATCATATTGATTCGAGCTTGAAAACCTCGAATATCCGTTATTTAAAATACACTTGTCCTGATGTCTATGGATCTCTGATGTTTTCAACTTCACAGGCATACGATTGAAATTCAGCGATCTTGAATTTCTCTGCGGACTCAACTTGTCATAGAACTTGAATTCATCAATGAATTTGAATATTTCTAGGACCGAGCTTAGCATACATCATTGTGTAATTTCTGAACCCCAAACGATAGAAGTTATTTTCCATTCATCTTTAGCTTTATGTAAGGTGAGCACTTTGTAATGTTGGCCTCCAGAAAGTTCGGCTAGACGAAGTTTAACCAAAGCAAGTGTGCCGTATATTTCAACACTCAATATCTCCTCTTTATAACTTGTATCTGAGTCATCTGAATCCAAGTCAAAAGTAGATTCTGAATAGTCTCCATCTCTGTTGACGTATCTATACGCTCCTGTTGCATGCATCGATAGCTTTTTATGTTTAATACTACCAGTATGATCACTAATAAAAAAGTTTTCAGTTGCCGTAAGAATAGCTTGACGGTCAGAAAAATCTGTTTCTTGGGAGAATAAGGAGGAGCTTAAGAGGACAAGAATAAGTAATTGAAAGAATAGCTTACGTGTTAGTTTCATTACTCTATGTTTTTAAATTTAATTGACTGGGTTTTTAAAAATATTTTCTTTCCTAATGAATATATTCAATGTAGCATAAAACGATGACCAGAGGGAATCCGTTTGCTAGTTTAACAATCTATTCACATCCGACTTTAGTAGCAGGAGACCTATGTTTGGAAAGCGTGTTGGTCTCCAATACCACATATGTATGAAGAACTGTGTGAGCTGAGAGGTTCAAGCACGGTTCTGCGGGAGGTTTAGAGGTGAGAGTCCCAATGTCGTTTAGTTAAGGAAATATAAGCGCTGAAAGTGCGATATTATTGTAGCGCGGCTGCCTGCTGAATTTCTACGTCTAACCAAATAAATATAGTTAAATTTTGTTATGCATAAGCCATTAATTTAACATAAGGAGTTTGTCTGCTTATAACAGAGAAAACCCTATGAATTAATTTGTTTTTGACTGCATTTAAAACGAC
>CALGLU010000038.1 GCA_937959275.1 uncultured Saprospiraceae bacterium | reverse complement strand
ATACGCTGAAAGAGTCAATCTAAAAATTCAAGAAATAAAAAGAATTGCAAAAGGATATAGAAATATTTACAATTTTATAATCATGATATATTTCCATCTCGGTGGGCTAGAATTAAAACCCACTAAAATTGGCTAAGACCCCTTTTTAATCCCTCGTCATTCAATTCTAAAATCTGACGAGTTGAAATTAATGCATGGGCACATTCACTCTTTATTTCAAATACTGGCAGTTCATTTATGGCCAACTTAAACATGTCAGCTAACTCATTACTTTTTACATCAGCAATTCGAGATTGGTTCCAAGAATCAATGTCCATCGATTTGCGTTTGATTGCAGCAATAGTCATATCTCTAATTGATTTATCTGTTTTCATATATTACTGGCATACATAACTCAAATAGAAAAAGAATAACCAATGGACAATTCAATTAATTTTGATTGAATTGTTTCAGATAGAGCTTTGCCATAAAGCATCCTGGCATTGACACCTTTTATGTCCACGCCGAACAAAAACTGATTATAAAAAGCATCAGTGTACTTAAACCCTACTCCTGCTTCAAGTCTGAATTCTTTATGTGCTGTCGGTTTAAAGCCAAGTACAGTTTGCATGCGCGTCCCACTAAAAAACCTAGTGTTTTGATGAATCCCTATGGCTGCAACATCTAATTTTTTAGCTATATCGTACTTGTAGTGTAGCATTGATGTCAATTGATTAAAAAGGACTGCATCCGTGCTTCTTAAAATTCCGCAATGAGATATGCCGGCTGGGTCCGTTGGGCATGAGCCAATATAATTAAGCATACTTGACTGATAAATGCCACTGATTATATCTGCAAAAGGAACTGACAGCCGCTTTAATGATAAACCAACATCAAGTGAAGATTTCGGTTTAATCATCCTGTAAGAAACACCTAGCCCAACATTGATACGATTAGACAGCACAGGTTTTGTCTTCCACGGGGTTGTTGTTTGCATAAGAACTGTCTGTTGATTTGCTATCCAAGTGGCGATCGTTTGTTGATTTGTTGGTGTTTGTTCAACACCAAAAATGTCATAAGCCTCATCTGGAATCTCAAACGTTGTTAGTGAGCCAAAGCCTTCAAAGCTTCCGAAAAGTGGATACATTTCATTGACTCGCCTTGATGTTGTATTAACTAATAGTCCTATTGACAATAGCTGATTTTTCTTTTCAGTCAGCATGAGATGATATGACACATTCACATCGACCTCAGCTTTGTTATATTTACTTAACCCTCTCTTGTCAAAAGCATACTGAACAGCAGCACCGATCCAATCTTGTTGTCTAATACCTTCCGATACATACGTGTTTAGTGTGACACCTGCTACTTGATGTAAAAGAACTCCATGAAGACTTTCTCTGTAATACGTTTGAGCTTGCATTTTATCCTTTTCAATTCCGGCAAATGTAGAATTGAGCATGACCGGTGTCTGTAAAACGTTTGATCGTATTAGCTCTTGAGCAAAGCTGCTTGTGCTAAAGAAGAGTAGTAAAATGATGGCAATGTTCTTTTGCATACTTATAAAGCTATACTCAAGATACAAACTTAAAGTCATTTTTTAATCCTAATGAGTTTAATCTCCGATAGGGCTTTAAACTACATGGCTTTATATGGAGAAAAAGCATCCTAATCCAACTCCCGGCCTCTTTACTATATCAGGTGAGCTAGGCGACTATGCCATCGACATTCTAGATGTGAGTGGTAATCAATATCAACAACTATCGAATACGGGGACTAGTGTGACGGTGGATATTAATGGCTTGCCCGTTGGTTTATATTTTATTCGGGTTAGGAATTAGAGTAATGGGAATATTAGTATTGAGAAGATTTTGCGTAATTAAGTACTGTCTATTCTTTTTTTTTTAAAATGTCCTATTATTTTTCAATCACCCCTATCCTCATAAATAAAGGAAATTCTACATCTTTTACTTCATCATCTTTCCATAACTTCGTCAATTCAGTTTCTATTTCACCGATCGGATTTTTTCCATTGTTTAGCTTCAAATAGTGTTGAACACTTGACCAAGAATTCAAATATCCTATGAGATCCTTTCTATACCATTTGGCATCTATTTTCAAGTCCTTTGGTGATTCTAATTCCTTAAAATCAAAATCCACACTTTCATAGTTGTTATCGATGTGCTTTCTTTCTTTATTCCAATATGAACCAATGATTGCCGTATAGAATGTATCGATCAAGCTATCTATGCCTTCTTCTATCCTTAATAAGCCATAGCCCCAAATACATATGATACCATCATTTTTAGATACTCTTTTCACTTCTTTATTAAAGGCCTTAAAATCAAACCAATGGATCGCTTGTCCTACTGTAATGAGATTAAATGTATCATCATCAAAACTTGTCTGTTCTGCTCTTTCAACTGAATATGTGATGTTTGAATTCTCTTCGGCTAAACTGATCTGGTTTACACTTATATCTGAAGCATAGACATGTTGAAAGGATTTTGATAATTCTATTGCTATTTGTCCATTTCCAGTTCCACAATCCCAACACACATCGTGCAACTTGACGAATGATAGAATGCATTCATATAACTCTTTTGGATAACGAGGTCTATATTTTTTATACAGCGCAGATTGACGCGAAAAATTATCTATAATTTTTTTCATAATGAATCAATGAAGAGATAGCACCTCTTATCCTTTATCAGCTATAGCCTTTGGATACTGCCTTTCGATTAGTTGCAATATCTTTTGAACATTATTAATTGACAATTGATAATAGTTTATTTTATATATGCGGAATAATAAGATTTCAGAAATTAAGAACCTAAACTCTTCATCAGTTTTCAATTTTTCACTATTCAATGGAATATATCCAATAATTTGATCAATCCCATTCCCAAAATTTCGTGGAAATGTAATTTGCAAAGAATCGCGCAAATTTAATGTGTACTTAATACTTGGATCTCTATTAACTCTGAAGTTCTCTAGAAGATATCCCTTTACGTATTCGTTTATATCTGGATAAAAGTTATCTCCCTTTGCTATTCTAGGAAAATTGTTGTTGTAAACTATGGTTATCAAATTTCGCAAAGAGTCATTTCTCAAAATACCCATGCCAGTGCTATTTAAATTCTCAAAAGCTGAAGTATTTGGAAAAATATATTCCTCTTTACTCATCCAATAAAAATCCATCATCAATGAATCACTATTGATATTTTCGCCATCTAAGAAATGTTGAATGTTTTGTTGACTTTGTAATGAATTTCTATGTATAGCTATATCATTTTTTAAATCAACTAAGTTATCTTGCAATTCGAAATATATTTGAGAAACTATTTCTTTTTCTGAATTCCTTTTTTCAACTTCTTTACCCCAATTCGTAAGGTAGAATGCTATTAACACACCAATGACAATAATGATAATTTCAATCAGGTATTTACCAATTTGCTTTTTTCGACTTTCTTTCATTTTACATTAACTTCCGTACTCACTTTTAACGATTTCGTAGCAAACATGCTTTTCGTACTCAGGATAATCCGCCAATTCAGGATGATTGAATTCTCCTTTTTTTGTCATCCCTATTTTCTTCATAACATTTTCGGATTTTGTATTCTTTATCGTGGTCACCGATACTATTTTATTTAAACCCAATTCACTAAAGCCATAATCAAGACATCTCTTTGCACCTTCTGTTGCATATCCTTTTCCCCAAGCAGATCGTTTTAATCTCCACCCTATATCAATGGCTGGCGTAAATTTTGTTATATACTTTTGAGCTGCAAGACCTATCATGCCAATAAATTCATTTGTCTCTAGTATGTCTACTGCATAATATGTAAATCCATTTTCAACAAAATGGTCTTTGAGTTTAACGATCAATTCCACCACTTCTTTATTCGATAGTGTTTTCGGAAAATGTTCCATGACATCTTCATCTGAATTTAACTTGGCAAACTCTTCCAAATCTTCGTTTTCCCACGATCGAAAACCAAGTCTTTCTGAGCTAAATATGTATCTGTTTTTTTCCATTTTTAAATACTAACCGATTATCCCTAAAACAATAACAACTATTCTTTTTTAATCACCTAACTAAACCACATCGAGTCTTGGCAACTTGCTTATGGATAGGCATCTCATTTATAAATAAATATAAACACCTCAAAATATTTGTTTTAAGTCACTTTTACCTCAGTCAGTGGTCTGACAGGTTGACCCAAAAGTAACCAAAAAATCTTGTCTAGCCACTAGCGGATCAAGACTGTATTATCGGAACTTGAATTAAACCATGGACATGCATAAAAGGCATTCTTTAAAGCAAGTTTGTTGCAAACTGAAACCTTATAGCTTTTGAAAGCTATAAGGTTTGTCTCCAACTTGCAAATATGCTTAGGTCCAGAAGAGTGAGATAATAGAAACTTTGACAAATCCTGAAATGGATTTGTCAAAGTAAACAATGATTAATACTCAATTGCAAATTTGATATTCCCCGCAGTGAAACATAGAATTTGTTGATTCGGTGGCAAACTTGAGTTAATCGATTCCGTAATAATATTGATATGAGAGGCATTTGTGATTTGAAACTCTTCCATAAATGGCGTTAAAAGGACTCCGTTGATATCTGCTATTTCATGGATCTGACTATACATAATCATGTTGGTCGTCACATTTCTAATTTCAATTTTAACAGCTTGGTTTGGACATAACGAGATATCTTTTCTCAACCAGAATTTTAATACGGCATCGGGACTGGTCGTATAGATATTAATGGATTCTAGGTGCTGTCCTGTGATATCACCGATTGACCAGCCATATGCATCGCAGACATCCTTGTGCGCTAAAAATGTAGCACCCTGCTCCACTTCAAAGCCTGGATTCAACTGTACATCTTGCTGCGATTGGAATTCGACCGTTTTGCCTGATCCGATCAGCTGATCAGAATGGGTCAAATTGAGCGATTCGTAAATACCGGAATAAATCGGTGCTTCTACATACAAGGTATCTTGACAATGACAAGCTCCATCCTCCCAAGACGTCACACCACTCTGATAGGCAAGACATCGATTTATGTAGGTATTCCCATCACAACCACAGACCGGGTCATAATCATTGTTACACAGCACTAATGGGTCATATTGGGTGGGATCAATACAAGCTTGCATACATCGGCCCGCCTGCCATCGTTTCACACCATAATAGTATTTAGCCTCACAGGCATTACCATAAGTCACACCGTCACATCCACAAACAGGTATAAAGGCCAATGGGCAAGGGATCGTTATATCAATAAATGATGTGTCAATACACAGATCAACACAGACACCTTTCGTCCATGATTTTACACCGCTGTGGTATTTCGCATCACACTCATTCGAATAGGTCACGCCATCACAACCACAGACTGGATCCCAAACATCGTCACAGCCCATATTCGGATCGATGAGGCACGTGTCTATACACATCAGCTGGCATTCACCACTGCTCCAATATCGAACACCAGAACTCTGTGCAATACATTCGTTAGAGTATGTCTCTCCATCGCAGCCACAGACTGGATCCCATTGTGTTGT
Organism: uncultured Saprospiraceae bacterium; assembly: GCA_937959275.1. Classification (GTDB taxonomy): domain Bacteria; phylum Bacteroidota; class Bacteroidia; order Chitinophagales; family Saprospiraceae; genus CALFUK01. Next base: position 54,258 of record CALGLU010000038.1, on the reverse strand, counting down.
ACATATCGCTAATGGATCGATGAGGCAGGTATCTATGCACAATTGGATACACTCTCCTATTGTCCATCTGGTAATCCCAGATTGATTGGCTTGGCATAGGTTTGAATATGTATTGCCATCACAGCCGCAGACAGGATCCCATATGTCAGTACAATCTACAAGCGGATTTATAATCGATGGATCAATACAGTACGTATAGCATTCACCGAGCGTCCAACTCGTGACACCATTATGATATTTTGCATCACACTCATTTGAATAGGTTACGCCATCACAGCCACAGACTGGATCCCAGTTATCAGGGCAGCCCATATTGGGATCAATTTGCGCTGGGTCAATACAACAAATACCTACAGTCCACTTTGTAACTCCATTATGATATTGCGCATCACATACATTTGAATAAGTCACACCATCACAGCCACAGACTGGATCCCACACATCAGGGCAGCCCATATTGGGGTCAATGAGTGATGGATCAAGACAACAAACGCCTTGTGTCCAAGTACTCACGCCATTATGATATTTCGCATCACAGACATTGGAGTAAGTAATACCATCGCAGCCGCACACTGGATCCCACACATCAGGACAGCCCATATTTGGATCTATGAGGTCTTGATCGATACAGCAAACTCCTTCGGTCCAATAGCTAACACCATTATGGTATGTAGCATCACACTCATTGGAGTAGGTAATGCCATCACAACCACAGACTGGATCCCACACATCAGGACAGTCCATATTCGGATCAATCAAATCGGTATCAATGCAGTCTTCTAGACACTTGCCCATTGTCCACTGTTTAATACCATTGTAATACTTGGCAAAACATTCATTGTCATATGTCACACCATCACATCCACAGACCGGATCATATATTTCGGGACAAGGGAAAGTCTCATCAATGTAAAATGTATCGATACATAAAGCTTGGCACATGCCCTTGTGCCATGACTTCACGCCTGCATGGTATTTAGCATCACATTCGTTAGCATAGGTCACGCCATTACAACCGCAAACCGGATCCCACACCAATGGACAAGGCCAGCTATCTCTTATTAAACAGGTGTCAACGCAGATACTTATACACGCCCCTCGAGTCCATGTCGTGATGCCTGATGTCTTCTCGGCGATGCATGGATTATCGTAAGTCGTGCCATCGCAGCCACAGACAGGATTGTATATCTCTGAACAAATCGGATTCGCCTCAATTCTACAGGTGTCTATACAAAGAGGAATGCAAGCACCATAGGTCCAGCTCTTGACACCATGAAGACTTTGAGCATCGCAGCTATTATAATAGGTCACGCCATCGCAACCACAGACTGGATCATAGACATTAGGACAGCCGACAGGTGGATCAACAATCAAGGACGTATCAATGCAATAAAAATCACAAGGACCTGGCTGCCAATAGATGACACCTGCTTTAAACTCAGCAACACAGTTATTTTTATAAGTCATGCCATCACAGCCACAGACAGGATCATAAAATTGAGGGCAGCTGATTGTCAGATCAATTTTAGCAGGATCAATACAGCTATCATCTTGAGCAATTAAAGTATGTTCGCCAAAGATGAGTAATAGAAAAAGTAGATATAGGTTTCGCATGACTAAGGAGTTGTTGGTTAAAGAATGGTCATCGCTTCAAATAAATACATATTTAAAGTAAAAGATTACTGTCACTTAATTTGTCGTTTATAACAATAGACAGTTTATTATAACGCAATAGTTGGGATTAAAGTCAAATAAATTGGTAATTAGGCCATTTGACGGATTGTAAAAGATTAGATTTCCATAAAAAAAGCTACTTGACGGTTAGCTTAGAGACGCTCCTTAAACTCTCAGTTCACCACAGTTATAAGGCCAGAAAACTGTTGTATTGACTGATCGATAAACCGCACAGATATGGCATAGGCGTAGGAGCCAGTTGAAATCACTTCTGTTTTAAAGGTACCATCCCATCCAGAACGTTCAACATTGACAAGCGCCTGATTGGTTTGGAATACTAAATTACCCCAACGATCAAATATTGTGAGCGATTCGATTTCTTCAATTAGCCCCTCTCTAGCGAAGATTATGAATTGGTCATTGATACCATCTCCATTTGGCGTCATCCGATTAGGGATGTATACGTTATAATTTTTATCAACGGTAATTGAAATCGCATCACTTGATTGGCAGCCATTGAGATCAGTTTCTATCAATTCAAAACGTATGTCATCAAACGGGACCAATCGGACCTCATCACAGTTAGGACAATCAGCTTGATTTGGAATTGTATTCCAACGATAATCGACAATATTTCCATTTGACATGACATCAAAGGCAATCTCTTCACCTAATTGTACAAATTGATCTTCTCCAAGGTCCACAATAAATTCTGGGGGATCGAATAGGCTAAAGTCTTGTTCGACCTCGCATAGAAATCGATCAAAAACGTGCAGTGTTACAAGACCTGCATTAAGATCAGTGAAGCTAGGTTCACTAACAGTATCGTTTTCAAAAATATATTGAAACGGGGCCGCCCCATTCACTACATTCGTAATGGTTATCCTTCCCGAATTCGTTTGAAAACAATTTGGATCTTGTACATCAAATTCTAGTTGAAGTCCAGGATCATTAATAACGGTCAAGTCCAGTGTAACGATACTATCGCAACCTCTCCTGCCTACTAAATTTTCTATATATACTCCAGTTGTTGACAGACTCTGTGAGCCAATAACATATGCCGCACCTTCACAAATGGTATCGGAGATTGAAAACTCAATCGGCAATATTTCAATAAAGGTCGTATCTGATACAACTCGACACTTGGTATTACTTAAATTAACATCAGATTGTGCGACTAAATATCGATAAAAATATTGACCCGGTATAAAGATGTCATGGACATAGGATTGGTCCGTGGCGTTGGGTAAATCTGTCCAATTCATGCCTTGGTCTTCACTTAGTTGCCATTGCACGAATTGCTGATCATTTGTTGAAATATTAGTTTTCAAATTTATGGGCTGACTGTCAGGACACAGTACGATCCGCTTAGAGTCAGCAATAATATTTGCATCAGGACCACAGGCTCGAAATGAAATATTATCCAAGGCCAAATCATTACCCGTACCACCTGGTGCATTATTTCGGATCGTCAATTTAACTTCAGTTTGAGTTGCCTCTGTTGCGAATGTAAAGCCATAGGTATTCCAACGCTCTGTTTTAGCAATGTTCCCTGTAGTAAAAAAGACTTCATCATCCAGCAAAAAACTGACGTCTGGATCTATATGTCCAGACACACCAGTCATAATCATATTAATAATATCTGCAGAAAACGCATAGTTTGTATTCTCACAAAGTCCGTCCACGATTTGTTCGAAAAATATTCCCGGTGTAAAATCTGCATTGACGACCATCATATAGCCATTCGGATCATCACTATTATCTCCTATCCCTAACCATGTCCCGTATTTAAATTCCCAATTTGAATTGTTTGTAATGGTATATTCTCCGTCAAAAGGCGGTGGGTTGACTTCATAAAAATAGCTTAAAGCAATCCTTGGATCTGTTTGTAGAATCATAGCTGCGCCGCTACCAAAATCACCATTTATAAAAATATTCTCACCAAGATTACCAGCACAGATATTTTGTCCAGCGACATGCTGGCAACTCAAGATCAATAGTAGTAATGGAATTAGGAAGTACTTCATTTCAGCTCGCTAATATACAATACGGATTGTGGAGCGACGACCCTACTACTTCGAATGTTGAATGTTGGGTTTTGAATGTTCAGTTTTGAGTTTTGATTTTGACTTATTGCTTGATAATCTTTTCAACATATAAGCGTTGATGGGATTTCATTAGGATAGGTTAAGCCAATAACATGGTAACCTAGATCAGCAGCAGAGCCAAGAATTTTTCTATAATTAAATGGGACAGCATTTGATCCCGGTAAGAACAGGAATAATTTATCCTTTTGAGTTACTGTCGTGTTTCTATAAATGTGATGTCTGCTATTAGGATCTGTAATATTGAAGTCCGTATCACTTGGCGTAACAGTGATGACTGTCTGAGTGACTAAATGGGTGGATAAAAACAAGCAAAGGCATAGAAGTGGAAATCGTAACATAGTCATAAGACGATTCATGAACGCCTTGGTTTAATGACCAAGGCCTAATAAAGCGAGTCTTTCGAGTCGACGCTAAGAGATTCGATTCCTTACAAAACCTTGAGTATAGAATAAATACCAAAACCAAATATACTCAAGCCGCTAACCCAAAATAAAATGTCATAAACCTTACCTGGCTTTAAGCGCGGTTCGAGCCGCTTGTATCGAAAATAAAAAGCGGCATAAACAACTAAGAGCAACATGAATGATAATAAGACACCTCCGATCATCACCATGAGCACAGGAGATTTAAAAAAGATAAATAAAGCTGTCCAAAGCAATGGCAGAAAAATAGCTAAATAACCAAACCATTTTTTGCGTTGTTCTTCATTGCGATAATCCAACACTCCAATTTGGGCAAATGCATCTGTGAACATGCGCTGATTAGATGCTGCACCAATAAATACAGATGAGAATAAGACCAAAATTGCGCCTACCAGAAATACATATTTTGCCCATTCGCCAATTGACTTGGTGTACATATTGCTTAAGGTTTCTATTGTCTGGTAGCCTTCGGGCACTATCCCCATCTTATGTAAGACAGCTGCGCCTAACAAATAGAAGGCAACAGTGGTCAGGGTATATATAAACATCGATATAGTGGCATCCAAATACATCACATTAATCCAACCCTTTGCCCGATCAGCCCATTCATCATTATCTTCAACTGTACCTGTAAATTTTGCATAACCTTTTTCGACACACCAGTACGGATATGAAATGACCTCCTCTGCACTAATGCCAGTAATCCCAAATGCACCTAAGGCTACACCAATCAAGGCAGCTGGCAACTCAAATCCAAAGCCCGATTTAAATTCTGGCCACGTGATAGCATAAGGTGTGTATTGGACCATAAACACACAAATGATACTAAATATGCTAAAGCCTGCGATCAGCACAACAGCAAATTTTTCAATCAAGGAGTACTTCCCTCCATAAACAAGGAAGACCGTTGTCAGCCCTACTATACAGGCCCAAGGCACAACTCCAATCTGAGGTATGGCTAGATTCAAGGCTAAGGCAACACCACCGACGATACCACCCATCTGCATCATGTGAAACACTTTAATAACCAACCACGACCAGATACTCCAATGTCCTTTCCCAATCTTAGGACCAGGCAAACTAGAAAACGCTTCAAGGCTCGTCTCTCCCGTACTGATCGCATGCTTACCAAACTCTAACTGAATTAACACCTTAACAAAGCAACTCACCAATATCATCCACAGCGCCACAAACCCAGCTTGTGCTCCAAGTGTTGTCGTCATTATTAATTCTCCAGACCCTACGACATTCGCAGTTACAATTAGTGAAGGACCTAAATATTTAAACCGTTGCCAAAACGTAGCGGGAGGATTCATTCTTAAATATAGGACTTAATCTATGACAAAATGAAAATGAAAATTAGTTAATGAAAAAATATCCAGTCACTACTATTCCAATCGTCAGAAACTTAGTCTGATTTAAATCGTGGGAATAAATTCAATATTGAAATCAACTTCAATGACAATGACAATGAAAATGAAAATGACAATGTAAATGAAAATGAAAATAGAAATGGAAATGAAAATAGAAATGGAAATGGAAATGGAAATGGAAATGGAAATGGAAATAAATTAGTTAATGAAAAAATAACCAATCGCTACTTTTCCAATTGCCAGAAACCTTGTCAACATTGACAACCTACTAATCTGATTTAATCAACTTTCCGGAATAGCTCTTGCCCTTGCTTTCTATGGTATAAAAGTAGAGTCCGGCTTGAGGCAGAGAATGTTCTGGAATCGATATGACATGATCCCCTGCTAACAAACTCCTTGATAGTGTCCAATACACGGTACCGCTTGAATCGAATACATTGACATCAATAGACTGTGGGCTATCCAGAGAAAAACTAAGCATTGTTGAGTGCTGAAAGGGATTGGGTTTAAATGAAGGATTTAAAGCTATAAGCTCACTGTCCTCAATAAGATGTAATGTATACTGCTCAATAGATTCTTCAATATAAATCTCTGGTGTTACATCTGTCGCATTTAGATTGAAATCAATTTCAGTTTTAGATTCCATAGTGAATAAAACATCTTCTACGCCGAATTGATTTCCATATGGATTTGTCCAACTTAATTTTAATTCCGTTTCATTGGTCACAACATCCGATTCATCGATATCAATACCCGCACCATGTATCGCAATAGGACGGCCACCTAACACCTGCAATCCAAACTGCATACCGTACAGCAAATTGTCTTCCGGCATAAAAAAGGCGTATGCGTAATTCCCATTGTCTAATTGTTGTTTTCTATACTTGAGTGTATAATCCTTATTCCCTCTTATTTCCGTTTGATTCAGATTATTATTTTCATAAGAATTATCGACATCGCCTAATTTGACAGCTATAAAATCAATGTTACAACGACTAATATTCGCATTTGAAATTTCTTTAGCACTCCTGAATGGCCAAGGCACTGTTGGATCAAAAAACTCAAATTCAGCATCAACAAATTTCCAAGAAACACCTTCATTCCAGTCATCGATCACACCCAATATCATCTGTCTCATCAGAATAATATCAACGATTGAGATGCTAGCGTTACCACTCACATCGCCTGCAATAATTTTATATGGATTTGACAGTTGATCTAATCGGAGGATGTGCCGTTGTACAAACAACATATCTAAAGTAGACACGCCTCGAAATGGGAGGTCTTCTTTTGAAGGGCGAATGATGTAATCCAGTTCATTAGGTAAACTTGAAGAATTATAGACGCCATCCGTACCTGAAAGTGAAGTATCTCGAACGCCAGTTGCCACAACAGCAACCTCAACACTATCCAATGTAAATCCAATGTCTGTGGATACTGTACCGCTAAACACAACAGTGCTATCGCTTATGATTAATGAATCACAACCTGTTTCGACCATACATGTTTCTGAAGCGACGAAGGGATCATTGTCAAAAATATCATCACAGGCATCTCCATCATCATTCATATCAGCATTGTCACCGACTCCATCGCCATCTGTATCTACAGATTCTGTAGGGTCAAGTGGGAAGGCGTCAGATCGATCATCTACTAAATCATTGTCATCATCAAAATCTCCGTTGTTACCAAATCCATCACCATCTGTATCCACACTTTCAAACGAGTTAAAAGGAAAGGCATCATTTATATCAAGTACACCGTCATTGTCATCATCAGTATCCTCAGCATCACAGGTGCCATCCATATCGTTATCCATAAAAACGACTCCGCATGGTCCAACCAGGTTCATGATTAAGACTGTCGGATCATCAGGTTCGCCATCTCCTTCAACATCAACATTCATTAAAATATCAGAATCATCAGACAGGTCACTTATCATAATAGAGTCTTGTAAAATTGCAGAAGCTGTTGCTTGATTTGTAACCCGACCTGCTTCTAAATCCTCAGCGGTTAGCGTATAACTACCCGTAAAGGCAGATGCATTACAACTCATTGCATCTAAGCTAATGGTATCACCCACTACGGTGACAAGTGGATCATTTATAAAAACTTGAGTTAGTTCAACTGTTCCAGCATTACAGACAGAAAATAAATAATTGACTGTTTCTCCTTCTTCCATGAAGCCATTGCTATTCTCATCAACAAATTCGACTCGCTTAACAAGTTGTAAGGAATGTATATCTAGCGAATCCATAACAACTTCACAAGGAGCACATGTTCCACCACAATCTATGCCTGTCTCTTCCCCATTCATCACGCCATCTCCACAATTTCCACATATCATGCTTAATTGTTCTGGGTCAATAGTTGCCGTAGCTGTACAACCTAAAGCATCTGTCACTGTAACCGATTGAATCGAATCCAAATTAGAGATACTGATAAACGACTCACCAGTACTCCATTCGCGTTGAATCGGTTCTTGGCCTCCTACTACAATGACCGAGGCTGAACAATTACCAACAGAATTGAGTAGGATCTCAACTGAAAGTGAATCAGCTTGGTTGATTATGACTGTACACATCGTGTCAGAACCAATCGCATCAAACACAGTGACATCATACACTCCTGCCCCTAAGCTATCGACTGAAGCTGTTGAATCGCCTGTGTCCCATAAAAACTCAAACGGACCAATACCTCCTGTCACTTCTACAGTAGCAGAACCAGTCAATTCACCAAAACAATCAACATCATTAATAGCTGAAATTCGGCAAGTCAGCATGCTATCAATCACACAATTATCTAATGTAATTTCATTTCCATTTAGAAAATTATCATTACACGTATCTTCACACTCAATCAAGTTAATCTCATATAAAGTTGATCGATTACTAGATGGAACATTACAGAGATTCGTTTTAATATTAGCTCCAATGTCTAACCAATCATCGCTCCCACTGTAAGCAATGTAAAACAATTCCAGTTCGTGCAATGTAGAACTAACTACTACTTGTTCGAAGTAGGCTTGAAAATCAAAGACTGGTAAATCCAACAATGCTATAACAACTCCAGAACGGTCGGTGACCACCCAAGTCTCAGCAGGACCAAAGGCACCAGTCGTCCCAAAGGATTTATTTAGGCTATCTTGCCTACAAATATTAATACTTGACTCGGCGTTCCGGTTTAAGACACCATTTAAGGCAGTTCCTCCCCCAAATATATTGAGATATTCATCGTTTACGTTATCTGGTAGATTTGCAATTTCATCGAATGAATTTAATCTAAAGTCAATAACCTGTAAGTAATTTGAAAGAACGAAACAACCCATCATATCGTCAATATTTTGACCTGTCGATGGGTTCATCACTAAGCTGTCCCAGCTCAATTCAACAATTTGATAAAAATCATGAGCCGATGTATCAACAAAGACATCGTCCTCTAATCTATAAAACAAACTACAGTCATCGGAACTAGATGGATTATCTGGGATAATCGATAAAATTGTCTCTTCACTATCCAAAATTAACAATGCGGAATTCTGTCCTGTCGGAGCTGTCGTATTAATACCAACAATCGTTTTATTTTTAAAATAGACGGCGAGTGTATCCTTTTGGCTATTTTCAAATGAAATGACATTCGCAGTTAATGAACAATCTTGTGCTACTACATTGGTAATCAAGCAAATATAGAAACCCAATAATGTAATGAAGTTTTTCATAGAATGTCAATCTGAATAATAGAATATTCCTATTAAAGTAATGAAAATTAGATATAGTACAATCACCATACCAACTCATTAATCAATTGCAATGTCAATATCAATAACAAATTCAATCGCAATGGCAAAATCAGATCAAAATGAAAATGAAAATTGGAGTGAAGGCCGTAATCGATTGAATAAATGCCAAAGCCATGACGTGATTACAATGAGCCGATATCGCTATGGTTGGAATAATGGCATAAGTATGTAATGTTGTTGTTGAAATAATGACAGCCGCGGATATTGTAGGCATGTGATTTATCATGTGCCTTAGGTTAAAATTGAAGATTGATTTTGTATGTTTATAAAATGGAAGCATACGCCACAGTCCTCACCTACGCCATCCCAGGGTTTGTCCTATTAATTATTTTAGAATCACTTGTTGCCAAATTCTTAGGGATGCAAGTCAACAGGCCAATGGACACGATCTCTAGTTTATGCTCGGGAATGACCAATACTTTGAAAAGCTTATTAGGTCTTTCCATTGTCATCATCAGTTACAAATGGATGGTAGGCCATATTGCACTTTTCCAAATCGAATCATCTGTGACCTTATATATTCTGGCATTCATAGGCCTTGATTTTGCAGGGTATTGGTCGCATCGATTTAATCATACGATTAATATCATGTGGAACCGACATGTCATCCATCACAGCAGCGAAGAATTTAATTTGGCTTGCGCGCTGCGGCAAACGATTTCTTCATTCGTTGGGGTTTACTTTTTCCTTTATGTACCGCTTGCGCTGATTGGTGTGCCTGCTCAGGTAATTGCTATTACATCGCCCTTACATTTATTTGCACAGTTCTGGTATCATACCCGAGTCATCAACAAGATGGGATTTTTGGAGCATATCATCGTGACACCTTCTCACCATAGAGTACACCATGCCATTAATCCGATTTATATCGATAAAAATTTTTCCGAAATATTTATTATTTGGGATAAATGGTTTGGCACATTTCAAGAAGAGCTAGCAGAAGAACCTCCTGTATACGGCATACTAAAACAAGCGAATACTTGGAACCCTTTTATTATCAACTTCATGCATGTCTGGGGTTTAGCAAAGGATGCTTGGCGCACAACACATTGGGTAGACAAATTAAAAATATGGTTTATGCCTACAGGCTGGCGTCCTGATGATGTGAGAGAGCGCTACCCTATTGCCATCGTTGATGATGTCCATAACAGGAAAAAATATGATACACCAGCTTCCATTCAGTTACAAATCTGGAGTTGGTTTCAATTAGTCTTTCACAATGTATTGATCTATTATATCTTATCGAATATTGCCGATTTTGAATTCACACACATTGCGATGTATGTATCGTTTTTATTCATTTCTATTTTTGCATTTACGACAGTGATGGACAAACATTCATTAGCGCTGCCAGCAGAATTCTTAAAGCTTGTCTTTGGCATATTTGTTATGACATATCTGGGCGGTTGGTTTTTTATGGACACGATTATTCCGGGAGCGACGATTATGATGTCTATTTATTTAATTCTGTCTTTTGTCTTGACTGTTTATTTTATTAAGTATGAAGAGCCACAACTGCAGCTGGATATTTAAAGTTGTTTCAATTTATATTAATGAAATTCACATAGAAAGTAGTAAGCTGAAGAATTATAAAAGTCTTTCGGAATTCTAACTATACGTCGATTGGTTGAAAAAGATTTAGTGAAATTATTTGTTACTTTTCCTTGATGAAAAGTAACCAAAACCTGCCTGCCGGTAGGCAGGATCAATGACAAGTAATCTGCTCCGCATATTTGTCAGGCCATCGCCACTGTTCGCTAAACTACCTATGAATAAATAATATATAGTTTACGAACGGGATCTTTATGGACTACCAAGTGACCTTATTGTTTTTAGCGGAAAATAATTTTTTTCTCGTCAAAAACTGAAAACTGTCTGAGCGAAATAGACTCCTATCAAAAGTGACAAAGCATCTTGCACATATTTAGTCTACATTAAATACTTCATCCTTTCGCGAGTTTTTTCAGTTTAGGGAAAAGAATGGTTTGGAGCGTTAAGAAAACAATACAGTCTTGACTTTTTGGTTACTTTTGTGTCAAGACAAAAGTGACGTAAAGCTAACTTAAGAATTCATCCAAGATGTTGATTATACCGATTTTTTTCTTTATTGGTAATAAAATGGTTTGCTAATCAACTCGGTCTTGATTGGGAAACAATCAATAATATATTCGATTAAGTAATATTTATTTCCACATTCTGAATTCATGTCTATCTTTGCCCCACCAAATGATACGAAAGACTTAACATGACAGACAAAATAATCCAAAAAGAATACACGAAGACATTTGATACTTGGGTCACTCAAAACACGCATGCAGTTCGTTTGATTGCCTGTATTGGTAAGTTGATGTATGAAAAAGGTGTAGAACTTGTCATTTTTAGAAACCCTCTAATTGACTCTTCTCCATCAGAAATACTTCATTTTCATGATTATGCAAAAAAGGTAGTTAAGCGACCGATCAATATACAAGTGACAGCTGACCTAGCTGAGCATCTGTGCAAGCTAAACCTCATCCCTTCAAAAATAGACATCGGTAAGCTGGCCGATCAATGGCAATCTGATCGTCAATATTTACTTTCTCAGAAGGAATTTTTACAAGACAAATTAGCAGATTTCATCAACAAGAAAGATTTGCCTATTGGCAGTCCTACGGATGTTATCCTTTATGGATTTGGTCGTATAGGTAGGTTATGTGCTAGAGAAATTATCAAAAAAACGGGTAAAGGTCAGCAGCTAAGATTAAGAGCTATCGTCACCAGAGATACAACTACAGAACAGTTACTGAAAAGAGCAGATCTGTTGAGAATGGATTCAATACACGGGCAGTTTTCTGGAGTTATCGATATAACACCCGATAAAAAAGCATTGAATATCAATGGACAAATCGTGCACATGATCCAAAGCACCGATCCATCAACGATTGATTACACAAGCTATGGGATCAAAAATGCATTGGTTATTGATAACACTGGAGCTTATAGAGATAGAGAAGCATTGAGTCTACATCTAAAATCCAAAGGCGTTGCAAAAGTATTATTGACAGCGCCTGCTGATGACGCACCTAATGTGGTGTTTGGAGTTAATCATGCTGAACTATCACCGGCTGATGAATCGGTTTGGTCTGCCTGCTCTTGCACGACGAATGCCATGGTCCCTGTCCTCAAAGTCTTAGACGATGCGTATGGTATTGTCAAAGGTCATATGCAATCTGTGCATGCCTATACCAATGACCAAAACTTATTGGACAACATGCATTCTAAACACAGACGTGGTCGATCTGCTGCATTAAATATGGTCATCACCGAGACTAAGTCAGGCACAGCCATTATGAAAGTCATCCCTGCATTAAAAGATAAAATTACTGCGAATGCAGTCCGTGTCCCCACCCCCAATGGTTCGCTCGCGATTATCTCTGTAGAATTAAAAGAAGCTGTCACAAAAGAGTCTTTGAATGCTGTGATGAAAGATGCAGCTCTCAATGGCAACCTTGTCGAGCAGATCAGATACAGCGTAGAAAAAGAACTTGTATCGAGCGATATTCAAGGTAATTATTGCTGTAGTATTTTTGATAGTCACTCTACATTGATCTCAGATGATGGTAAGACAGCTGTCCTTTATGTGTGGTATGATAATGAGTTTGGTTATACACAACAGGTTTTGCATTTGGCAAAATATATTGCGGAGGTGAGACGGCCTGTTTATTTTTAATTAAAAGAAGATATTTCAGTTTGTCAATAGATTTAAATCGTAAGCCCACTGATCAATGTCTTCTTTCGCAATCATATTGCATTGAAGTTGTAAACTTCAAGGATCAATAGAATAATTTTAATCTATTTTGAAAATAGAATCTTAATGCGACAGCACAAATTCTGCTCTGTCTGAACTATGATTTCTAGGATTAAAGGATTTCATGATTTTGATTATAGCATTAACTAGCTAAGTGCTTATCTAGTTAAATTGGATATCAATAAAAAAACGTCTACAATGGATCTAATTTCCTAGACTATACCAAACTGACATTAAGATCTTAACTTAATGTGGAACACATTAAAACTCAATTACTAAATCTATTATAAGCGTACCCAATATTTTTAGTATATTCAATAACAGCCATGAACTAGACAACTAATTGTTGTTACACCAAATTTTCCGTTTCTTCACCTTATACAACCTTATACAACTGTATTATGAAAAATCTTATACTCGTCTTTTTATGTTTGCTATCAAATGCTTTCATCGTTGCACAATCTTGTAATCCTGATGTGACTGGCCCAGTCGTCAGCTGCACAGGTGACCCCATTTTCGAATTGGTGAATACTGGTAATTGTGACGCAGCCATCATCAACTTTCAAGCTCACGTTGAAGCGTCTATGAGCCCAACTGATAATTGTAGCGCAACGACGGTGATTTGTTCACCTGCATCTGGCAGTACTTTTCCATTGGGTCAATCTACAGTCACTTGTATCGCCTATGATGTAGCAGGCAACTCAAGCCTGCAGTGCTCATTTGGCGTTGATGTGTTCGCCTCGGACCTCTACATTAATGCGGGAGCGATCACTGATGTGAGTTGTGTAGGCGCAGCAGATGGAGCAATTGATGCGACGCCTTCGGGTGGCACACCTCCATATAGCTATGCTTGGTCAACTGGAGCAACGACACAAGATATATCTGGCTTAATACCAGGATCATATACGGTCACTGTTACAGATGCAATTGGTTGTACTTATGCAGAAACTAGAATGGTCGGGACAACTGCTGATGTTACGGATCCAGTGGTGAGTTGTACTGGTGGTGGATTTGGTGTCTCTGTCAATACGGGTAGTACCTGTAATCAAGGTAAAATCATATTTCAGGCAATAGTAGAAGCATCGATGAATGCGACGGATGATTGTGGGATTGATGCGGTGATTTGTTCACCGGCCTCAGGTAGTGTATTTCCATTAGGACAAACAGCCGTTGTCTGTATCGCTTATGATTTCGCTGGGAACGCAAGCCAACAGTGTACCTTTACTGCCAATGTCAACCCGCCAACACTTTTTATAGATGCAGTTAGTGGCGTAACTGATGAGAGCTGTGCTGGTGCTAATGATGGTGCAATCGATGCTGTTCGCACAGGCAATAATTTTCCATTTAGTTATGCTTGGTCTAATGGGGCGACAACTGAGGATATCAGTGGATTGGCACCAGGCAGTTATACAGTTACGGTGACTGATAATGCTGGTTGCACTTATTCTTCGACAGGGACAGTGGAGACAATAGTTGATGTTACAAGTCCTGTAGTGAGTTGTACAGGTCCCAGTTTTTTTGAAATCGTAAACGCTGGAAATTGTGATGCTGCCATTATCAACTTTCAAGCTGATGTGGAGGCATCCATGATGGCAACGGATAACTGTGGTGTGTCTGCCATAATTTGTAGCCCTACCTCTGGGAGCAGCTTTCCTTTGGGTTCAACTACGGTGACATGCAACGCGCTTGATCTTGCTGGTAATGTTAGCTTGCAGTGCTCTTTTGGTGTGGAGGTTTATTCTTCTGATCTTTATATAAATGCTGGTGCGATCACAGACGAAAGCTGTGCAGGAGTTGGCGATGGAGCTATTGATGCGACGCCTTCGGGTGGTATTCCGCCTTATAGCTATGCTTGGTCAAATGGGGCGATGACGCAAGATATCTCTGGCCTAGTGCCGGGCAGCTATACTGTGACGGTGACTGATGCAATTGGCTGTACCTACTCAGAGACGAGGATGGTTGGGACAACTGTTGATACGACAAGTCCTGTTGTCAGCTGTACAGGTGACCCCATTTTTGAAATGGTTAATACGGGCAATTGCGACGCAGCCATCGTCAACTTTCAAGCTCACGTTGAGGCATCGATGATGGCCACTGATAACTGTGGTGTAACTGCCACTATTTGCAGTCCAGCCTCTGGGAGTAATTTCCCTTTAGGGTCAACAACAGTTATATGCAACGCGCTTGATCTTGCTGGCAATGTTAGCTTGCAGTGCTCTTTTGGTGTGGAGGTTTATTCTTCTGATCTTTATATTAATGCTGGTGCGATCACAGACGAAAGCTGTGCAGGAGTTGGCGATGGAGCCATTGATGCGACGCCTTCGGGTGGTATTCCGCCTTATAGCTATGCTTGGTCAAATGGGGCGATGACACAAGATATCTCTGGCCTAGTGCCGGGCAGCTATACTGTGACGGTGACTGATGCGATTGGCTGTACATACTCAGAGACGAGGATGGTTTCCACAATTACTGATAACACGAATCCTATAGTAAGTTGTACAGGGCCTGTGTTTGTCTTTGATGCAGATGAGCCCTATTGTAGCGGTACTGTTGTGCATTATCAAGCGTTGGCAGAAGCGTCTATGTCACCGACTGATGACTGCGGGATTGATTATGTGTTGTGCTCTATAGCGTCGGGATCTACCTTTTTAGTGGGGTCACATACAGTGACGTGTCAAGCCTATGATTTGTCAGGCAATCCAAGTGCTCAGTGTACATTCACTGTTGAAGTACAGCCTTGCTACTGTCCTGACAATCGGATCTTTCCTTCAGCTATTGTGACTAATCAATATTATGCTAAGCAGACAATTACTGCGTATGGTACTGTTGGTACGGGAGCGGCTGTGGAGTTTAGAGCGGGGCAGCATATCGAGATGACGGCGGGGTTTGAGGTTGCGGCGCAGGCTGTGTATTTGGCGGAGATCTTTGCTTGTAATTGATGGGTGATTGAGAGCTGATTTTATTATTCTCAATCGTATTGCATTGAAGTTCATAACTTCAAGGATCCATTGCTTTAAAAGGAAGGGCCACCTAAACATAGTTTAAGCAGCCCTTATCTCTGATTCGATTTTACTTTTTTATTTTAATAAAATCATTTTTCTCATTTCTACTGTTTGACCATATCTGACGTGGTAATACATCAAGCCATCACCTTGCAACTCATCTGCATGCAGTTTCCACTGGTGCTGCCCTTTGCTTAATGTCTCTTCTTTATCATAAACACGCTTACCTGATACATCAAAAATGCTAACACTTACAAGTCCTGATTGAGGTACATCTAACTGAATCGTTGTCGTTGACGTAAAAGGATTCGGTAAGTTTTGTCCGACCACAAACTGATCAACTGCTTGCGTAAATCGTAAATCTAAATCATGGATAGATAAGTCCTCTCCTTGATATGCTTCTGCTGATAATCCCTCTTGGTGCAAGCTTATCATATCACTTAACTGCCCTGCCTGTGTTGCTTTGAATACCATCTCGATAGTAGCCTCACTGCCAGACACCGCAGTCTTATCGTTCCAGCTAAACACTGTATGATCGGCTGCCATTCTCGCATTAGATATATGCCATGGCAATGCTGATTGGATACTCTCTGCTGTTAATCCTGGGTGATCTAAGTCAAATTGGAACCCAAGTAAATCATTAGCATCTGGAATTGTCAGTGAAACACGGACGAGTTCTCCTTCTTCTACATAGCGATCTTCTGCAACGATTGTTAAGCTCTCCCCTTCCCTCACCTCAGCAGTAGCTAGGCCACTCACGTCAGCAGAGTAGTTGACATCTCCTATCTTAATCGCTATGAAATCTTGATCACTAAGATCATCTTCCAAATCAGTAATATTTATCTCTGTCATAAATGGCCATGGTGACAGTGGATCAATAAAGGTTTGATCTGCTGGTATCACAAGCCAACTATTAGAATTTGGAAAACTAGTCTCGATACCCACTATCACATTTCTAAATACAATAATATCACTCACTGAAACTGAACTGCTTGCATCTGCATCAGCTGCCAATACTTTAAACGTATCCTCAAAGACCTCTATTCCTAAGATGTGTTGTTGTATCAAGACTAAATCAAGGGTCGATACACCTTGTAATACATTATTGTTTAGAGAAGCTGATAATTGGTAATCCTGACTTCTTGGGTTATTTACTAAAGAGTAGGCTCCATTGTCATCTGTTCGAATGACTTTTGGAAAGTTAGCATCATTACCTGCACTTGTCGATAAAGTGATTTGCACATCACTCAACCCGTCTCCAACTGGTGTCCTAACTGAACCCGCTATAATCGAAGCTGTTGTATCAATAACCACATCTCCACATTGAGCATCGTAATTTAAATTAACTGAGCAGAATGTGCCGTTAAA
This sequence comes from uncultured Saprospiraceae bacterium, assembly GCA_937959275.1. Taxonomy (GTDB): domain Bacteria; phylum Bacteroidota; class Bacteroidia; order Chitinophagales; family Saprospiraceae; genus CALFUK01. The sequence continues at coordinate 36,725 of CALGLU010000038.1, read as the reverse complement.
ATTCAAATCCCAAACCCAAACATCCATTGAAGTATAGCTCTCATAATTATTACAAGTGATATCGATTGACTGCTGCGTACCAAAGTTGACAGCTCGTGGACTAATCGGCTCCTCTCCCGCTCTCACAATACTAAAGCGTAGTGAATTATCAATTGTACAATTATCACTTGACCCTAGATCAAAGTCTGAAGCCTGAATTGTATTAACCATACTGTCCCGAACCACAATGTTTGCAGATTCTGTTTGACAAGCCGCTACTGGTGGATCGATATCTTCAAACTCTATCGTTGTCGTATGTGAGGCTCTATTGCCACAAGCATCTCTGACATCAATCGATACAAAATACGTGAATCCTTCATCTCCAAATCGAGTATCGATCGTTGCACTGTTACCTGTGAAGTTGTATGAACTCTGTCCATTTTCATCAGCCACCGGAAGTGCAAGCCAATTCCGCACACGGATATCCCATGTTAATTCTCCACTCAATTCTGCCATCCCACAAACATCTGATGCCGATACTGTGAATGAATCTCTGCCTTCGCATGCCAAAATATTTCCAAAATTATCAACTGTCCTTGAGGTGCTAACAAAGATTGTCTCTGGCGCATCTATAATTGGACGTGCATCATCTTCGATCTGTAGAATCTGTAAATATCTATAAATACCATCCACGTTCAACGCATCAGCTCTATAACGCAAATACGTCTGTGGACCATCTGCCCCACAATCCTGGCATCCATCCCTTAGATCTGAAATCACCTCAAAATTACTTGGATCAATATCGACCTCGGCATCTTCAGGCTGACCTAAAGAAATATACGTACACCAATCGATAACTGTGTGCGTCACTCTAATTTCTGCGCAGGCATCTGTCTGGCTTGCTATCGTTGTGATCTCACTAGAATAGCCAATCAATTGACAAGCCGGATCACACCATGTCGGTATACCAAACTCATCATCAGAAGAACAGAATAGTGGTCCTCTTATATCTATACTGTCTGAAACTGCAGACGTGAAGTTAGTGCTATCTGAACATGTTAACACCAGACCACTCGCTATAGCATTACTCCTTCTAGAGATTGGCCATCTTATCGATATTGGGCTAAAACTTTCTGTGGCAACAACAGTAATGGCTTGCTCACATGACACTTCCACTGCGCTCAATTGTCCATCTCCGTTGTCATCGATAAACCAAGTCCTATTCATCACCCCGATCCCACAGGTATCTAAGGCAGATTGATCATCTATAAATAATAGATCCGCACTGATACTGCACAAGCCTGAGCTCAATACATCTGGTCGCAGTGATTCATCATTGATATCATCAATACAGCTCACTTGAATCGGCATACAAGAAATTGATAATGAAGCGTCTTGGATATTTACATTTATTGGACAAGTCTGGGTAATCACTGTTCCATTGATTGGTTGTGTCACAATTGTCAATTCTAAATTATCAAAGTCCTCACAGCAGAAGTCTAATGAATTATCACATAAGACATAATCAAATTGTCTCTGCTCGACGAGATTTCCATCTTGATCACGTATCTCTTCTATAAATCGATCATCTGTCGTACACCCAATCGCATTATAGGCAATGCGACCATCTATAACAACCAAATCACCAGTCGATAATCTGATCGGTCCAGCGTCATAGTCGATTGACTTTATAATACAATGATCAGCTGAGCCACCTAACCCAAACGTCTCTAAGCCTATTGTAAATGTACCGTCTCCATTATTCGTTATATCATCGGTCGTGACAGTTGTTTCATCTACGCAATCAAATGTGGCGATTGGATTACACGATCTCAAATTATCCGAGACAGTCACAGGGAAACGGCATTGATTAATTATACCTTCATTGGTAAATGAAATTAACACAACATCTTTCGTTCCTAAATCATCACAGCAAGTCTGGATGGTAGAACCACATATTTGATATTCTATATTTTCTGAGTTAATACCATCAGGTGCACATCCCGCTAAAAAGCGATAGCCCATCGTCAAGCCATCAGTTGTCACGCCACCCAAATCAAAATTGGTACCATAGACAATACATCGATTGACAACAAATGATGTCAAGCCATCATTAGAAAGCACTTCAGTCTCTTGAACACCAAAATCACTTAGACTGATCCCAGAGTTAACTGACAGTAATTCTCTTTCTACAAGCGTTCGCGCATTATTATAAGCCTGCTCGATCTGAACAGCATTAGGTGAATCAATGCTATCATCAAGCACTTCAAAACAATATTCTGCTAATTCAGTGTCTTGGAGTAAGGTCACACTTATGCTATCCTGACTGGCACTTATCGTACCTGTCAAAGGATCCGACATCGTCGATTCACAATCAAAAAGTGGTACATCACCACTACGGCACGAAATCAATTCATACTCCCCAATATTCCAACTTAAGGTATAACTCAATTGATTTAAGCCTTCTATTTGCCCCATGACTAGACTACCACAAATCGTATCCCCATTCACCACATTGTAGTCCACAAGATCCACTAAAGAACTATCGACTGTCAATATAGATTCAATTAAAAACATGCCATTCTCTCGTAAGATGGATTGTTGGGTAAAGGTGCTATCAATAACGAGTAAGGTATCCATGACCATCATGGAATCCACACCGATGAGCGTTCTGATGAATGTAAACGACGTATCAGCCACTGTGTTAATAGTCATAACAAACATTGAATCAAGCATACTCATCGTGTCAAAAACGACAACATCTTGCATCATTTCTGTTGTATCAATTGCAAAAGCAATCGGAGTCAGCATATCTATTGAGCCATCTGAATTAAACGTTGTATCAAAAATGGTCAGCGTCGTATCGAAGGTCAACACGGTCTCCATGACAATCATACTATCTATCGAAAAGATAGTATCAAATTGTAGTATACTATCAATAACCTGAATGTCACCAATCATGGTGACGGTATCAATATCAAAGAGAGAGTCAATCCTCGTCCTCGTCGAAATCACCGTCCCTGTATCAATAGCGGTTAATATATTTTGAAAGACAAGAACACTATCAGGTATCATAACATCCTCGACAACTGTCATGGTATCAAATGTAAATGTTGTATCGACATCATAGACCACTTGGAATATGAACAACTCATCAATGACTACCTGTTCGTCGACTGTAAATGTTGTATTGATATTATAGATGGTATCGAAGACCGTCATCGTATTGTCAACAAACATACTATCCAAGCTAAACATAGTATCTATCTGAGTCGTTGTATTGATGACAGAGGTCGTGTCAATAGTTTGGAATACCATCATCTCCATAACTGTAGAATCTATGCTTGTCATGCTATCAACAACGACGAGCATACTATCAATCATAAACATAGTATCAAAGACTGTTACATTGTCAACGATCATCGAGTCTATATTAGTAATAATAGTATCAAATTCAATTTCATCCTGAAAAACAGTCATCGTATCATAAGTGACAATAGTTTCTGTCATGAATATAGAATCTATCGTGACTATCGTATCCATTATGATCATTGAGTCAATGCTCAGGATGGTTTGATCAACCACTAATAAACTGTCAACAATAAAATTAGAGTCAACTGTAAAATTAAGCGTATCCATCACAAAGGTTGTATCTCTGATGAATGTTGTATCCATGATAATCACTTGTTGAGTCCCCAAACTCGTTGAATCAAGCGCCAAGGTGGTATCAATGACGATTCTCGTTTGAGTAACAGCTATACTATCCACAACAAAGGTGCTATCTAATCGAATCATAGAATCAATCACAAGCACTGTTTCTGAAGTAGACTCAACACCATCAAAAGCAAACCCGAGAATTGGAGCTGTATCTGTTTCAACAAATGTCTCGGTTACATTAAAGCTAGAATCAGATAATTCAGATAACTCAAAGCTAAAACCTGTTAAGTTATCGCAATCAACAGAAGTATCTACCTGATCTGATACTGGAGGTGTGACTACCATTGTATCAACTCCTCCCCCATTCATCATATCATCTGGACGATCTTCTTCAATTCGATCACAGGTTTCAAGATCTAAAAAAACACGTGCGTCAAATGTTGGGCCAATACTTGTACCTGGGCCCCATTGTATTAACACGATATTATCTGAAAGCAAAATAACAGTTGGATTTCCTTCGAGGGCGTTATCGACTTGTACATTTTCAATCTGATTAATCGCTGTACCAAAATCAAAATAGAATCTATAAAATTGATTTGGTCGAATTGTCCTTGGATCAACACTACCTGTGGGATTCCATATGAAATTAACTTCCTGATGGCTGATATTAATATCCCAGATTTCATTAATAGAGACGATTTCTGGATTACCCCCAATATTCACAATTATGACATCGTCTAAGAGAGTCGTTTCAACTCCTGATGTCTGTACATCATCTTCAAATGTTGCTCTCAAACTGATTTGATTATTACCTAAACTACATGGCATTGCTCCCGTCCCAAAGACAGTCCCGTTACCACCACCTGGATCTACCATCATGGTATCCATCATCATGGTATCTACAGTCATCATGCTATCCACCATCATTGTATCAGCAGCTTGACCCAACATGAGTGAGACTCGACACATATCGATAATCACATTGTCGCTATTTTGTTCTAAAACGACAAGATCAATTTGACCAAGCTCAGCTTCACAAATTGCAATAGTTTGTTCACACACTACAAATTGAACAGTATCAATTGAGGTTGTATTCCCACTGCTATCTGATTCTACGACGACCATGTCATCTGTCATGACACAGCTATTAGCAAAAGGATATATAATTTGACCTCCATCCATCAGTGTATCCATATCAGAAACGATTGGTCCCATATCGAAATCGATAGCTCTAATGAGACATATTTGATTCTCAGTTACCTCTGTGATGACATCGCTTGCTTGCACAAGATAAAACCCACTTTGAGCATCAAATACATTAGTTGGATCTATCGTGACCGATTCAGGACAATCGACCAATTCTTCTACAACTGAACTTGTAGATAGGCTAACAATACCAATCAGAAGGGACGCTGAAAGGAGGGTCGTTAAGGCGCTTACAATAATCTTTTTCATACTCTGGGACGTATCTAGCGTTTTTGGTAAAAAGTCGCGTAGGAAAGTTGACCTACACAGATTCAGATATGATAACTTAGGATTAAAGATTGAAGATAGATAAAATAAAACTATTAACTATCTAGGTATCAACATATTATCCTGCCCTAATTCAATCAAATTTGCTAGCCTCTGAGGGTCAATCTGATATTCATTATTTCAAAATAATATATGAGGGCGCAAATTAAGTAAATATCCAACTGCAATAAAAATTATATGGGCTATATCGTATCGAAATGACAAGTTCTCTTAGAAAGAATCATACTTTTGTCGCAGATAATATCAGCCATGGATTTAAAAAACATTCACCCCATAGATCTTGATTTTAAAGGAAATGACCTAGAAATCTTTTCTTTTTTAGTCGAATCTGATGAAGGTCCTGTACTTGTTGAGACTGGACCACATTCATGCCTTACTACTTTGGAGGCTGGAATCGCGGCATTGGGATACAAACTCACCGATATTCAACACGTATTTTTGTCCCATATACATTTAGATCACGCTGGTGGTGCATGGTGTTTTGCAGAGCATGGTGCTCAAATATATCTCCATCCGCTAGGCTACAAGCACATGCATAATCCTGAAAAGCTGCTCGCTTCAGCACTCATGATTTATGGTGACAAAATGGATTCATTATGGGGAACGTTGAAACCGATACCAGCTGAGCAATTACATTCCGTAGATGATGGTCAGGTGATTACCATTGGGAATTTGGCATTTACATCCTGGCATACACCCGGACACGCTAAGCATCATACTGCCTGGCAATTAGAGAATGTCCTATTTACGGGAGATCTTGCAGGTATCAAGCGAAAAGAAGGCCCTATCATTCCACCCTGCCCACCACCAGATATTGATATCGAACTTTGGGTTTTAAATATTGACAAGGTGCTCGCTATCGAGGAGATTGATCGCTACTATGCCACACACGGAGCTCTTATTAGCAATCCTGCACAACATATGGCAAAGCTGAAAGAATCATTAATTGCATTTGCAGATTTCATCAAACCTTATTATTTAAAAAATATCCCAGCTCAAGAGATCCTTCTGCCTTTTAGTGAATACGTGACTAGGAGACTCGCCTTACAAGGAATGACAGGCGCTCAAATTAAAATCTTTATGGAAGGCGGCGCCTTATTAGCAGATATATTCGGGCTACTACGGTATTGGTCTAAAAAGTTATCTTAATGTTATGAAGCTTGCTTTGTATACATCCTTGGTCTGTATTTTCGTAAGTACAATTGCATGCAAAGTCTCTTCCGATCAACATGACTCCACATCCACTATGACCGAAAGTCATTACCCAAGTATGAAAGGGGTCTGTTGGGTCGCCGGAGATTCCATCGGGACTCACAATTTTGATGATTTAATGGCTATCGGTGGCAACTGGATTTCGCAGACACCGTTTGCTTGGCAGCCTGATATCTATGGCCCTGAACTCCACTTAAATAACGATCGTGCCTGGTGGGGAGAAGCCGACAGAGGCATCATACACACGACACAACTCGCAAAGCAAAATGGTATTAAAGTGATGTTGAAGCCACATATCTGGTTAAGAAGCTCGGATGGTAAATGGCGGAGTGACTTAGCGATGAAAAATGAAGCGGACTGGGATCTCTGGTTTGCCAATTATGAAGTGATGATTCTTCATTATGCGGAGCTTGCCGAGCGAGAGCAGATGGAATCACTTTGTATTGGTACAGAACTGCATCAGACTACAAAACATCACCCTGAACGATGGAGAGCCATCATAAAGAAAATAAGAACAATTTACTCAGGTGATCTGACCTACGCTGCCAATTGGTACAAAGAGTATGAAGAGATTAGCTTTTGGGATGATTTAGATTATATTGGCATCCAAGGCTACTTTCCATTAAGCGAAAAAGAAAATCCGACCAAAGCTGATCTTAAAGCAGCTTGGTCAAAACACAAAAAGGACATTTACAAAATTGCTAAGAAATTTGATAAGAAAGTCGTCTTTACTGAAATCGGTTATAAAAACACTGCTGACTCTGCAAAAGAACCTTGGACTTGGCCACAAAAATTAGATAAGGAGACTGTTATCACATCTAATGAAATGCAAATCAAACTTTACGAAGCCATGTTTGAATCCTTATATCATGAACAATGGGTGGATGGATTCTTTATTTGGAAATGGTTTCATACGACTCATAAATACAAAGACTTTAAGGAGTATTTTGTCGCTAGAGAAGCTCGGTATGATTCGTTAAGGCGTGTGCGTAAGTGGGGTGATCGACCTAAGGTTTACTTTACACCTCAACATACACCTGCTTTAGACGTTTTGAAGGATTGGTACCTTAAACCAAAAACAACAAGCTAAGTTTACTAACTCCTGTCTTGGACGAATTCGTTCAGTTTAAACTACTTGATTTAAATAGGATACTGACCTGAGTGCCTAATGGATTCTTGTTTTCATCGATCAAGTCAATGACTTCGATACTACCACCCTTCCCTTCCAGTTGTTCCAATAGCTTCATTCGTTCTTTGGTGATTCGCATCCCATAGGATTTGCGTTTTGTTGCCGTTTTAGATTTAATAGCACTTGCTTTTTGACGACCAATACCATCATCAATAATGTCTATCTGCAATTTAGAATTACGATGGCTAGCTTTTATTTCAATACTACCGCATTCATTTTTCTGAATGAGTCCATGCCAGATTGCATTTTCCACAAACGGCTGAATGACCATTGTAGGAATCATTGTTTTCTGCTTATCAATTGACTCATCTACATCAATGTGAAATTTAAATTTATTTTTAAATCTCATTTGTTCCATTTTAAGATAGACTTGCAAGCTTTTTAATTCGTCATCTAGACTAATCGTGTCATGATTAGAATATTCAAGAATACTACGCATCAATTTTGAAAACTTAGTTAAATAATCAGATGCGATTTCCGGTTCGTTATTTATAATAAAACTGTCTATCGAATTCAACGAATTAAAAATAAAGTGAGGGTTCATCTGAGACTTTAACGCTCTAGATTCCGCTTTCAAGGCGCGCTGTTTTAAAAGCGAAGTTCTTTTTATTTGATCAATGCGATACCGATATAATAAAATTAAACTACTGATACATAAAAAGGCTATGAGTAATTGAAACCAAGTCCGTTGCCAAAAGGCTGGAACAATACTAATCTCTATCCTATTCGGTTCAGAATTCCACACACCATCTTTATTTGACGCCTTGACTAAAAAGCGGTAATCACCAACAGGCAAATTTGAAAAACTCACCAGTTCATTTCTTTCATTACTTATCCATTCTTCATGAATCCCTTCTAATTTATATTTGTAGTTCGTGTTATTGTGCTTTGAAAAATCTTGTGCAACATATCTGATTTGGAAGTTTTGTTGTTTGTGGTCAAGCTCCACACTCGATTGATCAAACAATTTAATTATATGTTTGCCATCATGATCAGTTGTGATTAAATCCAAAATAGTGACATCAATTGTTTTTATATCTTTTAAGATGTAATTAGGATTAAAATAATTAATACCATCAATACCTCCGAAATACATAACACCAGCTTCATCCATATGATACGCACCCGTATTAAATTCGTTGCTGACGAGTCCATTCTGTTGAGTTAAATGTTGATTAACAACGTTGACACTATCATCCCAAATTTTATCGATGACAAGCTGACTGATTCCAGTGTTTGAACTCACCCATACATAATTATTTCCCTGAGGAAGAATAGCGTAAATGACATTATTTTTCAAGCCTCTTGATTTATCAACCAAGTCAAATTTACCTGATTCTGTATGATAGATGACAATACCTTTTTGCTGTGTCCCAATCCAAAGTTTTTGATTCTTTAGAGATAAGGATTTAATTGTGCCCGTGGTAATCGGAAGCGGAATATCATGAAACTCGCCTAACTCTAGATCAACTGACATCACGTGACCATTTTCTGTTCCAATATAAAATTCATTGGGCCGTTCACCTTTGGTGATAACTCGAATGTTATTACTTAAAATAGAAGAATTGTCCTTTATAAATTGTGTCCACTTTTGTGTCAATGTATTCAATAGTATTAAGCCCTGATTTCTCGTGCATAACCAAAGATGGGTCTCATCGGCTTCTTCAATATCCCATACAGTTTCACATGGCAATGAAGTGATGCTATTTATTTTTTGATCACTGAACTGAATCAAGCCATCGCCTTGAGAGCCGATCCACAAATCTCCTTTTGAATCATGAAACAAGCTCATAATCCGATCACTAGGCAATTTGTTTCGACCCGAAGACATTGTTGAAAAATGATTAAGCTTATCCAAAGAATTATTAACGACTGTTAGGCCATTCCCAGATGTGCCAATCCAAATATTACCATTCTGATCCGTACTGATTGCTCGTGGCACATCAACAGGATAGCCAATAGGTAATTGATGTTTTGTAATACTAAAAATAGGTTTAGCGTTTGACTCTAAATAGGAGACTCCTCCCCCATCGGTCCCAAACCAAATGTTATTCAATTTATCTTCAAAAAGGACAAGGATATCGTTATAGTTAATAGATAAATTATTTCTGGGATCAGCAGTAAATTGTTTAACTCCCTCTTCCGTCCGTAAAAAAACGCCCTCACCATAAGTCGCTATCCACAATCGATTTTGATGATCAATTAATAAATCTTGAACATTTAGCGTCTCCGGTATTTGAGACATGTGATGCAAGGAAATGAAGTCATGTGACACATAAACACCATGACCATAGGTCCCAATGATGATTTGATTTTCTCTAAATATGACTTTGCTGATATTTATATCTTTTAAGCTGGGCCATAGAACAGAAACATTTTGGTCTGAATAAGTTAAAACACCCTTACGAGTAACTAAGACAACCCTTTCTTTATCTACGACTATTTGGTTGATCCCAAGATTGGGCAGCAACTTGGTCGTGCTTGTTGTATCTGCATCCAATTCTAATTTAAAAAGACCTAAGGTATGGCTCCCTACTAAAAACAAATCTTCATCTAATTCTGTAATACAACTGACTCGATCTAGACCTGCTATTGACGTAAACGTATCCGATTCTTTGTTGTACTTTTTTAAGTGGCCATCATCTGTGACTATCCAAATTCTATTTTTTGAATCAATATATATTTTTCCTAATTCATTAATTTTTTCATTCGTAATGTCTCTAAAATATTCTTCATACACTGTAAAATTTGTACCATCAAATTTATTGAGTCCATCTTGCGTGGCATAATAAATAAACCCAAAACTATCCTGAGCAATACTAACAACAGAATTTTGAGAGAGGCCATCATTCGTAGTGATGTGTTGAAAATTCAACACTTGTCCGAAAGCAGCATTGAGCCAAATTAGAGACAAAAAACAAATACTATATGGAGTCGCTTTTTTGATGATCTACTTTTTTGTAAAGGTAATCCTTTGAAAAGACACTTGCACTGCAATCATTGAGTGCTATGCAACATTAATCAAAGGCATTGGCAAGATGTTGTGCTCGAAGGCACTTCGAATTAAGCCCGCAACATTCTTAACTCTCAATTTTGACATCAAATTTCTACGGTGTGTGTTTACAGTCTCTCGACTGATATACAAGGTGTCTGCAATTTCCTTGGAGGTAAACTCGAAGGCAATGAGATTCAAAACCTCAATCTCTCGACTTGATGGAAGACAAATATTCCTCTGCATTGGCATGTTTTCAATAGTGTTAGTCATAATGTGTTTTTTAATAATTACATCCCTAATATATTACTGATCTTGATGCCAAATCTAGAAAACGAGTGAACGGTAGGACTGGATGAGTGAACGGTTATCCTTTTGAGTAATTGGATTCAATGGTAAATTATCCTTTCGTTAAAAGCAAGGCGATGTCATGTAGGTTATTCCGTTTGGCTGTGTGGTGTTCTTACTATTATGAATGCAATTAATTCTGAATCATCTTACTTCAAAAACGCAATATTGATCTTATCATGACTCGGCTCTGCTTTCAAGATGCTTTCTTAAAAAGAATAGGTAATTACATCAATTACCATAAAACTAACCAGATCTTAATTATAGTATCATTTTATCTTTATCGTATATTGATACGTATTCTCTTTTTGAGGATGAGCAGGTTTAGGCTTTGTAGACTTGACTGCCACGTAGCTGTAAGTTACTGCTGGTGATTGGCTTGCATTAGGTTTTGAGACAGGCTTTTTGGCTGGTTTTTTAGGCTTCTTTTCAACAGTAAATTTGAAGCTTATCCGAACTGTGCGATGAAATAAAACTCTTATTTTTCGTGGCCCTTTGGGCACATCAAATTTCAATAATTTGACAATACGTATCGCTTCTTCGTCACATCCATAACCCAGGGAAGACAATACTTTCACCTCTGTGACTTCCCCTTTAAAATTGATGCCGTATTTTAGTCTGACCTGCCCAGTTACTTTGTGTTTCTTGGCTTCTTCTGGATAGACTAAATTAGAAGCTATGAAGGCCTTATACGCTTTATCTCCTCCTGGATAGATAGGCTTACGGATAAACTTATTATCTCTGCTTTCTTTATCCATGTTCTAGTCTATTTCTCGATTTAAGCATGCTAAGACATTTGTTCTGATAGAGCAACTGCATCTCGATAATATTTATAATTAGGTGACGCACCTTCCCAAGCATTTAGAGCCTTTTCCAAATACTTTTTTGACTCATCAATATCATTCGTATGATTTAATAGGAGAGCCTTGTAATAGTTTGCCTTTGGGTTTTCCGGATTTCTGACCAACACACGATCTATGATTTCCAATCCTTCACTATGCCGATTTGCTTTGTGATAATACTCAATCACAATATTCCACAATTGATCTATTTCAACTCCAGAAGCCGTAGCTAAATCATTAAAGGATTTTATAGCCGTATCATAATCTTGCTTCATCACGGCCTCAAAGCCTTGAATTTGAAACTCGCCTCCATTGCCCATATTTAATTTTATCATGTCACCACAATCCTGAAGAGACTCTTGAAATTCTACAAGAGTTTTTGTGTGAATCGACAGATTAAACTTTTTGATACACTCCAAAGAACCTTTTTGAGATGAATCCACCATATCTATCGCTTGATCAAAAAGCTCAGCTACATGATCTTGATTATTAAAATCTACGTAATGAGTGGTATTAATATTTATATCAAACATTTTTATCATAACGGGAGGATATTGACTTTCATTTAGTTTATTTTGGAATTTAACCGTATTCATAAACATATCTTCATTACCGTAACTGATATAATGAGCCTTAAATCCATCATATATTTGGATGCTATCAGCATAGGTTTTCCCGACTTCTAAAGCTTCACTTAATATGTTGAGTTCTTTTTCTATTTGACCTAATCGCGAGTAAGCATTTGCTGTTTTAACTGCAGCATTAATATTTTTTGGATTTGCAATCAATATAGTCTCAAAATGGTCGATAGCATCTTGTATTTTGCCTTGCTTGAGAAAGACATCTCCTAGTGTTAATAACTCATCAGCTTTATGAGGAAACAATTGACCATACTCTTGAATAGATTGTTTTGCATCTTCTAAATCATTTGTCAAGATTTGTAAATCAGCGAGCTTTAACAGCATCGATTTATGGCCATATTCAAGTCCCTTCTCACATATTGCCTTGGCTTCATCAACTCTGAACCGGCTCATATGATATGAGTACAACAATGAATATGGAGAATATTCTGCCGGAAATAATGTCATCCACCGTTCAGCTACCCGATCAAATTTATCCCATTCTTGATCCATCATATATGAATACGCCTTCATCCGATATTGTATACTTTCAGGTAATGCATCCGCATAATTTATTGCTTTGTGATACGTCTCTACAGCACCATCTATGTTTAAGGATGACTGAATATTAGATAGTTGTTCATAACATAATGCACATGTCTCATCATCCTCAATTGCCTTGGTTATAATCTGAAGGGCATTCGGCATGAGTTGAGGATTCATTGTTGTTATATACAAACTTTGCACATAGGATTTGACGACGTCCCTATTCGGTGATATGATTTCATAAGCTGGCAAATCAGTAAATGCAAATTCACTATTACCATCTGGGTATAGTTTTTCATTTAGCACTTTAGAAAAGTCATCAATTAAATCGTAAGGCGTTTCACCTTCAAGTGTTACCTCATAAAAAACATCTCCGGTATTCGTATTAAAGACCGTTGGAGAGAACTGAAAAACCTCCCCAGATTTACCTAATTCGGCGGTGACAAAATAATCTGAAAGTTTATCCCTTGCGATTCGAATAGCCTTGGATTGTGTGATGTCCTTTTCAAAATCAAGATCATAGGATAGTAAATCCTCTTTCAAATTGAATAAGTTATTAGCAAATATTCGGCTATCTTGATTGAGATCTAGAGACAACAAATATGACATTTCTTGCGTCTCATCTCGACCCACATTTTCTCCCGGATTAAATGGTAACACCGTTACCCGCTGACTATATTCTTTAGTTGGGATCACATGCTCGACTTCTGAACCATCTTCATCCACAAGGGTCACAATTTCTGACTGCGGCGCTGAATTATTAAAGCTGAAGATAGCTGCAAGCAGAGCAATTATGATGTTCAACGGAATGAATACCTTTTCAAAGGGCTTCCAAACATCGGGTCCAGGTTTACCGTGGTTATACGTGAATACAATGATAGCAGGCAATAAGACCACTAAAAAGATGACGATTTTATCAACGAATGAACCCGGCCAATCATATCGCTCTTCAGCAAGCATTGCAAATTGTACAATACCAAAGCCCAAAGCAATGTATGCTCCAATATATTGTACAAGCTTTCGATCCTTTAGATCAGAAACTGTACTATTATGTTGAAATTGTGTTTCCATATTCTTCTCAATACGTCTAAAGGTAAAATAAAGGTTTTTATACTACATTGTAGCCAAGATTCACTTTATAAAGCGAAATTTGATAATTATTAGATAAAGATAGTCGATGAGGGCATTAGTTATATCAGGAGGAGGATCAAAAGGTGCGTTTGCAGGAGGTGTCAGCCAACATTTAGTCAACGATTTAGGTAGAGAATACGATATATTTATCGGTACATCGACTGGAAGTCTACTTGTACCTCATATTTCTATAGGCGAAATAGACAAAATAAAAAATGTTTATACCAATGTATCACAAGATGATATCTATAACCACTGTCCATTTACCACAAAAAAAGATAAGCATGGCAACATAAAAACATCTATCAATCATTTGAATACAGTGATGATGTTTTTAAAAAAGAAGAAGACCTTTGGTGAACATAAGAATCTATTAAAAACGATTAAAAACGTTGTCACGGAGGAAGATTTTTATAAAATTCAACACTCAGGCAAGCATGTTATCGTCACAGTCTCTAATCTGAGCACAAACAAGGTTGAATATAAATACGCCAAAGATTGTACCTACGAAGATTTTTGTGAGTGGATGTGGGCATCGACTAGCTTTGTACCGTTCATGAGTATCGTAGAAAAAAATGGCTTTGAATACGCCGATGGTGGCTTTGGTAATTATATCCCCATCGAAGAAGCCATCAACCTTGGCGCTAAAGTCATTGATGTGATTGTATTAGCTCCGCGCCATCACCACGTCGTAAAAGCCCCGACTCGCAATGCCTTTGATGTGTTACTCCGATGTATGCAATTCATGAATTATCAACTCGGGAGACATGACATCCTAATTGGTCATCTAGAAAGCATCTACAATGATGATGTCAAAGTGAATTTCATATTCTCACCAAGAGAATTGACTGAACATTCATTTCTATTTGATCCAGCCCAGATGAAAGCTTGGTGGCAAGAAGGCTATGAATATGCCAAGATCAAGTATGGTAAGAAGAAGACAGGCTTTTGAAAATCGTTTTGAGTGTTGAGTATTGAGTGTTGAGTGTTGAGTGTTGAGTGTTGAGTGTTGAGTGCGGGATCTAAATAAACTATACCTTATATTTATTCTATGTATCTATCCTTCTATATGGTTCAAAGATCCACTTGCAACTATCAATTGTAACTAAGAACAACTGTTTTAAGCATTCAATTAAGGTCTGCGTTCCGACAGCCATTAAACATAGACTTTAAAAGCTCCCAATTAACTATTGTCTTTAGTAATTTGCGTCTATGAAAACATTTGATGCTATAATTATTGGTGCTGGCTCGGCGGGATTGGGTTGCTTGGGTATGGCTCAAGATTTGGGATGGAATACCTTATTGATCGATAAAGATGAAGCCAACATTGGTGGAGATTGCTTAAATTATGGTTGTGTCCCCAGCAAGGCCCTGATCCATGTAGCCAAATATTTTCATGGCGCGAAGAAAGCAGAAGCCTTTGGATTAGAGACAACTGGCAAAGCTGATTTTGGAAAAGTCATGACTTATGTCCATGACAAGCAAAGTATCATAAGAGCTCATGAAAGTGCTGACTACTTGAGATCGAATGGAGTTAATCTCGTCATCGGTGAAGCTCATTTTAAAAATGAAAACACAGTAGATGTCAATGGTGAGCAATATCAAGGAGATAAGATCTTTATCTGTACGGGATCACATCCTAGGCATATCCCCTTTGATGGCATCGATACTGTGCAGCATCTTAATAATGAAACTTTATTTTACGACTTAAAGGAATTGCCAGACAGATTACTTGTCGTTGGTGGTGGACCAATTGGTTGTGAAATGGCACAAGCATTTAATCGGCTTGGGTCGGAGGTAACAGTAGTTGATCGTGCAGCCACCATATTATCAAAAGAACGACCTGAAATCAGTGAGATTCTGAAAACTCGTCTCATTGAGGAAGGTATCCAAATCATCAATGATACAGATCTAAAACGATTTAGTGATTCGAAGACAGCTGAGGTAGAAAATAGAACATCCAAACAAGGACAAACAATCCAATTCGATCTGGCGCTTATGGCAATTGGGCGCGGCCTCAACCACGCATCACTTAAAGTAGCAGCCGCTGGAATCCAAGAAACTGAAAAAGGAAAGATCATCATCAATGATTATTTGCAGACTTCAAACAGCAGCGTCTATGTAGTCGGTGACGCTGCGGGCATGTATCAATTCTCACATGGCGCCGAAAAACATGTCAACTTACTCAGGCATAATTTATCAAGTCTTATCAAAAAGAAACATAGTCTGAAAGGCTTGTCTTGGGTAACATTTACGGATCCAGAAGTTGCCAGCTTCGGGTATACAGAGGCGTACCTCAAGGAACACAAGATCAATTACTGGAGACAAGATCAGGATTTTGGGCATGATGATCGAGCGATCACAGCAGACTATACCTATGGACACATGACATTACTCGTATCCAATGATCGCATAAAATCAAGACGAAAAATATTGGGCGGCTCAATCATTGCTCCCCATGCAGGCGACATCATGCAAGAACTACATCTAGCGACTACTTCGGATATATGTCTACATGACTTTATAGAAAAAGTCTATGCCTATCCAACAGCATCTCGGATAAATCAACAGACGATTATGGGGATTGTTAATTATAAAGGCTGATCTAACTACCAAGCAAGACTTGCTTTGACTCCATATTATCATTCAAAATAAAGCCTAGATTCTCAAAAATGATTATCTTTGGAATGTGAATTTATATTTTAGACATACTTGCAGAAGATTTAGGGCCGCCCAGGCCTAATTACTTTGTTCTTTAAGCGGAGTTACGCACTCTGTCACATATTCACAATTCACAAAAAAAGTTAATGAAATTCGAGATACACACGGCGACTGAAGCTGATATAACATATGCAGAGCAGATTTCTGAGTTATATAAGCTCTCCGCTCAAGAACGAGGGATGGGGATCGCTCTCCGAAAACCAGCATACATTTCAAAAAAAATGAAGCAAGGTAACGCCATCATTGCGACAACAGCAGATGGTAAACTTGCTGGCTTTTGCTATGTCGAAACCTTCAGTAGTGAAGAGTATGTGTCTAATTCTGGCTTAATCGTAAAGTCAGATTTTAGGGGCCAAGGACTGGCAACAAAAATTAAGAAAAAGGCTGTCGCTCTCGCTAGAAACAATTACCCCGACGCAAAGCTATTCGGTATCACAACCAGTGACATTGTCATGGGTATCAATAGCGAACTGGGATACAAACCGGTATCTTTCAAACAACTCACTCAAGATGACGAATTTTGGAATGGTTGCTCTAGTTGTAACAATTACGAGATTCTACAAAAGAATGAGCGAAAAATGTGTCTGTGTACGGCCATGCTAGCTCCATCAAAAAAAGAAAAGCTTGCCTTAAAAGAACGTAAAAAGGAAGAGAAAAAAGCAATTAAAAAGGCCATCAAAGAAGCCAAGAAAAAATTAAAAGGAAATAAAAATCATGAGTAAAAAATTGGTGTTAGCTTATAGCGGAGGATTAGATACTTCCTTTTGTATACCCTACCTCAAAGAACAGGGCTATGATATAGATGCGGTAACCATAGATACAGGAGGCTTTCTTGGGCCAGAAAAAAAAGAAATTGAAGAACGCGCTTTATCGCTGGGTGCTTCGAATTACAAATGCATCGATATCAGCAAACCCTATTATGAAAAATGTCTCAAATATCTATTGTTTGGTAACGTCCTAAGGAATAATACATATCCTCTGTCAGTGAGTTCTGAACGAGCGTTTCAAGCCCTTGCGATATTAAATTACTGTCAAGACATTGGCGCTACCCATGTAGCTCATGGTAGTACTGGAGCTGGTAATGACCAAATCAGATTTGACCTCATGTTTCAAGCCTTAGCTCCTGATATAGAGATCATTACTCCGATACGCGACAATTCCCTATCGCGCCAAGAAGAAGTCGATTATCTGGCAAAGCACGGTGTGATCTGGAGCGAACAAAAAAAGAATTACTCCATCAATGTTGGCATCTGGGGTACATCAGTGGGTGGCAAAGAAACCTTAACCTCTGACCAAGCATTGCCCGAATCAGCCTACCCGACTCAAGTGTCAAAAGAAGGATCTGAAAACATTACCGTGTCCTTCACACAAGGTGAGGTCTCTGCATTGAATGGCAACACATTCGATCATCCCATTGAGCTAATTAAAAAACTCGAATCCATCGCCTCTGGCTATGGCATAGGTCGCGATACTCACGTCGGTGACACCATCATTGGTATTAAAGGCCGCGTCGGATTTGAAGCTGCAGCCTCTATGATTCTAATCAAAGCACATCACCTCTTAGAAAAACACGTCTTATCAAAATGGCAAAACCATTGGAAACAGCAACTCGCTGACTGGTACGGCATGATGTTACACGAAGGCCAATTTCTAGATCCTGTGATGAGAAATATGGAACGATTTATAGAAGACACACAAGACACGGTGACTGGTGATGTGCACATCACACTTAAGCCATATCAATTTTTATTAAATGGCATTGACTCCCCACATGATTTGATGAGAAGCGAATTTGGACAATATGGTGAGATGAATAAGGGCTGGACAGCTGATGAGGCAAAAGGCTTTATCAAAATCCTATCAAACCAATACAAGATTTATCATGGCGTCAATAAAACTAAAATTACATTATGATTAATGCAGGTATTGTAGGCGGTGGCGGATTTGCTGCAGGAGAACTAATCAGAATACTACTACATCATCCAGAGGTTCAGCTCAATTATATTATGAGTGAGAGTCAAGTTGGCAAGCAGGTGTATGAGACACACCAGGACTTAGTTGGAGAAACTGACTTAGTCTTTACAAATGAGTTCGACTCTACAGTTGATGTCATATTCTTATGCAAGGGTCATGGTCAGTCTGCTACATTTTTACAAGATCATCCTGTACCTGATTCGACAACGATCATTGATCTCAGTCGAGACTTTAGATTAAAAGATCAGCATAGCTTTGTGTACGGCCTACCCGAACTCAATCGTGCTGACATTAAAACGAATAAGCGCATCGCCAACCCAGGCTGCTTTGCCACAGCGATCCAATTAGCTCTGCTCCCCTTAGCAAAAAAACAATTGCTCACCCAAGACATCCACCTTCACGGCATCACCGGAGCTACGGGTGCTGGACAAGCAAAGCTCGATACCACACACTTTAGCTGGCGCAATAATAATGTCTCAGTTTACAAAGCCTTTACACATCAACACCTCACTGAGGTCAATCAGACCATCGCACAGTGCCAGGAGTCGTATGAGGCTGACATTAATTTTATTCCAGTAAGAGGAGATTTTACAAGAGGGATTTTGATGAGTTGCTATACGGATATCGACCTGTCTGAAGATCAACTCAAACAATGCTATCATGATGCATATGCCAGCGAAGCATTTACACATGTTAGTGAAGAAAATATACATTTAAAGCAAATCGTGAATACTAATAAATGCTTGGTCCATGTCGAAAAACATGGTAATAAAGCCTTCATCGTATCTGCGATTGACAACCTATTAAAAGGCGCATCCGGTCAGGCAGTTCAAAACATGAATTTACATTTTGGCTTCAATGAACTTGCAGGCCTTAACCTTAAAGCAATGGCATACTAATGATAAATCTCTTTGACGTCTATAGTCTATTTGATATTGAACCAGTTCGGGCATCTGGCTCTTATGTTTATGATGCAGAAGACAAACCGTATCTCGATTTTTATGGCGGACATGCTGTCATCTCTATTGGTCATAGCCATCCACACTATGTCAAACGGATTCAAGATCAAGCAGAAAAAATGGTCTTTTATTCAAATTCTGTGCAAAACACGATGCAAAAAACATTTTGTGAAGAACTCGAAAAGGCGAGCGGTGTTAGTGAATATGATTTGTTCTTTTGTAATTCTGGAGCTGAAGCAAATGAGAATGCACTTAAACTTGCTTCTTTTCACAATAAGCGCACAAAAATACTTAGCCTTAAAGGTGGATTTCATGGGCGCACATCTGCTGCTGTCAATGTCACTGATAGCAACCTTATTACAGCTCCAATCAATAGAGGCTTTGACGTTAGCTATCACAACTTAGCTGATATCCCTGCCTTATATAAGGATCTTGAAAAAGGTGATTATTGTGCTGTGATATTAGAACCAATACAAGGCATCGGAGGCATTTATGAAATTGATGATTTAGATTTGCAAAAAATCAAACACGCCTGTAATAAAACCGATACAATCTTAATAGCAGATGAAGTGCAATGCGGCTACGGAAGATCTGGTGACTTCTTTGCGTTTCAGCAGAGTGGCATCAGACCCGATGTGATTACGATGGCGAAAGGAATGGGCAATGGCTTTCCGCTAGGTGGCGTCTTGATTAACTCAGTTAAAATACCTGCTTGGAAGGGGATGTTGGGTTCTACATTTGGAGGTAATCACTTGGCATGTGCAGCTGGTATTGCTGTCCTTGAAGTGATTCAAGAAGAAGACCTATTGGCGCATGCTAGAAAGTTAGGAGAATTTTTAATACATGAATTGCAGCAAATCCCCGAAATTAAAGACGTGCGCGGTAGAGGCTTGATGATAGGATTAGAATTTGATTACCCAATCGCTGACTTACGTAAACATTTGCTCTTCGAAAATCATGTATTTACGGGTAGCTCATCTAATAAGAAAGTCATGAGATTATTACCACCGCTAACGATTAATCACACACAAACAGTTGATTTTATAAAGGCATTAAAGAAAAGCATTACTGCTACAACTAAGTAAATAATTAAACGAATAATGACCGATTTTTATTCAGCAGATAGTATAGAGAATATCGACATCCTTGTCAAAGAGGCAATTGAGATGAAGCAAAATCCTTCTTTGGATAGTAGTCCCTTTAAAGGAAAAAAGATGCTACTGATCTTTTTTAATCCAAGCCTCAGAACACGATTAAGTACTGAGTACGCCGCCAAAGAATTAGGTATCCATACCATCAGCATGAATGCAGCTGAAGGTTGGAAATGGGAAATTGAGCCAGGTGTCATTATGAATATGGATAAAGCAGAGCATATAAAAGATGCCGCAAAGGTTGTCAGTCAATATGTCGACATCGTTGCTATTCGCTCTTTTCCCGGTCTCAAGGATCGAGAGGACGATTATAGGGATGAGCTGATGCAACACTTTATGGAACATGCAGAAGTGCCAGTTATCAATATGGAGTCTTCTATCTTTCATCCTTTGCAGTCCTTAACAGACCTCATGACCATTGAAGAAAACAGGATTGATCAACGCCCCTTAAAGGTTGTATTGAGCTGGGCACCGCACCCGCGAGCTCTTCCTCAAGCAGTCTCCAATTCTTTCTTACAATGGATAACGAGGACCGATCATGCAGTGACCATTACTCATCCAGAAGGCTATGAACTCAAAGACGAATTCACGCAAGGATGCGCAATAGATTATGATCAACAACGTGCCTTCAAAGACGCAGATATTATTTATACCAAAAACTGGTCATCTTACCAGCAGTATGGTCAGATTCTTTCTGAGGACCAAAACTGGATGATCAACAAGAAAAAAATGGCCTTGACAAATCAAGCCAAATTTATGCACTGCTTACCTGTGCGACGTAATGTCGTCGTGACAGATGGTGTGATGGATAGCGAACAATCCGTCATTTACCAACAAGCGGGTAACAGACTGCATGCAGCAAAACATGTGATTTACAAACTTCTAAAATAATTATTGATGGGCAGGAATTTAATTGTATTCGATATTGATGGCACAGTAGCGAATAGTGAAAAGCAACATGGCGAGTCCATCGAATATGGATTTGAAAAAACGGGATGCCACAAGGTGAATCGCGATTGGAATAGCTATAAGCATGTGACGGACAACCATGTCTATTCAACAATATTTGAGGTCAATCACAAACGAGAAGCCACTACTGATGATATTGATATTTTTCAGGAGCATGTCATAGCTAAGTTAAATGAACTGGATCTCATAGAAGAAATCCCTGGTGCTGCAAAGTTTATTAAGAAAGTGTGGAATTGTGATGGTTGGGACTTAGCCTTTGCAACAGGATCACTGTATGAAACGGCATTAAAGAAATTATCTGATCCAGGTATAAAATATAAACCGGGTATCGTCATCGCATCAAATCGAATCGAGTCAAGAGAAGAGATAATTAAAGCTGCAGCAGAAGCAGCTAAGCGCATGTTTCAAGTGAATCATTACGAAAACATATTGTCATGTGGTGATGCCTTATGGGATGTAAAAACCGCAAAAAACTTAAATGTGCCTTTATTGGGTGTAGGCTTAGATCACAAAGACGCTTTGCTTGAGGCAGGTGTCACGAACCATATCGACAATTGGCTTGATGTGACGATTGATGACTTGACACATTTCTTAAATTAATCGCTCAATGGAAAGATTATCGATTGTCAAAATTGGGGGGAAGATCATTAATGATTCGGAGCTACTCGATCAGTTTTTAAACTCCTTCCAAAAGATCGAGGGAGCTAAAGTATTGGTGCATGGCGGCGGCAGAGCAGCGACAGAGTTATCCAAAAAAATGGGAATCGAAGTCAAGATGATAGAGGGCCGGCGTATAACGGATGCCGAGACACTGGACATTGCTGTGATGACATATGCGGGGTTGATCAATAAAACGATTGTCGCTTCACTGCAAGCGAAAGCCTGCCAAGCGATTGGCTTGAGTGGTGCTGATGGCAATCTTATCCAATCTCATAAACGAGAAGTGGGAGCTGTGGACTATGGATTTGTGGGCGACATTGACAAGGTAAATGATGGACTACTCGTTTCACTTTTAGGAGCAGAAGTTGTGCCTGTCCTCTGCCCGATTACTCACAACGCTCAAGGTCAATTATTGAATACAAATGCAGACACGATTGCTGCCGCAGTCACGCAGGCGATGTCAGAACATTATCGTGTTACGTTGAAATATTGTTTTGAATACAATGGTGTGTTAGAGCGCTTGGATGATCCAAATTCAATTATTAAACTGGTCACTGAAGATGCTGCGAAAAACTATATTTCAACAGGTATCTTTAGCGATGGGATGATTCCCAAGGTGGAGAATGTGTTTCATGCGTTGCGTAATGGAGCTGACCAAGTAAGCATCTGCGGTATTAATTATGTGCACGAAAAAAGTCCGGGCACTACCTTTACATTATAATTATTCTTCATATATAAAAAATTGATTATAAATTAAATAGATGCAAATCAACACAACTGAAACGATTGATTTATTGAAGCAGCTCATCGCTATACCCTCCTTATCTAGGCAAGAGGATCGGACAGCAGATGTCTTGCAAAGCTATCTGAAAGATAAAGGATTGGCCGTGCAGCGCATAGGGAATAATGTCATCTGCTTTTCATCTCAGGGTCGGCAATCGGATCTGCCTATTGTTGTTCTAAACAGTCATCATGATACAGTCAAGGTATCAGAGGGGTGGACAAAAGATCCGTTTGGGGCAGAAGAGCTAGGAGAGACAATTTATGGTTTGGGCAGCAATGATGCGGGTGCCAGTTTGGTCAGTCTCTTGCATACGTTTTTACATTTTCAACAGCAGGATCAAGCCGCATTTGAGTTGGTGTTTATTGCTTCAGCGGAGGAGGAAGTTTCGGGTAAAGATGGGCTGGAGAGAGTCTTGCGCGAATTGGATATTGAGCCTGCTTTGGCTATTGTAGGTGAGCCGACTGGATGTGCGATGGCTGTTGCTGAAAAGGGACTTATCGTCATTGATGGCCTAGCAAAAGGCAAGGCGGGTCATGCTGCAAATCAATATGGTGATAATGCGATATATAACGCGTTGAAAGATATCCAGTGGATCGAAAATTTCGAATTTGATAAGATAAGTGAGTGGCTTGGTGGAGTAAAATTAACAGTTACCCAAATCGAAGCTGGCTACCAGCACAATGTTGTCCCTGATGCTTGTAAATTTGTGATTGACTGTCGGATTAATGATCAATACGCCTTCGAGGATATTTTGAATATCTTGCGTGAAAATTGCACAGCAGAATTGACACCACGTTCGCTAAGACTTCGGCCCTCCTCTATTCCTATCAGCCATCCAATTGTTCAAAAAGGTAGATCTCTTGGACTAGATGCTTATGGATCGAATACGATGTCAGACCAAGTCTTTTTTACCTGCCCGAGTGTCAAAATCGGTCCGGGTGATACCAATAGATCACACAATGCAGACGAATACATTAAGCATTCAGAAATCAAACAGGGCATACAGACTTACATTCAATTATTACAAGACCTAAGGTTTTGACTTAAGTAAACAATATGAAACTTTGGCAATCAGATGATTCTACAGATAAGCTTATAGAGCGATTTACCATTGGTCAGGATGCCGTTTTAGACCTAGAATTGGCGCAATACGATGCTCTAGGCTCAAAAGCTCATGCCCGTATGCTCAATAAGATTGGGATGTTGACGGATGAAGAATTGAATCAAATCATCAAGACTTTAGATACAATTTTAGAACAAATCAAAGCGAATAATTTTGTGATAGAAGAAGGTGTCGAAGATATCCATTCACAAATCGAATTTATATTAACAAACGAACTTGGTGATATTGGAAAAAAGATTCACGCGGGAAGATCTAGAAATGATCAAGTGCTTTTAGACTTAAAATTATATTATCGAGATAAAATAGATGAATTCGCCATTAAGCTAGAAGCCATTGCGCTAGCCTTTGTAGATAAAAGTGAACGACATAAAGACATCTTGATGCCTGGGTATACTCATATGCAAGTGGGGATGGTATCCTCATTCGGCTTATGGTTTGGTTCGTTTGCAGAGGCGATTGTAGATGACCTTAGATTGCTACAATCGACACGGACCTTAGTCAATCAAAACCCATTAGGCTCAGCCGCTGGTTATGGTAATTCGTTTCCACTAGATCGCCAAGAAACAACAGATTTGTTGGACTTTGATAATTTATGCTACAACTCTATGTATGCACAGATGACAAGAGGTAAAACTGAATTTTTAATTGCAAATAGCTTATCATCAATCTGTTATACATTAAATAAATTTGCCATGGATGTTTGTCTGTATTGTGGGCAAGATCATGGATTCATTCATTTACCTGATGAACTGACAACAGGATCATCCATCATGCCACACAAGAAAAATCCAGATGTGTTTGAATTGATTCGTGCTAAATCAAGTCAGCTCCTTGCCTTGCCTAATCAGATTACAATGATATGCCACAATCTGATCTCTGGGTATCATAGAGATTTTCAACAATTGAAAGAAGTTCTATTTCCGGCCCTTCATATGATGAATGATATACTAGATATCACCTTGTATTGCATTCCTAAGATAGAGGTAAAAGAAGATATTCTTGACGATCCTAAATATGATTATCTGTATTCTGTAGAAGATGTCAATCGCTTAGTCAAAAAAGGCCTCTCTTTTAGAGAAGCCTATAACAAAATAAAATTTGACATTGGACATGGGACGTATTCGCCCGATCGGTCTTTGGATCATACCCATATGGGTAGTATGGGTAATTTAGCAAATACAGAGATTTTAAGGAAATTGATTTAATTACCCAAAAGTCCCTGAAGCGATAAAGAATACCATCAAAGAAAAAATGGCCAAAATTGGTAAGGCATTTAAAGTTCGATTTAACACGGTATTCATTTCGTAATTCATGGTATGCGGGTTTAAATTTCAATTCTAAGTACACCATTAAGACGCTACATAAAGACTACAGTCACAATAATCGAAACCTACAAATTGTCTACATAAGAAAAAAGGAGGCTAATAGGGAGATTTGGAAGACTAGTAACAAGAATAGCATAACAAAATGTGATGTGCCAAGTAGGCATCAATCATAGTAAAAGTCGTGTGATTTATGTTATTTTTATATTATAATGAACTTCGGAGCTTCGGTTGCCATTGATGAATAAGACTAAACTTTACAAATGAAATTTTCGACTTTACTTCTGTTTATACTCGGTGCGACTAATCTTATCAGCCAAGATTCTTCGATACTTGTGAAGAGAGCTGATGAACATAAAAATGACAATCAACTTTCAGATAAAGCCCCAATACCCTTAACTGAATTAAGTTTTTCGGAAGATGTCTATCATTTCTATCTTGATTCTTTAGCAGAGAAAATATACTTGCGTACAAGAGAGGTCAAAAAGAATCGATACAAGCCAAATGGCCATATTTCATCGCTTGATTTAGAGAAATTCTCCTTTGATTGGCAAGAGAGAATAAACTTTAATAAGACAATATCCAATATTAAGAATAGGTACCTCATAAGGCAGAAGCCTGCTAAGAATGTTATGGTTGATCTTACTACTGGGAAAGAATTATGGGAAATTAGGAATCAGATCGTTTATACGTTTACAAAATTAGGTGTTGTTATTGGTTACAAACTCAAACCACTAGGTGGGAATACAAGTCAACTACAAGGATTGGATATAGCAACCGGAAGAGTAATTTGGGAGCGAGAACTAGAACGAAAATTTGGTTGGCGTGAAACTTTTGCAGTATCCGATTCTACAATAATTGTATCTGGTTCAGGCGTTCACCTCATTAATTGTAAAACTGGTGGAGGATGGTCTATTGATCAAAAAACTGGTAAAGACAAAGCTAACTTTTGGGTTGGGAAAAAAAGATATTTTAATCTGGGTTCTAATATTGTTGGTGATACATTAAACCAAAACATGTATCAAGCAAATGAGTCTATCATAAAATTCAACATGGATGGCGAATCCGTATGGGAATCTGATTTACCTGTAGATAAAATGAGCAAAATGTTTTTGTTTAACCATCAGGAATATCTATACCTACTTAATACAGGCGGCTCTGATGAAGCATCTCTAGGCTATTCTCATATTGGGCAAGCATATATTGCTAAAATCAATAAGTCAACTGGTGATATTGTGATACTCAAGGACATAGTGCTTGATAAAAAAGACTACATCTATGATTTTAAATTTGTCTCTGATGAGCAACTGGATGTGCTTACAAAAAGCAAATTAATCCAAATACACCCTTCAACAGGAGAGATACTACATCAAATAAATTTGGCTACCCATCCCTATGGGAAATTTCCACGATTTACAGGTACTGATCCATACCTATTTGAGAATGGGGTATTTGTTCCTTTACTTGAAAATTACTCGTTTTGTCTATTTAATGGTAAAGAAATGACCTATCATTTTATAAAAAAAACCAATCAATTCCATAATCGTAAATCTGATGATTTGTGGTTTAAGATTGGTATGGAGAATGACATGAGCTTATTTCTAGGTGGCGATAAGAGCTCATATATAGTTGATAAAACTGATAGCCTTGTTGCTGAACTTAATGTGTTAGGGTTCCCATATTTACTGGGTGATAGATTATATTCCAAAAAAGATAAAAAGCTATTTATACATGACCTTAGTAAAATAATTGATTGAGAGTCAGAGTAGTAAATGGCTTGCTTTGCATAAATCACCAAGCTAACAAGTGATACTACAGTCACAAATACTCAAATCTATAAATCATCTACAATACCTCCAAAGCCAAATTTTAAAACGATAAAAGCCCTAACAACAGTAGTCATTAGGGCTTATAAATTAAGTCTTTAAGTTGGTATTGTCTAATTGTCAATATTGATTGCACAAACTTCAGTATAAGATGACCAATTCCCTTTCTTGCTTCTATCAAAACCAAAACCCCAAATTGTCTCACCACAACCAACGGCATGATACGCAATGACAAAACAATACTCTTCTCCAGGTCCAACACTCGTTGAGATGCTACTCAAGTCAAAAATCCAAGCTGAATTTTCGCCACCATCCGCATTAGCAAATTGTCCTGGGATAAGTCCTCCATTTCCAGATGTCGGAAGATCTTCTTCGAGTCCAACAAAAATATGTTGCTCTGAAAGATCACACGTACTGGCGGCACACAGTATCAACATATCATTCTGCACAGAATAGGTCACCATACCTGCTGGTTCGAATTGACCTGCGAATAATGGTATACCAATATTGCCAGGACAAGATGTACCTCCAAATGGCATCCCAATAAGACCAGCTTTAGCCTTTCCTTTAAGATCTTTGATTGGCTCACCCAAATCTTTTTGGCACCCAGAAAATAAAAATGTGATGAATAGTGAAGTTGTTAAAAAGCAGATTACTCCTTTCATAATAAAAGATGTTTAATTAATAAATAATAATTACAGAAATTAATCGTACGGGTTAGGTAGGAATAAATTTCAGCCTAATATAAGAATTTACTAATTGTAACATGTCCACTTGCTATAATTTAACAAAAACACCAACTGAATAAGTAAGGAGCTGCTAATATGATCTTACTGGCTACTTCTACCGCAAATCCCGCAGACAGGCCTAGTTTTTCTGTTATCTGATAAGACAGCTCGACTCCCACTGAGCTATATTCCTCATTGTTAGAAATATGCTAGTCTCACTATATTGGCTTGATTTCGTAAGAATACTCCGTTTTTGAGGATTTAGGAATTATTTTAATCAGCCAAAACAGGCTGTTAGTATAAACATTGATCGACCTTATCCCAATTAACAAGTTGATAACAGGATGTCTTTGTTATATTTGGGCTTGTTTAAATATCAATACATATGAGTATCCTTATTTTCTTGGTTCTATCATATATTCTGCTCTGTGTTGCTTTCTATTTCGTTTTTCCGAAATGTGGCAAACCAGCAATGAATGGCTTAATCCCTGTCGTCAATTTTATGGACGTCTGCGATATTATTGGCAAACCACGTTGGCATGCGTTTCTGTTATTCATTCCGATCGTCAATATCTTCATATTCGTTGGCATGATGGTAGACCTAGGTCGATCGTTTGGCAAGCTTGACTTCAAACATACAGCTGCGGCCACTGTATTTGCACCTGCTTTCCTAGGCTATCTGGGCACAAATAAAGAAGCGAAATATATTGGCCCAACAGTTCCAGCTGAAAAAGAATACCAACAAAAAATACTAGAAGCCAAGGAAGCTGGTAAAGAGCGAACCTTTAAAAAATTAGTTGAGGCTGACCCTTATAAAAAATCAGCCATTCGCGAATGGTTTGAATCTATTTTCTTTGCTGTTTTCGCAGCAGCCTTTATTCGAATGTTTCTGATCGAAGCTTATGTTATCCCGACTCCCTCAATGGAGGGCAGTTTGAATGTAGGTGATTTCCTGTTTGTAAGTAAAACATCCTATGGTATGCGGATGCCGATGACAGTAGCTATGTTACCTCTCCTCCATAATAGAATACCAATATTAAATAGAGAATCTTATCTAAAAAGCCCATCTCTACCCTACACGCGTTTGCCTGCGCTGCGCGATATAAAACGTAATTCACCCTTTGTATTCAATTGGCCAGTCGGTGATAGTGTTTATGTAACATCGGAGCGACCGTATAGTGTAGAGCAAGTCAATCGGAATCCAGCGTTTGCGCAAAGGGATCCAGAGCTGGCTCAAAAAATGGCAAAAAACGAGTTTATCACCAGACCAATAGACAAAAAAGATCACTATATCAAACGATGCGTCGCACTTCCTGGAGATTCATTACAAATCATCAATCGCCAGATTCATATCAATGGCCAAGCTTCTGAAAATCCAGAGCACATGCAATTTCAATATCAGGTGCGCTTGCCGTCTGGTATCAATCAGTCCAAATTAGAGGAATGGAAAATCGATAATTCGGATAGATGGGCTCAAGGTTATTTCTTAGATAATGGCCAAGTCGAAAAATTAAAAAGTCTAGGTAGCGGAGTTAGCGTTCAACCGATAGTGAATCAGGCATCGCCAGGTAGACTATTTCCACACAACGCTAGCCTTTTCCCTGGCTGGACAGTCGATAATTACGGCCCTATCTGGATGCCTAAAAAAGGTGCTACCATACAGCTGAATGATAAAAACAGTGCCCTGTATAGAAGAGTCATCGATGTCTATGAAAACAATGACTGGGAGATTCGAAATGGTCAATACTTTATCAATGGTGAGCAAGCGACAAGCTACACATTCAAGCAAGATTACTATTGGGCCATGGGAGATAACCGGCATAATTCTGAAGATTCAAGGATGTGGGGTTTTGTGCCTCATGATCATATCGTAGGTCGCCCATTGATCATTTGGTTTTCGACAAAAGGTGGCAATATTAGAAATGGCATTAATTGGGATCGGATATTTAAGTCGGCGAATGATTAGGGGTTAGTGGTTTGTGGATTAGTAATTGGTGATTGGTGGATTGGTAATTGGTGATTTGTAAAACATCGCCGCTGTTGGTCTCCGAACCAACAGCAAATTAATGCGAAATTCATTCCTTTCATTCCCCTTCATTCCCCAAAGCCCCAAGGCTATACCAATCCATATGTCGACTTAGATACATAGCAATCGCCAGCACAAAAAACAAGCCTATACTGCCAACTAACAAAGCAAATTCTTCCATTTGAAGAAGTATATAAATATAGGAGTATAAGCCGCCTAGTACGAGCGTCAAGATCATGACACTCCCTCCTTGTTTCAGAATAAAACGACTGTACCAACTCACCAAGCCAACAACAGAAACCGCTGCAATGGCATAGGCAATGTCAAAGCCAAGATGTTCAGAAATAGAAAGTAGTAAGGTGTAAAAAACAGAAAGCGCCAAGCCCACAAAAATATACTGTACGGGATGGATTCTATTTCCTTTCAGCATTTCAAAAAAGAAAAAGACGAGGAAGCTGAGACTAATAATCAATAAAGCATATTTGGCACTCCGCATATTTTTTTGATAATGCCCAATCATTTGTACGAGATCGACACCAAAGGATTCACTTTTATGATCAAGCATGATTTCGTTATTCTCCCAAGTATCTTTGAATGACCTATTGTACTCCGTTAAGTTCCAGTTTGCCGTAAACCCTGTCTCAGAAATATCTCTAGTTGTTGGTAAGGGCAAACCAATAAATCCAGGAGAGCTCCAGTCACTGGTCATACGAATGGAGGTATTGCTGGCAAGCGGCAAATATTGGATCGCTTCACTACCGTGTATGCCGATCTCAGATTGGAATGAATAGCTTTTCTTTTCAGGATTTATTTGAATATCAGTATGTATCCCCGATTGAAAGATTTGACTATCCGATGCACCTGATTCCATCTTGTACATGGTACCTCCCCATTCGAATTCGACCAGATGTGCCAAGCTTGCAGATGAGCTAAATCCCATATCAATCGTAGCTGCATTCCAGTGTATTGTTGCTACGTTTTTCCCAAAGTCTGATTCATCTGGCAATTCAAATGTACCACTGAGTATATGACTAGCAGTATACAAAATGGCCTTATAAATACTTTTCTTTCGTTCTTCTGTTGTTAAATTGACATCTAAATCTAAAACCTTTGGTAGCACTCTAAGCGTATAATCAAACGTAGTCACAGCATTATCTTTAGTAAGCGTCCGAGTAAAGGGGATACTTAGTACTGGACCCATCATTTTTTGACTTGGCCCCCAACTCGCTGCTATTTCATGTTGAGTTTGGTATTCTAGACCTTGCCGCTCATTGACAAGATTTCGGATCATCGCATTCGGTATCATCAATAGCAAAATTAAAAACAGGATAAATCCTATTTTAATAAAGAGTTTCATTTGACCTAGTCGACTTGGTTTCAAGCTTATCATAATTTGAGGATATTTATGATACAAAGGTTGAAAGCCTTCCGCTGTGAACCGACCATGCTTCTTTAATTGTTATTGAATAATGATTAACCGTAGACAGTTAGCGAGTAATCGTTTTTAAACATCCTATTTAATATGGGTTTATAATAAATTGCATTTGCTTATAATCAAATTTGCTGCCACGCGCCTTAAATTCCTAAAGGATATCCGCGCTGCTATCCATTTAGGAATCATAGGGCGAACCTAGCATATTGAAATAATGCCTTTTGTGCAATTTGTTATTCATCCTTTAATTATGGGTTTATAATGGAATGATTATCAAATGTCATTTGTTATGAGTATCTATATCACTGTAACTATTCAATCATGAAACATCTCATAGCTCTTTTTGTCCTGACATTCACGATAATCAATGTTCATGCACAGCTACCAAACACAAATATCTATCTCTTTAATTTTAAAATATCAAATGAGAAATTGTTACTGTCGAAAGGGCAATTCCTAACAGCATTTAATCCTGAGGGCTATAATAATCAACCCTCATTTATCAGCAATGATGAAATCCTAATCAGCTCTAATCATTATGACCCTGCTCAAACGGATGTCATCAAATTAAATCCTAGACTACAAAAACTGACACGAGTGACATCCACGAACCAAGGAGAATACTCGCCCACTCTCCTACCCAATCGGAGAGAATTTTCTGTGATCAGAGAGGTACTCGGCGGGGATGTAAATCAAATCTTATGGAAGTATCCGATTAACCAAAGCCATAAAGGCAAACTCGCATTGCCCGATGAAAATACTGTCGGGTACCACAGTTGGATCAATGGCTCTGAATTGGCTACCTTTCTTGTCGGTGATCCGCACAAATTAGTCGTCCATAATCTCATAGACGGAACCAGGAAGTTCATTTCTAATAATCCGGGTAGAGCGTTGATCAGCAAAGCTGGTATGTTATACTATGTTCAAAAGACAACACCCGAAACTTGGTATATAAAAGTCTATGACCCCTTGACTAGTGAATCAGAAATCATCGCCAAGACAGTACCTGGCTCTGAAGATATGGCCATGCTCGGTAATGGCTCTATCATCATGACATCAGGCAGCCAGCTATATATGCTAGATCCTGATGAAGGGACGACTTGGATACAAGTTGCAGACTTAAGCCCATTAGGCCTAAACAATCTAAGTCGATTAAGTATTCGAAGAAATAAAATCATCATCGTCAATGCGCCTTAATATCTTACTACTCTTCGCCCTCTTTATCGCTTGTAAAAGTCAAGTACCTGTCAATGAATCATTCATTAGCGAAGTCCAGGAATATAGAGACACTCAAATCAAAAATTTGACGGCTAACGATTCTCCCTTGACGGCCGAAGCGGCAAAAGGCTTAGTATTCTTTAGGCCAAATGAGCAGTTTAAATTGCTAGCAAAAATAGACATACTACAGCCTGATGAAACAATTCAAATTTCAACTTATTCTGGGAAACAGCAAGAATTTATTGAATATGCCACCTTGACTTTTGATGTTGATGGTAAGCCTTACACGTTGACCGCGCATAAAAATGTCAAAAGCATGCGCCTACCAATGTATCGGAATAAACTGTTCTTAATGTTTATGGATTTGACAACTGGAGAATCAACTTATGGTGGAGGCCGATATATCTATATAGACGAATCTGAGATAGCAGATGGTCATATCACACTTGATTTTAATAAAGCATTTAACCCCTATTGTGCCTATTCTGATGGCTTTAATTGTCCGATCCCGCCTCCTGAAAATAATCTAAATCTAGCTATCCTAGCCGGAGAAAAAGACTTTAACAAAGGATAATAAATCCTACAAGACAGTTTACTTTGCCAAAATTGTCCTCCTCAATCCCTTCTTCGCATAAAATGAAAAGTGAATCGTTATAGAAGTGCAAAAAAGTTTAGAAAACGATTTATTGGAGTAATTTTATATTATATATAATTGATATATGAGGTTATTAGTTTTAATTGGTCTGGCAATAGCGATTGGGCTATCCTTTACTAAATCTGTACAACAGCCAACTGATAGATATATACTTGAATTTAATGGCGATCAAGCTCAACTCGAGGCACAAATCAAAAGCACACTTCATTTGTCATCGGATCAGCTTGATGTTAAATTAATTATGGATCAAGTCGTCTATCGCGTTTGGATCACTCAAAAGCACACTAAAAAATCAAATCTTAGATCTGTCTTATCGGCAATACCTAATGTCATTGATATCTATGATGATGCAGCTGTTGAATATCGGCGCACGCCTAATGATCCTGATTATTCATTGCAGCGTCATTTGACACTTGTCGATTGCGAAAAAGCATGGGATTTTTCTGTGGGTGGAAGCACAACTGGCGGTAAAGAAATAGTAGTGGCGGTTTTAGATGATGGCTTCTTTCCAGAGCACGAGGACTTAGTTGAAAATTTATGGTTTAACGATGGAGAGATAGCAGGTAATGGGATTGATGACGACAGCAATGGGCATATTGATGATTATTTTGGTTTGAATGTTCGAACTGGTGATGATAATCACGTCCTTAAATCACATGGGACTGGGGTTGCAGGGATTGTCGGAGCACGAGGAGATAATGGGAAAGGCATCACAGGGGTCAATTGGGATGTCAAATTAATGCTCATCAGCAACGTAGGCTTTGTATCTGAATTAATAGAGGCTAACAACTACGTCAAGAACCAACGTCAATTATTTAATGAATCGAATGGTGAAGAAGGAGCATTTGTTGTCGCTGCTAATTTTTCTGCAGGATTTCCAGCTGCCTTTGAAGAAGACCAACCGATCATGTGCCAAACGTATAATGCACTTGGCGAGCAAGGTGTCTTGAGTGTGTCTGCTCCGCCTAACAGAGATGATAATATTGATGTGATTGGTGATCTACCAGCACTTTGTAGCAGTCCGTATTTGATCATCGTCACGAACACTGCTGTTGATACTGATGAATTGTTTAGCAATGCAGGTTTTGGATCAGAGAATGTGGATTTAGCAGCGCCTGGGCAAGGATCGATATCGACACGACTCGATAATCAATATGATACATTTGGAGGCACATCAGCGGCGGCTCCACACGTTAGTGGTGCTATCTCACTCATGTACAGTGTCATCTGTGATGACTTTGAATCTATGGTAGATAACAGTCCAGGAGAAGCAGCCCTTGAAATCAAAAAGCTCATCCTTGAAAATACAGACTCCAAATCAAGTTTGGATGGTAAAACAGTGAGTGCTGGCAGACTCAATATCTTTCAAAGTATGATAGGTCTACGGCCTTTCTGCGCAGCTGAGCCACAAGAAACATTTTCGTTTCAGATGCAGAATCCAACAGGAATTTCATCCGTCCAGTTAAACCTCAATACGCCTTTTTTAATCGAACATGAATTATTGATTCATAACACGGCTGGTCAACTCGTCTATTATAGTCCAATAGCACCTCCCCTTTTCGGAGAGCGCTTCATTGAACTTGACAATCTCAAACTTGTGCCTGGGCTTCATTTTGTCACGATCGCTGTTCGTGATGATGTTCAATCTCAAAAACTGT
Organism: uncultured Saprospiraceae bacterium; assembly: GCA_937959275.1. GTDB lineage: Bacteria > Bacteroidota > Bacteroidia > Chitinophagales > Saprospiraceae > CALFUK01. The sequence continues at coordinate 1,470 of CALGLU010000038.1, read as the reverse complement.
TAGTTGCCTATTAATCAGCATAACTTCTTAAAGTGACTTTGTGAATCATATCGTTTAGGCTCTTTGTTTCAGTAATTCGATCAGTTTTTCCTATTTTACTTCTAAATCATTTCGATATGTTGAAAAAATGGATGTCAACTGCCATTGATATAAACAGAGCAGATATTGCCTTATTAGCCTTACGATTGATAGGTGGTGGATTCATGTTAACTCATGGATTACCTAAGTTGCAAAAGATCTTAGCTGGAGACTTCAAGTTTGGAGATCCGCTTGGGCTTGGTCCTTCGCTATCCTTAATACTGACGGTTGGCGCTGAATTTTTTGGAGCCTTGTTGATTGTGTTTGGTCTAGGCACCAGAATCATGTCTTTACCGCTCATGTTTACTATGCTTGTGGCGGCATTTATTGTCCATAGCGGCGATCCGTTTGGTAAACAGGAGTTTCCCCTACTCTACTTTGTGATCTACTTAGCCTTGTTTTTAATGGGGAGCGGACGATTTTCCTTAGATCACGTATTGGCTAAGCCTAAGCAAACTTAGATGACAATCATAGACCTAACGAAGCCAATCCAATATAATCCTGGTGAGCCCAAATTTATGCGGGTGAAAATCAAACATAAACCACATCGAAAAGCGACCTGGCTATTGCGGCTGTTGGGATTACCAAGGAAATTATTTCCCAAAAACTTTATTGGCTGGGCAGATGATACGATTCAGCAGATGGGAGTTCATTCAACGACTCACATAGATGCGCCCTGGCATTATGGACCAACATGTGAAGGCAAGCCTGCCAAGACAATTGATGAGATTCCATTGGAGTGGTGCTATGGGGAAGGCATGGTTATAGATATGAGCCATAAAGAGGATTTTGATCCGATTACCAAAAAAGACTTAGAATCTTTTGTAGACAAAAACAAGCTTGAGCTGCAGGCTGGGATGATTGTGTTGATACGAACTGATCGGGATAAAGATATGGGGACCAAGCGATTTTTCACGCATGGGACTGGCATGTCAGCAGAGGCGACTGAATGGCTTATCGATAAAGGAATTAAAGTGATGGGTATTGATCAGTGGGGCTGGGATTTGCCATTGCCATACCAAATTAAGAAAGCGAAGGAAACGAAGAATGATGAACTGTTTTGGGAGGCGCATTTAGTGGGTACTCGTAAGGAGTATTGCCATATAGAACAATTGACCAACTTGGCGGCGTTGCCAATGACGGGATTTAAAGTATGTGTCTTTCCAATGAAAATCGTAGGTGCTTCTGCTGCGCCTGCCCGCGTTGTCGCCCTAGTCGATTAATTTTGAATCCATGCCATACTAAAGGAATTAAATCGAGTAGGAGAAACGAGCAATAATAAAATTGGTCGTTTCGTCCTCTCACACCACCCAGCGTACGCCTTACGTACTGGGCGGTTTCATTAATTTTGAACAATAATAAGCATACATATCGAATAGCCCAATGCTAGCG
>CALGLU010000037.1 GCA_937959275.1 uncultured Saprospiraceae bacterium | reverse complement strand
CGCTAGCATTGGGCTATTCGATATGTATGCTTATTATTGTTCAAAATTAATGAAACCGCCCAGTACGTAAGGCGTACGCTGGGTGGTGTGAGAGGACGAAACGACCAATTTTATTATTGCTCGTTTCTCCTACTCGATTTGAAATGCTTGGTGCATTACTTTTACAATATTAATCAGGTAATTGTACGATAGTATTGATACTGGGTTCAGTGATTTTCACTCGAATGAGGTGTCCATTATGGCATATCCATATTTTGACAAACATTCTCACATCCATATCCTCTTATCTCAAAACCAATATCACTAATTTTCTTTTCTAAAATAAGCTCTGCTTGTTTGTAGACAATGCTTTTTTAAATTACGACTCTTAGAAAGATTGCCTCGCGAATTTTACAAAATAGCAAGACTGTGATTCCGCCCATTTTATCAACCCCTTCTCATATTCAACAGGACAAGGGTTGCCTGATTCTTGATCAAAAAATAGTCTAAGTTCTTGTTCTACATTACTCATCATGGACTGGATAAGCCTTTTAAACAATCTCCTTATGCCTACGTGGGTTAAAAGGCTATGTATTTTATCATCCCAAGTGGTTCATAAAAATGAGCTCTCCCTTGCACATATCAAGTTCAAAAATTCCGTATCTTAGAAGGACACGAATTCCAAAAGTGAAAAAATATATCTACATCCTGATTTGTATTAGTTGTGGCTTGTCTTGTCAGAACCAGTGGGATAGTGATATACAAGCTCACATAGATTCTCTTCCAGAGGAGATTGACTTCAATTTTCATGTCAAACCCATTCTCTCTGATCGGTGTTTTGCATGCCATGGTCCTGATGAGCAAAAGCGAGAAGCAGATCTAAGATTAGATATAAAGGACAATGCATACCAAAGCTTAGCGAGTGGGATAGGTAAAGCAATTATCAAAGGAAATCCTCATAAGAGTCAGGTGGTCAAACGAATTGTCTCAGAAGAGATGGACTACGTGATGCCGCCACCAGAATCCAACTTGTCGCTATCTGCCGAAGAAAAAGCAATCCTTATAAAATGGATTGATCAAGGTGCCAACTATAAGTCTCACTGGGCATTTACCAAAGCCATAAAGCCAGCAATACCTCAGCACGATACTGAGTGGCCGAGCAATGAGATTGATCATTTCGTGTTGGACAAACTCAATATAAATAATCTAACACCTTCACCGCAAGCTGAAAAAGAACAACTTATCAGACGAGCGTATTTTGATATGACCGGACTACCGCCGTCTCTCGATGACTTATCGAAGTGGATGACAGCAGGAAATGATTTTTATGAAGAGATGATTGATGAACTCCTCAACTCTAGGGCGTATGGAGAGCGGATGGCAACACATTGGTTGGACATTGCTCGCTTTGCAGATACCGAAGGTTATCTTGATGATTTTCATCATGCCTTTTGGCCTTATAGAGATTGGGTCATTGATGCGTACAATCGTAATTTACCTTATGATGACTTTATTCTCTGGCAGGTAGGTGGAGATCAAATCCCGAATGCGACTCAAGAACAAATACTAGCGACAGCCTTCAATAGAAATCATAAGCAAAATTCAGAAGGCGGTATCATTCCAGAACAATTTAGAGTCGAATATGTGGCGGATAGAACCAACACTGTCGGAACTGGAATTATGGGTTTGGCTGTCGGCTGTGCCAGATGCCATGACCATAAATATGACCCAGTTAGCCAAAAGGAATATTTTCAATTATATAGTTTTTTTAATTCTACGGTAGAAAGAGGTGACGCTGTTTTTGGATACAATGCAGTGGAGCGCAATAAGGCAATTCCGAATGATCTGTCTATGAATTCAGGACCGGTCTTAGCGTTGGCATCTGATGAGTTAGCAGAAATTCGTAATTACCTGCTTACCCAGATAAAGGATCAACAAGACGAAATAAAGAATTCTTCGACAAAAGTTAATACTGCGTTTGACAAATGGATTGACAAAGCATCTGAAAATGATCTTGTCAAGTCGGTAACAAATTCTACAGTATCACATCTGGACTTTGAACGCATGGCCGATGGCAAAGATATCGATCTGGTGCGATCAAATACGCCGCCTCGCTATTATGGAAATCTTCAAGCAACTTCTGGAAAAATTGGTCAAGGTATCCTATCGGATGCTAGAGGCCAATATGTTGCTGATGGCATGACATCAAGGTTTGAACGATACGAGCCGTTTACAATCAGCTTTTGGATAAATATTCCCAAATCCTATGATGAAGGTCATGTTATTTATAATGGTAACAATAGAATACAAGGCTACCGAGGTTGGGACGTTGTGGTGGATAGCACTGTGGTTCATTTTAGACTCAATCATGCTCACCCTTACCAATCGATTGATATCAGCAGTCCCGATGGTCTTAGTCTCAATGAATGGACGCACTTTGTCTGGAGTCATGACGGCAGCGCTACTGCTGAAGGAATGAAACTCTATCAAAACGGCAAAGAGGTACAACCAGCCGTCCATCGCAATTTTCTATACAGATCGACGAAAGCATACACAGATAAACGAGCTTCAGTATATGCGCACTACCAAGGTCTTGTTATTGGTAATCGCCATTATGATCAGGATTTTACTGGTGGTAAGCTTGATGAAGTTCAAATTCTTAATCGGGAGGCTGACTTGTATACAGCCACTTATTTATATGAAAAAGAGACTGCTCTCCAAACATTCAATGCTGCCATTAAAGAAAAAAGTGAACGCTTACGATCTTATTATGATCTATTCGTAGATGATGAGTTAGAACGAAAACGGCAGGCGCTTCGAGAGCTGCAGCAACAAGAATTAATGGCTATTGATACCGTTCGGGAATTAATGGTCATGGGAGATTCGGAGACACAGCGACCGACCTATATTTTAGAGCGGGGCGTATGGGATGCACAAGGTGAGCCTGTAGAGCGAGATGTGCCCACTGCCATTTTACCATGGCCTGAAGATCTTCCAAAGAACAGATATGGTTTGGGTAAATGGTTAGTGCATGAAGATCATCCATTGACGGCCAGAGTTGCGGTGAATCAATATTGGTATTTACTATTTGGAAAAGGAATCGTTGAATCCGTAGAAGACTTTGGCAATCAAAGTGTGCTACCGACTCATCCAGATCTATTGGATTGGCTAGCTGTAGATTTTCAAGAGAATGGATGGGATCTCAAACGTCTTATAAAGATGATGGTCATGTCCTCTACGTATCGACAGTCATCAGTCATTAGGCCCGATGTGCGAGTGGCTGATCCTCATAATAAATTACTGGCGAGTGGTCCACGGTATCGACGATCGGCAGAGATGATCAGAGATAATATTTTGGCTGCTAGTGGCTTGCTTAATCCACACATAGGTGGGCCATCCACTTTTCCTTATCAGCCAGATGGTTTGTGGAAGGAAGCGATGACCCATACCTTCTTCCCAGAATATGAAATTGATTATAACAAAGGATTGTTCAGAAGAAGTCTGTATACATTTTGGAAACGGCTGATGCCTCCTCCCAATATGCTGATCTTCGATGCAACTGACAGAAACGAATGTCAGGTGCGACGTGACAGAAGTAATACCCCATTGCAAGCTTTAGTATTGCTCAATGATCCACAGGTGATTGAAGGTAGCCGTGTCTTAGCTGAGCGAATGTACACACTCAGTCAAGGAGATATACAGGAGGCGACCACACGGACATTCAAGATTCTGACAAGCCGCGAACCCACAACGCAAGAGCAAGTCTTATTATCGCAGCAATACAATGAAGAGCTGAATTATTTTCAGCAGGACGAATCCAACGCCATTGCGTATCTCGATGTTGGTTCTCTCGATCGCAATAAAAATTTGCCTTTGCACAAAATAGCTGCACTCTCCAGAGTGACCAATACAATATTGAATTCAACGGAAGCCTATTACAAAAATTGATTAAGCCTGTCGCATGATGAATCCAGATCTAAAGCTTGCTAACTACAATAAAACAAGAAGAGAATTCTTACGTAAAACGACACAAGGCATTGGATCTCTAGCATTAGGCTCTTTGATTAATCCTAAATTGATTGGGCAACCCTCAGCGATAACTAATCCATCAGGTGGGGTCATGGATGCCTATCACCATGCCCCAAAAGCGAAACGAGTCATTTATTTATTTCAAGCTGGCGCACCTAGCCAAATCGAATTGTTTGACTACAAACCAACCTTGCAGCAGCGATGGGGAGAAGAAATTCCAGATAGCGTGAGAGGCAATCAGAAGCTGACGGGGATGCTAGCCGCGCAATCCAGCTTCCCCTTAGTGGGCTCTAAGTTTGAATTTAAACAACACAAAACAACGGGTGGTTATTTTAGTAACCTCATCCCACATATGGAGAGTATAGCTGAAGATATCTGTGTCATTCAATCCATGTATACCGAAGCGATTAATCATGAACCTGCGGTTATCTTTTTGCAGACGGGTTCTCAAAATGTAGGCCGCGCAAGTATGGGGTCGTGGATGAGTTACGGTTTGGGCAGTCCCAATGATAATTTACCCTCCTTCATCGTCTTATTATCCAAAGGCATTCCTGATACACAAAACCTAAACATGCAAGCCTGGAATAGTGGCTTTTTGCCTTCGCACCATCAGGGTGTCAGATTTAGATCCGCAGAGGATCCTGTGTTGTATCTGTCTAATCCGCCAGGCATAGATAGACTGAGCCGTCGAAGAGAATTGGACTATATCAACAAGCTTGACAATGAGCAAAAAGAGGTGTGGGGCGATCCTGAAATTGATTCAAAAATCAGCCAATACGAAATGGCCTATCGCATGCAGACGAGTGTCCCAGAAGTTACTGACTTGTCCGATGAGCCTCAATCCACCTTTGATTTATATGGTGAAGATGCCAGAACGCCAGGTACGTATGCGGCGAATTGTTTGCTAGCAAGACGGTTGGCGGAGCGGGATGTGCCATTTATTCAGCTCTATCACCTTGGATGGGATCATCACGGTAACCTACCACAAGCTTTACCAAAACTGACAAAATCCTCTGATCAAGCTTCAGCAGCATTGGTCAAGGATTTAAAGCAGCGGGGCTTGCTCGATGATACACTCGTTATTTGGGGAGGAGAGTTTGGGCGTACCGCTTTTTCGCAAGGTCATCTGAGTAGAGAAACCTATGGTCGCGACCATCATCCTCGGTGCTTCACCATGTGGATGGCAGGGGCAGGCATTAAACCCGGCATGGTGTATGGGTCGACAGACGACTTTAGCTATAACATTGCAGAGAATGGCGTTCATGTCCATGATTTTCAGGCGACTGTATTGCATCAGTTAGGAATCGATCACAAACGATTAACCTTTAAGCATCAAGGCCGGAGATACAGATTGACGGATGTGCATGGTGAAGTGGTTAGGGATATTTTGGCTTAGGATAATCAGTGAAACACATCACATCATTAATCAAAACTTACTGAGCCAACTCCGATACCTTCAATACGCCATTCATGGTTTGCCAGTGTCCAGGAAATGTGCAGACGTAAGGATACTCACCAGGTTTATTCGGCACATCGATCACTAATCGATAGGTGTCCCCGGGATCGATCATCGGAATGACAAATAAAATCTCAGGCATATCTGGTGTATAATTCCGTACAGCAGCATCGCTGTCTTTGGCCATTAACTCTGCTCTCTTGCCAACATGTGACAATTCTCCTGGCTCTATGACTAAGAGATTATGTTGCATGGCATCGTTGTTTTCAAATACAATTTCTAGGACTTCACCGGCGACAGCTTTAATTTCTCTTAGGTCGTATTTCATCTGGTCTTTGATTGTCTTGATGACTACAGTGCGATCAGCTTTACGGGCTTTGTTTAGTTGCTTGGTTTGATCTATGGCATAGGGGCCATAATTTTTTAGAAAGACATCGACGATACCAGAGCCATCTGCATACTCAGATCTACCAGAGGAAATCACTTTTTCAATTTTATATTTCCAAGTACCTGCTAAATTCTGGTTTTCATTACCATAGGTAAGAAAGAGTTTATCAGCATCGCCACCAATACCTCCGCCTCCTTCAATCTGCACGGCAATGCTATTACTGCCCGCTTTTAATACACCTCTAGGTATTGTATAATCTCTTTGTTTGTCCCAGCCTTTACCCTCACCAATCTTTTTACCGTTGATGTAAACAATGTCTTTATGCCAGGCACCAGGCAAACTAAACCGACCACTTTTATTCGCTGCATGGCTAGGCAATTCAAAGTCGTGCCGATACCAAAAGAGTCCTGAAAAACCTGTGAGTTCTTCAAAATTGGTGTGGCTCAGCCACTTAGGGACAGGAATATCTGTCCAGTCTGAAATATCTAATGCAGGCGCATCATAGTCAAATGTTTCGTTTGAGCTTGCTTGATTAGCTGATGCGATGCGGTTTGGATTTTGTGCATTAATGGCAGTTACAAATGAAGCTTTGTTTTTGACGGCTGCAACATAAACGGCTCTTGCTAGCCAAAGATCTTCTGTAATATTTTTATTGTCAGCTAAGCGTAGCAAAGTATTGGCTAGCTCTTCTGATGCAGGCAGATCCCATAATTTATTAAACGCAGCTAAGCGGGTAGGTCCGTGAATGTCTTGAAAAATGTCTGATGCCTCTAACATCTCCAATGCCAGTTCATGAGCAGGTAAGATTTGGACTGCAGCTTTACGCACTGCTTGCGCAGGATGAGTTAATGCTGAAGACAAAAGATCCATCATTTCCTGATCTGGCTCTGCCATGAGCCCTAAGCCATCCAAGGTCCACAGCGCGTGCATGGCTTGATTGTTCAGTCCTAATTTATCTTTTGATCTGTCTTGCACGGCATTAATTAAAGCAGACTTGACAGATTGATCACCAAGCTCTACTAATTTTCGTTGGGCATGCATTCTCCACAAGAGATTATCATGTTCGAGAGTGGCAACTAATTCTTTAGCTGTGGCTGTACTCAGATCTAAGGGCTCATATGCAGGGGCTTCTTTGTATCTTAATTTATAAATTCGGCCACGTTGCTTGTCTCTGAGTGGGTTGATGTGCGCGTTGCCAAATCCATTTTCAAATCCAGGTGGAGTTGGGTTGTGTTGGATGATAAAATTATACCAATCTGCTATCCATAAAGCACCATCAGGTCCGACATCAGCGGCAACAGGAGAGACCCATTCGTCAGAGCTTGCTAGGATGTTCCACCCATCAGCTTCTGTAAAACTAGATCCCTTATTTTGTAAAATGGCATTGTGTAGTAGGTGACCGGTTGGTTCGGCCACAAAGGCAATTCTGTTCCAATACTCTTTTGGAAAACTTCTGGCGGTGTACAGCGCGTGCCCAGCCGCAGCGGTAAAGCCATCGAACACATCGACTTGTCTGTAATTTCGCGTGATGGGATGAAAGAGGTAGTGGCCATCTATTTTTTCAACCCCACGTAAATGGAGACCTTCGACATCATTTGTGTGGCTGGCCGGAATGGCATAGTAGCCACTATGTGTATTGTTTGCTGTTGAAATAAAAATATCATTCTCTTCAGAGAATCCTAAGCCCCAGGTATTATTGGAAGTACGACTCATGAATTCCAAATCTGATCCATCTCGGCTGAATCTATAGATACCAGATCCAAATTTGTGTTCCTCTCCACCCACAGTCCCCTCAAATGCAGAATAGCCAACCACACCCCAAATATGATTATCAAATCCATATCTCAAATTAGAAGGTCCGGCATGTGTATCAGAGGTGCCCCAACCTGTGATGAGTATCTCTTGGACATCTGCCTTGTCATCGCCATCAGTATCTTTTAAAAATAGAAAGTGGGGCGCTTGCGAGATAATGACACCGCCATTGGCAAACACGAGACTTGTCGGTACGCTTAGTTTATCTGCAAAGACGGTGAACTTATCTGCCTTGCCATCGCCATCTGTATCTTCGACGATTTTGATGCGATCATTACCGACTCCATCTTCGACGGTTATATCATTTGGATAATCGACAGTTTCTAATATCCAGAGCCGACCGCGATCATCCCAATTCATAGCGATCGGGTTGATGATGTCGGGTTCGGACGCGAAAAGCTCAAGTTCGAATTCTGGTGGAATCTGGATGAGCTTCATTGATTCTTCGGGAGATAGGGGTGCTTGGAGTTGTGGTGCGGGATCTCGTTTTTCGTAGTTGGCAATTTTTGCTGGAGAATAGGCGAGGGTGGGGAAGTTCAACTTAGATAAGGCTTCACGCTTGGCATCTCCAATGGCCCATATGAGTCCTTCGTGAATTAAATCATGAAAGCCAGGCTGTGTCCAGGTGCGCAGATCATGCCCAAGCGCGGTATAAAACATGCGCCCTTTTCCTAATTTTTTTATCCAGGTGTATGGTTCTCGATGGTCTCCTTCAACACGTTCTTGTAAGATTTTTATGTCGTTGATTTTTGTGTGGACGTAGGTTTCGTCCCAGGTAGAGAATGTGGGTAGCGTTGCAGTGAGTGATGTTTCAAGATTCGTGTTGATTAATTCGAATGTTGCTGTGTCGTGAGATGAAAATTGACCACCCACTAGATCAACATACTCATCAGAATTTCTAAAACAATAACTGGCGCAGTGTAAGGGAATTAAACCACCGCCGTTTTTGACAAAGCTCATCATTGCCTTATTTTGAGAAGAGCTGATTTCGTCGTGATTGGCATAGATCATCAAGGCGTCATAGTTTGATAGATTATCTTTATTAAGCGATTTGACATCTTCACTGTAGGAGAAGTTAATGCCTTTAGGAGTTAGGGCTGATGCTAAGTAAGGTAGGAATTCCTCGGAGTTATGATGATCGCTATCGTGGCCTAAGAATAGGACTTCTATGCGGCGAGGCTCTATCGGGCCAGCATCTTTTTCAGAAGCGCAGGACATAAAAATCGATAGGAAAATAAATGGCAGGTAATATTTCATGTGACAGATTATCAGATTGAATGTAGATCGGACATAAAAGTTACGAAGACAAATAGACAATTCTTAGAAATTGGTGCATAGATTTCGCAATCGGTGGGACGGTGCGTTGCACCTATAGACAGGACGGTTCTCTGCACCTACAGATAGGGTCGTGCGCAGCACCTATGTTCCTATCCTTCTATGTGGTTCAAAAACTAGACGGTGCGCTGCAATTCGTGTTCCCTTTCTATGTGTACTATGTGTCTATGTGGTTCAAAAAAATGGACAGTGCGCTGCCCCTAGAATGTCTCCTTCAAAAACCGAAGCCCGTCTTCAGCAAATTGATACTGACTCTCAGCAAAAGGCTTCCAAATACAAACTGCCCCCGCCAACTCCTGCACATTCGGCGTAAAGCTTTCAATAGAGATCACATCATCGTACCCAATCGCAGCAAGCCCACGTTTAATAGCCTCCCAATTTGTCAAACCAGTACCCGGCGCACCCCGATAATTTTCAGAGACCTGAACATGAATTAATTTATCCCCAGCAAGTCGAATGGCAGCTTCTAAATCTCTCTCCTCAATCGTCATGTGAAAACTATCCAATAAAATCCGAGCAGCCGGATGATTGATGTCACTCACTAAATTCACAACATCCTGCGCAGTATTAATCAAGTCAGATTCAAACCGATTGAGCGGCTCTAAGGCGATGCTCAAAGATTCTTTTTCTGCTCGTTCACAAATCTCCCTCAGGTTGGTAACAGCTCGATTCCATTCTATCTTGCGCTGCTCTGGCGAAACTAGCCTTGCCTTACCCACGGCAGAATACATAGGCCCCGCAACAAATTTGCAATCCCACGCATGACACAAATCAAAACATCGATACACATAATCCTTACAGACCTGATGAACCTTGGAGTCGTCATGAGTCAGATCTCGACTAGGCCCAAATGCCGCACACAAAATCGCTTTCAAACCATGATCCTCCAATGCTTTTGCTACAACTTTCGCATCAATCAAGTCTGGATCCTCGACAGGAATCTCCACATGGCTAAATCCCATCGCACTAATTTTGGGAAATAACTCAATCGTCTTCGTTGAGAAGGGAGATGTCCATAACCATGTACTGACTGCAAAATCCATAGTATCTAATTTAATATTCGCTTGTTTGAATGTAAGCAATTGCTGGAGTGGATAATAATTCGTGGAACTTTTTATTTAAATATAAAGAGTCCAAAGCCAAAACGATTCAATTTTTAGATTTGGGGATACAATAAGATTTACAATAAATAGTTGATAAAGAATGAAAAGATTACTAACATTTGGTTCACTAGTCTTGCTTCTCATAGCATGTTCTAATGAACCTAATGAACAATTAGAAAGTAAAATCTATCATGACCTGTTTAGCTTTGATGTTCCTAGGCAGCCGCATTATGTAATTATACCTGACGATTTTAGGAATGTTGAAAATCAAAGGCAAGAATTTTTAAACATGAATCCTTTAGTTGCAAAAATTCGTAATTTAATTTCCGAATCTACGCAGCCAATTAAGTGTTCTACATTGTCATGGTCTCCTGACAAAACTGGTATACTATTACTAAAATCGTTTGTAAGTGAAAATCAAGCAGAGCAATTCAAAAGAAAACTACAAAGGGCATTGCCAGAAATTAATGAAATAGAAATAATAAGCCAAAATAATTACAGAAAAATGGTTCTCGAATCGACTGTCGAGCATTATATAAAAGAGAAAAACGCAAATAGATATTAATTGATTGTATTGAACCTCCTATCTAACTTTACATCACGAATCTCACTTTGTTCACACTTAGATTTTCGTTTCGCTCCAATTGATTTGAACCACATAGAAGGATAGATTCATAGATGAACTTATTTAAAACAACTACGTAATCACTATCTACTAGCTAACTATCCATCCCGACGTTCGCTTTGTTCAGTGCGAGGATGTCCGCTCCAACTATCCACTATCCACTGTCTACTATCCACTAGCTAACTATCTACTAGTTAAACCTGCTCCACCAAAATCATCAACTCCACATCCTCCAATACATCAATCACCTCTCCACTCACCTCCGCAGCAAGCGTCAACTCATCCGCCAATACCTCTGCACAGATATAGTCCGTAAACTGATCCACCGCTGGCCGAATTAATTCATGATCCTGCAACTGAATCTTAATCCGATCCGTCACATTAAAATCCTTCGTCTTCCTGATATTCTGAATCCGATTCACCAACTCTCTCGCCATCCCTTCTGCCTCTAGCTCATCTGTCAAAGTCACGTCCAAAGCCACCGTGATCTCCTTATCCGAAGCCACTTGCCACCCAGGAATATCCTCAGACACGATCTCAAAATCCTCCAAGCTCAACTCATGCTGCTCCCCATTCAATTCCAAGACATACAGATTGTTCTTTTCAATCTCGGCAATGGCATCATGACCCAAAGCTGAAATCACAGCCGCTCCCGCCTTCATATCCTTACCCAAACGCTTACCCAAGGTCTTAAAATTCGGCTTTATCTTTTTCTTGATCACACCAGATGCGTCATCGACATATTCAAAGCCCTTCACATTCACCTCTGCCAGCACCAAATCCTCCACAGCCTCAACCTGCTGTCTAAACTCCGAATTCAAAACAGGCAACAAAATCTTTTGTAAGGGCTGCCGCACACGAATCTTCTCTTTCTTACGCAAGGACAACACCAATGACGATATCCGCTGCGCATAATCCATCCGCTCCTCTAAGGCTTTATCAATCAACGCCTCATCACCTGACTCAATCAAACTCAAATGCACACTCTCAATAGATTCTTTGCCAGTCGCCTCATTAAGATTGCGATATAACCATTCTGCAAAGAAAGGCGCAACGGGTGCCATCAACTTCGAGATCGTACTTAGGCACTCATAGAGTGTCTGGTAAGCCGCAATTTTATCAGTCGTGAAATCACCTTTCCAAAAACGTCTACGACATAGTCGCACATACCAATTACTCAAATGCTGATCGACAAACTCCATGATTTTTCGACACGCATTTGTCGATTCATAATCAGCATAAGATTCCTCTACTTCAGTTCGCAAAGAATGCAATAGTGAAATAATCCATCGATCGATTTCCTGGCGCTCCGCCATCGGCACAGCATCTTGCTGAAAATCAAAGCCATCAATATTCGCATACAGCGTAAAGAAGGAATAGGTATTATATAAGGTGCCAAAAAACTTACGCTTAACTTCCTCGACTCCTGCTAGATCAAATTTTAAATTATCCCATGGCTGCGCATTTGAAATCATATACCAACGCACAGCATCCGCACCATGTGCACCAATCGCCTCAAACGGATCAATCGTATTGCCCAATCGCTTAGACATCTTCACCCCATTCTTATCTAAGACCAATCCAGTCGACACCACATTGCGATACGCTACGCTGTCCATCACCAAGGCTGAAATCGCATGCAGGCTATAAAACCATCCACGCGTCTGATCCACACCTTCCGAAATAAAATCCGCCGGATAAAAACTACCGCTATCAATCATCTCCCGATTTTCTTCATTGAACGGATAATGGAGTTGAGCAAAGGGCATCGCACCAGAATCAAACCACACGTCAATCAAATCCAATTCTCGTTTCATCTCTGCGCCACTGTCTGAGACTAACACGACATCATCAATATAAGGGCGATGCGGATCATCAGGCAAGGTCTGACTCAAGCCAAGCGCGGCATTCGCTTTTTTAATTTCTTCTTCAAGCTGAGCATACGAACCAATACATAATTCTTCTTCGCCGTTGGCTGATCTCCAAATCGGCAAGGGGACACCCCAATATCTCGACCTAGATAAATTCCAATCTTGTAAGTTTTCTAGCCAATTACCAAAGCGACCTTCACCTGTATGTTTCGGTTTCCAGTTGATCGTATTATTCAATTCGACCATCCGCTCTTTGTGGGCAGAGCTATTGATAAACCAACTGTCTAAAGGATAGTACAAAATGGGTTTATCTGTTCGCCAGCAATGCGGATAATTGTGCTCATACTTTTCAACTTTGAAGGCTTTATTCTCTTCTTTAAGTTGAATGGCTATTCTGACATCAGTCGGTAAAAAGCCATCTGCTTTTTGTTCCTCATCTGAGTAATATTGCGCTTTCACATAATAGCCAGGGTAGTCAGTGACCTCTTCTACAAATTTTCCTTGTTGGTCGACCAATGGTTTTAATTCTTTTCCTCGACGCACTAAGATAGAAGGCACGTTGTTTTGTTTACAGACTCGAAAGTCATCTGCACCAAATATCGATGCCGTATGGACGATACCTGTACCATCTGAAGTCGAGACAAAATCTCCATGGATCACTCTGAACGCATCACCTTCTTCTGGTTGGACATAAGGCATGAGTTGCTCATAATGAATATCCAATAAGTCAGCACCCACGAACGTCTTGATGACTTTGTAAGGGATTAATTTACCACTCGGATCATAGTCTTCTAATGCCATATCAGCAGCCTTCTCATTAAAGTGCTTAGGGATTAAAGCACTTGCGAGGATGACGGTAATCGGGAGTTTGGTGTATTGATTAAATGTTTGGACTAGACTGTATTCTAGTTTTTTGCCAATAGCCAAGGCACAATTTGATGGTAAGGTCCAAGGCGTAGTCGTCCATGCGACGATAAAAACGTCATTCGGATGCCCTTCGAAAAGCGGGGCAGAAATATCATCCTTGATGACTTTGAATTGCGCCGTGACTGAGGTGTCTTTTATATTTTGGTACGCACCAGGCATGTTGAGTTCGTGTGAACTCAGACCTGTGCCTGCAGCGGGCGAGTAGGGCTGGACAGTGTAGCCTTTGTAGATCATGTCTTTATCGTACATCTGCTTGAGTAGCCACCAGACTGACTCGATGTACTCATTGGTAAAGGTGATGTAAGGCTCATCGAGATCAACCCAATAGCCCATCTTGACAGTGATATCATCCCACATATCTTTGTAGCGCATGACGGTCTCTCTGCACTTTTGATTGTACTCAGCGATGGAGATCGATTTGCCGATATCTTCTTTTGTGATGCCAAGTTCTTTTTCGACGCTCAGCTCTATTGGTAGACCGTGTGTATCCCATCCACCTTTCCGTTTGACACGCTTGCCTTGCATGGTATGAAACCGGCAAAAGATATCCTTAATGGTACGCGCCATGACATGATGGATACCTGGCTTCCCATTCGCAGATGGTGGTCCTTCGTAAAAGACATAGGTTTGATCGGCTGGACGCTCGTCAATGCTCTTATTAAAGATGTCATTGGATTCCCAAAAGGAAAGCACTTCTTTATCGATATCAGGCAGATTCAAGCCCTTATATTCTCTATACTTTGTCATAATTCGAACTAAGCTGCAAAAATAGATGAATTTTTGGGACTGGGGTATACTGATATATTAAAGATCATGCATTTGATAAATGCTACATCATAATGAAAAAAGAAAGCCAACGCCTATGCCTACTTTCTTGCTTCCCAAATTAGCAGAGCCTCCTGTTATTTGTAATTGATTAATAAAGTACGAACGCTCAGCGCCAGTGTATCGAATTCCAAATGTTAGGTGGCTTTTTGTCCCCATTGCATACCTGACACCGAGCTCTCCAAGGATACCTATTTCTGAGGTGTCAAACGATGTAAGAGCCTGATTCTGTGGAATAAATGACGGAGTGTCAGCCTCAAAGACTTGTGTGATCTCGTTTTTTGTGGACACGCCAATTTGGATCCCAGCTGATGCATAAGGACTCAAAGTAGCGCTAGAGAATTTATAACCGACAATGAGTGGCACATTTATATATGAAAACGAGGCTGTCAAATCTGAAGTAAAAGGACTGGTGTCCACAGACTCAAAGACTGGATCATTTGCTTCTCTAGATTCAATGGTTATTTCTGTTTGTAAGAAGAACTTGTCGAAGTCGTATTTTACAGTAATACCTCCACTGATCCCACTGAAGTTGGATAAATCGGCACCTCTAAATGCCCGATTGTTTGGTGATAAATCTATTGAGCCAGATGAGTAAAAAATGATAGGCCCAGCGGAAAGGCCAGTTGATGAATTAGATTGGCAATAAAGACTGGACAAGGCGATTGTGAGAAATAGTGTTGCGTAAAGTTTTAAACTGTTCATATGTGTATAGTTGTGATTCGTTTACAAAGGTAAAAATATGAGTTTTGACTTCCTAATTTATAATCATACATAATTTTGATCCAAAGGCAGATCGCTGCGCTGTACTTCTTGGCTATACGAATATTAATGTTTAATCATGGCCAAATAACTCTGGTAGAAATGTCATTGCCAGTTCTAGGAACATGTGTGGCCTTCAGGCTGTCAAAATCCTAACATCCATGAATCCTAATTCAGATATTTTTAGCTCACAACTCCGAAATCCAAGTCTCTAAATGAGCCGCAACAAAAGCATCATCATTTAAAAAAGGATAATCTTGGTACACTCGATTGATTTCTTCCAACTGCCCAGGGGACAGCGTTTCGTTTTCGTCAAGGCACCAAAGGCCTTTAAGGAGTCCTTGTCGTCGTAGTACTTCATGTAGGCCTGCAATACAACCTTTGAAATTATTCGCGGCATCAAAAAAGGCAGCATTCGCATCGGTAACCGATATGTTCAAGCTCATTAAAACAGCAGGAATTGTTGTGAGGTTTTGGCGATCATTTTGCACCTTGTCAAAAAGTTCAACAGCCTTTTCTGTCCACACTGCCCAATGTCCTAATAATCCGCCTACAATGGTTTTCACAACAATTTTACCATCCACAAAAATCTGATATGTGGTCAACAAATCAGCAACGATATTGTCATCATTACCCGTATATAAGGCGATGTCGTGACATCTAGGCGCATTGCAAACTGCTCGAACCACATCCAATGTTTGATATCGATTGAAAGGGGCAATCTTAATCGCATGGACATTTTCAATAGCAGCAAATTGCTCCCAAAACTGATAAGACAAGACCCGCCCACCGACTGATGGCTGCAAGTAAAATCCAAAGACAGGCATGATCTCCGCTATTTGTCTTGTTCGATCCAATAAGGCTTCTTCTGACCAATCGCCCATTCCATTATTACTGACTAAAACCAAATCGTAACCCAATTGAGCACAAAGTCTTGTTTCGTTTAATGCTTGCTCTGTGTTGCCGCTGACACCGGCTATTTTAATGATGGGCCGCTCTAGGTCGGCCTTCTCTATTTCCTCTACGGCAAGTGTAAGCACCTTTTCGTAAAGGTTTATTTTTGGATCTCTGATTTGAAATTGAGTCGTATGAACACCGATAGCAATACCGCCTACTCCTGCCGCCAAGTAATATTTAGTCAACAGTCGTTGATGCTTTTCATCCAGTTGCCTATCGGCCGTCAATGCCAGCGGGTGAGCTGGAATAACAGTTCCTTTGTGTAATAGGTTTTTGATGTCTTCTGCTAATACTTTCATTTATGAATGCTATTTTGACTGTTCATTTTAGCTTTGCTAATTCAAGAAAATGAATTAAAAATTTCCTTTCCGTTCTTGAAAATGAGTAGGCTTATTAATTTCCTCACCGCCTATCTGAATCCAATGCGTTGTCCATTGTATCATTTCAGTAAGAGACACACTAGGCTTACCGAATAGTTGATGTGCATGGCTACTGTCATTCAGTAATGCCGTTTCTGCTGGTTGGTTTTTAAAGCTGGGCGTTTTATTCATTTGTTTTCCAAATTCCAATGCCAGCGCTTTGATCTCAATCGTTTCATCTCCGGTAACATTCAAGATTTTTGCTGGCGAACTACAATGAAGCAAAGACCGAATGGCCATTTCATTAGCATCTCCTTGCCAAATGACATTGACATATCCCATCGTCAAGTCAATCGGCTTATCTTGCCAAACTGATCTTCCAATTTCATTCAAAACGCCGTAGCGCAAATCTAGTGCGTAGTTTAATCGAAACAATAAAATGTTAGTTTGATATTGAATCGAAAAATGTTCGAAGACTCGCTCCCTACCCAAACAAGACTGTGCATATTCGCCAACAGGAGCGGGTTGTGTTGCTTCATCGGCTCCGCCACTTTTGATGGAGACAAAGGGGTAAACATTGCCTGTTGAAAAGACGACGATATTGGCATGTTTATATTTTTTTGCCACCTGTCCGGGTAGATAAGTATTCATCACCCAAGTGAAGTGTTCATTGCCACTTGTGCCAAATTTATTGCCGGCCATGTAGATGACATTCTCGACCTCGGGTAGCGCAGCTAGTTTTTCATCATTCAATAAATCTACAGTATAGCACTCGATTCCAAAATCAGTGAGTTCTTTGTAAAGTGTAGCGTTGGAAAATCGGGAAGCCGCTTTTACTTTCTTTCGAAGTCCTGCCTGATCAATGGCTCTCTTCAATAATTTGGCAAGCGTTGGCCCCATTTTTCCACCTACGCCTAAGATCATAATATCGCCTTTGATGGAGGCTACCTCTTTGACTAAGGTGGGGGATGGCGTTGATAATTTGTTGTCTAATTCTGCTATAGTATTCATTAGAATAAATGCTATTTTAAAAAGATGTTATAGCAATTGGCACTTGCTAAGATTAATAAAATGATAAGTCCTGTCCACAATAAGATTTTTAAACCTATCCCTAACTGTATTTCATGTTTTGCTGCTTTATCAAAAGCGATAAGTGTGAGCAGTAAACCAATCAATGGACCTACAATAATGGTTAATGCCTGTGCCGTGATAATTAAATTAATAGGGAGTCGTCCGAAAGCAATGGCAACTGATGCACCAATAATAATCACAGACATAATGGTGAGACGAACTGATTTCGATTCCATTTTTTGTCCGATGTTAAAGGCATCCGAAATGAGGACACCACCCAAAGTCGCATTTCCAATTAAAGAAGAAAAAGAAGCCGCAAATAATCCCATCATAAAAATGATACGGGCATAACTGCCAAACATAGGCTCTAAAATTTCACCCATTTCAGTTACAGAATTGACTTGTATCCCTTTCGGGAAAAGTACAGTTGCAGCGACCAATAAAACAGTAGACGTGATAATGCCCAAAATAAGGATGCCAACCAAAGCTTCTCTTTCGCGGAGATGGGATTGGTCTTTTGTCCATTCTTTTTCTTGGACTAGATAAGATTGATAAAAGGCACCGGCTATTGAAAAACTAGAAGCGACTAAGGCCAAGGATAAAAACTGAGCACCTTTAGGCAGACTAAAATTAAACTGCTGGGCAAGGATAGATAAATCGGGACGTGCATAAAGTAAAGTAATCACAAAAGAAAGTAACATCACGACCACCATCAATATCATTAATTTTTCTAGCAGCTTATAAAAGTTTTTAAAAAAGAGTAGTGCTATTCCTAAAATAGAAAACACAAGAACCCATGGGGTAGCCGTGGTGCCGCTTAATTCACTAAACACCATGCCTGCACCAATCGCATTCCCCGCTTCAAAAGATGCCGCTACAGCATACAATCCTATTCCAATACTGATACAAATGACTTTGCCATATTTCTCTCTTATTAATTGTAATAAAGAGCGATCAGAAGCCAGTCCTATACGAGTAGACACCACCGTGAATGCAGCCATAAACAATATGCAAAATGGAACGATCCATAAAAGCTGAAATTCGTAATTAGCACCAATCTTTGAGGCAACTGTCAAACTACCTGGCCCTAATACCAAAGCTGCCGTGATGAAGCCAGGGCCAATCAGATTCCATAAATTGTTAGCTTTTTTATTTGCCATTATTTTTAAAAGGGAAGTGGGTTGTTTCAAATATAGCAAACTAATGTTGGTTAAGGTATCCATGTGTTTGAGGTGTTTAGAACATATTGCATTTATCTGACAAATTGCGATATTCTTGATTAGATTTAAAACGCCAAATGGCGTGACATTTTTGTAGCCTGGCATGGTAATGCCGGGTGGGAATGTATCCAGTTCTTAATTTGGCGAGATTTTTTATAAAAATCATGACAAATTAAATTTTGGATATTATAGTCATTAAGATTCATATGATTTACACCAATACGTATATGCGTAAAACATAAGTTTGACAAGGCCATAAAAACCATAGAATTTAAAATCCAACAGAGGAGTCTTATATTCATCCAATCAAATTATTGAAGCTTATCCATGGACAGGAAAGAAAATCCATTACAAATCAGAAAGATGCGCCTTCAAGATATACCACATTTGATGCGCTTAAAAAATGAAGAAGGTTGGAACCAAACAGAAGAGGATTGGCAGTTTCTCATACAAGGAGATCAAAATATTAACCTCGTGTTAGAATATGAAAGTAAAGTTATTGGATCTATTACTGGATTGAATTATTTCAATCAATTGGTATGGATTGGGATGATGCTAATTGATAAAAACTTTCGAGGCAATGGATTGAGTAAGCTTCTATTGAATACTATAATCAATCGTTCGAAACATTGTAAATCGATTAAGTTGGATGCCACTCCTGCAGGATTGCCAGTTTATAAAACATTAGGATTTTGGGCAGAAGCTAAACTGTTGAGATGTGTCAATACTAAGGTGAAGCAACAGAAGTTTAGTGCTCAACAAAACCTTAGGGCAGCAACCCGTGAGGATCTACTTGAGATCGTGCAATTGGATGAAGCTATTGTTGGTGTCAATAGGAAGAGTCTGCTAAGGTATCTTTTTGAGAATTCGCCTGAGTTGGCGAAGGTGGTCATCGAAGACGGCAAACTAGTGGGTTTTAGCTTAGGCAGAAAAGGAAAGTATTTCACCCAAATTGGTCCTCTTGGGGCAAGTGCTGACGACATAGCAAAAGCTCTCATTAATTCTTGTTTAGATCAATCAGCAGGGCAGGCGATCGTAGTTGATGTAATAGCGGATAGTGAAGACATCAAAAAGCACCTTCAGCAACATGGTTTTGAAGTTCAGCGTGTATTAGAAAGAATGTATCTTCATCAGAACCCTATTTCGGGAAACAACAAAAAATATTATTTAATTGCTGGGCCTGAATTTGGCTAAGGTGTACGTTTACTATTGTTGATTAGTCGACTAGCCAAATACTCTTGCTCAGTCTGCCCAGCTGTCGGGATCAACTCAGCCGGCAATCCAACGCAATCCAAATCCATTATCGTACTATAGCCCGCACGCCCTATAAATTGTTGACTTTGATTAAACAACTGTTGGAGCTGTTGCGTATCCGCAATCGATATAATCTCTATCTGCTCAGATGGAGAAGGTAACGGTTCATCAATGCCTCTTACCAAGACATGTCTCCCTTTTTTTTGTGCAAGTCGCTTCAATAGTTTCGATTCTAAGTTTGTTCTTGTTGGTTCTGGCCCAGACAATACACAAACGATATTATATTTCTTATCAGAATTTGCTGCGCGCTTAAATCGAGAAAGAGGACCAATAAAATGAATTGGTTTTTTAATGTGGGGATTTGACGAGAGAATGCCACTTAAGCTCTGATCTGCTCTATCGGGTACCCAAACTTCATCAAACGAATTGATCAGTATTGCATTGGTTCTAGAGGCGATTGGATGTCGGTTAAACTTTGATGAGAGAATTGATAATTGATGCCCCATAAATATCGAATGACAAGCTTCATGAAAACTACCATAGCGATGATCTGCAATGATGATGTCTGGACGAATTGAATGATAAAGCTCTTGAATGGCGCGCTTATCCCTCAGGTGATGATTAACCAAATGTGGAAGCTGAGTAAGCATGTTGACAGTCATCGAATGATGAGTGTATGCAATTCTTAGTTCTGGTAAGTCAAGAATGTGTTGCTTTGGAAGTTCCTTACGCAACAGGAGTTGTGCATTCCCATCAGACGCGATATGAACTTCATTCTGCTGATGAATCAATTGTTTTATCAAAGGTATAGATCGAGCAGCATGACCCAATCCCCAGTTAAGAACAGTGAATAGAATTCGCTTACCCTTTATCTCTGAGGGCAGCATCTGATTTAACTCGTTCTAATTTCGTCATCGTTTTTATCGAAGAACTTATATTGACTCAGACCGAAGTCATCGTTCTTGTAAAGCTTAATCCACTTACGATACTTTTTGTACCATTCGATCTGCTTTTTACCAATCCATCCTGCAGACAAGAAGGCATGGACATAAGGGTGTGCATGAATTTTAATTACTGACTTTGGTCTGGATTGTATGATGCGTCCAAGATCTCGTTCGATGAAGTCTTCTATAAGGACAGTGGCATTAACTTCTCCAGTGCCATTACACATTGAGCATTTTTCCGACGTATCAATGTTGACTTCTGGTCTCACTCGTTGACGGGTGATTTGCATTAAGCCAAATTTACTAAGAGGGAGGATACTTTTTTGAGCTCTGTCCGGCTTCATAGCCTCTTTCATTTGTTTGAAGAGCTTGACCTTGTTCTCACCGCTTCGCATATCGATGAAATCGATAATGATAAGACCGCCAATATCTCTTAGACGTAGCTGACGAGCGATTTCTTTTGCTGCCTCCATATTTACTTGAATAGCAGCAGATTCTTGATCAAGTCGCTTCATCTTAGGGCCACTGTTCACATCGATGACATGCATCGCTTCTGTATGCTCGATGACGAGGTAAGCCCCACTTCCCATCGTGTATGTCTTTCCAAAACTGGATTTGATTTGTCTAGTCACGCCAAAATGATCGAAAATGGGCTTTTTGCCTTTATACTGTGAAACAATTTTTGTTTGGTCCGGTGATATGGTATTCATATAATTTCGGACATTTTCATAGGTGCCTGCTTCGTTGACTATGATTTTGCTAAATGAGTTATTCAGGATATCACGGAGTAAGCCGTTTGTTTTATCCATCTCATCCATCAGTTTTCTAGGATCAGGGCCTTTTTGAAGTTCTTTGAACATCGTTTCCCACTTTGCCATCAAACCACGCATTTCTTCATGGAGTTCGGCCACTTTTTTGCCTTCTGCAGCAGTCCTTAGGATCAATCCAAAGTTCTTTGGTTTGATACTTTCTGCTAGGAGCTTTAATCGATTCCGCTCATCGCTAGAAGCAATTTTTTTAGATATAGCAATGGCATTGTTAAACGGTGTCATCACCATATATCTCCCTGGAATTGTGATTTCGCAGGTCAGCCTCGGCCCTTTCGTCGAAATAGGCTCTTTGAGCACTTGCAGAAGCACACGATAATTTCGCTGAAAGACATTCTGAATTTTCCCGTTTTTAGGATTGTCAGGCTCTAAATCAAAATTGGATAACAAGGGGCTATTGATCTGCCCATATGTTGTGCCTTTTGTGAGTTTTAGAAGCGATTTTATTTGTGGCCCGAGGTCTGTGTAATGCAAAAATGCATCTTTTCTAATGCCTATGTCACAGAATGCGGCGTTTAAACCGGGCATTAGTTTCTTAATGGATCCAAGGAATATATCTCCAACTGCGATTTGGATATCAGCCTTTTGTTTGTGGATCTCAACAAGTTTTTTGTTTTCGATCAACGCTATTTCTACATTAGTATCACTAGCATTGATAACTAAATCGTTATTAGTCATCTATATATAAACTTAAATTACCAACGGGACATTATTATCCCTCAAACACGTTGCCTTGCTAGTAACTAAGTGAATTACTTGATAAAATAGGCTCAATTCGGTGAATTGGCCACTTTTAAGATGAAGGTGGTTTAGCTCGGTTAGGGAAACCTTCCTAAAAGAATGAATATTATTTATTCTTCTTCTTATGTCTGTTTTTGCGCAATCTCTTTTTTCTTTTGTGAGTCGCGATCTTATGTCGTTTTCTTTTTTTACCGCAAGGCATATATTGTATTTTTTTATTCGTTTAATTCAGAACACCGTTTTTTGAACCTAGCAGCTTCTGAATTTTGCTGCAAAGATTCATATACTTTATAGATCATGCAAATTGTAGACCGATTATTTGGCTCAAACTTTAATGCATGACTTAATCTTTCTAACGCTTTTTCCCACTGATTCGTTTGAATAGCGAGTCTTCCTAGCTGATTTAGTACTTTTACATCATCAGGATAATCTTCATTTAGTCCAAGTAACATCTGAATTCCTTTCATCGGATTGTTGCCTGGAGGCGATTCGACAAACAATAATGCCATATTTAATCTATGGTCAATATTGTCAGGATCTTCTGAGATCGCATTTTCAAATGCTTGTGTTGCATGCTGTTTGCAATAGCTTTTGATCTTTTCTTCAGTCTTGTTTTTTAAACAAAGACTAAATGTTGTACCGGCAATACCCCATGAAGAGGCATCATTTCTCAATTTGGCTATTTCTTCAGCATAATAACCTGAGATTTCTGGATAACCTATCGTATACCACTCGCGAGCGAGGTTTTCGAATCGCTCTGCACGCAATGTATCATCACTGGCTTGTTGTAATTCCATCTCGTGTAGGCCTATAACTCCATTTTCTCTAGAACTTAACTTGGCTTTTGCTTCTGATAGAATAACACGTATATCAGTACTTTCAAAATTTAATGCTCTTGACTGTTCAAGTTGCGATTGTGCCTTCGGCTTTGTATCAAAACCAAAGTAAAGGACAAAGAAAAGAATAATAGACGTGAAAATGAGTGCAATTTGCGATCCCTTCACGTATTAAGACTCTTTTTCACTTAAATCTTCAGGCAAAGCACTGACTTTAAGCTTTACTTCATCTACGAAGATTTTTGCAGGTTTGAATGAAGGAATATAGTGTTCAGGGATTTCAATAGCTACATTTTTCTTTATGTGCCTCCCGATCTTTTTAGCTCTCTTTTTTATGACAAATGAGCCAAAGCCTCTGATGTAAACATTTTCTCCTACTGCTAACGATCCTTTGACTTCTTTGAAGAAGGTTTCTAAAGTCACGAGCACATCTACCTTAGGAACTCCAGTCTTTTCGGATATCGTGGCCACTAAATCAGCTTTTCTCATAGTTAGTATTTTGATTCTTAGTCGGTTATGTTTTCTTGAGCTCGCAGTTCAAACGGTCCGCTAAGTTCGTAATTTATTGCACGTTTAAAAACATTTTGCAATTTTTTTGGATGCATTTTTATATATAATGTATTGCATATGAAGAATTTAGCTCCAAATCATTCGCCAAATCACCATAATCTTTGATATAGTCTTATCTTTTCGCCTTCAAATAATTAATATGATATTATCAATGACCGGATTCGGTCAAAGTTCGGGCACTATTAATAATCGCCAAATTAGTGTTGAAATAAAATCTCTTAACGGGAAAAGTGCCGATATACGAGTCAAAGCACCTACTTACTATAAGGAGAAAGAGCTGGAGATCAGGAAAATGGTGATGAATGACTTGGCAAGAGGTAAGATCGATGTCATCATAACTGTGTCCAGTGATCATGAGGATGTAGAATATACATTGAATACCAATCTGCTCAAGAAATATGCATCAGAATTAATTGCTCTTTCTGACGAAATTGGGATAGATAAAGGTGACATTTTTCAATCCGTCATCAAAATACCGAATATTATAAAACC
The DNA here is from genome assembly GCA_937959275.1 of uncultured Saprospiraceae bacterium. Classification (GTDB taxonomy): domain Bacteria; phylum Bacteroidota; class Bacteroidia; order Chitinophagales; family Saprospiraceae; genus CALFUK01. The sequence goes on along the minus strand of CALGLU010000037.1, from coordinate 15,424 downwards.
GAATGAGGAAAAACTCGATAGTGAAGAATGGACCTTTACCAATGAATTAATCCGTGAAACCATTACAAAAATAACTGATTTTAGAAAAACAGAAGGAAAGTCCATCCATGGAGATCTTTCTGAAAGTATTCGGGTGATTCAAGCAAATTTAAATGAAGTCCCGCTTCACGAAACGGCGAGAATGGAAAAGCTTAAAGTCCGAATGATGAAGCATCTAACAGATTTTATGAATAAAGAAAATGTAGATCGAAACAGATACGAGCAAGAAGTGTTACATTATATGGAACGTTTGGATATTAATGAAGAAAAGGTCAGGCTCGAACAGCATTGTACTTATTTTTTGGATGAACTCAACTCTGACTCCACACAGTTAGGTAAAAAATTAGCCTTTATCAGTCAGGAGATTGGACGAGAAATCAATACAATGGGCGCTAAGGCCCAGTATTCTGAATTGCAAAAGTTAGTGGTCAATATGAAAGATAGTCTTGAAAAAATTAAGGAGCAGGTAGCGAATGCGGTATGAAGGAGAAGTCTATTTTTGAAGGGAAATTAATCGTACTCACTGCCCCATCGGGTGGGGGTAAAACAACCATTAAACGTCATTTGTTAGAGACATATGACGATTTAGGTTTTTCTGTTTCGGTAACGACCAGAGACAAGAGACCAAATGAATCTGATGGAGTCGACTACTATTTTAAGACATCTGAGGAGTTTTATGCGTTAAGAGATGCAGATGCTTTTGTGGAATGGGAAGAAGTCTATGAAGGCTTGTACTACGGGACTCTCAAGTCTGAGGTTGATCGATTATGGAGGAGCAAAAAACACATTATTTTTGACATCGACGTAAAAGGAGCGATGGATATAAAAAAGCTCTATGCTGATCAATGTTTGGCTATATTCATTCGGCCACCGTCAATCCAGGTGATTGTCGAACGCTTAAAAGCGAGGGGGACTGAAACAGAAGAAAGCTTAGCAAAGCGTATTAAGCGTATCGAACATGAAATGAGTTATGAATCAAAGTTTGATACAATTTTAGTGAACGATTTGCTACCTGTGGCACTTAAAGAATCAGAATTGAAGATTGAGGGGTTTTTAACTATTGAAAAGAAATCGAGAGTAGGAAAGGATGTCCCTGACAATGACAAAACTGAAGAAGAATAAAGAAGAATAAAATTAATTGAGGATTTAATGTTTGTAGAATGGAAAAAGTCGTAACAGCAATAACAGATGGAATCAGAATATCCGTGAAATGCGAGTATCAAGAGAAGCATTCTGCGCCGCAGAACAAAGAGTTTGTTTTTGCATACTGGATCACCATTGCTAATGAGGGTCTATATACGGTGCAGTTGATTAATCGGCATTGGATCATATTTGATTCTGTGGGCAGCATTCGAGAGGTAAAGGGCGAAGGTGTCGTGGGAGAGCAACCTATTTTGAAACCTGGTGAAATTCATAAATACTCATCGTGGTGTCCTCTATCAACTCCAATCGGCAGAATGAAAGGTTCTTTCGAAATGGAAAGACAATCTGACGGTAATCGCTTAGAAGCCTTCGTGCCTGAATTTGATCTAATTGCTAATTTTAAACAGAACTAATACACTCACCTTAGCCAATCGCAGTCCCACAATGTAGTATGTATTTGCAGTGCATTGGTAGATACTCAGCCAATTCATTCCTAATCAATCAAAAGCATCGTTTTTGTTTTTACTTTGCCTCTAAAAGTAACTGTATAATAATATAAGCCTGTCTTATTTAACTCATCTCGATTGACCAATAATGTGTTATTCCCAGAGACACCGTCGTGGCTTTTGTGAAACACTAATCGACCAGAATCATCAAATATGTCTATTCCGACTTGACCCTCTTCAGATAATGTGTATGAAATTTCAGTTTGAGTTAAAAATGGATTTGGACTGTTTTGCCCCAAAGTTAATTCAGGAGAAATCGTGTTATTTTTGGTGAAGCCGATTTCAACTGGTCTGACATCTAATGATTGACCTACATAGGCTTCAGTCGCTAGCCAGTGCTTGTAATTGTGTATTTGATCTGAAAGAAATCCATCTTTGTCTGCTCTTATTGTTATTGAAAATAAAGCGGCTGACTCCATGTCTGTTACACCATACCAACTGGCGAAGACTGTTTGATCAGACTGATGGAATGCAGCTTTTTCTGCATCTAAAATGCCAGAATGGATTTCCAACACATCAATTCCAGTATGGCCTAGGAATAATTGTAAGCCTTTGATATCGTCCAACTCCTCACTGTAGAAGCTAATGGTGTATATCTTGTCTTGCTTGATGTATATGTCCTCTGTATAAAGTTGAGTAGAGACCTGGCTTCTTGTTTCGGCCTCTGCATTCAGCCAAGGGTTAGCGTTGCCTGAAAGATCACCTACTTTGATACCAATAAAGTCATTTCCGTTTGATGCGCCATCTAATTCATTGACAGTAATCATGTCAAGATAGGGCCATGGATTTGATTCGTCGATGAATTGTTGGTTTGCATCTACAAAAACCCAGCTCTCCTGGAGCGTATCTCTTTTGCCGATAATGAGATAGAGGAGTTCTACGACATCAGTTATGTTCAACTGCTGATCTTGGTTGATATCTGCAGCAATATAGGTATAAGGGCTAATATTAAATTGAGGTCTGAATACAAGGTTTGCTAAGAGTAACACATCAATCGTACTAATACCATTAAAGTCGTCGCCATCTTTTGTAGGCGTGATTAAATAGTTGAATTCGTTTTCAATTGGGCTAAATGCATATTCTCCTTCGATATCTGTAGTCGTGTTCAAAGGATAATTGTCCTGAGAAGACTGAAGTTCGACATGGACAGATTTAATTGGCTCGTTAAACTGAGTGTATATGGATCCAGATATAGAACCAGATCCTGTGCAGGGTGACATTGTTCCAGATCCTGTTTCGGCCATTGTCCCTGATCCAGTCAATGTAAAATAATGACTTTTTTTAATCGACAATGAAGCAATGGTCTCAATGTCAATATATTCTAAACAAGTATTCTCTTCGGAACAAAATGCGATCGCGTTGAAGCAAAGAAATAATAATACTGAAAATACAAATTTCATAAAATAACTTAAATTGGATATAGATGAATGACATTCTTTTATTCGGCAAAACTGTAAAAGATATGAAATGGGAATTTTGCCTCTATTTAGCATTACCCTTAAAGCACTTTGTATAAATGCTGGAAAGACTAACGCCTATAATAGATTGAAACAGATTGGAAATACTGTCGGTGCAAAAGTAGTTTTGAGTTCAGTCATATGTATATAGGTAAATACTAATATTTGCATAGAGGTAAACCCTATGTTGACCTGATCAGGAGCGCAATAAAACGTATCTCTGATGTCTAGTGCTTTCATACAACCATTTATTTAGTGCTTGAGACACTTGGTATCAAACCGAACCTGCGCCTAGTTCATGCACAAACTACACTCAAATTCAACAAGTCAATATATACTTGACAGAGCACTAGTGCCTCAAGAACTAAATATCTAGCCATATTAAATTGTTCTTTTCCGCCTTCTCTGCGTTACAGAATCGACTTTGATAGCTATGACTATCAAAGCGAACCTGTGCCTTGAGTAGACAAAAAATAACTACTTTCATACAGCCACTTATTTAGTGCTTGAGACACTAGAACTCTGCCATTGAGCACAAAAAAATCAAGTTTCGATTCATTGAGAATTGGACGTTACAAGAGTTCGGTTACGAATTGAAAACCGAAGTCCTGGCATTCTATGATGGAAATATTCAATTAGTTCTCTAAAGAGACTTCAATCAAAAACAAAAAAAACCCTAACAACTTTCGCTGTCAGGGTTTCCGGTGGTGCCTCCAGGAATTGAACCAGGGACACATGGATTTTCAGTCCATTGCTCTACCAACTGAGCTAAGGCACCATTTCGCGGCATAATTTTACAAGCAGCCACGTCCACTTTTTACTGAAACCTTTTCAGTCCATTTCTCCCTGCCTACCGGCAGGCAGGTACCAACTGAGCTAAGGCACCATTTCGCGACATAATTTTACAAGCAGCCACGTCCACTTTTTTACTGAAATCTTTTTTCAGTCCATTTCTCCCTGCCTGCCAGCAGGCAGGTACCAACTGAGCTAAGGCACCGTTGAATTGGAACGCAAATTTATTCTCTTTTTTAATTACTACAAGAATTATCTCGTATTTTCCTGTCAATGTTTCACTCTTTTTATCAAACTCCCTTCGGAACCGCCATTTTAAGGGCTTCTGAGAGGGGGATTACCGAAATAAAATTTGATGTCAAAACTGAAAATGTGGGGTCTGATCATCAAAATGAACATATTACACAGGCTATTTCAGAATTGGGCGATTATTTTCAAGGATCACTGAAGGAATTTCAGGTTGCTCTGGATCTAGCTGCTGGGTCCACATTTTATCAAAAGGTGTGGAATGCCTTGCTCAAAATCCCTTATGGAAAGACAACATCTTACAAACAATTATCGATTGATTTAGGCGACGTCAAAGCCATTCGGGCAGTAGGAACAGCGAACGGCAGAAATCCGATTGCAATTATTGTACCCTGCCACCGCGTTATTGGGTCTGATGGCAGTTTGACAGGCTACGCTTATGGCCTTGATATGAAACAAAAGCTCCTCCATTTAGAGAATCCGGCAACGATGGGGATTCAATCTACATTATTTTAATAGGTGAATCCAAAAACAGCTTTTTACCTTCACTACGGATTGACTAATGCTTGTTTTACTTTCTACATACAGATTTGACGTGTTAAAATTGAAAATTTTATCAGTGAACGCTATATCTAAGCTTATGCCAAGAAGACCATCTATCATTCAGAAGGACGAGAAGGTGTTATATTTAAGAAGAATTTGATTGAATGAAAATATATAAAGTTCTTACATCTTTCGACCCTAAGATTATTGGTGTTACAGATGGTATTCAATCTTCTGAAATGGCAGGAAATTACCCCTATGAGGATAAGAATTCGATTTCAAGAGTTTGGAAAGATGATTCAATTGTTGATCCGTTGGTATCCCCAATTTTACTTAAGAAGAAGGCAAAGATCACTGATATTATTTCTTCAGACAGAATATCAATGGCATTCGGGTTAGTTATTTCAAAGAAATTACTTTCATTCTTAGATGATTTTTCAATCGCGGATATAAAATCGTACAATATACCTCTTACTTATTCTAGAGATTGTTCAGAACTACTAAATGATCATGTACTTCTAGCACTAAACAGGTATTGCTATAATATGATAGATTTCGACTCATCATTGTTCTGCATATCAAGTATTATGTTACAGAAAAACTAAAAACGGCAATAGAAGAAGCTAAATTTACAGGCTTTGAATTTCAAGAAAAGAATAATATAATTATTGGTTGAAATACTACTAAACCCGATCCTAAAGATAAAAGGCTATTAGAAATCTAACTTAACCAGAATAAAAGATAGATGGTCCTTACTTCGTTTTTGAATATTATCACTAGATACGTTATCTTCTTTTTGTGAGACAATAAAACAAATGAAAAATGAAAGTGCTCCAAAAATTAAAACTACGAAATTTAATAATCTTTTTGATTATGATGTTTTCGTAATATTTGGAGCTTCTTCAGTACTTGTTTCGGAGATGGTTAAAAGTGAATTAGAGGCCAGATCTTTTACAGGAATTAACTTTAAACACTTACAATACTTGTCTTTAGTTTTAAGAAACAAATCAAATAGATATTTCAAAATATGTTCGATAAAATTTTGATTATTTGGTCCTAAGTATCGTATTTACAAATCTTATTGTGTTTTAATCATACTGTTTCACCTACAGCAGCTTTGGTTAAAATGTGTAATCGGAAAGAAAATTAAAATATTTATATAGATAGTTTCAAATGGTACAAATAAGGTCTACTTACGCCAAACAAATTGAACATAGCAATTAGAGCCTAGGCCCCGACCCACTGGATGAAAGGTGTGGATAGCATCAGGTCCAAGATTCCATGTGTCGTTCAACTCCGCATAAGTCTCTACATAGACATTGTCGCCTGCTTGTAAGAACTCTATTGAGGGACTGATCGAATATTCAAAATTTCCAGGAATCATAAATTTTTTAATCTCTAGTGTAGAACCTGTATGACAGTAGTCCTCAGCACAGTCACCAACTTGTGTCGCACTTAGATTGACAATATTTGGTGTTAAGCAATGAAATTCAACTTCATCCAAGTTCCACACGCCTGTATAAACTAAATTGGCATTTTCATTCTCGAATCCTAAATCTATGGTTGTAACCGGTTGATCTTCACCACAAGCCGAAAATAGTATAGTTATCATAAGGCAACCAATTAGAGCTAACATGGATTGAAGTCTGTTCATCATCTTTGATTTTGTTTGATAGTAAGATAACGGTTTTTAATGCTAAGTTGCGGCTTGGTATAATCAGGCCAGAGTTTTACTGCTCCATCTGCCAGATAATTTTGCACCCAATAGCGCCATAGGGATATACGCAAATAAAATATCAGCTAACATAAATTCAGTTGGAGATCCAATCATCAGATTGGCTGCGATGCCACCAAACAAAAAGAACACGCCAATAATCATTGCGCAAACAACATGGTGAGACGCAGAAAATTTTGCAGCCACAAATGCACCAACCAAAGTCCCCAGAGCATGTGCTAAAAAAGGAATGATATAATGCTTAGCTTCAAATAAATGAATGACTGATTTGATGTCTTCAGTCGCCATTGGATCGATGCCTTCTGGCGGAGGAATAATAGATGGGCTTAGCATAATTAAGCCTGAGTTCACCAAGCTGCCGATGGCGATACCGCCAATAACTGCCATAAAGTTTCTAATAAAAGGACTCATATTCTTTAATTATGTGTCCTAAGATAAAGCCATTTTTATTTTTTCTCACTCAAGTGGATAAAAGGTGTTTAAATCAAATAGCAATTTTAGTTGAATGATTCTTCAAAAATTAATTTATCATGACGAATCAAGTCCATCAATGTGCCACTAAAAAAACAGTCTTCATTCTGAGTCTTTAAAACCCCTTTGGCTATAAAATTATGCTGATGACAATTAGTAATTTACCTTAGTTTAAAATCTAGTTCTCATTTAAAATCTGTTGAGGAAGACCTTGTGACCTTATTGTTTTTAGCGGAAAGCGATTCTTTTCCCGTAAAAACTGAAAACTGTCTGAGCGAAATAGACTTCAGTTAATAGCATATAGTACCTTGGACTAATAGAAGCTATATTAAATATTTCATCTAGTCGCGAGTTTTTTCAGTTTAGGGAAAAGAAGTGATTGGAGCGTTAAGAAAACAATCAAGTCTTGACCTTTTGGTTACTTTTGTGTCAAGACAAAAGTGACGTTAAAGGTTAGTTTAATACCATTTAATTTTTAATAATTGAACGGTGTTTAAGGATAGAGAGATGGCCTTTATTATACTGACTATACGTCATAGTTAAGAAAGAGATTTAGATGATTTTATAATAGTCTATTAACCATGGGTTGTAAAGTTGTCATAGATAACTCGATTCGGGATCTGTCACTTTGAGACCCTGAATCGGGCTCACGATGACGGTTCTTATGTAATCCAGGCCACTAATTAAGATCCAAGCTCGCATCATCATTGACGTCTCCGACTTTTATGCCAATAAAATTGATTCCATTGATATCGGCATTGCTGATAGTTACTGGGATTTCTTCAATTGGAGAGACCAGCATTTGTCCATCACTGATTTGCTGATTGGCATCTATGAATCGCCAAGTCGTGTTATTATTAAAGTCTGTGCCCAGGCCTACAATTGCTCGAATCATCTGGACGATATCTACAGATGAAATAGCAGCATCATTATTCACATCTGCAGCTAATAAAGTATAGCTATTTGTGAATGGTGCCAGATCTAAAATGTGTCTGGTAATGATTACCACATCAACAGCAGACACACCGTTAGTCAAGGTATTTGTTGAGGTTTCGACATTCGGGCGTATGGATACAGTTGTGCCCTGATTAATGGATTCTATTCTGTATTGTCCCGCATTGTTTGTTGTTGCTAAAATTTCGTTTTGACTATCCATCAATTCAACACCTGCAATTGGGTCCCCTGATGGTGAAGTCACTTGTCCAGAAATAGCAAAGGTGGTGACAGGACAATTCCCTTTTTGAATCGTCAGAAAAACTTCTGTGTCTGACAGCTCGATGCAACCAGTTGATGTAATTGAACTGATCGGGGCACCTATATTTAAATTAAGATCACCAGAATAACTGATAGCAAAAATTCGATTTGTTCCAGGACCTGAACCTTCAAAGTCAAAGGACTCGGCTTGAATCACTTGAAGGAGAATGTTTTGGTCATCAGTCAATAAATAAGCGAAATTATCTCCTGCAGGAATAAACTCATTATTGACTAATGGGATGACATTAGGCTGACCATCTGATGGACAGACCGTCACATCTGCGACCCATGCTGTTGTTGCAGTTGTGACAGGAAAGCACATAAATGTATCTCCACAATCTTCCTTTAAGACTGTAAGAAAAGTAGTAGCTCCTGAGATCGTCGCGCAGTCACTCGCTGTGATGGAGTCGAGCGGTTGGCCGACTACAGCAGTTAATGTACCTGCATATGAAACTCCAAAAATTAATTGTGTTTCCAAAGAAGAGCCTTCAAAATCATAGCTTTCTTCAAGTACCACCTCTTGGATTATATTATTTTCATCTGTAATGATGTAAGCATAGGTGTCACCAGCTGGTATCATCACTGTGTTTCTTAATGGTATTACATTGGCTTCGCCGTCGTTAGGGCAAACAGTTACTTCTTCGACCCAGTCTGTGGTTGCTACAAGTGTTTCTTGACACATTGCTGGGGGCTCATTGCCATCATTTCCACCATTATTTCCACCATCACCTGACCCGTCATCACACGAAGATTTACTTAAGAGACCTCCTCCCCAAAACACATTAAAGGCTACACAATGAAAGACCACATAATCAAATTCATTAATGTCAGTATCGGCAGGCAAATCTACAGTCAGTGGTCCGTCAAAATGATTTAAGCCATTAGGTCCTATATCAACAACCAACATGCCACCCTCGATTCCAGTCATTGTCGTGTTCAGGTAAATTTGGACATCTGGTCCTCTTGTCGTTGTATAGTCATTCGACAGGCGAAACTGAACATCACCACTTTCGAGTTGCTCAAGAGTGGCTGTGCCTTCTAAATTGTAAGCAGGTGTCCGTTGCAATTCAGACGTCCGAGTGCACTGACTGATACCATTAGATAAATGCAAAGCACTGAAAAAAATGACCGATAGTATGATTTTAAATTTCATAGCCGTATGAATGTTATTAACCTAATACAAAGGTAATAAACCAATTGTGGTTTGGTTAAGTTGTATCACTGGCAATATTTGATTGACTCAAGTTTTGGACTTTTTTCATTAAAGTCTGTTATAAGACATACTCTATTTGTCTTGATATAGTATTTTCTCCTTGATGACAGTGGTAAGAAATAGAATCATTCAAATATTAGCTCAAGTGTTTCATTTCTAAACATAGATTTTGAAAGTGTTTCAAAGCGTGAGCCATTCATCAAGTAAATCAGACTAGATTGTGAATCAGGAAAGTACCACATCCTCGCTCGACTTCCATTCAAGCCGCCATTATGCCCGATCGCGACACCATACTCTGTTTCTAAGGTGATCCAGCCCAATCCAAAACCTTTCATTCGGAGGACTTTGTTGCCCTCACCGAAATCAAATTCTTCTGGGTCTGCAAAGGGAGCATTCGTTGGTTCTAGCATAGCTGAGATAGTCTGCTCTGTCAATACTATACCAGGAGTCAGACAAGCATTCAAGAATGTATGTAAGTCATCTATGTTGGAAGCGATTCCGCCTGCCATAGAATTAATGGCAAACGGATGATACGTAAAATCAGTCAAGCTCCCATCGTCAAATTCATCATGGTAAGATCGGACAAGGCCAGGAATAGTTGCACTTGTTTGATTAAAATAGGTCTGGTCTAAATCTAATGGATCAAAGATGTGCTCTTGAAAATATTTCTCTCCTGTCTGCCCAGACACCTGCTCCACAATGAGACCAAGAAGTAGATAATTCGTATTCGAATAGGTCTGTTGTGTACCGGCATCAAAAATGTGTTCTGGTTCTAGATCACGCACATACGCAAGCTCATCTCTGGCTGTCCAGACTTTAGTAAAGTCATTATAGGTGTCTAGCCAAAATTCAATATTGTCGGTATAGTCCGCTATCCCGCTAGTATGTGAGAGTAAGTGTCTAATGGTCGCATCCTGTGCATTTTCAATTCGCTCCAGATCTGCAGGTGCTAAATGTTGACTAATTTTATCTTCAATATCTAATTGACCCTGTTCCCATAATTGTAATATCGACACCGCTGTAAATAATTTAGTGATACTACCAATACGGTGAATACTACAAGACGTCATTGAATTTTTATTAGGGATATCAGCGACACCTGCAGCTCCGCCCCAAACTCCCGCAGGTGTTTCAATACGCATAGATATGCCAGGCATGCCTTCATCAACTTTGTCAGCTAAATACTGATTAAACTGAGTAGAATCTGGGTGAGAATTGACAAGGGTTGACTGACATAAGAAATCAGTTGGCAAGAATAGTGGTTCTTCTTTTAAGCAACCATATGCACTAAAGAATAAAAGAAGAAAATAAATGGAATATGATTTATTCATGGCTAAGATTTATTTAATAGAAATTGTAATTCCAAGTGATAATTTGTGATTCAGTGTGAGGGGGAAATCTCCTTGTGGTGCGTATGGAAGAAATCCAAAGGCTTCATGCCGTACGAATACTTCGAGAGGCAGGCTAAAGATTCCGTAAAAGTCAACACTCAAGCCTGCGCCGATGGATGGCATGAAGTGTGGGCGTCCTAGATTGCGAGTTTGATTGTATTCGCCATCTTCTAATGTATAACTAGGCTTTGTCGGTATGCTGTGCGCATAGGACAATCCAAGGATGGCGTGTGCAGCTACTGTATTTAAAATATTGAGTTCGACCTTTGGTTTCCACCCTATAAATAAAACATGATTCAAGTTTTCATGCTTAAAATAGCCTAGCTCGATCATGTGAGAAATATTAATTATTGCGCCACTAGATGGACTAGATTCTATGGAGATAGCAGCGCCTAGATTTTTAGATTCAAAAGGGTAGTTGAGATAGTAGTTTGAACTTGGGTCTGGAATACCCAACTGCTCATTAAAAATGGAAATATTGATTGATTGATTTGGTTTATCACTACCAATTTGTGCAATAGCCGTTGTGCAGGTGACAAGTATGCATAGCAGTGGCAGGAAGTATGATTTGAATTTCATAATTTCTTTTAGAGTAAAAAAATAAAATGTTATTTGTAAGGGATGTCTAAGAGATATCTAAGAGATATCCCTTTAATAATTATAGGCTTATGTTAGAAGTCGTACCGACCGATTGTGTTCCATATTTCTGACAGTTTCGGCATTGTGTTTTTGTTGGCGTCTACATTTGTGAAAATGATTAAAGCTCTATCTTTTGCATCATTATAGCTAGCAATTGTTGTGACGCCTGGATCGGAGCCATCGTGTTTAAAGCCACCGGTTTTATTACGTTCCCAAAAAATGCCTACTGAGAAATCTTCTTCTACCACAAATTGGCTAGAGAACATGATGTCATAGGCCTCATTGGATAAAATAGTGCCTCTGTCTTTATAACCTTTAACCATCTCGATCATAAATAGACTAAAGTCGTTTGTACTTGTATATAATCCGCCATCAGCTTTTGTGATTAAATAATAATTAGGAACAACTTTGGTTTTAGTAAAATATCGGGTCACAAAATCATCATCGCCCGTGGTCTCATAATCCCAGCTTGTTTGTGTCATACCTAATGGTTTAAAGATGTGCTCAGTTGTGTAGTCTTCGAAGGACATACCAGTTGCACTTTCAACTACAAATCCTGCAAGTGTCGCTGCCACATTCGAATATTCTGATATGCTACCAGGTTCATCTTTGCTATAAACATCTTTAGAATACCATTTACCATCTGTCGTCAAGATATTTTTCAAAAATGTTGATTCATCAATTAATTCATTGGTTTTAATGATGTCTAAATAGTCGCCGTATTCGTCTGACATGTCTAACTTGCTAATGCCTGTTGCATCTGGGAAGTAGTAACTTCTTATATAATCTTCGGTGTCATTAATTGATGATGAATGGGTGGCGAGATGCCTGACTGTGATTGGTGTATTCGGATGTTTGGGGTTCGAGACGTTGAATGGTAGATAGTCATTGATATCTGCATCTAAGTTTAACTTTCCCTGATCGACAGCTTTCATGACAGCAACTGCGATCATTGTTTTAGATATGGAAGCGATGTTTTGTACAGATGTTTTTGTGTAAGGCCGCTGAGTTTTTAGATCAGCATAGCCCATGTTTTTTTGATAGACAATGGCTCCGTCTTTTATGGCTAGACAAGAGAATCCGGTAATTTCAGATTCTGCGAATAATTTATCTACTGTTCTGTTTAGTGTGCCCAGATCTTCAATCACCAAACCCGGGCTTAATTTTTTTGTTGAGCAACTTGATAGGGCAAGGCATAGTATGATAAGGAGATATGTATTTGCTTGATTCATTCGTATTTTTTTTCTTTGGATAATTGTTTTCGTTAAAATCTATAATAGGTTCCAGCTGAATATTTGGACAGTCTGGTTTCTGTCACATCTATTTTATAATTAATGCCAATATTAAAGCGGTCAGTGATATTGTATTTTAAACCTCCTCCCAAGTATATGCTGCCACCAAGTGATTGGTCAGAGATTGGGTCAAATCCGAGTGGTGAGATGATCATGTCATTATTTTTTAAAACTTGGATGTCAACATCCTGTACTCTTATATCAATTAAATCTATTGAGATACCAGTCATGAGATTCCATTCCCATTTTTGATGATAGATGTGATAATTAAATAAAAAGGGCAGTAGGTAGGCTTTCAGACTTATGGGGAACTGAACATCAATAATTAGTTCGTCACCTCGAGTTAGATCAGCTGATGGCAATACCTCAATAATAATATCACTAGAATTATTATTGATTGATATGCTGCCCAAAGAAATAATATCTTCTATCCGTTTTTTCAAATATTCTGACGGCATATCTGAATCATAAATATCTATGTCTCGTATACCTAAATCATAATCAAGCTTAGAGTAGAATAATCCTGAACTTAAGCTAAATCGGTTATTTATTTTTTTAGCGATCGTAAAATTGTAGCCTGATTGGTTTAAGTCCAAGGAGAACATATCATCTTCGTCTAACAAGTCTTCAATAATCCAAAACGGTTTATTTGAAAATTGACTGAATTCGATTCCAATTTCCCATTTGTATCTATCTTCTTTGACAATGATCATTGGAGATGGACTCATCTGTAAGTTAGAGGCGTCAATGTCAAATTCTTTCAAGCTGATTGCATCTAATTTTGGAAACAGCAACGAGTGAATGCTGTTTTTAGTCGTTGAGCTTTTTAAAGATGGATTTACTGCATATTCAAGCAGCGTTGATTGTTCTATTGAGGTAGGACCAAACAGATTATTTGTTTTTGCATCTTGAATGTTTTTTTCATTTGACTTATCAAGGTTTTGGTTTACTTGATGTGGATGATGATTGATTTGTGTATCACCTGTCGATGTATCATGATCAATGAATGTAGATATAGCTTTTTGTTGATGCTGAGCTTTGTTAAGTTCAATGACTGATTTGTTAGCACTTAAGTTCCTGATTGAATTTTTAGCTTTATTGCTATCTGTTGATTCTTGTTGAGCAGTTATAGATGCATCTGTTTTAGTTTCTGCTAGTTCAACTCTTTCAGGATTGGATGCTTGGCGTGTGTCATTGTGTGCTTCAGAAGATGTTACAGTAGCTGAAGTGTTTTTGTTTTCGTTAGACGTTTGACTTGTTAATGGTGAGTGATTTGTTTTAATAGGGTTTACCTGGTCGCTTGATTGAAGTAGTTGATATGAGATGAGCATAAGCAATACAATTGATCCGAAGAGTAGAATGAAAAACTTGCGATCTTTCTTTTTTTCTTTAGGGAAGTGAATGGCCGCAGCATCCCAAATAGCATCAGACGGCATATTCCAATCTTCTTCTACAGGCTTTTCAGCTAGCAGACGCTTTCTAAAAAAGCTTCCTATGTTATCTATCTGCTTCATTTTTTAGCGTATTCTGTAATTTGATATTCTAATTTTGAGCGGAGCATTTTCTTTGCTTTTGATAATTGTGATTTTGATGTACCAACAGCTATATCTAATTGAGCTGCAATTTCGGGATGTGTATAGCCTTCTAATTCGTACATACTAAAGATGATGCGATATCCCATAGGTAGGCTTTTAATGAGGTCCACCATTTCTCGTGCAGCTAGACTTTCATAGATTGTTTCTGATGTGTCTTCTATCTCACTGACTTCATCCAGATCTTGAAATAGCTTATGCCAAGAATGTTTTTTTAAATACTTCAGCGCTGCATGAACAATGACTCGAGTTGACCAGGTATAAAACACAGATTTTTTACTATCGTACTGATGCAGATCCTTATAAATCTGAATGAGGCCTTCTTGCATGATATCATCTGCTTCATGTTTGTCTTGACCATAGCGCAGGCAGATCATGTACCATTTGACTCGATACTGTAAGTACAGTTGGCGTTGCGCAGCGGCTTTGCCTTGTATACTTTGCTTAATTAATGTTTGTATGTCACTCAAATGAAAAATGATCTATTCAATAGTATATGGCTGCTTTATCTGAAAAGGGTTGCCTGAGATTTTATTAAAGTAGGATTTTTTTATAAAAGGTCTTGGATTTCTAGCTGGATGTATATAAAACATAGAGCAGAACTAGAGTATCCTTCAAAGTGGTTTATCCATTTGAAAGCATTGAATAACCTGATTCACAAAAGCAACTTGGACTTATTATCATTTTTATTATTGTGCAATAATTGACATTACATTTAATCTCAGCTTGATCTTACAAACTTTGATGATTTTTTAGTGGCTAAAACCCAATGTAGTTTAGTGAGTGAGACGTGAATTAATTTTCAAACGACAGGTTACTATTTTGACATTAATTTGTCACGATTTTTGCCAAAAGTCCCGCCAAATTAACCCCTTCCATTACAATCACGCACGGTACTACGTACCATGCTAACAATATTTGATACCTATGGCATCATTCATTTGCTAACTAAACGACATTGGGTTAAAACCCAATGTCGTTTAGTTAAGGAATATATTACGAAATAATTACATATCTTAATGTTTGATATAGAACCAATTAATTATCAAAACTTTGGTTTATGTCATCCTATCGTCTCAAGTTTTTTAGTACCCTAGAAAATGAATTGTCT
>CALGLU010000036.1 GCA_937959275.1 uncultured Saprospiraceae bacterium | reverse complement strand
ATATCACTGAATGCATCTGCTACTTCGACCAAATCATTCTCTTCAATTGCTTCTTTCAGCTCATTTAATTCCTCTTGCAATAGATTAATTCGCAATGCACATCTTTCTTTGCTCGGAATTTGGGGTTCATCCAGAACAGGCAATTTAAATGTATCATGGAATTTTGCAACACTGGTCAATGCGGTTGGCTCATCAAATACCTTACTCATATTTCATATTTATAGAATATGACAAATATAGCTTCCGTTCGTCGCAATGTTGAATGTTGGACGTTGAATTTATTGTGTTAAACTATTGAACTCTTACTTGATATAGCATAATGACATAAAACCGAGGCTAGTGGTCTACTGTAAAATTATTTGACGTATTCTACATCGGGCATAAAAAAAAGGGAACAACCAATGGCTATTCCCTTTATTAATTCTAATTGTCTGAGTGTTTATTCTTCGACTTTTAATGCATCAAGCTTTACTTGATATGCACTCACTTTATCAAAATCACTTTGACGAGCGAAGATTTCTTTTAATGCGATGATCGTATTTCTATCTGATCCATCTATTGATTCTGCTTTTTCAAAGTAAGGCAGAGCTTGTGCAAATGTAGCATCCATCTTTTCTTTCATCACATTGTATTGCTTAGTCCCTTCGGCAGAAAAATCATTTGCTAATTCATTGATTTTCGGTGCCATATTAGCAGCCTTATTGTAATATAAAGCGCCTGAACTATACCAAGCATCAAAGTTATCTGCATCTTGATCCATAACTTCTTTGTAGTAGCCTAAAGCTCCGTTAAAGTACTCTTCAGCTTTTACATCATCTCCATCTTCTGTTGCTTTCACATGAAGTTGATCATGGACATTACCAAGTGTTGTAATCACAGACAAATTATCTGGCTCTTGCTCTTTAGCAGCCTTAAGCTTTTCAATTAATATATCTAGTTCACCCGCAGCTAAGTACTTATTGATTTCAGTAAACAACAATGTTGTGTTTTCTGGAAACTTCTCTCTTCCTGCCACAAGGATAGCATCTGCAGCTTCAGGATCTGTTTCGATAGTCATCTTATACAATCCTTCATAGATTGCAGGTTCTTCAGTACCAGCGTCATAAAGCTTTTTGTAATAAGGCATTGCTGCCTCAAAGTTATTACTGTAAAAAGCTGTTATTCCAGCAAATAACTCTTGATCAGCAAGTAGTGTACCTTCATCAAGTCGGCTCTTAGCACCATTGGCTTTTAATAATTCAAACACTTTTATGCTTGCGTCAAAATTTTCAAATGCGCTCGCATAATCGCCAGATTGGTACATACCAACACCTAAGTTATTTAGGTGTGTTTCTGTATCGGCAAGACCAGACATAATCTTTTTCTTGTCTCCCTTCTTTTCAGCAATCTCTAATGCCTTAGCATAGATTTTGAATGCTTCAACTCCTGCCATTGCGTTTTCAAGCGGAGCTTCTGGATTCAGTAACCTAGCAGTCATTTGATCATCTGCGGTTTTAATAATACTTGATGCTTCTTTGAGCATATCTTTTACTGACTGAGCCTGGATGCTTAGGGCGATCAAACAGACTGATAAAATGGATAAAACGATTTTTTTCATTATTCGTAGATTATAAGTGATTTTATTTCTTTTCAATATTACTAACACAATTTTGACGATTAAATCTCAGGATATCTGTTTAATAAACGTTAAAACATACGTTTCAAAATGTTAAAACAGATTATTCTTCCTCATGACCAGCATCTACATTGCCGGTATTTGCGTCTGTATCAGTCTCTATATTCTCTTCATTGTCGCCTACTATTTCGGCATCTCCAATAGTTTCTTCATCATCAGACTTGGCTAAAACAGCTAAATCAGCAATAGCATCTGAATTATCTAATCGAATAACTCTAACACCTTGAGTCGCTCTTCCCATCACGCGAAGCTGCTCGACAGCCATTCGAATAACAATGCCTTCTTTAGTTGTGATCATGAGATCATGTTCATCGTTCACTGACTTAATCGACATGACTTTACCTGTCTTATCAGTGACTTGCATACTTTTCACGCCTTTGCCCCCTCGATTCGTAACTCTATAGTCATCGACTAGCGAACGTTTTCCATATCCATTTTCAGAAACTACAAGAATCGTACTACTTTCTGCTTCTGGGTCGACTGTTATCATGCCAACTACCTGATCCTTATCATCATCTAGCTTAATTCCTCTAACTCCAGCAGCTGATCTGCCCATGCTTCTTACCTTCGTTTCTTCAAAGTGAATCGCTCTTCCATTTTGATTTGCTATCAAGATGCGGTTTGCACCATTTGTCAATTTTGCCTCAATCAATTGATCACCTTCATTGATCGTAATTGCATTAATACCATTCGATCTAACTCTAGAGAACTTCCTGACGAGTGTCTTTTTAATCAAGCCATTCTTAGTACAGAATAGAATGTAATTATTATCTAAAAACTCTTCATCTTTTAAGTCCTTAATGATAATGTAAGCCTTAACCTTATCATCTTTAGGCAATTGAATTAGATTTTGTATCACTCTGCCTGATGATGCCTTAGATGCTTCTGGCACCTCATACACTCTTATCCAAAAGCATCTGCCTTGCTCAGTAAACAGGAGCAAATAGTTGTGTGCATTCGCTACCAGAACATGTTCGACATAGTCAGCGTCTCTTGTCTTACTACCTCTAGATCCACGTCCACCTCTACCCTGCTGCTTAAATTCATCTGACTTGGTACGCTTAATATAGCCTAAGTGCGAAATAGAAATAACCATCTCGTCATTAGGGATCATATCTTCTATATTGATCTCTCCATCTGAATAAGTAATCTGAGTTCTGCGCTCATCACCATACGCTTCCTTGACTTCTGCTAGCTCCGTTTTGACGATTTCTTTCTGCATGTCTTCACTCGCCAATATAGCTTTGTAGTGTTCGATACGCTTCATCAATTCGTCAAATTCTTCTCTCAGTTTGTTTATTTCTAAACTCACTAGTTTTTGAAGACGCATTTCTAATATAGCCTTCGCTTGTATCTCTGACAAATTAAAGGCTGCAATCAATCCTTCCTTAGCTTCGTCAACAGTTTTCGACTTTCTAATGATTCGAATGACCTCATCAATATTATCAACAGCAATGATTAAACCTTCAAGAATATGCGCTCTTTCCTCGGCCTTTTTAAGTTCAAATTGAGTTCTCCTGACAACGACCTCTATTCTAAACTTGATGAATTCCTCAATCATTTGCTTGAGGTTCAATATCCTAGGCCTGCCATCGACTAAGCACACATTATTGACTCCATAGGATGTTTGCAGCGGAGAATATTTATAAAGCTGACTCAGTACCACACTTGGCATTGAATCATTTTTCAAATCAACAACAATCCGCAAGCCAGATCTTCTATCAGACTCATTTCTAAGACCACTGATTCCTTTGATCTTTTCATCTTTGACGAGGTCAGCAATCTTACGTTCCAGATTGGCAGTATTTACCTGGTAGGGAATCTCTGTAATAATAATTTGTGATCGCCCAGTTTTAGTCGTGACGATTTCTGCTTTTCCTCTTAAGACAACTCTACCTCTACCTGTGTGAAAAGCTTCCCTGACACCTTCCATCCCATAAATGATTCCACCTGTGGGAAAATCCGGTGCTTTGACATGTTCCATTAATTCGTCAATGCTAATCTCAGGATTTGCGATCGTAGCCACAATACCATCCACAACTTCTGTTAAATTATGAGGCATCATGTTGGTTGCCATACCGACAGCAATACCTGTCGCTCCATTGACAAGAAGATTTGGCACTCTTGTCGGGAGTACAGAAGGCTCTGTTAACGAATCATCAAAATTATTCCTAAAATCGACTGTATCTTTTTTAATATCGGATAAGATATCGTCCGATATTTTCTCCAGTCTTGCCTCAGTATATCTCATGGCTGCAGGACCATCTCCATCAATATGACCAAAATTACCTTGACCATTGACCAATGGATATCGCAATGACCAGTCTTGAGCCAATCGTACCATTGCATCGTAGACAGATCCATCTCCGTGCGGGTGATATTTACCCAGCACTTCACCGACAACTCTAGCCGATTTCTTATGCGATTTCCCTGCTGTCAGGCCTAATTCATTCATTCCATGAAGGATTCGTCTGTGTACAGGCTTCAATCCATCGCGAACATCAGGCAATGCACGAGAGACAATCACAGACATCGAATAATCGATATAGGCGGATTTCATCTCATCCTCAATATTAATGGGGATTATTTTGTCATTTTGTGCCATATATGGGTAGTGATTTTAGATCAATTTTAAGAGTGTAAATATACCAATTTTTAAGGTGACATTATACCAAAACTCCATATATAATGATCTTGATATAAAGCTAGTTAAACTCAATTTGCATATTTTATTGCATCCCTCACCTACCCTATATATAATTGTCCTTAGACATCATTCCAAATTTTAATTTTGTCATTAGGCAATTGAATTTGGATAAATTTCTTAGTTTTCTATCCGGTAAATGTCTGAAAATCAAAATCATATCGCGTGCCCTATATGTGATTGGGAGCCTAATGCATCATCTAAATGGTCTTGTAGCTGTGGTTTTCGTTGGAATACCTTTGACACAGCCGCAAAATGCCCCGATTGTCAAAAACAATGGAAAACAACGCAATGTCACTCTTGTCACAAGCATTCTCTTCATGAAGACTGGTATAAACATCTGAAAACGATTATTCAGCAAGAATTAGAACATATTTTTAACACCCAAGCCCTTAAATCTAGTTGACATGTCTGCAAACTCTAGGATTATCCCAACCATGAAATATAAAAATGCAACAGCTGCTGTGGATTGGCTGAGCCTCGCTTTTGGATTTAACAAGAAAGCTGTTTTTCCAGATGGCAACGGCGGTATAGCACATGCCCAATTAACCTATGGATCAGGCATGATCATGATTAGCTCCGAAAGCGATACGCCGTATGGTAGACTCATGACTGTCCCCAAAGACTTAGACAATATGAACACGCAAAGTGCAAACATCATTTTGGATGATTCACTTATGAAATCCCATTACGAAAATGCAATCAGAGCTGGAGCAAAAGTTGCTTTGCCTCTTGAAGCTCAATCTTATGGAGGACATGCCTATAGTGTCTTTGATCCAGAAGGCCATTTATGGAATTTTGGATCGTATGATCCTTGGGCTGAGGAGCTGTAGTTCTGAGGAGTCGATAGTCTATAGAAGATGGTCCGTAGATACACTAAAATCCAACGGATCTTCAAGCCATCATGCCTCGATGAAAAACAATTGCAATTCAATCAGATGCCTCTGAAGTTGAAAACTTCAGAGATCCGGTTTTTTAATTAACACATAAAGTAGGCCTTGATCGGTTGTTGATCTGCTAAGGTTGCCTTAATCTCCAATTGGGCTTCATGATTAGCCACAGCGACTATACAGTCTGCTGAATTGAGTTCTCGGATGATATCTGTGGATTCAATCATTTGATCATAGATTGTCTTTCCGATCTTTTTATCATTGTTACAAATCCAGCGAAATCTAATTCCTTTATCCAACAGATATTGGGCAATGAGCTTCGCCTTTTTACCTGCTCCCCATAAGACCAATTCCTTTGAGGAATTATAATCTGCTTTTAAAAAATAATAAAGCTTAAGTTCTAAGAATCGATTATCTAAATAATTGGGATCATTTCTAGATGCTCTTGATGAATGATCTCTCCAATGATGAATCACTTTTTTGACTGTACGGATACGCAGGCCCGCCTCTCTGAATCGAAAACAAAGATCATAGTCTTCGGGATATAAATTATTTAAAAAGCCTCCACAACGCTCAAAATCATCCCTAGCTATCATCCAACAAGGTGATGGAATGACACACTCTTTATATATCTCTGCGAAATTATTCTCTTGCTCACTTAAGTCATTTAGCCATTTGGCATACTTTGCATAGCCGTTGCCAATGCCAGTGCTCGAGAAATACTCTACATAGCCAGTCACTAGATGGCCGGCTCCCGACTGGCCGAGTAAGGCAGCCATCTGGTCTAGCTTATCAGTTGACATCAGGTCATCGGCATCCATTCGTGTGATTCGATTACCAGTGCTGTGCGTATACGCTGTGCGTAAAGCCTCTATAACACCATGGCCAGAATGATTGACCCATTGTATCCTGTCATCTTGGCCTGCAAACGCTTCTAGGATCACGACACTGTTGTCATCTGAGTGGTCATTGACTGCGATCAACTCCCAATCCGTATATGATTGATTTACAATAGATGTTAGGCAGTCCTCTAGGTATGGACCTGCATTTTTGACAGGCATCAATATGCTAATCATGACTTTATTTTCAATAGATAGATCGCTACTTTAAGTGCTTCTTCTTGATATTTTTTAACAAGAGTCGGATCAAAGTCAACTTCTTTGAGGGCTGACTTCATCGACATATTATGGACTAACTGCACTGGACAATCACTCGTCTGAATGAGACCTTCTATTTTAAATGATATAGCTCCACCAGCAAATCTGCCCTTTGTAATTCTTTCTTTAATCCCAACACAATCAAAATCTTGCCACTTAAAAAATTCAAGAATTTGATCCCTAAACTGTTGTACTGCTTTTTGATCCTTTGAGTCTTCTAATTTAAACTTGTTGGTATCAAGCTGTACAATGTCATAGGATTCTATATGTCCTTCTAGCACGACAATGCGGGCTTCATTTGATTTTAATTCAATCCCGCAGACTTTCATATGATGTGTTGTTTGGGCTTAGCCAGATTTTATTGACTTGTATAACTCAGTTTTCTTGTACCAATATTTCCTTTCTCATCTCTAGCTACGACAACAATTGTGTATGTGCCTTCATCGTCAGGCTGTCTGTAGTTAAAAGACATTTCTCCAGAGGCCGATGTTTCAATACCACTATTCCAATACACCTGCGGATTCAGATTTGGAAATCCCGCTGGTAATTCCTGAGACCCTTCGGACTTGAGATCTCCGTCTACACCATGCACCATGACAATATCGGCTAATTCGGCTTCAGGCACTTTTAAGCTAGGGTCATTTGAAATTATCCTGACGACACCAAATCGTCCAAAGGCATTAAATTGATTTCTTAATCCCTTGGGAGAAAAGAACAAATCTACTTTTTCGATTTTTTCCATTGGAAGATTCGCAATATAATTACCATCTCTTGTCACCATTCCATTGACAATGAACATTGGTTTTCCTTGAAAATACTTTTTAGATGCTCTTCGTTCAGTTGGATCATACATATACGCTTCAAATACGTCCTTTTTTTCTCTGAATCTCAGCGGTGTCAAGATTTCTTTGAAGAAGCCAGCAAACTTATCAAAGGCTTCATACTCTTTAATATCATACGTTGCATCAGGACTCAATGCATTCATATCATAGACAATCTCCTTTGCTTCTTCATTGTCAACAACTTCAAAATGCTGTTCCAATTTCTTTCGAATTCGGCAGAGTTCTAAGTAGTCTTTTATTTTATCATTAAAATAAAATGCCTGGGGATTTTGAATAGTATAGGTATTCGTTTTATCAATAGTGATATTCTCATGATCGATATGATAACCGAGCATCTGCACAGGCTTACTGCCCTCGAAGGTTGGCAAATCCAAAAAGAAAACGCCGTCTTCATTTGACTTTGTAAATAAAAATCGATTTTCTAATGTAGAAAATGCACCGACTATATTTGCCTGTATTGGTTGGTTGTCACCATCTACTAGTCTACCCTTTGCATACATCTGGGTTTCAAGATTAGGTGCTAGATTACTCTGTATTGTTTTTCCAGATACAATACTTGACCCACCTATCACGCTTGGTCCACCGACATCTTCATTGACTACTGACACCGAAATTTCAGATTTTACAGTCTCTCCATTTGCATTTGTAACTTTTATCAGACCGCTAACATCAGCTTTGCTTAAGATCGATTCTGGCACATCAATATCAATTGATAAGCCTCCTGATTCAAGATCTGATACGGGATTCGGGGCGTCAATCTTTTTTGCATTTGCGGGAACAATATTTTCTAAGAAATTATAAATCGGTATTGCAATTTCTGCGAATAAGACTTCTGATTTTGTACTGACATCCTCAGACATAAATTGCAAATAGTACATTTCTGGCTTTAAGTTATATGGAATCCTGTATCGTCCAGAAACCTGGGATAACATGTCATTCTTTCTAAAAAATGTTGCCGTCACATGACCCTTTGAATCCAGCAAAACAACTTTAACTGAAACATCATGTTGTTTAAAATCCAATGGGAGATATAAATTAAAATGAATATCCTCACCCACACAGTAAAACGATTTATCTACATGAACATAACAGGCAGAATTCGCAGCTAAGCGATTACTTGATAGTAACAGCAGGCAGATTCCCAAACTTAAATATGTATATAATTTCATTCTATCTTTATTTAATCCTAATTATCGATTCCAAAAATCTGGTGCTTCTAAAGAGCTATTCGGCACAGCCAAACAATCACAACAATCCGTAAATGGACATTGACCTGGCCTCCATCCTTCACCCGTTGGCGCAGGACATAACGGGTTGGGATTACCCACTTGATCAGGTGTCACCATGACTCTTGTCTGCTCTTGCTCCGATGCATAGAAGTAGCCAAAGATTTCATCCTCTGGGTCATTAACATTTACAAAATTTGATTTTATCTTACCTGCAGGTGGGTCAAACATACTGCCTGTACGCTCTAACACCTTAGAGATTTCATCATAATACTTAAAGGCGCCTTCACTTAATGCTTCTTGAACAACTGAGAAATACATCGTATCAGCAAGTCGATAGTCATTAAGTGTCCCATCAAATATCTCCGATGCAAAGTTTAATTCATCTTGATCAGATGCAAACCCATCGAATATAAATGTCTTTGTCAAAGAGGCTTTGTCTCGGATATAACATGTCTTTGGCTGAACAAATATGTTCCGGTCTTGTGGATCTCTAATTTGATACGCATCAGGACTATCAGTCAATTTAAAGTAACGCTCCACAGTCCACCTGAATCGTTTTGGGTCTTGCTGAATATTCCTAATCTGAGATTTGAGGTCTAAAATAAGTTTTTGCCTTGTTACGAAGTCTCCACTTGTTTCTGAAAACACTTCTCTATTCTGCAATGTTAAGTCCACTTCATCATTAGCGCCAACAGATTGAACCGCCTCAAAAGCAGACTCCACAATTCTCCCATCAAATAATTCTACACGAATTTTATATGAATCATTTATGGACACATCAAATGGATTGTCTGGACCAAAGCTTTGGCTAAATTCTCCTTCATTATCCCTAGACAGTTTAATCTCATCCCCGCCCTCACTCATCAGCGTGACAGCATTAATTTTTAGATTTTGACTACTGCCATCAAATACAAAAATCCGTTGTACAGATACTTCAATTGATGAAGGATTACCCTTGACCAACTTACCTTCTACGACAACAGCCTCTGATTCGCCTCTTGGAATATCAAGCTCTATCGGATCCAAACAGCTTATCATCCCGAATGTGAAAAACAGTATGAAGAAATAACTTTTTTGTATCATAAATTTTGTCTTATGCATATTCTTTATTCTTTGCCCCAATATGAAGGTCTTAAAATGGTCACCAAGTCGCCTGAATTTGCCCAAACTGTACAATCAATACATGTCTCTGGAGGCATCCCCATAAAATTTAATAAACATAATGTATCTGGAAAACCAACTTGATCTATATCGATAAATCGGTTTGCGGTATCCTGCTCCGTCACATAAAAAAAACCAAACACTTCGCCTTCTGGACTTGTCGTATTCAACATATTGCCTTTCACTTTGCCTGCTGGTGGGTCAAACATACTCCCACTCAAGGAAAGGAGCTCTTTAATCTTAGAATAATACTCAAAGACATCCTTGTTGATAGCTTCAGTAATCAATTGAACATGATAGCCTTCAGCAAACTTAAAATCTATCGACGGCTCAAACAGCGTTTGTTCAAAAACAGAAGAATTATTAGAATCCGCATCTGGA
Organism: uncultured Saprospiraceae bacterium; assembly: GCA_937959275.1. Classification (GTDB taxonomy): domain Bacteria; phylum Bacteroidota; class Bacteroidia; order Chitinophagales; family Saprospiraceae; genus CALFUK01. Next base: position 159,401 of record CALGLU010000036.1, on the reverse strand, counting down.
TCAAAAAGTTTAATATTTCGGATGTCTTCAAAGCCTGTGATGTAACAAGTCTTTCTTTCAATGCGAGGTCGACCATCATCAAGACTATCTAGAGGATTCGTACCTCTATCACACTCAACTGCATTGGATACACCACCATTATCACAATCCCAAAAGCCCATCTCACTGCCTGGATCTAATCGTAATTCTTCACAAATATCAATCCGCCTTGGCCCTGCTGTGTTACAAAACCTGTTGTCTGATGTAAGAGGAGGTGAATATTGAGCTAGGTTAGAAAACCGATATGTTCTTAAGACTTCCCAGCGCAACTTCACTTCTTGATTTGTTGAAATTGGTGTCCTTGCATCAAAGCTGAGCGCTAAGCCATCTCTTATTACCCCATCATCATCCTCAAATGATTTTTGAACTGTTCTTGAACTCAGACTAGTTTGACCAGCAATTCTAGCAATACTCTGAAAATCTGATTCGACTATATCTCCACTGGCAAGAAATACCTTGATCTTATACCTTTGATCAAGAGAGATTTTAATATTTGGATCATCCTGAGCGATTGTTGCAGTATAAACGCCCCTATCTTGTGATTTTATTTCAAATATATTATTTGCTTCATCCAATAATTCTACACTTCGAATTGCAATCCGATTTGGGTTACCATCAAAATCAAAGATTTCACTCACGCTAACTTCTAAGGTCGAGGGGTTCCCAAAGACCAATTTACCATTAACAGCTATATCAGTAACTCCTCCAGATGGCACAGCAAGTTCGATAGGATCTAGACAGCCCAAGACCGTAAGACTTACCAAGTAAATTATGAAATACTGTTTATACATTCCCATTCCTCGAGACAATTCTCGTCTATAAAAATTCAAAATTAAACGTCAATGAAGGGAACGCAGCTCCTAATACAGCTAGGCGATTCGCCTGCGCACGCTGAAACGCTCCTTGTGTGAAATAAACCGAGAACGCATTTTTCCTCCCATAGACATTATATAATGACAATGTCCAACTCGTCCGGAATTTTGCATTCTTTTTGTAACCTCTACCTATTGTATAGGCAATATCTAATCGATGATAATCTGGAATTCGTATTTGATTTCGATCTGAATATATAGGAACAACCAATCCAGATGATGTTTCAAAATTACCAATAGGGGGCGTCGTCGGCCGTCCAGTCGCATAATTGAAATTAACCGAGATTGTATGTCTCTGAGTGGGATTATAATTTAAGACGACACTCATATTGTGTGGGCTGTCAAAATTACTTGGATACCAATCACCATCATTAATGCCAACAATCTTTTTTTGACTTTTAGCATAGGTATAACTCAGCCATCCATTCAATTCGCCTGTTTTCTTCTTGATACTCACCTCGGCACCATATGTTTCACCTATACCCGGTAATAGTTCTGTCTCTATATGATCATTCGCCACAAGTCTTGCAAAATCACGGTAATCAAATAAGCGATCTATATCCCTGTAATAGACTTCGAAAGAGGTTTCCCAATCATTATTCTGCAAATTCTTAAAGACGCCTACGGAATAGTTATTAGACTTATTTGGTAGTATATAGGCATTAGACAATTGCCATTGGCTCGTAGGGGTTGGCGAATCAGAGTTAAATATCTGGTTAAAATATTGTGATGTCCGACTGTATCCAGCTTTGAGAGAAGCACTTTCTGTTAATTTTAATCTGGCAGAGACTCTAGGCTCTGGTGTAGAATATGTGGCCAAGGTTCCCGTCTGCTCTTCTGATCCAATGATTGTAGTCGTTGTCGGATTCAAGGGGTCTTCATATTGAAAGACAGTTGCAGGTCCCATAGCTTGAAACAAGCTAAACCTCAACCCTCCAGTTACTAATAGAGACGGGGTCAATTCCCATTCGGCATTTACAAAGGCTGCAAGTTCTAATCCTTTTTCTTCATCTAAAGTATTACCGATCACAAGTGAATTTTCGTCGGCAGGTTGAAAATCTCCCGGACTTGTCGTGTACAATATACCTTCTCCACCAAAATCCAACTTAATGCCGCTATCCATATTGTAAGTCAGTAGCTCTTTGACTTTAATGTAGGATATATCGATAGCTAAATCCGAAGCATCCAGCCCCTCCAAATCAAATTGGGTACTTTTGTATTGGCTATAAACAGCTGAAAATTTAGAATAAAAATTATCATTAAAAATAGTCCTAAATGTAGCTTCGCCTAAGGCAGTACTGTAATCAAAACCAAATTCGTTATTAAACGTAAAGTCATCTTGAGAATAATATCCAGATAAAGTCAGGTTATTTTTTTGTGAGAATCGATGTGTGACTTTAGCATTGACATCAAAGAAAAAAGATGAACTGTTTCGTACTTCTAAGACATTGATCCGATCTAAAATCCAATCAGAGTAAGATCCTCTCCCACCAATAATGAATGACGTTTTCCCTTTTGCAATAGGTCCCTCCACACTTATACGACTTGCGACAGGCCCGATACCTCCTTTTATATCAAACTTCTCAAAATTCCCATTTCTCATCTCAACATCCATAACAGATGCTAATCTTCCTCCATATTGTGCGGGTATATTCCCTTTATATAAATCAACTTTATTAATTAAGTCCGCATTAAACGTACTGTAAAAGCCAAGTGCATGAGACGAGTTAAATAGAAATGCTTCGTCTTGCATCACTAGATTTTGATCAACCTCACCTCCACGCACATTAAAGCCAGTGGCACCCTCTCCAATACTGCTGACGCCAGGATTTAATAGTATTGATTTAATGATATCCGCCTCTCCTAGAAATGTTGGAAGCTTCTTTATCGTTTTGACATCTATTGTTGCCACTCCAATTTGTGCACTCTCAACACTCTGATCGGCTGCACGTCCAGTAATCGTAACCTCGTCAATAGTTACTGCCTGTTTAAACAGTGAAATTTCCAAAGCTCCATCTGACATCACATTATATTTCTTAGTGAATTCAACATAACCTAGATAGCCTATCTGCAAATTCTTAAGGCCTGCTTCAACTACAGTCTCAAATGAACCATCGACATCGGTAATGGTGGCAACACCTGACTCGGGCCAATTGACAGTGGCACCAATGATTTCTTCACCTGTTTGTTCATCTATAACTCGACCTGTGACTTTAACTTGACCAGAAGGAGACAAATTTTCTATCGAACCGATATTACTTACTGTTTCTTGAGTTGTTACGATTTCTGAATCCTCTTCAGTGCCATCTAAAGCTTGATAGTATTTGACAGAGTACACATCATCGACGAGTTGTCTTGGTACGATTACTACTTCTGTATCTCTGTAGAGTAAGTAACCTGTCGCAGTTTGACTTAATACTTGCGTTAGAAAGTCCTTGATTGGTACATCAGTAAAAGTGTCTGAAATACTTTTAGAAGGGATATCTTCTGCTTTGTAGAAGACATCAAGGTCATAGTTACTTTCTAGATGAGCTAATACTTCTTGAATAGAGGCATTTTCAAAGGTTCCTGAAACTAATAATGGACTACTCTCTTCTTGAGAATATGCTATAGAGACACTAAGTAAAAGGATAAAAAGACTATAAAAACTGCGTAATGAGATCATATGTTCCTATTAGATATGGATTTTCGATGCAATAATAACTATTTCAACGGCGAAAAAGTGGCGTACTCTTTATATCTAATAAGATAAATAATTGAATTCTTACCTAAAATTACTGTTTTATTGACTTTTTAGAGCTTTTTGAAGCAAGCCAAGGAGTAAATCAGTGATGATTCAATGTATTGATAATCACCAATTCGAATCGATGGTTTGTTAGGAGATATGTAAGATTTTCACAACTATTCGTGAATTGCAAAGTTGTAGATGGTAATTTTGCCAATGTATGGACATTAAACCTTATAACGAGGCCGAAGCAAAAAAAGCTCAGGTCGAACAAATGTTTGATAATATAGCTCCGAGCTATGACTTATTAAATCGAGTACTCACACTTGGTATCGATACCACATGGCGTAAAAAGGCGATCAATACAATCCAAAAAACTACCCCTGAGCATTTACTTGATATTGCGACCGGTACAGCTGATATCGCTCTAGAAGCCTATCGACTGATTAAACCGACACAAATCACAGGCATAGATATCTCCCATGAAATGTTGGCAAAAGGCAGGGAAAAGGTTTCTAAAAAAGGGTTAGATACGACCATTACCTTACTCAAAGAGGACAGTGAAAATTTAAGTTTCTCAGACAATACGTTCGATGTAGCCACAGCTTCTTTCGGTGTGCGTAACTTTGAAAACCTAGACAAGGGTTTGATGGAGATTCAGCGGGTATTACAGCCAGGAGGACAAGTGGTTATCTTGGAATTCACAAAACCTACATCATTTCCCTTTAAACAGTTGTTCAATGTATACTTTAAGAACATTTTACCCGTTATAGGAAAGTTCAAATCAAAAGATTCCAGAGCATACGAGTATTTATACGAATCAGTACAGGCTTTTCCAGATTATGATTTGTTCCTAACCAGAATGAGATCAGCAGGCTTTAGAGACTGTTCGTATAAAAAATTAAGCTTAGGTATATGTGCCATTTATCAAGGATACAAATAATTACATTTCTCTTTTGCCTGTGTTGTCAGTTTGATGCAGGCGCACAACTTTACCGAGCGAACCATAACTTTCAAGAATTCCAGAATAAACCTTATTATTTCGGTCTTTCATTGGGATTGACAAATTCAAGATATAAGGTTTTTCATGGTGAAAACTTTGTAAACAGAGACAGCATTGCAGTAGCTGAAGGATTGAGAGCTCCAGGTTTTCATGTTCACTTGATTGCAAATTTAAAAATTGGTAATTATTTTGATTTTCGTTTTTTGCCAGGCTTTAGTTTTGCAGAGCGACAGATCGAGTTTAAAAACTTTGGTGGTTCGCCACGTACACGAAATATAGAAAGTGTATTTTTTGAAGCTCCTTTTCATGTGCGCTACAAGTCTGAACCATATAAAGATAAGCGGGCCTTTGTGATAGCTGGACTTAAATACTCATTTGACGTTGCTAGTAATTCTTCAACTAGAGAAGCGGACAATCTGATCAAAATATCACCACATGATTTTCAATTGGAAGTGGGGGCTGGGATGCAGATGTTCTTTCCCTATTTTATCTTCTCGCCAGAAATCAAATTTTCGCAAGGCATAGGTAATATTCTCATTTATAATAATGATCTGGAAGAGGCTCGTATTATAGAAAAAATCTTGTCTAGGGTTTTGACAATCTCGTTTAATTTTGAAGGATAAACCAAGGTGATAACACGATCATCTGCTAGTGTGATGATTGCTTGATATTGAACAACCTCAGCCTCATTAGTTTAACTATGAGGTGTTTAGGATGCATAAATGACTTTCATATAAATTTTCAATTCACCAATATTCGTTTTAAGATATGCTTAAGATTAAAAGACAAAATCAGTGTATTGGTCTAGATATTCAAGTCGTTAATAGAAAGCTGGAACTGAGGTATTTGTTAATCTTGTTAACAATAGTGAAATGAAAAAACCACAGAAAAAACTATTGTACTTATTTATGGTCGTATTCTTTTTGGTGTTTTACCACTTTTTGTCTTCTCAGACGGTTGTTTGAAGTCATTGAGTGCCCTGATTTGACTGCCATTCTAAAAGAAACAAACCACGCCCTCATTGGACTCTGATCCAATGAGAAACAAACCACGCCCTTGTTGGACTCCGATCCAACGAGTTTTATTAGATGCTAAATGCCGTTGGTTCGGAGACCAACGGCGGCAGTTGGGGATGCCACGTCTCGCCCTCTATGGACTCCCATACGACGAGTAACAAACCACGCCCTCGTTGGACTCCGATCCAACGAGAAACAAACAATGCCCTCGTTGGACTCCGATCCAACGAGTTTTATTATTCCCTTTTATATTCGTAATGCCGTTGGTTCGGAGACCAACAGCGGCATTTCGGAATGTCACGTCTCGCCCTCTATGGACTCCCATACAACGAGTAACAAACCACGCCCTTGTTGGACTCCGATCCAACGAGTTTTATTTACTAAATGCCTTTGGTTCGGGGACCAACAGCGGCAATTTGGGATGTCACGTCTCGCCCTCTATGGACTCCGATCCAACGAGATTTTCCTTTTTATTGCTTATCTTGTTTTCGAACAAACAACTTTACAATGAGGAAATATGTCAACCTCTATTTTACTACTTGGACGTTATTAAATTGGCACCCCTTATTTCAAGACGATCTGTACAAAAGTATAATTATTGACTCATTTCGATTTACAGTAAAATCCAAGTGTGCAACAATATGGGCATTTGTTATTATGCCCGATCATGTCCACTTAGTCTGGCAGATTTTGGAACCATACACGGTATCCAAAGTACAGCAAAGCATTCTAAGATTTACCAGTAAAAAAATAAAAGAAACATTACAAAAGGAATCCAAAAATTATACTCTAGAACGGTTTAAAGTAAACAAGTCAGATAGAGAATATCAATTTTGGCAACGAGCTTCAATGAGTATTGAAATATATTCAGACAAAGTCCTGATGCAAAAGATAAATTACATTCATAATAATCCAATACGTAAAGATTTAAACTCTAATTACAAATATAGTTCATCTCAATACTTTGAAACCGGAATCAAGAATTGGGACTTCCTATTTAGTTGGGATGATGAGTGAACTTGTAATCTAAGCCGTTGGTTCGGAGACAAACAGCGGCAGTTGGGGATGCCACGACACGCCCTCGTTGGACTCCGATCCAACGAGTTTTAAGTCTAATCATTGAATTTGTTTTCTAAATGCCGTTGGTTCGGAGACCAACAGCGGCAGTTGGGGATGCCACGTCTCGCCCTCTATGGACTCCCATACGACGAGTAACAAACCACGCCCTTGTTGGACTCCGATCCAACGAGTTTTATTATTTCCTGCTAATGCCGTTGGTTCGGAGACCAACAGCGGCAGTTGGGGATGCCACGACACGCCCTTGTTGGACTCCGATCCAATGAGTTTTACTATTTCCTTGACTTTGGCTTATATACTAAATGCCGTTGGTTGTGAGACCAACAGCGACGGATTCAAATCAACTCCATCTTCACAGGATCCCAATGCACAATCTCCTTTTCAAAATAGCTTTTGTTAGCAGCTAATGCTGGTGCTGCAGCGCGCAAGCCAAAGGCACCATCTTCTACAACTTTTGATCCTGTGCGAATAGCATTATAAAAATGAGCATGATGTTGAATATTCGTATTATAGCCCGCTTCTAATTCGTATCGGACAACGGCAGGATTAGAAAGCCCAGCATTGGCGGATGAGAATTTATCATCATATACGGCTTTGAATCGAGCCTGCTCGTCCAATGAGAATGTATCATAGCTATCCCAACCTCCAAAGCCCGGCGCCTCCCCCATCCGACTCTGACTAACTGTCAAAGAGGATCCTTTAATATCGATCACTCCCTCTGAGCCAATGAGTCTAATGAATGAACCACCACCTTTGCCATCAACAAAGTTGACTCTGATTTGGGCATTAAAAGCTGGATGATTCTCTGTATGGGGATAATCAACCATAGCTGTGACTATATCAGGCACATCTCTCCCATCCTTCCAATAGCGCAGCCCTCCTGTCGCAACAATCCGCTCTGGTCCCAATGAATTAATAATTGAATGGAAACCTGAAAAGAAGTGGACTAGCATATCACCACTGACGCCGGTACCATAGTCTTGATAGTTGCGCCATCTAAAAAAACGAGTGGCATCAAATGCTAGCTGAGATGAGTCCCCAATAAACCTATCCCAATCAACAGTTTGCGGCGAAGCATCAGTGGGAATGGAATATTGCCAAGCACCTAAGGCATTTTGGCGATCGAAGGCTGCTTCGACTAAAATTAAATCACCAATAATGCCTGAACGATATTGTCTACCAGCTTCTGCATACAAAGCCGAACTCACACGTTGACTTCCTATCTGCAAAACCCTGCCTGAGTCTTGCTCTGCTTGAATAACAGCCCGACCTTCTTGAATGTGATGAACCATTGGTTTTTCGCAATACACATGTTTACCAGCCTGGAGCGCCGCAATGGTAATCACATCATGCCAATGATCCGAAGTCGAAATGATCACTGCATCGATGTCTGAACGATTAATAATCTCTTTATAATCCTGTGTGACAAACAAATGCTGACCAAAGATTTCCTTTGATCGCTCTAGGCGACCAGTATACAAATCACAGACTGCGACTAACTTAACACCTGGTATTTGAATCGCTGTTTTACAATTACTAAACCCCATAATGCCCATACCAATAGCCGCAACATTCACTTGATCATTCGAAGCTTTTATGGAGACATCAGTTGTTTTTATTGTCTTTGTTACACAGCCAGTAGAGCCTACAACTACTGGGATTGCTGCGACTCGTTTTAAAAATTGGCGGCGATTGTTATGTGACATGATTCTTCATTTTAAGCTGCATAAAAATACATTTGATTTAAATAGGAGCATATTGGTTCGAGTTTATAAAACGTTAAACGCCTCTACCAACCATTTAATAATGCCCTTGGTTGGGAGACCAACAGCGGCAGTTGGGCCATTGAAAACCTCGTAAAGCCGGGCATTTTTAATGTGCGTCTACGACAGCAATCATCTCCGGAAAAAATATATTAAACTCCTTGTTATAACTATCAAAATCTTCTTGCAGGTGATCCATAGCATTGACAAACTGAGACTCGAATCGTGTTCGATGATCCATTCTGCCCAGCACGTATTTCACCTTATCTACATCGGCATAAGACACTAAAAAATTATGCGAGATCATTTTAGGAATATGTTCAACCCCTTGCTCAATAAATACATCAATATGCCTTTCAAAAACAGAATAGCTTTGAGTCGCATGCTCTTGTAAGGTCATCTTTGAATAGCTCTCCCAATTGATCGCCAATAAGTGATCATATAAAATATCCAAAACGACTGGTGAATACTTACTATGGTGTTTAGACAATCGTTTTGTGCCCTTTCTAAATTCAATATGTTCGTCTGTGAAGCTATCAATTTTTCGATGCAAGCTGATACCCTTTTGGTAGGGCTCATCCAAAGTCCTTGCTTGTTTACCATTGATAAAATCAGCAATAAAATTTCCGATGAGGACTTCTTCATCTCCACTTGATAGGTAGGTGTGAGCGAGATAATTCATATCAATTAAATCACCATAATCGACGAATCATTTTTAGTCAAGATGGCTTTTGTAAAACTTGAATTTCTCCACTTAGCTAGACCCTTTTTAGGCTTATGATTCATAATATAAATATGATTGTGCTTACGCTCATTATGAAACTTATTGAATGCCTTAATTCGATTTGAGTGATTCAGCACATCGACATGCTTGTACTCCTTTTTAGCCAGAGGACAAATGTGGAGATAGTTTAAACCATCTTCTTTGATTTGTCTGATAACTTGATGTTTTTGAAATTTCTTCCGTTGCTTTTTAGGTTTTTCAAGCATGCCTATAAACTTGGTTGTTCTGTGTTCAAAAACTTCATCTTTGGGTAGTACTAATATGGGGACTCCGATCTTACTTACAATTTTTGTGACATTCCTACCCATCAGTAGTAATTCCAAAGGATCCTTTTTACCGGGCAACAAGACGATCATTTCGTACTTATTATACTTGACATGATCTTTGAATTGTTTCATGAATTTACCTTGCAAAAGGTGTGAATTTACGAGCGCAGCCTTTTTCAATTTCTTTTCTAAGACATTCGAAATTCGATGTTGGCATTGAGAAAGAAACCTCATTCTTTGTTTTTCCTCATCATTTTGAATATCCAACATCGTCGCTGGCATATGCGGCGCATCTGCTTCAGGCTTCCGATAGACATGCATGACGTCTACGTAGTACAGTTCTTCATTGAAAAGATTAAGGACTTTAGAAAGACGACTTCCTAAATTCTCTAGATTTTTATCTGTATCGATGCAAAATAAAATCCTCATATGCTCAGTCTTGAATTCGATTCAAAATAGGAAAGAAAACTGAGAAATAGTAAGGTCGCTTAGCAAACTTTATCAGCACATGAAGAACTCGCGAAGGCATTTGGCTTAGCCTTGAATACGAAACCCATTCCTAATATATAGCCCATGGCTTCTTTGAGTGCTACATTAGATTCAAAATTGGGATCAGTATTGATATCAGCATGCACCTCCAGTTCGACATTGTATTTATCTAATAAATCACAGATACTGTAAGCAACTTCAACAGATTTAGAGACTTCTAGGATCATACGCTCTTTGATCGACATGTTATTCTTCTTGGTCGCAGTCGAAATAAACATAAATCCTCCTTTGTGTTCACGTAGAAAGACTATCACCGTAGCAAAGTTGACCTCAGCCCCTTTTACTTGAGAATCTGAGCCAATACAAACTTTTAACTTGTATCCTTGTTCTTTCTCACGGATGATCGTAGATTCAATCGCTTCATGAAGTGAAGAGCTGATAGGATCCCCATTCAATCGCCTCCATTTCATTTGTGTGCTTTGAAACATACTCTCTAAACAATTAGTTTGTACTAAAGTTATAGAATAAACTATGTTAATTAGATATTACATTGTTAATTAATATTTAAGCTATGAAATGATTTAAGAATATATTGCTAATTATTTTACATGTTATTGATCTTCAATCACTTCTACTTTTTAACGCATCGCATTGAAAATCAAGCACATACAAACTACTTTAACATTCATTATTAAATCACTTCAGTTGATAAAACCAGATATGTCTAAACTTTTTCAAGCCTTTACACTAGTTGGAATATTGCTTCTTGTAGCTTGTCATTCAGCTAAAAAATCAGGTGATATGAGTAATCACAAACATACGAATCAACTAATTCACGAGTCAAGTCCATACTTGTTACAACATGCTCACAATCCTGTAGACTGGCATCCCTGGGGCGAAGAAGCCTTGCAAAAAGCTCAAAAAGAGGATAAGCTATTAATCATATCCATTGGTTACGCTGCCTGTCATTGGTGCCATGTCATGGAGCATGAATCGTTTGAGGATTCATTAGTTGCTACACTAATGAATGAGCATTTTGTCCCGATTAAAGTAGACCGAGAAGAACGACCTGATGTTGACGATGTGTATATGACTGCCTGTCATCTCGTGAGTGGTCGAGGTGGATGGCCATTAAATGCCTTTGCGCTGCCTGACGGTCGACCTGTATGGGCAGGTACTTATTTCCCCAAAGACCAATGGCTTAATATTTTAAAACAGTTTGCCGATCTAAAAGAGAATGATCCCGGCAAGCTTGAAGAGCAGGCAGAGCAGATCACAAAAGGCATTCAAAATGTAGATGATATTGCACTAGTGAGTAATCCTTCTCCTTTTACAGAAACGATGCTATCAAGTATTGCTGAGGACTTTATGTCTGGCTTAGATTATAAAGAAGGTGGCAACGATAGAACACCTAAGTTTCCAATGCCCAACAACTTTGAATTTTTAATGAAGTATTATGCAGTCACTAAGGATGCAAAGGCTCTTGAAGGCTTGACACTGACACTAGATAAAATGGCGATGGGAGGCATCTATGACCAAGCTGGAGGAGGCTTTGCGCGTTACTCGACAGATGCTGTTTGGAAAGCACCTCACTTTGAAAAGATGATGTATGATAATGGGCAACTTGTTAGTTTATATTCTCAAGCCTATAAGTTGACTCAAGACCCGCACTATGCTCATATTGTAGAGCAAACTCTGGAATGGGTGAAGCGTGAGATGACGCATAAGTCAGGCGGTTTTTACTCTTCACTAGATGCGGATAGTGAGGGTGAAGAAGGCAAATTTTATGTCTGGTCTGAAGAAGAAATTGATTCCTTATTTACAGATGAATCTGAGAATAGGTTATTTAAAGACTATTACGATGTAAGCAAAAGAGGCAATTGGGAGCATACTAATATCTTATTACGTAAATCTAGTGATGAGGAGTTTGCGAAAAAACATAATCTATCTACTCTGGCTTTAGAAGATATGGTCGAGCGATTTAACTTAACGATTATGCAAGCACGAGAGCACCGCGTCAGACCTGGCTTAGATGATAAAATATTGACTTCGTGGAATGCCTTGATGCTAAAAGGCTATGTGGATGCCTATGCTGCGTTTGGCAAAGAGGAATACAAGCAAGCAGCTTTGGCGAATGCTCAGTTTATAGTAGATAATCAATTGCAAAAAGACTACCGTCTCAATCGCAACTTTAAGGATGGCAAAAGCAGCATCAATGGTTTTCTGGATGACTATGCTATCGCTATCGATGCGTTTGTAAGCGTTTATCAGATAACTTTTGATGAGCAATGGTTGAAGCTTGCGTCAAGCTTAACAGATTATGCTATCAAGCACTTTTTCAAGGAGAGCAACTCTATGTTTAACTATACCTCAGATATTGATCCGCCCCTCGTCGCGCGTAAGGCAGAATTAACAGACAATGTCATACCAGGTTCGAATTCTGTCATGGCTCGCAATTTGAAGGCTTTGGGTGAGCTATTATACAACAAAGACTATCTAGCCTTATCGGAGCAAATGCTCAATAACATGACAGGGACCATCGCCCAAGAACAAAGTCCTGGCTTCTATTCGAATTGGTGTCAGCTCTATCTGGATATGGTGTACCCGCCTTTTGAAATTGCTATCGTCGGAGAAAATGCTGGTGAATTGAGTCGTGACATGCAAAAATCATTTAGTCCAACAAGTTTGTATCTGGGTGGGAAGACGGAAGGTTCGCTTAGATTGCTGGAAAGCAAATTGCAAGATGGTACGTTGATTTATGTTTGTCAGAATAAGGCGTGTAAATTTCCCGTGGATAATGTGGAGGCGGCGATTGAGTTGATGGAGTATTAGCTCCCTTTGGTCGCAGTGTTGAATGTTGGGTGTTGAGTGTTGAGTGTGGCAGCGAAGCGGACATCCCGTAGTGAAGAAAGTGAATGGCGGGGTTGAGGGTTGAGTACTACTGTTGATCTCAAAACTGAAGTAGTAAGATTATAATTATTCGGCTTTCTTTATCCTTGGTTTCCACTCTTCTTTTGTTACTGATGGCTCTTCATCTCGTTTAAGCAGTTGTTTTTGTTCTTCTTCAGGGCTGTGCTTAACCATTAGATGTAGCCAAAGTGAGCGTGAATATCTAAGCAACCACAAGTATGTAACTAAGGCAAGCGCGATAACTACAAACATGGCAGAGTTTACCGTCCAATCAAAATAAAAGACCAGGACTAAGACAATGGCTAAAAACGTCCATGAAGAGATGCCATAGGACACCATCATCGCGCCGTAATAAAAGCCAATTTCAGGTTCAGTGAGCTGATTACAAAACGAACAACGCTTTGGCATATCTAAGGGTTTAGATAAGACCAGCGGTTTGGTAAAAATATCGCCTTGTCTGCAGCGCGGGCATTTGTAGTTCCAGCTTGCTTTGAGTGAGAATCCCATATGGACTGCAAAGATAGCCATGTGCATGAGAAAAGCAATTATGGGAATAGAAATGAATTTGAGTTGCTTTGATAGTTGTACAAAGCGATATTTATTTCATAGTGTTTACCAGAACGAAAAAGCCAATAATTGAATTGATTTCAATCATTGGCTACCAGAAATTGATTATTTTAAAACGATCATCTCACGGCTAGATGTCTTTCTCCATTTTGAATAAAGGTAAATTGCTTTGCCTTTTCAGTGCTAGTTTCAAATTCGACTTGGACATTCATAATTCTTAAGAAAAAATGTGTGTCACTTTCAGGGTATATTCTAAATTTTCCACCACCATTTGTTTCCCCATAAAAGGCCTCATCTTTTCTGGTGAGCTCGACGACTGTTCCACTTTCAAATTTATATTTGCCGACATAGCGATCCAGAATCTCAGTTGAAATCTTTGCCACTTTTCTAATAGGTTTATTAACATCCTCAGGTCTCACTAAAGGATCAGCTAATTTATCAGTCAATGAAAACACATTGTTCCATGCGCCTGATGTGTTGGATATCACGGCAATAGCTGCCTTCTTATCCAAGAAAACAAACAACTGTGTGGATGTTCCTGACTGTGAGCCACTATGTCCAATGATGCGACCACTCGGCTTATCAGCATCAGAATAGAGAAACCACCCTAAGCCGTAAGGATTCCCTTCTTTTTTCATGCCTGAGTCAGTGGTCATTAATTTTCGACTTTCAGCATTTATTAGTTTATCTTCTATCACAGCTTCAGCAAACTTTAGCAAGTCAGCTACTGTAGATTGTATGCCACCACCTGGTACTTTCACACTCAGATTGGTATTTTTGTCTGTTTCGAATTCACCTTTTTTGTTTATTGTATATAGCTTAGACTTGCCAGGATAATGCTTTCCAAATACTTCCACATCAGTGTTTATCATACCGGCCTTTTCCCATATATGTTGCTTCATATAATCCCTATAAGAAAGACCAGATACCTTTTCAATGACAACACCCAATACGACATAACCATAGGTCGTATACTGATATCCCTCTCCTGGTGCATTGGCCAAATCGCGATCTTCAAATAGCTGAACTGCCTTTCGCAAAGTGGGGTAATTCTTAGTCGGAAATGATTCTTTCCCATTTTTATAGGCTTTAATACCAGAACTGTGTTGCAATAAATGTCTGATTGTGATTGTCCCTTCTTTTTTCAATGGAAAATCAGAGATGTATTTTTGAATGGGATCATCTAAATCTAGTAAGTCTTTTTCCATTAATTGTAAAATGGCAATGGCTGTCATGGGTTTGCTGATAGAAGCAATGCGATGGATCATATTGGCCTGAGCGGGTGTGTTGTTTTCAACATCCATTTGGCCCGCTGCGTCTTCCCAAAAGATATTTCCATCCTTGTAGATGCCGGCAGTGATTCCAACGACTTCGTTGAAGCTGATACATTCCTCAAGTAAGGCAAAGGATCTTAATTTGAGTTGCTTGTTAAAGAGGGCTGTAGAATCTGCAGTAGATAATTGGGCAATAGCCGAAGAACAAATAAGGCTAAACATTAAATGGATAATAGATTTCATAAGATTAATTTTGAAGTCATTAAAAGTATTACAATTCAAATCTAAGTGATAAGCAAGCATAAGTAAAGCTGCGATTTCCGAATGGCATTTGGCATTTCCCAACAGCATTCTATGTCATTTAATTTGAATTAACTTTGATATAATGTTTGATAATATTGGTTTTACAATTTTTAAAGATTTTATTCTAGCTGTAAAGAGATATAAAGTTTTGCTTTTGCCTATTGGACTACTATTCTTCTCATCGTGTGAGCAAGAAAGCATCATCCTCCATCCTAATCAACGTATCATCCAATTAGGTGATGATCTGTCATGGGCTCATCCTTCATTCGATGATTCAGATTGGGATAAGACGGGAAATACCTTTGAAATTGGGCAGTTTTGGGTGCGCTTTCATATTGATTTTGATGATAGAATACACTTGTTGAATCATAAAGGGATACAGATGATTTCACTTGGGTCTTATGAGGCGTATTGGGATGGTGTATTGATTCATAAAAATGGGAAAGTGGCTGATAACAAAGCTGATGAGATTGAAGGGACGTTTATCAGTCAGATACTTATTCCAGATTCATTATGCCAAGAGGGGCCTCATATACTAGCACTCCGTTTGTCCAATTTTCATAATACTGAGAATGAAAGTTGGTCGTGGAACACATGTAAGGTTGAGGAATTTAATCATTCGATAAAGAGAGCGCTTAAGACTACTGCCGTGATGTCTATTCTAGGAGGAGGCTTCATAATCGTCGCCATCTATTATTTCCTGCTATTTTTTAATGACAAAAGAGATGGTGCGAAGTTAGTCTTCAGTATCATGTGCCTTTTATTTTTCTTACTCATGGTTTTTGAATACATGAAGTTTTATTACAGCTATGCGTATTCATTCCACAATACTCGATTAGTGATCATTGGAAGTTTGACAGCAGTGATCAGTTATGTCGTGCCATTATTCCTCTGCTTGCATTTTGACATTCCGCGCAAACGCATTCTATTAGGTGTCTTATTGATTGTCTTTATGTATGTGGGTTTGTCCAACAAAATCAAGTTTGACACCACAGCTCAATGGTTTAGTACTATCATGTTGGGTTCTTCTTTTCTTATTTCATCGTATGCATTTTGGTATAAAAAAAGGAGCAGCTTCATTATGGTGATGACCTTTGCATTGATCGCCTTAATCAATTATTTTTCAACATTCCAAATTGATTTCATGCTCTACAATTACGATATCAATTTATTTTTAAGTTTCCTTATTTTGGTTTTGGCTATTCTGTATACCTTATCGCAGCAACGGAAAGAACAAAAAAAAGCATATGAAGTCTCCTTACTTCTGTCTGAACGATTGAAAAACGAACTACTTAAGAAAAACATTCAGCCTCATTTTATTATGAACACCTTGACATCCATCATGGAATGGGTAGAGCGATCTCCACAGAAAAGCATTGAATTCATTGAAGCCTTAGCTGGGGAATTTGATTTATTAAATGACATGGCTGATCAACAATTGATTCCAATTCAACAGGAAATAGATTTGTGTAAAAAGCATTTAGAAATCATGGCCTTCAGAAAAGAATTGAAATATCTGTGGGAAGACGAAAATATAGATATTAAAAAAGAAGTACCACCTGCTATTTTCCATACCATTATTGAAAATGGCATCACGCATAGCAAAGCCAATGATGAAGGGCAGATCAAATTCAAATTATCGGAAGAAAATCTGAAAGATACTGTCACTTACATCATTGAAGTCTGGGCCAAAAACAGAGTGAAAAATAAGCCATCAAGATCAGGTACTGGATTTAAGTATATCAAATCACGCTTAACAGAAAGCTACGGCGATGCATGGGACTTAGAATCATATGCGACAGACACCGGTTGGATAACAAAAGTCACCATTCAAAAAACTAAGAACTAAAATGATGAATTATTAAAATGGAGAAACTGAACATTTTAATCATTGAAGACGAGCAAGTCATTGCTAATCGCTTATTGCGAATGACAAAACATTTCTTTGGCCAAACCTTAGAATCGATTCATCATATTGATGCGTTGTCAGAGGGTATGACATTCATAGAAAATCATAACATTGATCTGTTGCTACTGGATCTCAACTTGAATGGAGAAGATGGCTTTAACGTGTTGAAACATGTTGTGGGGCATTCTTTTCATACCATCATTGTGTCAGCATATAAAGACAAAGCCATTCTTGCATTTGAATACGGCGTATTGGATTTTGTACCTAAGCCATTTAATGAAAGCCGTTTACATCAAGCCTTTGATCGCATCAATCAAGTCACCTCTTCAACTGAAGTGGAAACGAGTCTAAAGTTTTTATCAGTATTCAAACGAGGCCGTCAACATCTTATTGAGATCGGCCAGTTACAGTATGTCAAAGGAGCCCGGGTCTACACAGAGTTATATTTAAAAAATGGAGCAAAGGAAGTGCATAATAAATCACTTGACGCACTGGTTCAAGTCTTGCCAAACCATTATGAAAGAATACATAAATCTTACATCGTTGACATGCACGAAGTCAATCAGTTCATAGCGGAGTCTGGAGGGAAATATGCTGTACTTCTTACATCTGGTGAACAATTACCAGTGAGTCGATCAAGGTATAAGCAATTGAAGTTGAAGTGGTTGATTTAAAAAGATCTAACAGCTTAAATATTTGATTTTTCGAGTTCGGGCAGCCGCCAACAGGCGAATGGTGCGATGTAAAAAGACTTCTAGTTTTCAAACACATGAGGCTATGTAGATTTCTCCACAAGGTCGAAATGGAGTCATGGATTATCTCTTTATTCCTCCACTAACGGTCGGAATGACAGACCTTAGCGGTATCTATAACATCTTTTTATAATACTCTGTTCTTTAATACTTTACATAGTCGAGAAATACTACTAAGCTCATAAACCCAATTCAAAAAGAATATAGCCAGATTCCGGATCGAGCCCGGAATGACGCTTACTTTTGTTTGTCATTACTATAATTTTATTGGCGTAGCGGGAATTGGTTTCTGGGAATGACAGACCTCCCGACTTAAATTTGAACTTTTTTTTTGTAGCCTAATTTTCAACCACACGAGGCTATTTAGACAGACCTTAGTGGTCGGAATGATAGAGGCCCGACTTAATTTGACCTATTTTTTGCAGCCAAATCTCATTGTCAATACTCTGGTGCGGAGCCCAATTGGTTTCTACGTAAGACGGACTCTAAGATTTTTGAACAAAACCATAATAGGGATTCAACACCATCAACTTGACAACTCTTATTTAATCAGACTAACTTCAAAGCTTTCTTCCAAACTTTTAATATCCTCTTCCACAGTCATAACACTCAAGGCCGTCGCTGCAGCATCCGCCAACACACAATTCGGTGCTCTGGCATTGATACGATTAGGATTTGTTATGCCATATCCATTCCTCGGATCTATGATATGTGAATACATGACATCATTGTGTTCAATAAATCTATAAGTAGAACCTGAGCTGGCAACTGCTTCATTTGTAAGGTATATATCTTGAGTTTTACCATTAAGCTTAACCATGACTTTCCAGCCTTTAGAATTAGGCGGTGGCTCTCCAGCAAAAATATCTCCCCCGCCATCTACTAATGCTCTTGGAATCCCAAGTTGCTTAACTGTTTGATAGGCCTCATCAATGGCATAACCCTTTGCAATACCGCCCATGTCCAATCGCATCTTCTCTTTCTTTAGACGGATTGTTTGTTTGCTTTTATCAAGACTAACATCGCTCCAGTTGCTCCGCGCCAAGGCTTCTTTGATGTCTGACTCTTGTGGCATTTCTTGTCTACGAATTGCTCTTCTCCACAGTTTAGTCAGCGGCCCCATAGCAATATTAAATGCGCCATTTGAAGCACGATAAAACTTATCTGATAAACTAAGTAAAGCCCACATCTCATCAGATACCTTCATCTCCTTGTAAAAAGCGTACTGGCTGATCTGGCTAAGCTCGCTATCCTCAACGTAATCACTAAAGACTTGATTGATCTCCTCTACCCTACTAAATGCTCGATCGCTAGCCTGCTTGGCTGCCTCTGCAGAATCAGCATACAAGACGATACTGAATAAAGTGCCCATGTGGACTTCTGAGAATTCGTATTTAGATAAGGATTGGGCACTGAGGGAATTCCATTGGAATAGCAATATCAATGGCAATATCGATATCAATTTCAATGGCAACTTCAATAACAATTTGAATATCAATTTCAATAAAAAAAATTATCCACCCAATACCATATCCCAAAACGCTGCTTGCTCTTCTGGGCTTGGCGGATTAGCTGGCTTAACTAGCCTAAAACCTACAAAAGGTGAATCCGTATTCCACCAGAAACTTTTTGGTATTTGAGGATCGCGTTCTTTCCATTTAAAACTGGATTTGATACGGCAGGAGCATCTTGATTTTGCAGCATCATCATCCCAAGAACCGCCTCTGACAGTTCGCGGGTGTAATGCTGTTGGCTGAATCCACGGATTGACTTGACCTGCCATGTCTGAGCTGATGGTCGCATAAGCATCTTCCGTATATTGATCCATTGTCCATTCTGAAACATTGCCCAACATGTCATACAAACCCCATTCATTCGCCTTCTTTGTGCCTACTTTATGATATTTTTCTGAGCTATTATCATAGTGCCAAGCGTACTCATCAATCATCTCCATTTGACCTGTCTTGGTACCTGCTTTACAAGCAAATTCCCATTCTGCCTCAGTGGGTAGTCTATAAAATTCACCTGATTTATCACTTAGCCATTTGCAATATTGTAAGGCAGCTAACTGGGTCATGCTCACAGCAGGATAGCCATTTTCTCCCATTCCAAATGTCGGGTCCTCATAAGGAGGGCTAGGCCGAGCGATGGCATCTGCACTCCAATCCGGCATGTCTGGTGGTTGTAAATCGAGATCTTTCTTACGATAGATTTTATATTCATCAAAGGAGACTTCATGAGTACCCATCCAAAATGATTCGACAGTCACCTCTACCATTGGTCCTTCATCTTCTCGTCGATTCGCTTCAGTACTTTCACTCCCCATCATGTATGTCCCTCCTGGGATCAAGGTCATGGAAAATTCAACAGCCGTACCCGGAATTGTCTTTGTTTCTAGCTGCGGTTTCTGCATGACAGCTTCTTTAACTGATTGTAGAGCTTGAGTTGGGACAGCTGATTTATCTTCTACAATCGTCTTGCTTGTATTGCAGCCAAAAAGGCATCCACACAAGATTGCCCCCAATAAAAATAGTCTCATGAATTAAAATGTCTTAGTTCGAAATATAATATACATCAAATTGAATGGTAATATCGTCATTCGTTTTGATTTGACCGAACATTGCGGACGGAGGTTCAATTTTAAATGAAGTCATTTTCATATCCTTTGATCCCGATATATGAATTTTATCTTCAAGCATTTCTACTGTCGTCCAAAGTTCAATGGATTGAGTTTCACCTGCAATCGACAATTCGCCTTGAATCGGATAGCCTTTTGAATCTTGCTCTGCCATATTCATCTGGATTGGATCAGTCACTACAAAGGTGACTTCAGGGTGTGTTGAATTTTTTAGCGCTTTTTGAATCTTTGAATTCATAGAAGGTCCTCTCCCTCCATCCAATGATTCTACACTAGCTGAGATCGTCAAGGCATCAATTGACAGCAGATCACCATCCAATGAAATAGTCTCTGGAATGCCCCGTACTTCACCAGCGACAGCCTTCCATTCATGTAGAGTTGAAGTCCCTATAATCGCTAATTCTGAAGCTTTCTCTGTTGACAACGTATGCGTCTGACAAAACCCAAATTGTAGGATTAGACTAAAGCATACGACACAGTATAATCTTATGATTTGTTTCATATATGTTTCAATTACAGTTTGAAAAATAGCACATATAATCGATTCTATAAATCTCAAAGGCCATATTAACCGATATTTAAGCTTTACTCTACCATTTTTTCTTTCAAAAAGCCTTAATTTGAGTCTGGCTAAAAATGTTAACACACATGAATAAAAATACACGAAGAGAATTTGTAAAGAAATCAAGTTCTACTATCCTTGGTACAACACTAGGTTTTAATCTTGTTAAAGCCAATCCGATGAAACGATTCACCAACTCAGAAACGTTAAAGGTTGGGTTAATCGGATGCGGTGGTCGAGGTACTGGAGCTGCACTTCAAGCAACAATGTCTGAAGATAATGTGGTCCTAACGGCTATGGCAGATATCTTCCCTGACAAACTAGAAACTTCACTGAAGAATTTAAAAATAGAGAATCCAACTAAAATCATGGTCGATGATGATCATAAATTTATTGGCTTTGATGGGTATAAAAAATTATTAGCGAGTGATGTCGATGTCGTTTTGTTAGCGACACCTCCGAGTTTTAGACCAGGCCATTTAGCGGAGGCAGTGGCCGCTGGCAAACACATCTTTTGTGAAAAACCTGTAGCTGTAGATGCACCCGGCATTCGCAGTGTCATCGAGACTGCGAAACTTGCTAAAGAAAAAGGTCTTGCTTTGATGTCTGGCTTTTGCTGGAGACATGACATTCCTAAAATAGAGACCTACAACCGAATCCTTGATGGTGAAATCGGAGATGTAAACACAGTCTATAACACCTATAATACGGGCGCATTGTGGTTTAGAGATCGCAAACCAGAATGGAGTGATTTTGAATACACCATGCGTAACTGGTTATACTATAACTGGCTGTCAGGTGATCACATCATTGAGCAAGCAATCCACAGCATCGATATGATGTCTTGGGTGATGGGAGATCAATTACCGATAAGTGCCACAGGAACTGGAGGACGTCAAAGTCGAGTTGATGACAAGTATGGCAATGTATATGATCACTTTTCTGTCATTTACGAATATGGAGATGGCAGACGAGGCTTTCATATTTGCAGACAACAAGAAGATTGTAGTCGAGCCTATACAGTAGATGCCATGGGTAATCAAGGTCATGCCTTTGTCGATGTCTTCAGAAAGCATAATATCAAAGGTAAAAATGGAGAATGGAATTGGAAAGGTGAGAAATCAAACATGTACCAAAATGAGCACAATACCTTATTCGCATGTATAAGAAGTGGTGATGTCTTCAATGACGGTCAGCTAGCCGCTCATAGCACGATGTTAGCAATTTGGGGTAGAATGGTTGCGTACACAGGTAAGACACTTACATGGGACGAAGCGCTCAATTCGCAGGAAGTCTTAGGACCACCATTAGAAGACTATTCATGGAATCTAAAGTGGCCAATGAAGGACGTTGCAAAACCAGGTAAAACTCCATTTGTATAAATCACATATGATGAAACGACGCAAATTTTTAGAACGTTCTGCCATGGGACTTGGTGGCGTAGTATTGGCTCAAAGTTGTGCTACTGCTGCCCTACCCTTACAATCAAATCTCACTACGCCCTTAAAATATAAGAGTTTAAAATGGGGCATGATCGATGAGGATTTATCTGTGATGGACAAATTCAAATTAGTCAAAGATCTTGGCTTCCATGGTATTGAGCTGGATTGGCCAAATGAATTGGCTGAGAAAGAAATTCTAGAAGCAAGGGACAAAACTGGACTACAGATTCCCGGTACTGTCAATTCTGTGCATTGGAAGCAGCAGCTATCTAATCCAGATCCAGCTGTCAGAAAGAGTTGTGTCGATGCGACGATTATAGCCTTAGAAAAGACTAAACTCTATGGCGGCACAACCGTGTTACTTGTCCCCGGAGTTGTCAATAAAGATGTGCGCTATGACCAAGCGTGGGAACGATCGACAGCAGAAATCAAAAAGATTTTGCCTACAGCTGAGAAAACAGGCGTCAAGATAGCGATAGAAAATGTGTGGAATAATTTTTTAATCAGTCCAATGGAAGCCGCTCAATACATTGATCAATTTGATAGTGATATGATTGGCTGGTATTTTGATGTTGGCAATATCGTCAGATATGGTTGGCCTGATCAATGGATCAGAATCCTAGGCGATCGCATCATCAAAGTGGACATCAAAGATTATAGTCGTAAAAAGCAAACGGATGAAGGCATCTGGGAAGGCTTTAAGGTCTTGCTTGGCGATGGCGATGCAGACTGGACGAATGTCAACAAAGCACTAGCAGAGGTTGGCTATTCGGGCTGGGGTTCTGCAGAAGTGCGTGGAGGAGATCGAGTTAGGTTGCAGGAGATATCGGAGAGGATGGATAGGTTATATAGTTTGTAAACAAACGTTGAGCCTGCTTGTAGCAGGCTTTTGCCGTTGTTGGTATTGTCACCAACAACTGAATAAATTTATAATGCCGATCAGGCCTTGCGGGCAGGCAAATATTTTAAGTTTCATTTAAATTTTTCAGCCAAAGGCTGATCAGCTTTTGGCTGAGATTTCATTTACATTTTAATTTATAAGTTTTGATTACAAAAGTATTGGTTGTTGGTTGTGGAAATATGGGTCGCTCGCATGCGCGGGCGTATCATCAGTTGGATGGGTTTGAGATTGTGGGTCTGGTGAGTCGAGGGCCAGAGAGTCGGAATGCCTTGTCAGAAGAGTTGGGTGGGTATCCAACATTTGATAATTATGCGACGGCATTAGAAGAGTCAAAACCGGATGCGGTATCTATAAATACGTATCCAGACACCCATTTCGAATATGTGAAAATGGCTTTGGCTGCGGGCTGCCATGTGTTTGTCGAAAAGCCATTGGCGAATACGGTGGAAGAGTGTGTCGAGATAAAGCGATTGGCGGAGGCTGCGCATAAGAAAATTGTGATTGGTTATATATTGAGAGTGCATCCGACATGGACTAAGTTTATAGACTTGGCGAAGGGTTTGGGTAAGCCGCTTGTGATGCGGATGAATCTGAATCAGCAGAGTCATGGGGAGACCTGGGGTGTGCATAAGAATTTGATGAATTCGATGTCACCGATTGTAGATTGTGGAGTGCATTATGTGGATGTGATGAGTCTGATGACAGAAGCGAAGCCGATCAGTGTGAGTGCGATAGGTGCACGCCTCACAGATGAGGTAGCGGATACGATGTATAATTATGGGCAGCTGCAGGTGCGGTTTGATGATGGGTCTGTTGGCTGGTATGAAGCTGGCTGGGGGCCGATGATGAGTGAGACGGCTTACTTTGTAAAGGATGTGATTGGGCCAAAAGGCAGTGTGAGTATTGTCGATAAAAATCCTCATGCAGATGGTGTGTCGACTGATAATGTGGATAGCCATACGGGCACGAATACGCTAGTGTTACACCACAGTGAGATGGCAGCAGATGGCTCTTTTGTCAAGAAAGATGATTTTATAGATACAACAGATGAGCCGGATCATGATGGGCTATGTTTTTTGGAGCAGGAGTATTTTTTGAAAGCGATTCAGGAGGATTTAGATTTGACTGATCACTTGACTGATGCGATTAATAGCTTGCGGATTGTGTTGGCTGCGGATGAGAGTTTTAAGACAGGTAAGACGGTTGATTTATGACTTGGCAATAGAATCCTTACTTAAGATTTAAATGAATCACCAATATTACTTTACAGAATACAATAATGAGCTGATATACATATCTCTACTATATATCAATGATGGCGTTGAAGCTTCATTATATATTGGGAATAAATTAGTAACCAGAAAGTCTTTTCAGAGAGGAATATTTATACTCAGCAAAAGCAATATAAAATTAAAATTACATATTAAATATTTTAAGATATTTCTAGACGTAACAATAGACAATCAAAAAGTCCAACTTCAAAAAGTAAAAAGGAAAGAACTACAAACTAAGTTGAGATCTCTTAATATTACAAATGAATTAAATCCAAAACCTAAAGCCCCAATCTCTATTAATTACTCTAAACTGAAAACTCCTATAATTCTAATAATCATTGGTTTAGTCAATCAAATTCTCACCTTAGAAAGAGGAGGAATTTGGGAATTGCCCTTTCCATTTTTTTATTTTATTGGATATTGTCTATTATTTTCACCGTATATAAATCAAATTCCTGTAAGGCATTTGGGCTCAGAAGAAACAAGAGGTCAATTAAAGTTTTTGGCAGGATTTGTGGCAATGTTCATTACAGGTTTTTTAATTTATAATTTCTTATAATAACTTTATGAAAAGAATTATATTCTTTACAATCGCCTCACTCATTCATCTTAACGAATTACTTGCAGCTCCAGGCGGAAAAATTGTAAGTGATCTGTTTGATAGTCCTGCTGGAAAAGTCTTTGCATTATTACTATTTATTATCTTTTTGCCCTTAATTATAAGATCGTATTATAAAAAA
The DNA here is from genome assembly GCA_937959275.1 of uncultured Saprospiraceae bacterium. Lineage (GTDB taxonomy): Bacteria > Bacteroidota > Bacteroidia > Chitinophagales > Saprospiraceae > CALFUK01. The sequence goes on along the minus strand of CALGLU010000036.1, from coordinate 134,095 downwards.
AATAAGGCTATAAGGGAAACCAAAAAGAAACTGACTCAACTTAGTAAAATTGAATTTGAGATATTTGACGAAATCAATTTAAAAAATAGAATGACCGATATTTTTTCCAGAGTTCATAAAGCTTGGTCTGAAAGAGATTTAGATAATTGCGATGATTATATGACCTCTTGGTATAGGCAAAATCAACAAACTGTCTATCTAGATGAATGGGATCAAAAAGGACTGATGAATATCTGCACAATTCAACGCGTAAACAGTGTCAAACCTCTTCACTTGAGATTAACTCAGGAAAATAATTTTGAAGGTTCAAGAATAATGTATGCTATAGATGCCAATATGGAAGATTACTTAGTAAATATAGAAGATTCTTCAGTGTTGGAAGGTAAAAAAGGATTCAAGGATGTATCATCTGTTTGGACACTTAAATTAGTGGATAAACAATGGAAAGTAGACAACATAGAGCAGTCCCAAATGATTTCAGAATACATGAAAATGAATTCAGAAAATTCAGATTCCATTATTGAGAAATTAACTGTTGAAAAGTCAATATAAAGCTCAATCGTATCTAATGCCCATATCAATAAACTTATTGATGATATTGTAAGCAAAATCATCAATTTCTGGTATAACGGATTCTAGTTTATTTCAATAGATTTTGAAATAATATCATTCTCGTTTTCAACGGAAGCGTAAATCTTGGTTCCCACTATCCACTATCCACTATCCACTATCCACTATCCACTATCCACTATCCACTATCCACTATCTTCTACTACTCCATTCTCTCCAACACCTTATCAAGTCTTCTTTTATTATACTGTTGTGTCAGCGCCGTATATCCATTAAATAAAACATTCAAGATGACCATACTGCTGATCAATAATAAAGACTGGCCTGATACAACATAATAGATGATGATTGGTATAATCACAACAAAGCCCATCAAATGGCTTAGCTCAGCAGCCGTCATGACATCTCTCAGTTGTAATAATTGGTCTTTTGTGGGTCTACCTGTTATCTTTAATTGCTGATTAAACAGGCGGAGTGGTGTCTTTAGGATTAGCCATTCTATCCAAAGCACCCCGATAAGTTTTGTTGCTTTGTCACTGGTGAAGTTAAGCTTATAAAAGTATTTCTGATACCAGCCTTGTTTGGCAAATGCAGTGTGTAGCAGAGCGCCCATCATAAAAGAAAGAAAAAGTAAAGCTATTGGATTGTTAAGAAAGACGTCCATCGTTTTAATGAGTCATATCAGTATTATGTTGAAATCGGATATTAATCGTTTGAAGGTATCCAATATCAATCAAAAACAAAAGCTCTTGTCAAGATCTAGATGTAAAACGCTTTAAGATTTTCTCAAACTTTGCAAAACACCAAACGCTTTTAAAAAGAGATACATCAGCACACCAACACTCAAAAAGTAACTAGATAGCTCAATCATTGTCTGAAGATTCATATTTATCGATTTTGATGCAATAATATTAATTGCCGTGCAGTATATTTGCATGATAAATAGACCTCATGGCAACCAACAAACATGCTCTCATCCGCTATCGCGTCATCGATCGCTGTTTACGTAATGTAGATGATCAATGGAACTGGCAAACGTTGGCTGAGGCTTGCGCTTCAGAAATTGACAGTATCATGGAAGAGAAAATCACCTTATCAGAACGAACAATAAAGGGTGATATTCAGAACATGCGTAATGATAAAGCATTAGGGTATTTCGCGCCTATCGAGTATGACCGCAAAGAAAAAAGCTATTATTATACGAATCGGTCCTACTCAATTACAGAATCTCCCATCAATAAATCTGATCGTGATCAACTCAAACAAATGATCAGCTTGATTAGGCAGTACACGGGCTTCACCTATTTAGATGGTATTGGTAATATCATTCAAAAAATGGAATTGCTTGTCTATGAGTCAATGGGCACTGAAAAGCAATATGTCCACCTAGATCAACCAACGCAAATTCCAGGGCAAGACTGGTTGGATCAGCTCTACGATGCGATTAAAACGGAGTCAGCGATTACCATCCAATATGCACCATTTGACCGTGAGCCCTATGCCGCCAAAGTAAGTCCATACTTATTAAAAGAATATAAGAATCGATGGTACTTATACGCCTACAGTCATGATAAAAAAGGGATGAGGACCTATGGCCTAGATCGAATCAAAGACATCAGGTCGTCACTGGCAGATTATATTCAGAATGACTTTTTTGATCCTGAAGCCTACTTCAATGATTTAATTGGAGTCACCTTGAATCCTGACGCAAAAAAAATAAATGTACACTTTGAAGTCTTTGCAGGACAAGTCAACTACATCAGGACACAGCCGATCCATGCTTCACAAAAAGAAATTAGAAAAGAGACTAATTCTAGTGTTTTCACTATCGAAATTATTCCTAATTATGAATTAGAGAGCACATTGCTATCCTTTGGCGAAACCATCCAAGTCTTAAAACCTTCATCATTAAAACAAAAATTAAAAAAGCGCATTGCATCAATGAATGCTGCCTACTAAATTATTTTTTCTATCTAATACCGCTATGCCATCCATTATTACAAAACCCAAAGTTGATATCAGTGAAGACTTACTCGCAGAGTTGGAGACCTTCGTGCAAACAGAAGGTCAGGTAATCGTGCACTGCCTGCTCTACTCTACCGTTAAGACCGGGACGCTCGTCAGAATCTGGCCAACGACCTATCTATTCGACAAAGACTCACCTCATCGAAGCGAACTAGTGACTGCTGAAAATATATGCTATTATCCGACGTGGCAGCAAGTGGCTCCCGGCAAAGTCGCCCACTTCACACTCATCTTTTCTGCCTTACCAAGAGCGTGTTCTAGTTTTGATTTAGTAGAGGTGATCCCGCAACTCAATGGATTTAATGCGCCTAATATTCAGCGCAATGATACCGATGTATATTATGTAAGGCTTTAGTATTTAAGGTTCTGGCACTGGTATCACATCTCCTGTTACCATATTCCATTGTTTACATTCCCAATTTGTAACAACTTTATTGATCACATAAGGATCCGTTGTTGCAAATTCTTTTACAACAGAAGCATTATCGACTTTGAAAATCAAGAGCGCTGATTTTTGATCATCGAAAGCACCACCCATTAAAAATTGACCTGTTGCTTTATATTTCGTAATGTGATCAAAATGTTGAATTCGATGCGCTGCTCGTGCGCTGATGTAGTTATCAGCAAAATGGTATGTGAGTGTGTAGTACATAATACTATTATTGATCATAAAATAAAACAATCCCTTTTACTAAAAGCTATAAAACAATAACTATTTCGCTATTCTCAGCATCCATTTAGTGCTTGAATCTAACCAATGGTGGCCCAAAGTCTATCGTTAGTAAGACAATGTAAAGTAATCAATTTACAGAATACTTGTCTTCAAATGATTTGTTGACAAGCCCCTAAATTTGCCAATTCAGTATTTTTTTTTTTAATAGCTGTAGGTAAGATTGTTAAAAAATAAAGATATATACTTAAATGAAACTAATAAGATATAGATATCTCAATAGATAAAGCAAACCAGTTGGCATCTTAAAACAATGATATTCAAAATCGCTTAGCACCAAAATAAATTATCATATTAATTTATTCTATATGTTTACCCATGGTGATTAAAAACATCTATATTGATAATCAAACAACTAAAATGACATGACTATTTTTACAAAACAACTGCTTTGTCTCTATTTATTGATGTTTAATATTTCGATGCTTGCTCAGACTCCAGTGAATGATGATTGTGAAAATGCGATTATCATTGACTGTGGACAAACGATCTCTGGAAGCATAACTGACGCTACTTTCAGAGATATTAACAATGGCTGCAGTTATGAAGATAACGCTGATGTTTGGTATCAATTTTCAGGTACGGGACAGATTGTAGACTTTGAATTTATTAGTGGATTCAATGGCTCTATTGAAGTAGACATTCTATTAAATGATTGCAATTCAACAAATTCTTGTATAGACGATTTTACTATTTATGTGGACCAACCATTTAAAAATAGGAGTTTTTTCGCAGAGGAAAATACGATCTATCTTTTTCGCATTTCAGAATATTGCTGTGACAATGGAGATTTCTCATTCAGCTTACAATGCAACGATCTTGTATCAAATGATACATGTGACTCTGCCATAACACTTACTTGTGGACAAGCTGTTTCTGGTACCACAATATTCGCGACTGAGGAATATCTCCATACGAATTGTGGCACAACACGTGACAGAGATGTCTGGTATAAAGTTGTTGGCACCGATCAAATAGTCGAACTCTTTACCGATATGCCATTCCGTATGAGTTTTCAAGTCTATGATTCTTCTTGCGCAGGTATCTTATCCAACTGTATTGGAGATGATTTTTTAGGTAATAGTTTTACATTTTTTGCTGAACTAGGAGAGGAATATTTAATTAACATATTTGATGCTTATAATGAAGAATTTGCATTTTCAATTAATTGTTCCACACCAATAGCGAATGACGAATGTGATGAGGCATTGCTGTTATCTTGTGGTGATAATGTTTCTGGATCTGCACAATTCTTAACACTTAATGATTCAAATGCAAGTTGTCATGATTATCCAGATGTATGGTACAAAATCATAGGTGACGGCAGTGTTCTGAAGTTTGTGTTTGAAGACAGCGACTCTGAAGTTTTAAGTTTCCAAATTTATGAAAATGGCTGTCTATCGACCTCACAGCCATGTGATAACTTTTTCACAATCGGCACAAGTTCTCCAAACTTTACTTTTTTAACTGAGCCAGGAATTGAATATTTAATTAGTTTAGCACCAAATGGTTTTAATCAATTCGGCTATAACTTTAATTTCTCAATAGAATGTTTTGACGAAATCGTCAATGACCAATGCGAAAATGCAATTAACATTGGATGTGGAGATCAAGTAAATGGAAATTTAGAAAACACAACATTTACAGATTTCTCAGATGGATGTAACTACATTTATGGCAACGATATTTGGTATTCCTTTTTAGGTGATGGTCAGATATATGAATTCACTATTTTAGACAACGATGTTGATCATCTTAGATTATTAGTTTCTAGTGAATCATGTACTTCGACTTATTTCAATTGTTTTGAGCCAATCGAACTACTTTACAATTCTAACGGATACAATGAAAATGATTCTGGTTTATTCGCTACGCAAAACGGTGTCCAATATTGGATAAGGGTATCATCAGATTCCACTTTTCCATCAGGTGAGTATTCATTTCAATTGCGTTGCATTGAAGCTGAGCCCAATGATGATTGTGTTAATGCTATTCCAGTAGTTTGCGATCAACAGTACGCTGTCAATCTAGCTAGTGCCAGCTTTTCTGACTCCTATAATGGTTGTGATTATGAAGGGGATCCAGACGTTTGGTATATACTTTCTGGAGACGGCAATATCTATTCATTTAATTATGAGAACAGTGACAATGATTTAATTTCATTTAGGATTTATACTGGAAGTTGCAATGGAGGACTGTCATGTTACTCAAATTTTACGTTAAGTAACAATTCGCCTTCTCAAGATTTTTTAACACAGTCAGGAATTGACTATATCATTGAGCTAATTTCATATCAAGAAAATCCAGGAGACCTATCATTTAATGTGACATGTCCTGATCCAATCGCTGGTGATTTTTGTGACACTGCCCTACTCATTGATTGCGGAATGAATGTTCTCGGGAATACAACTACTGCTACCTACACACCTAGTGATGGCTGTTTTGGAAGCGAAGCAAGAGATCTATGGTACTCCTTTGTAGGTGATGGCAATGTTTGGACATTCACACATGTTCAAAGTGAAGAAAATAGGCTGCGATTTAATTTATTTTATGATACATGTGCCTCTGGAATGGATGACTGTGAATTTTGGTTTGATATTTCTGGTAATTTTTCACAGGCAGATGAGTTTAACTTACAAACAAGTGTGGGATTACAGTACTTTGTAAAAGTAGAGCAATTCAGTTATGGGACGGACCCCAAAGGTGAATTTGAATTTGCAGTGAGCTGTCAAGAACCAATACAAAATGATTCGTGTGACGGAGCTATAGCAATTACATGTGATACTGTAGTTCAAGGAACAACTGAAGGAGCTACTTTTGAATTTGGTGATGAATCTTGCGGAGCCATAGATGCTCCAGATGTATGGTATACAATAACTGGTCAAGACAATATAATAGAACTGGAATATATCTCCAGTCAATTTGATGATATGGCGATACAAATATTTAAAAGTGATTGCAACTTCCATCCATACGATTGTCCTGAGTTTTTATTTCTCAATGCAAGTAATTCACCTAATGCATTTTTCTTTGCAGAACTCGACTCGACTTATTTAATCAGGGTAACCCTAAATATTTATGACCCTGAATATGTTGGTGGGTTTTCATTTGGATTAACATGTCATGACCTGGCTGTTAATGATGATTGCATAAATGCAATTCCTCTTGAATGCGATGATGTCGTAAATGGTAGTACAGCGTTTGCCACCACAGAAATAGATGATGGTTGTAATCTGGGTAGTCAGAATGATCTATGGTATAGCATTCAAGGTGATGATGCCTTACATGCATTTCAATTTATTTCAAGTTCGGCTGGTAATATAAGTTTTGACGTCTATGAAGGAATGTGTGACGATTTAGGCGAACGTATATTCCGATTTTATTATGATGATGTAACAGACATCCCCATCAACTTTTTCGCATATTCTGGTAGTACGTATTTAATCAGAGTAACGACAGGATGTGGATTGGATAGCGAAGATTTCTCGTTTAGTCACCTTTGTCCTCCACCCTATGTCAATGATTTTTGTGAAGATGCGATTGAGCTGGTTTGTGGTAATGAGTATTCTGGCATGTTAGAAACGGCGACTATTGACTTTGCCAACGAGGAGCAAACATGCGGCTCGTCATACAATATTATCCGACATGATGTTTGGTTCACTATAGTGGGTGATGGATTGATATATCAATTTACCGATCTACTCAACAATTCACACTATACAGCAATCAGTATTATTGAGTCCACTTGTGACCAAGACCTATCTCAATGTGCTTATCAGTTTGATATAACGAATGACTTTAGCAATTCCTTTTTGGCTGAAGTAGGTCAATCCTATTTAATTCGATTGTATGATCAGCAAAATGAATCAGAATTCAATTTTCAAATTGATTGTTTCACACCAGCTGCTAACGATGACTGTTTGAATAGTACCCCCATCAGTTGTGGTGATGTGATTGACTTGGATCTTTCAGCAGCATCCAATAGCGGTCTGGTTGATGAATGCAACACCTACCCAAATCAAGTACCTGATTTGTGGTATTCTATAACTGGGACTGATGAATTCGTAAATCTAAGTTTAGACGGACCTATTAGTTTAACACATTTAAACTTAGATATCTACAAGCAGACATGTGAGAATCTACAATTAGAATGTCCCCAGAGTGGTTCTTTATATCAGGATAACTCTTATACCTTTTTTGCAGAAATGGACTCAATATATTTAATACGGATGTCTGATGATCGAACCACTCAAGCCAGAATTAACATTAGTTGCCAGAAAAGAGAAACAAATGATAATTGCGAAGATGCAATTGACATAAGTTGTGGACAAACAGTTGGAGGCAATACTAATTTTGCAACATCTGTGATGATTTACAATGGATGTTATTATGAAAATATTGAGGACGTCTGGTATACGATAACGGGTACTGGAGATATCATAGAGTTTCACCATTTACAAAGTGTAGATGACAGGATAATTCTTCAAATCTATAATGAGCCATGTGCGTCTACTTATCTACAATGCAACACTTCACTTGATATAAGCCTAAATAATGGGAACAATGGCTACAATTACTTTTTAGCAGAGCAAGATTCTATTTATTACATTCGAGTCTTTGGAGAATATAACAATCCTGGCGTTTTCGAATTTGAATTAAACTGTCTGCCACCAGCAGATAATAATGAGTGTGAAAATGCAGAAAACATTACCTGTGGCACTCTATTAGAAGGGAATAGTACGTTTTCTTCGCTAGCGATTGATCAACCTAATTGTTATTATAATCCGCACTTCTCTGACTTGTGGTATACACTGACAGGAGATGGCATGATCCACAGTTTTGATTATATTTTTGGACCAAGTTTTAGCCTTCAAATTTATATTTTTGAGGATAATTGTCAATTAAATAACTGTGACAATTACGCAGTCGTTGAAGTAACATCCAACAATTCTGATTTATTTTTTGCAGAGAGTGGTACGGACTATCTTTTAGCGGTGACATTTGATGAGGATGACTTAGGAGAATTTTCGCTAGAGTTATTGTGTCATGAGCCAATTGAAAATGACGACTGCACTGGGGCCAGTCCAATCAGCTGTGGTGAGGTTATAGTCGGCTCTACAGAATTTGCTTTGCCTCCTAACAACTATTCATCATCAGATGTATGGTACTCTTTTCTAGGTACAGGGGATGTGATAGAATTATCTTTTTTACAAGGACTCATTTCAAGAATTAACATAGACATATTCTCATCAGGCTGTGATACCAACGCCACTTTTGAACAGTCTATTGAAATCCTTCCTTCCAATTCACACTATTTTATAACGATGCCAGGTATCCAATATTATTTTCAAGTCTCTACAGGATACTCTGATTCCAAAGGTGATTTTGCATTTGCATTAAATTGTTTTGATCCAATTATTAACGATAGTTGTGAAACTGCGACAACAATTACTTGTGGATCCATCATCGCAGACGATAACTCTATGGCTACATATTCAAATAATTTTAATGGTTGCCACATTGAAGAAGAGCCTGACTTGTGGTATGTGCTAGAAGGAACAAATCAAATTATAGAATTCAATCTTATAGGTAGTTATGCTGGAAGTATTTATTTTCAACTGTATCAAGATCTGTGTCAAGCTGAGTACGAAAGCTGTCTTTCCGAATTTTCAATAAACTCAAATTCTACAAGAAGTTTTTATGCCGCTTCTGGCACTTCTTATTTAATCAGAGTTCATACATATAATTATCAAAGCGGAGGGCAGTATTCATTCAGTTTGACATGTGCTGAACCAGAGGCAAATGATCTATGCGAAAATGCCATTCAGATAGGATGCGGAAATTCTGTCACAGGAAATACAGCTTTAGCTGGTGTAAACAATGACTTTTCTCACTGTGTTTCTAACCTATACCAAGCAGATCTTTGGTACTTTATAAATGGTACTGATGAATTAATTGAATTTTCATATCTCTATAGTTCAGCAAATAACATCCGATTACACATTTATCCTTATCAAGCATGTGGAGACTTAGAAAATGCTTGCCCTGAGCAGTTGTATTTATCGTATTCAAGTACAAATAATTTATTTTATGCAGAAGCCGGCAATACATATTTCATCAGAGCTACTACAGGAGATGATATTGTTGAAAATGGAGAATTTTCTTTCGATGTAGCCTGTCATGAACCATTAGAAAATGATAATTGTGAAGATGCTATCGAAATAAACTGTGGCCAACTTATCAATGCAACATTGGATTTGGCTACGGCCATAGATTTTTCTTGTAATAACGACTTCAATACTTCACCTGGGGTTTGGTATAGCTTCTTTTCGACAGGCGATATAGTATATGAATTTAATTATTCAGGAGACTTTCAAGAACAGATTTATATTTTTCTTGATGATTGTTCAGTCACGGATTGCTATAATTCAATCTTAAATTTTAATAGTACTGACTTACAAGAAACTATATATTTACCTGAGGGTGAATATTCAATCTACCTGACTTCGAATTACGGTGGCATAACAGATTTTTCCTTTCAGATCAATTGTGCAGAACCTATTGAAAATGACTTTTGTGCAACACCTATACACTTAAATTGTGGTGATACAGTAACTGATTCTCTCGCACTAGCGACAGGTTACACAGGAGATTTTGACTATTGTCCATCTGTTGCATATGCATTTACTGGTCCAGGGCTATGGTATACATATCAAGGAAGCGGAGACGTAATACAGATTGATGTTAATGCAGAATTCAATTCTCCTCAATTAGTCATATTTAACGCTGACTGTGAGTCACTTTCATGTGAATCGTTTTACTTTAACACCGAAAGTTCTATTTATTTCCAAACCGAGGAATCCATTACTTATTTATTATATATGACAAATGAATATCTGAATGATTTTGGACAGTTCAGCTTGTCAATCAATTGTGATTACTATGGTACTCAAGATCCATGCTCATGTAACAATGACCAATCTACAAATGGAGCTAGAGATGGCACGTTTAATGAGACGATCTCCATTTTTAACACAGATCAATTTGATACTTGGACAGTTATAGATGTGGGAGCCTTAAACGGTACGTCTACACCCATTGGCATATCAGCAGGTGATAATTTAGCATTTAACTCTTCAACAAGTAATCACGAAATCTTATTTGACCATATTGATGATTCAGGTTATAGCGTTCAAATAACTGGTCCTTATGATTTGGGTATTAGTATCAATGATACATTTACAATTACTAATATATGCAGCTATCCTGAAATTGATATGTCAAGAGTGTTGACACCTCTATATCATGATCAAGTATATGATTTGACAGACTTAATCTCAGAAATTCATAATTACCCAGGCACATTCGAATTTTACATAAATGGTGAGCCAACCACACAAATAAATGGCAGCGAATTACTTTTTGGTGAGCAACATACATTGGAGATAATTTTTCAAGGAGACTTTGTAAATAATACTATTTCGGAAGGGCCAACACCGGCATTTCCTGGTTGCTCTACAGAGGCAAACCTAACATTCATGATGGCATATTCTCAGGAAATTCCAACGCTATCACAGTGGGGGCTAATTTGTTTGTTCCTCGCACTAAATATTATTGGAGTCATCAAAATCAGAGAAAAATATTTCTTGAGATTTACAAGCTAATATGTTTACCGTTCAAAATTAAATGTATTTTTGCCAATGTTTAACACGGGCCTTAGCTTCCCATTGTTCATTCCTCATAAGGGACAGGCAACTTCGCTATGTCCCTCATATTTTCGGGGCCTTAGCTCAGTTGGCTAGAGCGTTTGACTGGCAGTCAAGAGGTCGGGGGTTCGACTCCCCCAGGCTCCACTTGATAATCAATTAATTATACATTACAACTTTATATAATACTAAAATTTGATACATTATTTGATACATTGAGCTTCCATTATAGGGACTCAATTAGCTCCGTATATAATTCTCAATTGATGCTATAGAAATCCAAAGAAACAATCTTCAGGTGAAATGATGACCGACCTGACCAACTCCCATTCATCTTGTTTAGGCTCTATTTTAGGTTTTCCAAATTCAGGATCATACCAAAATTCTTCTTCTAGTGTATTACCAAGCAAATCAGACCAAACATATTTGATTCCTGTGATTTCTTTATTTGAATAACTGTAAGATTTAAACTGTCTCATACGACAAAAGTATACTTGATTTCATGGGGGTGAAATTGGAATTAGTTAAATTTTACTTAAATTCAAATCATGGAATATCCAAAATACCTTTACAATTTCAGTCAAAACACAGTACACCTATGCACCCTTATAGGCATGAAGAAAATCATAGAAGAGACAGGAATAGAGGACATTGGAGAACTTATAAAACGGTACAGACTCTACAACTCAAGCATAGTATCACAGCTTAAACAAATTGAAGAATTTACGGACTTAGAAGATTATCCAGTTGAGCTACAGCCCATATATCACATGGTCATCCAATATCGAAAGAAAAGAGAAAAGGAACTCGCAGAATCACCCTTGTTAAGAGGGCAAAGAGGCTCTATTCTTCTTCGGGCGAAGGATATTTTGAAATAACCTTTTAAGTATCAATTATTAAAATACGATAAATCAAAATATATTCATGAAAATAACAACCAACCAAGTATGACAAATGATGAAATCATAAAGAAGATATTAGACCTAGTTAATTTTACTACTGATCCACCAATTGCATATATAAAATACCCTAAGCCGCCACAGCTAGGTGGCATTTCTCCCTATAGGCCAGATAAGTGGACTTTGATATTGGCAAACCGAGAAACGAACCCTGAATATGACAACAGGCAAAAATCTTTTGAAGTAAATAGTTACAACGATGGTATCGAGATTCTAGAATCAACAATACACAAAAATATAATTTCCAAAAAAGTTAAATGCATTGATTCTCATGACTACAAATACTATGTAATCCTCCATTGGAATTAGGAATAAACAATTGCAATAGATTTAAGAATTTCAGATCACTTTCATCTAACTTCCTTTGTGGTAATTTTATCGCACTTATTTCAATATGGATTGAACCACCATCAATAGAATTACTTGCTATTGCATTTAGTCCAAAATCTTGTGACTTAGAAATTATCTCGTCTGGTGTGAGTCTATACTTCATATTTTTAATACAACTTCTAACCTTTAATGTCTTATTCATACAATCGGAGTCAATCCAGCAGGAAAAGACGTAGAACTAATGATGACAGGATGAGAATTGCTTTTGGCTAGCTTTCCGTTTTCATCAATCCTTTTGTACTTTATTTTGCCATCCTTGGAAATCCCAAAGACTGTTCTTATTGGCTGGTTTGGTTTTTGACTCATTCTAATGCTTTAGGCAACTTAGTTATTTCTTCTGGTTCGCGCTTAACTCTTATTCTTTTACGCTTTTTACGTCTGGTTGAAATGACTCCTTTTGCTAACTCGCTACTGTCTACAATAAGACTGGCCTGTCCTGCTTTGGTGATTGTTATGTTGCTCATTTCAACTTTTCCTTTACCTCTTTTGAACAAAAAACTTTCATCGTTGGTTCGCCTCCTGTAGTGACAACTAAATCAGGTCTTGGTACTCCTATTGAAACACGTTGACTATATGCTTCTTGAGCTGCGTCTGAAGCTTCAATGATAATCAAATCCTTTTCCTTCTGCTCCTGTTCTGCAAGTATTCTTTTTAAGGATCGTATGTCGTTAGTTACATCTATTCTATCACTATGAATCGTCTCCCATAGGTTACCTGAAATATTGGCATTCTCTTCTTTAAATACTTGCAATAATCTCTTTTGTCTTGTATTCATTCTATGTTTTTTGATTAAATAATTATGCTGCTTTACTATTGACACACTCACTAGCAAATTGTTTAATGCTATTAGGGCCGTGCCAAAACTTACCATCTACAAAATAGCGGAATGTATCTGCATGATCCATTGGATAGCCTTCACCTCTATTCTTATGTAACTTCCCTGCTTGGTTTGGCTTTGCTCTTTTTAGATCATTACGCAGCTTAATCATACGCTTATCCATCCAGAAGGGGCAACTAAAGAAAAACTCACAACACAAGGTTCTGCTATATTCGTGACTCCTATTCCTACCCTCTGTATTTATAATTTGATCATCCCTTAACCCTAATTCATCTTGAAGTATATCAAAGTTATTTACATGACCACTAACTGCACTTTTTGAAGTGCCCGACTTGTCACCAGTTACAAGCCATAACCCACGATCTACTGTCATTAGGTCTGACTCCTTAATGACCTTACAAAGTTCACGTGTCCCACCTATGGCCTCAAATTCTCTCATGCCATAAATACCAAAGCCTGGCACTACTTGGTAGACAGTACAGACGCAAGGCTCATAGTTGAAGTCAAAACTAATCCAGACTGGTTCTGTTTTGATAAAGTCAAATTCTTCATCTGTATAATGCTGATCATCAGCGTAACCCCAAAAGAATCTCTCAGCATTGAAATCGATAAACTTAGCTTCATACTCTTGTTGAAAAACATTGTCTGGCAGTGTCCTTCTTAGCCGTTCTATTTCTGCTTTAGGCATCAAGGGGTTTGCGCTGGTAGGCAGATCAAACACTGCCCAATCTTCTTGACCTTTTTTCTGATAAAATGAATACCAATCGTTGTCAGTTCCTTTTGGTGTTGACATTAAAAAGGCGTCTCCTGTATAATCTAATAAAGTAGGTTGTATTGTCTGTTGCCATGCCTCAGTAAGTCGAGGGATAAAAGCACCTTCATTTATTACAACTCTGTGATACTTGCGACCTCTTGAGGCATTGATATTCTTCAAACTCCAGAAATCAAGTCTTGAACCATTGGCTAAGTAAAGGTTTCTGAAAGATTCATGCTTACTCTCTGTGATAGGTTCTAAAAGGTTTACAAAATCTTTCCATTGCTGGGTGCTACTATCATACGTTGGCTCATACCAGCCTACATAACTATTGTCTTTAATCAGTGTACCTAAAACTTTACGAACACCATATTCATTTTTGCCATAACGTCGGCCACACGAAAGTACGTTGAACCGCTTCTTATTACGATTCACTTCTTTTTGGCTTGCATGTAATGGTGGTAAATGAATCTTCATTTAGTCTAAATCTTCGCTGTCTCCCTCGATTACAATTGTTACTTTATTGCTTTGTTGCTCATTGTCAGCTTTAAACATTCCGTAATGCCTTGATAGTAAATCGGCTGCTTTCTCCTTAGATACGAATCGAAGCTTAATCGTTTCCTTTTCTCCAGTCGCACCGTTATCATTTCCAAATGTGGTTTTGCTAGTTTCAAATCCAGTAACTAGCTTTCGGACTTCTTCTGGTAGTTCTTTGATTTTATCTGCACTCAAGCAAAGAGCTTGTGTTACATCTGCATTTATCCAAGATTCTAAAACACCTCTAAGCTTCAACCTCCTATGCTCTGATTCTGCCCTAAGTATTTCATTCTTCTGCTCTATATAAAGCTGCATTTGTGGAAGCTTAATAATCTTAGACATCATATTGTTAGCCGTATTATCATTTGCATCCTTGTAGATAGCTTGATAAGCGTCTTTAGGTTTGAAGCCATTAGCATAGTATTCGTCTATGCAAAGCTTGTATTTGTTTAGTGTTGTTTCTTGAATGTTTTTGCGTTCTGCCATTATCTTTTTTGTTTTCTCTTCTTCCTTGAAATTCTGTCATGCACCAGCTTCTTTTTCTTGTCTTCTACTATTAGCCTATCTATAGCCTTAGAAACTAATTTCTCTTTTCCTGTAGGATCGTCTTTATAAAGCTCATTGATGAAAACATCAAACTTCTTGTCAAAATCTTGTTGTGTCATTATTGGTATATAAATGGTGAATCAATCTTATTGGTAGGTTCACAGAATACTTTGATTTCTGAAATAATAATCTTTGGGTCTACCTCACTAAAATCTATTTCCCACTTCGCAGCTTTAGCGTAATGCCCGTCATGGACTTCGAACCATAAGGAGTTAGGATTTTGAATGATCTCCTTTGCTCTATTACAGGTGCATAGTATTTCCAAATTTCCTTCTATTTCTAGTTTGTCTCTTCTGTATTCGCTTCTTAGATGTTTGTGAAATCTATCGAATAAAAAGTCAGTCCAGTTATCCCACTGATAAGCATAACATTCACGACTACCTGTATAGGTCTGACCATTGAACTCAAGCTTTAGCTCTTCACTCGTTTTTACTTTCTTGACTCGTGCATCCTTTAAGTTGAAATTGTCTTCTAATATTAAGCTTTTGCAATATTGGGCACTGTCTCCATACATTATCAAATCGCAATCTCTTCTTACTCCTTGGTTGCTCAATAATAGGAAGTCAGATATAAAGCTGCCCCCAGTACGGAAAGCGTCTAGGTATCTATCAATCCTGTTCCTAGATACCAAGCAATCAAATTGAAAGCGTGCTGCACCAAAAGGTATTTCTTTTACTAGATTTCCATCTAACGCTATAGGAATATCACATGGCCCATTGTTTAATTGGTCTGTCTCGAATAGGCTGTAACGTCCTCTGTAGAAACCAATAAACTCTCCTTGAGTTGGTACACCTAAATCATTAATCAATAATTGCTGTGTACTGGATTCTCTGAATTTTCTCGTTTTATTTCCTTCCTTATCCTGCGAATCCTTACAATATTCTAATGATAATGTTGTGTAGTTCTTGTCTAGGTTATACGAATAAACTGGTGTACTTTCAATTTGTCCTTTTGTGCAAATATCACTCAAGCTAAAGAGTGGATTACCTTCGATCTGCTGATAGTACGTTTCATGCTCAAAGCAAAGTGTTGGCTTGCCTTCAATGTTTAGAATCTTGCATTTATAACAGTATTTTTTCTCATACTGCTGTAATAAATCTAGTGTGCTGATATTAGGAGCGTTATCATAGAAGGTTTCTAATATTGCTACTTTATCCTCGCAATCTTCAGGACGTAAATATGAACCAGCTTCAAAACATGCGATTGTTTCATTGTAGTAAGGACTGTTGGGGTGTTGCCAAATTGGAGCCTTAAATTCAAGTCCGCACTGGTTAGCTTGATACTCAAATACATCCCTTAAAAGTGGAGCTGGCACAATGCGTCCGCACCCCGTTATCCACTCATCGATAAGAGCAAAGACATTATCAATTGGGTTGAGGTCTAAATCATCAGAGTTGCCACCAAATAAACCAACGATTGTACCAACTATACTATCAGCAACATTTAAAATTAAATTAGCTGGAGCATACGTAATACCGAGAATCTGTCTAAATAATAAAGCTATGAATTGAAGGAACGACGGCTGGTTACAAAACCAAACTAAAGGGAAATCATACTGCTCAGCGAATCCATTAGCAAACCACTCATAAGCATTAAGCTTTTTACTCGCACACTCCAACTCCGTAACTGATTGCGCTCCTGTTCTTATTTCACACTCACAAGGAGCATAGGCAACTGTCTCACCAGTTATAAATAAATCAATATCGAAACCATCGCAAAACTGAGAAGAGAATTTGGCTGGAATTAGCTTTTGATTATCATCGCAAGTCTCGAAAAATTCACTCTTCAAGTCTGTGTATGCTTGACCTTTAAGAATTAGTTCTTCAGACAACGTTGTTTCAAGTACCTTGGAATCTTCGTCCTCTTCTATTACTAATGAAAACGTATCAATACCCAGAATATCTGACTTAGGGTAATTTATGCCGTCTATCTTTAGAGAGTTGCTCACTATTTCTATTAGTCTATCAGGCTTGTCCAGAATCCTGCACCATTGGTATGACCTAACTCTACTAACTTAGGTCTGTATATACCCTTCAATTCATCACTCTTAGTCTGTAACCAATCGTTTTTTCTGGAAGGATCAATTTTGGTTTCGGCTTGGAACTTAGCTGCTTTCCATTGTCTCTGAATGGCTAGACGCAGCTCTATTAGTTTCATTTTGTCTTCTCGACTTTGTTGTTTATGTGCTTGTGCAAAACGACTCATAATTTCTGCTTTTGGGATATAAAAAAAAGAGACTCCACTACCTTGTAGATTGTAGAGCCTCAAGTGAATGATTAACCGATTTATTTTTTGGTGTCAAGTAATTAACTAGACTTGACTCACTTATCATTTCACGATTGAATTTTCTTTCTGACGCTAATTCGCCTCGTTCAATAAGTTTATAGATAGTCTTCCTGCTTAGTTGTAATTTTTGAGCAACTTCTGCTACAGTAAACCACGTATAAGATTGAAAGTGAATCATGATTCAAAATTACCTTATGTGTCATCTCATGTCTACTTGTTAATTTTTGTTACCATTTTTAACGAACCAGCTTCATGAAGTCATCACACCAACTTTGCAAGAAAAATACATGACCCAAAGTAAAGTAGATCGAGACTTAGATTATATCCTAAAAGCCTCAGAAGATGAAAGCTTTATTGAAGCGATTAAAGCAAATACAGAATTCAAGAATGCAAATACATTGATCTATAGGATCGCAAAAAAAGGTGAAGACGACATATATCGTTTGTGTAGAAGGTGGAAATCAGATAAGACGGTTTCTTTGCAATCTCTGATAAAAGACAAGCCTAACTTTACTGAATTGAAGCCTATTCATATAGAGTTTCTACATGAATATAATAATGGAAGATATAAGAATGACTCGCTTGCAGCATACCGAGAGGTCAAGAAACACATTCATAAAGTAGAGGCAGCATCAATTTTGTTTAATCCCAAATTCTGGGCTGAAAGCATGAATTTCTGGAGGCAAGGACTTCAAGAGGATGACAATATGAAAGGTAGAAAACAAACCCTATTAGCCAAGGCCGACGAATACGTAGAGAAACACAAAATAACTGTATGGAAAGCCTTTGCGGACTATGTGGTCAATGATACGCACAACACTGACCCTATTCCAATACTTGTAAAGCTGGTTGATCTGTTCTGGTTCTTACAAACTCTTAATCGTAAACGTTTTATGCATGCTTGTCAAGATGTTGTTGCTGTTGAGTATAGGAGACTACAGAGGCTAATCGAGGCTAATCCTGTTATGTGGAAACCTAAATTAAGAAAACTCCCTAAAGGGCTTACTTCCGTGTTGGAGGTTGAGATAAAATGAAAAACTTAAGACAAGCCACCTAGATTATCATCTGAAACCTCTACATTAACATCCTTTAGAGATGCTAGTTCATTCCTTAAAAAGTTTAGAAATTTACTTTTTTCCTCATTACTCCATTCATCTACTTTTTTACCCTTATAAAGGTCGTAAAAATATCTACATGCAGAAAAAGAAGCCCACATTATTGGAATGTAAGGCAATACTTGTCCAGCAATTTCTGGAATAAACCCAAATGTCTCCAAACAACTAGCAATTTCATTATCAGTTAATTGTTCATCAAGTTCTTTCTTTTCCAAGAACGCAATAATTAATTCCCTTTTGTCAACAATTGATTCCAAACTGGTGTCCCCAAAATTTTCTTTCAATATGTTTTCTGCAAGAGTTATGTAATTGTACTCCATATTTGTTGTAATTAGTTTGAAAACGTAATCTTTATTAATCGAATTAAATGAAATGTGTGTATCAATTGTATCTCTAAATTTAAATATTGTCCTATTGATGACATGGTTTAATTCTTTAGGATTATTTCCATAAGTAATTTTTGAAATTCCAATCATATTTGAATTTACATCTGTCGCATCCAATATCAAATCCCACCCAATTTTACTGTTAATGTAAACTCTTATTATCCAAACAAATTTGGGTAATGATGTAAGAACAAATTTTAATTTTTCAATATCTGAAATGGTTGATTCCGAATTGACGTAAGACTTATATTCATTGCTATCAATTACGAAGTAATCATAAGTAATTTTAATAGGACCAGTTAAATCTTTAAATATTAATTGGTATATAGAGTTAAGGTCATTTATAATTTTTTCGACGTCATTAAAATTGATTCTTACTTTTTTGTAAACTGGGACAATAATTGAAATAAATCTGCTACTGTCATCTAGATATTTTTTCTCTGTCCATATAGTATCAACCCCATATTCCTTACTTGAATCAAATTCAATTTTAGTGTATGGTCCCCATTGATCATCATGGGCATAAAGCGTTTCAATTCTCTCAAAATGAAATTTATTTATGTTGTGTATTGTTTTATCATCAATTTCAATCTTCTTATAGCCATTAATTGCGATAGCGTGAAGTACAGAGCCTTTATATGGCTGAAGGGTACATAGTATTGGGATACCTAATTGACTATAAGCATTACAAACCCTTTTTATTTGATTTGGCCTGATATGCATTGAATTATCCAAATCAAATATTCTTCCTAAATCATGAACTTTAAAATGTTCTTCTTTATTAAATTCATTTAAAATATTTTGTCTTTTGATTCTTTTAGCCAATGTTACTTCTGTATCTAATCCAGATCGAACAATTGAGTTGCAAACTTGAGAAATCGTAAGTCCCTTGTTCGGGAATAATCTACCACCAGAATTTGAAGTAATTCCAGCATCTTTAGTTATTTGGTTTGGTGTTCTTAATAATGTATAATTGAGATAATTTGCTTTACTTAATGTCACCCAAATAGCTGTAGTTGCACACGCTGACAACGTGCCATCTTGTTCTTGAAAAGCAAGTGCGAGAAAGCTATATTTCCTACCAAAGATGTTCACACCATAAGGTCTAACACCCCAAAAAAACTTATCCTTAGACAGATTTTTGTAAGTCTTTAGTAATGAAAATCCAAATATCTTTTGAGGTATTGGCCTGATAACTATAAAACCTAAATAGTGGGATTCGAAAGCTTCAAGATGTGATTTGCTGTTTAGTATATACTCCTGAAGATCACTTGCAGTGACATTCTTAGAAAATAGATGAAGTCTAATGCATCTCTTGTTATAATTCTTATAACTCGAAGCAAAATAAAATTGGTAATTATCGAGGAAATCCTTGCTGACATAGTTAGATTCTACTAATATGCTATTACAATCTTGCCTTAATAAGTAGTCATGAAAATATTTGAATTGATTTTTAGCCTTTACTTCTTCAGGGTAATTCCAATAATAAGAACAAGCATTTGCAAAGTTTTCCTTTGTGAATTTGAGTAATTGCAACTATTTTTATGGATTTTGAGTAGATGTAATTGCCTATAGGCCCTCTAGGAGAGAGAGATAGTAAGTGACATTGTGTCAGGATCTATGTCATTGTGACTGTCTAGTTCATTATTAGAGTCCACTCGTTCTTTTTCCATATCGTCTAAAAAGTCTTGTCCAACCTCTATGTTGTCAATGTCCCGTTCTAATAATTCATTTATGATTTTTTCGTCCATCACCAGCAGAATTAAGTAAGTAAGTAATAAATAAAGGATTGCAAATGTAATGCCATCGATCCATATAAACAACTTTCTCAAGTAGAAAATTGCTTACCTTAAATATATAACAAAATCTTAATATATATACAATATATACAATATATATAATATATGTATTGAATCTTAGGAGAAATCAAGGCTTTAAATATAAGCCCTCTAAGCGACTTTTTTGCTCTGAGTGGCATCAATAGTCATCTTTTCAGCTATCGTCGCTAATTCAACCGTTGATTCAACCGTTGAACGGGGTATTAATTGCATCTTTTCAGCATCGAATTTTAGACTATGCGAATCGATACAAGCTCGAAGCTTATTTAGAGGGTTATATTTTGTGTTGTTGATGTTCTTCAATTGCCCTGCGTATCTGTGTTGAAGAAATTCAGGAATAATGATTCTGTCCTCGTCTAAATACTTTAACCAGAAACCAAGTCCTAACAATATCCATTCTTTAGAATACTTCATACCAAAGCTTTGATAGTAGGCTTCTTTGTCTACCTTCCATATTCCAGCCTCATCACAATTGCTAATCATATAGATCAACACCAATTTTGCATTATTGCTAATTGTGTTTGGCTCAAGCTTAATGATGGTGTTTATGTAAGTAAGTAGTTTCAATCTTGTTTCTGGTTGTATTCTGCCTTTGATTCATCTAATTCATAGGTGCAATTCTCTGAGATGCCAAATACATTAAAAAGATTCTTTGTAGCATTATCTTTGACCGATTCGGGATTTTCTTCATACCTCTTTTTCAACTGCCTGAATCTGTTATAATTGTCTAGTCCTATAGTTGAAGGCTTTATTCTATCCATACAATAGCGGATAGCTTCTTTTTTTGTTTTAAAAACTTTCATCTAGCAAATATACGTAAAAATAGTATAAAATAAATACTATAAATACTTGTTAGTATTAAAATAATACTATATTATTGTAGTATAAAAATAATACTATGAAAAACACATCAAACATTCAAACCTTAACAGAAAGACTTAATAATTTTCCTTGCCATTGGGAAATGAATTCTAATCAATCAACATGGGATGAGGGATTTAGCGAGAATAAGAAGCTGACAAAAGCATTTGAAGGGTTGACGACAGACGAGCTAATTCAAATCAAATCAGAAACAACTCTACCTACTGAAATGATAGATAGATACTTCGCTGAATTCTTCCAGAATCTACCACTACCAGCAACAGAGGCAAAAGCTTCTGTTAACCGTTCGCAGATTTTTACAGATGCATGGTATTTTTTCAATAAAGGCATATACGAGACTTTCAGCGAAGCTCTTAAGGCAGCTTGGAAAAGAAATCGAATCATCAACGCTTTAAAAAGTGGCACAATCGCTTTGAAATTCAGAAAAACAAGCGGTGAGATAAGAATCGCTAATGCCACTCTAAAGCTTGCTACGGAGTATAAGGCTAAGACAGAAGCAAAGTATACGCCTGATGTTATCAAGTTCGTCACAGCTGATGGATGGAGAAGCGCAAGGATAGAAAGAATCCTTGCGGCATAGCACCCAAAGAAACACCTAGAGAAACACCCTTAACACACCTTTTAACACCACTTAATAAAATGAATTGACAGCGTAAGCTGCTCTTATTGCTAATTCAATAAATCAAATCAATAAATACTATGAATAATACAGACATTCAAAAAAATCTAGGCGTAAGCCAAAAGGAATTTAACCAACATGTACAGTTGATGACTAAGTTTTACAAAGAGACGCTACTGAAAATCGAAGAATTGAAAAAAGAGAAAGCAAACACAGAAAAGATAATAAACAAACTAGATATATCTAGACCTGACGTCTTGGCCCACGTGCAAAGGACAATCCCCAGTGTGACAGATTCTGATCTCGATAGTTGCTTAGAGTTTAATCTGAGTGTCGTAGACAATAACCTCATAAATGCATACAAGTCCTTAGACCTACAGAAGGGAGTCGAATACATGAAAATTTCTAGTTTCTCCCATGTAACGAAGATACCAGAAGATCAATGTCGGGAACTATATGCAGATTCAATAATTAGCAGGGTTGACATTGAAATGTTACCTGAGTCTTTGTTTAGGGATGCCAAAAAATATCTTGATGCTGAAAGCGCAAAAAGTAAATAAGCCGACGTACTGCATAAATCTAACTGTTCTTAGACCCTATACATTTATTGGTATAGGGTTTTTATTTTCACATTTCTAACTCATCAAAATAAATAATAATGACTGAAAGAGAATTAACCATTTTAGCCTACAAGGACATTGATATTGTGCCGATTACGAAAATGGCAATCATATTAGGTGTAAAAAACCCAACCACCATTAAAAGCCGTTATCCAGAAGCGATCATTAAACGTAGCGGACTATATTGTGTGCAGAAATCCTTGATTGGTAAAATCAGCTAGGCACTCATAATCAGATTGAATTTAAATAAGTATTTCTGATAGCCCTGCGCCTTTATAGGTGTAGGGCTATTAAGTCTGTATATTACTAACACATGAATTACTCTATCCATAAAGTTGAATTGAGTAAGGACTAATTTCACGGGATGGTATATCCTGTCCTCTTTTTTTAAAAACTAAATCAAACTAAATGAATTTTGACAATCTAATTGAAGGCCAAGAAGCAGAACTTAAAAGTCTTAGGGTCGAACTATCTTCTACAGATAATAAAAGAGAAGTTCACACAATAGATTTCGAAATGATGTTAGCCGAAAGGAAAATATCGGAATTGAAGCAAGAAAAGGCTAATAGGGTATGTTGTTCCCTTAATTAGGCAACTTGAATCAAATATGATCTCTTAACCCTGCACCTTAGTTGATGCAGGGTTTATTGAAATGTTACATAATTCATAGGGATGTAACACGATTTGCTTAATTTAAATTCAAGGAATATAATACGAACAATATGCTAGTAAATACAATGACAGATTCAGAAGTCTACATTGAGGTTGTAAAAGATTACCAAGCTATACAACACTCAATAGATAGAATAGTTAAGGACTATGATAAAAAGAGACGAAAGAATAAGATAGATAAAAAGAAAAGCTATAGCCAATCACACAGCTTTAAATCAAAGCTAAAGAACAACTGGACATTAGTATTAAATAAATCACTTTCATCAAACTCATACAAAGGATTAGATTCCATTGCTTGGACTGTATACACCTATTATTTTAGTAAAATTGGTCTTAGAGTGCTCAAAATTCCTGCATCAAATGAAGGTCTAATTGTTTACAATGGTCACTTATTCAATAGGTATAATACAAGGATGTCGCTCGGACTTAATGAGCCTTTGGAGAAGGTCAAACACTTTTTTACTAACAATCCTACCCAAATGGGAAAAGCGCGAGAAGGAAAGGATGGCGTTCTATACACAATGACTAAAGTAAAAAACGGTCTACTTTTAGGAGATGTACAAATGAATGGTGAATGGGCTGTCTATAAAACCTTTATAACAAACGAGATGATGCACAAAGAACAGGACGACACAATCCGAACCTTCATTGATAGTTTTAAAAAGGAACTGTCTGAGGACATCAATAAGGAAGATTTTGACAAAGAAGAGTTTATCTATAAGTCCGATGTTGTTTTGGGTGTTTCTCCAGCAAGCGATAAATAACTATCCCCTTCAACTCAACAGCCAAAGCTGCAATAGTTTCTTTTTCTTCAAAGTTGGTTGACTGGTTATACTCAATCATCAGCTCGTATATTATCGCATCAAGTAGATTGATGTAGTGGGATGTTGTGTAAGTCATTCATTGTATAGATGGAAAATTTGTTGAATAGTGACGGATTTTACATTAAAAAATAATCTGTTCGATGGGTTACTTTTTCATGTATACTGACATAGAGTTAATGTAGACGCTATTATAAATTAAAAATTACCTTAATCATGAAAAAATTGATTGTCTCTTTTCTTATTGTCCTTACTTCACTATCTCAAGCAAACACCCAAGTAGGAGCAGCATTAGAAATTGTTGGAGGAACAGCAGTAAAAGATATTGTTACACATATTGCGAATGAATTAAGATCAGTAATAAATGAAATGGATTATTCCTATAGCAAAAATGCATTTGAAACAAAACAAATCATAGAAATATTAATTGGTAACATGGAGAATAGTGCATCTAAGATTTTAGATAAAACCTTTGATCAGCTAACAGAATTAGAACAAAAGTTCTTTAGAGATACTAATAGTACACTAAACAATATACTACTTGTCCAAGACCAGACGGTGGAAAATACTAGGAAGGTTATGAATCAGTTCTCATCTACACTATCCGTTCTTCCATTTGCAAATCGTGATCCTAAAATATCTAATTTTGAGCCTAAGTACATTCTAGCCAATAAAGACTTAAAAAATGCCAAAATTAATATAAGTGGATCTTTATTAGATTATAAAACGCCAACATTAAATATAGATGGGAAAGAATGTGAGCTTATAGGTGAAACAACAAATAACCTTACGTTCAACTGTGATTGTTCCAGTGTAAAAGATGGAAATGAATATAAAGACTTGATTGGAGAATTAAAGATTTTCAAAAAGGAGAAATACTGGATCTTTTTTTGGAAAACAGTTGAAAGCACTTACAAGGTGTCATTGCAAAATATTCCTGAAAAAATGGCAGATATTGAAATTATTGCATACACGAAAAAATCAAATACTAAAAAATTTAAAAGAAAAGCAAAATATAAAGAATGGAATTCACACTGCTGCTGCAAAAGGCCAGGTAGAAAAATAACCAAGACTATCAGTAGAACTAGTAATGAATTCAAAATAGATCCAAATAGTATATCCATAGTGAAACGAAAAAAAGGACGTGAATCCTATTACAATTTAAATGGTAAGTCAGAATCTAGCTTTCAAGTTATTGGAAATTTAGTGAACTATGGAGGGTGTTTTGCATTTGCTAAAGATGCAAGAGGTCATTTAGAGCTGGATATAAATTATGTTGAAACTAAAACGACGATCAATTCTGATAAGATTCCAGTGGGGACTGAAACTATAAATTGGAATAAGGGAAGGCCAATATCACTACCTAAAAATACAACAGGGTTTTCAGTTGTAGTTAATCAAATGAATGGTAGTACAATTGCTTTGTCTGAAGAAAACATGCTTAACAATAATTCTTGGTTTAATATTGATTTTGATAAGTCAAAAGGATTATTAATGATTAATCCGAAACGTCTCACAGATGCTTTAAATTGAAACGGCTACCAAGTGCTTAGTTAGCTCAGTGACTCCAAATAAACTAAAGCTATGTACTGATACTGGCTGGAATGATTTAAACTAGAGAACTCTCAAATATCTAATTAAAAAATGGTTGCAATCAACTAATGTCATGCAACCATTTTAAATCTGATCGGTAAGTATTATGCCTCTAGTTGTTTCCTTAAGCGAGCCATAAGTCCTATTGAATCCGCACTTTCACGCATCAAGTCAATTGTCTCAAAGAGAATACTCTCAGGAGTGCTAGATTGCTCTTTAGCAATATTCTCAGCAATAGCCCATTCTTCTTCCGTGATGTCCATCCCACGATAGATAAGACCATTACGAGTTGCCTTAGCCGATATAAGTATGTCATCAACAGTTTCTTCTGAATAAAGAGGACTGTTTTTCATTACCTCTAGAGCCAGTTGAGGATTCTGAGTACACCAATTTTTAAAGTGTTTTGTCTTTAGATTAATTTCTTGTTCTGTCATTTTCATTAAAATAATTTTTGTTGTTTATAATTAATATTTGGCTTGACCTTTCCTAAGTCAAGCTCTTGATTTCTTAATTCGTAAAGATTCTTGAGGTTCTTTTTTGAGATCACTGTCATAACCCATTCAGGAGCAACATTTTCAATTATATGTTTATTCGGTAATTGACTATAGGTCACATATTCCGCTGCTACTGTTATTGTTTCAGACTTACCTACAAACTCAAATTCCCCACCTAGACAAGCCACTTTTATTTGACATTGAGAATTCATTAGAATGGTGTTGATTCTTCGTTAGTAGGTAGCTGGTCTGTCATTATAAATTTCCGTTTCACCCAAAGCCTCATCAGAGATGACTTGTCTCCAAATCGATTTTTTCTGAGGATGATCTGAAATAGGTTGGGATTTTCCTTTGGTTCTGGGAGGTACATCATTAAAACAGCAGTGGCGTCCTGCTCAATACTTCCTGAATCTTTAATGTGCGCTAGATTCGGTTTTAAATTGTTGCCATCTCTATCTACACTTCTGTTCACTTGGCACAGGACTACATTCGAAACTTTGTAGTCATTAGCGAATGCTTTTAATCTTTGCGAGTAGTCGACAATTCTATAGGTAGTATTCCAGCCCTTTTCACCACCTTTAAAAATCTGTATATAATCATAGAAGAAAACTTTTACATTATGCTTTCTGGCATAGTATCTTGCTGATCCAATTATTTGATCAATAGTTCTGGAGCTGGTAGAAATATAAATTGGTTTCTGATAAAGCCAATCAAATGCATCTTGAATTAATCCATCTTCTTTTGCGGTGATGTCTCCGTTTCTCATTTTCTTTGTGGATACACCCGAAATGATAGCTGCCAAAACTTGCATGAAGCGAGCCTTTGTCATTTCTAACGAAAAGAACATGACGGGTATATCTTGCTTTGCAACTTCAATTAACCAGTTAGCTGCTAGTGTCGTTTTACCCATGCCTGGGCGAGCTGCTAAGACTACTTGATCACCTTTGCAAAAGCCACCTATCATATCATCAAGGTCTTCAGTTCCCGTACTGATGCCAACTACTCCTTTATTATTTTTTGCTTCCTGAATCTCATCCATTGCCTCAAGACAAGCCGCCTTGATACCACAATCTTCATTTAAATTAGTTCCGATGATTTCATTTGCTTGCTTACTTGCATTCTCTGTCGCTTCTATTGGATCTGTACCACTCTCAATCTCCATAGCGGCATTTGAATGAATTCCTGAAAGCTGATCTTTAAGAAAATTTGACTGTAGAGCATCAATGTACTCAGTTGGCTTTGACCTCCACTCTTTAGTGCAGTCAGTAATAAATTCACTAGGTATTGATAGTTTATCTGATAGGCTTATGATTTCTGGTTTTCGATTAGATTCTCTGATTCGCTTTAGTTCATTGAATAACTTTAAAGTTTTATCATTTGAAAATAATCCTACATGTAGTTCCTTATGATGATCAAAGTAAACTGATGCTTTCAAATATAATCCACCAATTAATGCTTTTTCAATGCTATGTATTGATTGTTCTCTCATTCTGAGCCTTTTTGATATGGTTTAATATAATCTGATTCATTCTCATTCGATTTCTTAGGTGAATTCAAGTAAGACTCGAAATTGTCCCCAAATAAAGTTGATGGTCTGAGGAACTTCGACATTTTATTATCGTCATACCAGTCTTCCACTTTATTTTCAATGACTTTAATAAAATCCTCTTCCTTATATCCTTCATTTAATCTTGCTTGAATTAAACTCTGTGTTTTTTTTGTTGATGTTCTATACTTAGTCTTAATCTTAGAATTAAGATGATCTATAACCCGACTATATATACTATTCTTATTCTTTATCTTACTCTTATCTGTTCCGTTAGGTAACGTTACTGATAACGTTACGTCTTTTTCACTGCCAGAACTAAGTTGCTTTTTCTGCTTTGCTTTGCCCCGAAACTTTGCTTGTCTAAGTCGGTTTTGCTCTTTTATTTCTTCTAATCTTTCAATGTTTTGGTACTTGCAGAAATTGCTAAGAAGTATACTCCCATCTTCTTGTATTTCAATCATGCCAAATTTTTCAAACACATCAACTGCAAGCCTTATAATATTTAGTTTCTTATCGAATAAGGTGGAAAGCATCTCATCTGTATACGGCACATTATCCATCATATAAATGAGTCCTGAGTCGTTAGTCTTCCCTGCTAAAAGAATTAATCTAAGCCATATATTGAGTATTGCATCAGCTTCGGGCATTGCCTCGATTAGTCTGATCTTCTCATCATCGAATAAATTCACGGAGACTTTTATCCATTTAACTATCATTGAGTAATATACTTTTTACGATTAAGGAAATCATAAAGTTCAACTGCAAGGATTGTCTCTTTTTCATCTTCAGGCATTGCTGCTAATTCTGGATCATCTACCACTACTAACCAACGCCATCCGTTACACAGAAACGATGTTGCACTTTCCACTGTCGCAACTATTCGACCACTGAAAGAATATGCTCCAGACTTGTATTTTGCAGTTATGTTGCGCATGTCTGAGAGCCTCAAGTTTAAAGATTCTATTGGCTCTTTTTGGGATGCTAGGCCGTCAACCGTGCTATGCTCTTTGAGCGATTTGTCTCCTGCCATTTGGAGACACAGAAATAAATGTTGTATATTTATCATGCTTTCTATTTAAAAATTTAATGGTCTTCGACTCGCACGTCAAGACCATTTTTGGTTTAGGGAATAATTTATTTACGCAGGGATTGCTGATTGAGCTTCGATCTCGCTCTTAGATGGGACTCGATTCTGAGTCAACCATTTTATGATGTCATCCCTAAACACGAAGATTTTACGAGTATCTTTTTTAGCGTCTACTTTTTGTGAGCCTAACCTAAAAAAGGGAAACTCATTAAGCATCGTCGCTTTATGGAGTCTTGAGGGTGAGAGGTCGAATTCTTCGTGGATTTGCTTGAGTGACTTAACTTCCTTTGCCATTATATTTTATTAAATGTTTACTAATGACAGTAAAATTATATCAAAACGTATGTTAGCGAATCATGGTACGCGTACTTCGCACCGTACTTTATTATTATTGTTCTTTTAGTCTTATGTCTTCTAACAGAGATTTAATAGAGCCTTTATCATAAGCATCAACTAACTTATTTAATTGTTCCCATGAATCAGAATTTTTAAGATAGTCGTAAAGCTTCTTTTGTATTCTTTTGTTCCTAACCCTATTTACACCAGCCTTTAAAGTATCTTCTGTTACTCCTATGATTTTAAGGTTGAATTCTTCTATATGTGTCCTGTAAACTTCTGCTTTAGGTATTTCAGTATTTGCCATAGTATATAATGCAACATATTTATAGTAGACTTCTGAATCATAAGTTGGTATATCACCTTTACCAAAATACTGAGTACTCTTTGTCGCTGTTACATTTCCGTTTTCATCGTATTGCTGGTAAATTAGTGGGAATAGACCTTGAGTGATGTATTTTAAAGGAACAAGTTTTTTTAGTTTTCTAGGATATAATTCGAACAGCTCTAAAATTTCAATCCTCCAAACCTCAAGAGACTTGCGATAATCATCAATTACCTCTATTGCTTCATTACAATCATATACTTTTGAAAGCCGTCGTTCGTCACAATCTTTATCATAAGTCCTATCTGTTGCAGGATTAATTTTTAGCAAGTAGGGTACTCTCTCTTTTATTTCTGGAGTAGCAGATTCTCCAATTTCGTTTTTCAATATTTCATGAATGTCAAGCAAAATCCTCAAAGTTCTAGTCATAATGATTCAAAGTTTCAGTTTACACTACTTTCAAATATGTTCTAGTGGTGTCTAGTAAATGTGATTGATTCTCCTTAATCTTTTGCTCTTCGAAGGAATCAAGGTATAAGTCCGTTACTCGCTGCGACGAATGGCCTAAAGCCTGACTAATATAAGATTTGTCAACTCCTGCATTTCTTGAAACTGATGCCCAGCTATGACGTGCCGCTTGGAAATCAATCTTTCCTTCATAGCCTAACTTTTGCCATATTCTGTTTATCCATTTTCGGACATTCTTTAGTTCTTGTCTGACTTTATCGTGTTTCTGTTTAGGTGTCATGTCTTTTGTGTAGATGGGGAGTATATAGGCTTCATCGTCTGTATTGTCTGTACAATACTTCATAAGTATAGCGTTTGCCTCTTTTGTAAGGAGAATTTCAATCGGTGCTAATTTTCGCTTTTTTGAGTTACGCGTCTTTTGTCTGTAAAATGTAATCTTACCATTTTCATAGTTCTTCCATTTAAGACCTGCAATGTCTTTCATGTTACATCCGTTTGCAAGATAGCTGTAAACCCATATATCGCGACAGTACTCCATATTGCTACCACTATCGCAAGGAAAGTGATATATATAGTTTATTTGTTCAACTTTCAATGCCTTTTTGATATTTAGGGTAGAGGGGATAATATATTCGTCTTTGCCAAATGGCTGTATTCCTTTGATTTTATTGAATTTACTGAAGAGTCTTTGCATATATTTTGCATAGATTCCTACAGTAGATAATGACTTACCTTCTGATATCATCCAGTCTTCATATTCTTGCATCCAATCAGCAGTCACATCTTGAAAATGTAATGTTTTGTTTCTTCCAGTTTCTTTTAAAAATAACTTGAATGAGTTTGAAGCTGCCTTATATCCTTCTTTGGTGGAAACTGATATTTTTTCCTCTTGGTACTTCGCAAAAGCTTCAAATACAGTATATCTCTTTTTCTTGGAGTAAATGAATAACTCATCAAATAGTGAGAATGTGAATTTGTTTCCTAACTCTTTTATGATTCCATCACCTTCAAGTGAGTTTTTTAAAATGGTGGTCTTTACAATTTTGTTAGTACTACTGAGGTTTCCTTTTTCTCCCATAAACATTTTGGCAAATGTTATCTCGTCGGTTTTATAGCCAGTAGCATAGTACTTTCGCTTACCCAAATGATGCACTCTAATTTGAATAGGATATAGATTATCTTTTTTCCGTAGTCTTCTTTTGTCTAGATAAACTGAAATGGTAGCGTTACTCATATTACAGAAAATAAAATTTGATACATAATTTGATACATGAACATAATCACTAAAAGACATATAATGAAATACAATGATAATTTTTTTGATTGCAAAGCCTTAATTTATCGAACGTGCAACCACTTGATAAAGATAAATGAAATAATATGATAATTAAAGAAATAAGACCATCTTTTGACTGGCAGTCAAGAGGTCATCGGTTCGATTCCGATAGGCTCCACTTTAATTTACAAGAACAAGTACTAATTGAGTTAGAAATACTTGATTGTCAAATCAATCAGATTTTGTTTAAACTTGTTATAGGGTGGCAATAATAATTCTAAAGCATTGGGCACATGCTGTTTTAAAACACCTCGTGCATTAGAAAAAGCTTGAAATCCGTACCATCCATGTCCTTTCCCAATACCACTATTATTCGATCCGCCGAAGGGCAAATTGCTATTAAAAAAATGGACAGCAGCGTGATTAATACAGCTACCTCCTGCCCTCGTATTGGCAAGAATATGGTTTATATTTTTTTTGCTTTTGCTGAAAATATATAAGGCTAGTGGTTTTTCTTTTGCATTAATTGACTCTATCACCTCAGAGATTTTTGTGTATTCTACGATTGGCAAGATAGGTCCAAATATTTCTTTTTCTAATAGAACTGCATCTTTAGGTAAATTACTGACCACCGTAGGAGCTATATAATTCTGCGCGCTATCAAAATTTCCTCCTATTTCTATTTTTGCTCCTTTTTCTACCGCATCCGCAACATAACTGCTCACTCGTTCATGATGACGCGAATTCACTATCCTCGCATAAGAGGATTCGATAGAAGCATCTTCTGTATAAAACTGTTTTATATGTTTTTTGACTTCAGCTATAAAGGCAGCCTTTTTACTTTTATGGACAAAGATATAATCAGGTGCAATGCAGACTTGACCATTATTCAAAAATTTGCCCCACGCGATGCGGCGAGCAGCAGTTTCTACATTTGCAGTTTCATCTACAATTGTTGGTGACTTCCCACCAAGTTCTAGGGTGACGGAGGTCAAGTGTTTAGCAGCAGCTTCCATTACAATTTTCCCAATAGAGGGAGCTCCTGTAAAAAAGATGTGATTGAATGGCAATTTCAATAGAGCTGATGAGGTCTCAATGCCTCCTTCAACCAAAGCGACTTCGGTTTCGTCAAACACTTCCTCAATTATTTTTTTCATGATTGCGGACGAATGAGGCGTGTTTTCTGATGGCTTAATCATGACTGTATTACCTGCTGCAATTGCCGAGACAAGTGGTCCAAAGGTTAAGTTCACAGGAAAATTCCAAGGAGAAATAATTAACACCACTCCTTTGGGTTCGTAACGAATATGTGAGCTTGATCCAAGTAAAGCCAAGGGAGTCTCAACAGATTGAGGTCTCATCCATTGACTAATATGACGTTTTGCATGCTTTAACTCACTTGTAACTGGGTAAATTTCAGTCAAGTCTACCTCACTCGGATGCTTCCGAAAATCATTAAACAATGCTTCCTTTATCTGGGGTCGATATTTTAAAACTGCTTTATGAAAGGTATTGAGTATTGCTTTACGTTCACGAGCTGTTTTGTTTGCTACCTGAAATTGATTGTCTTGCTGTAAATCAAAAATACGTTGGACTTCCTTTAATTCTGTATCTCTGGGGGTTGTTAAAAGTGAACTCATTTTTCTGTTTTAGGGCTTGATCGAATTGAACAATAACTGTGATTATACCACATATTGACCTTTTATCAAATTTAATATAAATACTCTAACTCTGTATATTCTTAACTCTACATCACACGTCCAAGTCAATACAAAATACCGAAAATTCATGATTCATCATTTATAGACTAGCAATAACTTTGCATTGTAAACTTCCTATTTCATCCCAACAAAGAATGAAGTAATAATTATTTCATAATATTCATAAACTCAAACTCAAAAAAAAATTAAATGATACACAAAAGAATTCTTCCCCTATTACTTTCTATAATAATCAATTCTTTCAGTATGGCCCAATCATATCCACTTGAGATAGAGCAATACAATAAACGACTAAACCTTAGAATTGCCAACCCGGGAATATCTGTCCATTTCCCTACTGGCTTAATTTATGAAGATATTAGCGGAGCCGCCTTTTCTAATCTATCTGATACCCACTTAAGAATAGCCGATGCGCCTATTGGATTTCAGGTTACGAATGAAAACGTTATTTATAGTCAATTGACAAAAAACACATTAAGCATTAATCATTATGACAACCCGTTTGACAACTTATTCTTATTGGGACCCAGCCAAAGAGCCTATTGGGGACCACGGAATACTGCTGATGCTTTTCCTCTAGAATATGATCTAAAGACATTCGGCCGCGTCTATACTGTTGATATTGCAAACAGACGTTTAACAGAGCTTCGAGATCATGCAGGAACAGGAGCCTTGAGATTCTATAGGTATTCGAACGGATTTGGCTACCATCACACATTGACCATTAATGCAGCAGGCAATCCCAGTTGGATTCATGTTAGTGACCGTAGAACCAAAGAAAACATAGTTAATACCGAGCAGGTTTTACCTAAAGTCCGACAGCTCCAATTAAAAAAGTATAATTATATAGGGAATGAAAATGAGACGACTGGATTCATTGCACAAGACGTACAAACTGTATTCCCTGACTTAGTTTCTGAAATGGAGGATGGTCGTCTTGGCGTCAACTACCTTGGATTTTCTCCACTTGCCATCCAAGCCATTAACGAACAGCAGGATATTATTCTCTCATTAGAATATCGCTTAGCAGAATTAGAAAAACTGGTCAAATCTGTAATAAAATAAAATAGTGATTACATGAAACATAAATGCATATTGGTGTGAGACCAATATGCATTTTAATATTTTTAATACGGCTATATTAGAACAGGATTATGACTAAACTCGAATCTCATCACTTAGCTTTTTCTCAGGTAGAGCACTTTTTTCGGACTCTTCCTCCACCTCGTAGTCAATATTTAAATCAACACGCAAGCCTTTCAATCCAATCACACCCTGCAAATCTTCAATATCAAACAGCTCAGGCTCACCTTTTATAAAACCTTGGTAACTGAGGTAATTTATATAATTTAAATATTCGTCTAAGTCATGCGGTTGAGTGTAGATAATCACAATCTTTCCTGGTTGTGTAATCCGCTCCGTCGTTCCTTTAACATGCGCTTTGTCAATCCGCTTTTTTATGATTTCATAGCGGGCATTATAGGCACCATCGATATCAAATTGTTTTTCATCCATCCTGTATCGAATCGCCAATGGATTCGAATAGACCATAATGAGTGACGCTACTTTTAAAGGGACGGGCAAGTCTGGCAAACGATTATGGTGTTCGATTTCAAGTTGACACATCGTTTTCAATTGCCATAATCTAAGATTATCTAAATACAATTTGTTGTATGAAATTTCAGGTGTTAACTCCTGACCAATGTACATATTATGCTCAACACCATCAGTCTTATATCTTTCGAAAAAGTGCGGATAAATGCTTTGCGCCGATTCTTGCTCACTATCCATTCGACTAGACAAATGCCTATTAATCATTTTAACAGAATCATCATAATCCTTTCGCTTATTGTAAATCACCTCAAGACCAACACCAATTTTACCAAAATACGCGTCAATTAGCTCCTTATAGTCTGCATTTCTCTTTACTAATTGCTGAAAGAGCGGATTAATGGTCAGTCGTAAAAATTCTATGACCTCTTGCTCCATTCCAGCAGCAAGATCTGAAGCTAATTTTTCATTTATAATTGAGATTTGATATAAGATACTGTCTAACAATGGCATCTCAACATTAGCTCGTACTGACACAACAATATGCTTCACAAGATCCATTTGTTCTTGTAAATCTGCCGCAATGCCCTCGTTGCGCGCATGTGAAGATCCAGAAATATCGATTTGCCCAAAGAGCGCCGTTAAATTGTTGAAGGTGATCTTATCCATTTCATAGCTGTCATCGGCTAGCTCTGCGTGCAGAGATTTTTCTGCTTCTTCTCTAAATCTCCATTCGACAGATGGATGGATGGATGTAAACTCATGTTGAATAATGGAGCTTAGTTGATTCTCTCGTTCATTCATGTACCGTTTAATCGCATTGATACACAGACCTTTCATCTGGTCAATTTTATAAATATGGGTCTTGTTAAAAACACCATTGATATGACTTGCTAGCTCTATAACACCTAGCAATCTATTGCCATCAAATAAAGGAGTCATGATGTAACTCTTAAAGCCTTGAGCTTTCAAGTTCTTATTAATATTAAGGTTAAAAGCTTCTTCGCGTAAGTCGTCGATATCTGAAATGATAAGATTCTCTTTTTGCGCGACTATTTTGTCAAGATTGGATTGACATAAAAGATCTTCACTATTACAAAACTCCATATCATGTAAGGCAAAACTCTGCTCATCTTCTTTCGCTCTCAGAAATTGCCGCTTAGTCTCATCATACATGATAAATGCAGTCTGGACATTAGGAATCTCTAGCAAGGTACTCATGTATGAATCCATTTTGAGCTTAAAATCCTTGCGTTTCATCGTTGAATTATCAACTATTAGTAAGTCTTTAATTCGCGACAGAGATTCCTCTCCACTTGTGTGAACAAAGCTTTTGAGACCGAAACCAGCGACCTCCCAACTATCAGGTGGAAATAGGTCCATCCAAAGAGACAAATCTTCATAATTACTATACAACTCCTTCACCTTTTTATCAGTGATGATTGGTGGTTCTCCTAGTGGGCGAATTGAGATGAATTCAGCATTATATGTAGACTTGAAATACTTTAAAATTCCATTCGAATCAATGACATCATAAACTGTCGGTAGACCCATAGAAACAGGATATCCATAATGCAATGCAAGTATCAGGGTGCACATCATAATGTAAACTGAATCTTCGTCTGAATGTCCAAATTCCTTATGCTCGATCTCTTCATCGTCACCAAATATGGACCGAAAGCGAACAGTAGAAAAAAGTATCTCAGTGGACATAGGAGCAAGAGCGACCTTAATCTCATTCTGTGTTAATGACTTAGGGAATAGCGTACTTAGCAATGTTTGGATATCCTTCGAATACTCCTCAAAATCAGAGCAACTAGACAGGCCATTGTGCAGTGCATCTCTATCATCCAGTTTTGATAGGACACAAGCTGCTAAATCGGACTCGACCATGGAACCAGAAGCTTTTGTCTCCTCTAATTGATCAATTAGTTTAGAAAACCCTAGCTTAACAACAAATGGTTTCCTCATGGTTTTTATGTCTGCACTACTAATCATTCACGTATTAATTTTGGACAATTTTAATTTTAAACACAAATCATCCTAATTTGTTAAAAATTACTATCACTTTTAAGTTGTTATTAGTTAAGTTATGCAAATAATACACCATCTTAAAGATTATACCTTTAGAAAATGCCAGAATTAGTGAAAGATATAACGACACAAGCTTATCCTTCTACTGATATCGTAGATTTGGCAAAAAAGGACATTCAACAATATTTCACAGATAAAGCCTATACCTACCATTGCGTTGCACATTCTATAGCTGTATCTGAAGATGCGACACGCATCGGAGAATTTGAAAATGTTACCGCTGAAGACCTAGAAGTCCTCCAACTCGCTGGACTTTTTCATGATACAGGCTATGCTAAAAATCCTGCAATACATGAAAGTTTGAGTGCTGAAAACGCTACCCTTTTCCTGAAAAGACATGCATTTCCAGAACATAAAATTGAGTTGATCAAAGATTTAATCTTGGCAACATCAATGACTGCAGCTCCCAAAACAGCTCTTGAGTCGATTATGAAGGATGCTGATCTAGCTCATCTGGGAAAGAAATCATTCAATGTTAATTCAGAATCATTACGTCATGAAAGAGAAACAATTGATGGTGATGAGATTAATCAAGAAGATTGGATTTCTGAAAATATTGAATTTCTACAGGACCATAGCTGGTACTCAAAAGGTGGTAAAAAACTATTTAATAAAAAGAAAAAAGAAAACTTAGCCAATCAAAAAGAAGAATTAAAACGCATCAGAAAAGTTCATGATAGTGCAAAACCAGAAAAAGGAGTCGAGACAATGTACCGTGTCGCTTTGCGTAATCACAACCAGCTAAGTAAAATCGCTGACAACAAGGCAAACATATTATTATCTATAACAGCCATCATGTTATCTCTCATTCTATCATCTTTGGCTCCAAAAATAGATAGCAATGAGCGATTATTGATTCCAACAATTATCATCATTGCAGTGAATATCATCACCATGTTCTTTGCGATCCTTGCGACACGTCCAAAAGTAAGCTCCGCTCCTTATACACGCGAGAAATTCTTGGACAACAAACTCAATATTTTATTTTTTGGCAATTTTTACCAAATGCCTTTGGAAGAATTTGAATGGGGTATGAAAAAACTCATGGAGGATCGAGACCTGCTTTATGGATCTTTGTCAAAAGACCTGTACTTCTTAGGCAGTGTATTAGCCAAAAAATATAAGTATTTACAGAAGGCATACGTCGTCTTTATGGGCGGACTGATTATCGCTTCAATTGCCTTTATTTGGGCATTTTGGGTGCATTGATCTAATGATGTGTTGATTTGCAGATGTGTTAATTCGGAGATGTGTTGGACTTATTAGCTAAACTTAAACGTTTTTGATTTCCATTTTGATTTTAATTTTGATTTTGATTTAAATTTTAATTTTAATACGGATCAACATCTACATTCACACGAACACTCGAAAAGCCTTTCTTTGATTTCATGACAAGAATCACCTGTTGAATAAACTGTTTGATTTCTGCCACACGCGCGGGCTCTTTTTCCATTTTGATGAGAATGCTCATATGATAAACATTATTGATTCTAGCGACTGCAGGCTCGACTGGCCCTAAGATGCGTTTGCCTAATTGTTTTCTTAAATAATGAGCTACTATTTGAGAAGCTTCTCCATTTAGTCTTCGGTTTTTGTGTTTAACCGTAAGAGAGATCAACCGATAAAACGGAGGGTATTTAAATGCTTTCCGTTCTTGTAATTCTTTAGCAGCGAAAGAACCAAAATCGTAATTCAATACTTTTTCAATAATCCAATTCTCTGGATCAAATGTTTGGATAATCACTTCACTCTCACTCTGCTGCCTACCTGCTCGACCACTCACTTGCGTCAATAGCTGAAACGCCTTCTCCCCTGCTCTAAAATCAGGAAAGCTAAACAACGCATCAGCATGCAGGATCCCTACCAACGTGATATTATCAAAATCTAATCCCTTTGTCACCATTTGTGTGCCTATCAAGATATCGATCTTACCCATTTGCATATCTGAGATCACTTCCGCATAACTATTCTTCCCACGCATTGTATCATGATCCATTCGTCTAATCTTGTACTCTGGAAAATGTTCAGCTAATACATTCTCAACCTTCTCTGTCCCAAAACCAATCAACTTCACATCTCGATTTCCACAGGTCGGACAAGCCTTCACGATTCCACTCCTGAATCCACAATAATGGCATCTCATCTCATTGGTAAACTTATGCGTTGTCAGACTGACATCACAATTGGGGCAGCCCATCACCCAAGTACATTTGAAGCACCGCAGTGAAGGCGCATAGCCTCGCCGATTTTGAAACAACAATACCTGCTCTCCAGCTTCTACCCGATTACGAATGGCAGTCAATAGATCTTCAGAA
Organism: uncultured Saprospiraceae bacterium; assembly: GCA_937959275.1. Classification (GTDB taxonomy): domain Bacteria; phylum Bacteroidota; class Bacteroidia; order Chitinophagales; family Saprospiraceae; genus CALFUK01. The sequence goes on along the minus strand of CALGLU010000036.1, from coordinate 94,932 downwards.
AAGATCGTATCGTCCTTCTTTTTATCTTTTTTAGATTCTTGATCCGGATTCAGATCTACGATTCGAATTGTAGGTAGCTGCGCATCACCATATCGCTCCGTCATCTTGACGTATCCATATTTTTGATCCAACTTATTGAGAAGACTTTCTAATGAAGGTGTTGCAGTACCCAACAAAATTTTTGATCCATATAACATCGACAAATACACCGCAACATCTCGGGCATTGTATCTTGGTGTTGGATCCTGCTGCTTATACGAACCATCATGCTCTTCATCAACAATGATTAAACTCAAGTCCCGAAACGGCAGAAAAATAGAAGACCGCGCACCAAGAATAATAGGATGCCCTTGCAATACTTTTTGCCAAACCTCCACCTGCTCAGCACTATTCATTCGGCTATGAAAAAATAAGACTGAATTTGCAAAAGCCTTTTGCATACGTCCAAGCATCTGAGCCGTTAAAGCAATCTCTGGTAATAAGTATAATACTTGCCCACCTGCTTCAACAACCTTACGAATCTTATCAATATACACTTGTGTTTTCCCACTACCCGTAACGCCCTGTAGCAGAATAATATTTTTAGTCTCAAACTGATTGTCAATTTGATTTGCTGCTACTTGCTGTGATTCACTCAATCGCTGATCAGCAATAACAGGTTCTTCTTTGACTTGGATTCGATCGACTTGATGCTTAACAATCTCGATCAAGCCCTTCTTCTCAAGTGCTTTTACAACGCTGTTATTGGTATCTATTTGCTTGTATAAAATAGACTTTGGAATCCAAATATAATCTTCATGCAATTCGATAATTTTGGATAAAACTCTTGTTTGCTTATCTGATCGCTGGACCAATTCAAAGGCTTCATCACCTCGATCCATCCAGCCCGCTATGAGCCTAATAAAATCATCGAACTTTGGTTTATATTTCGCTGTTAATTCTTCTCTAATATAGATGTGCTTCTTATTGATCTGATCTTTTAAAAATTGATACACATTCTTTTGCTCCAATAATTTTCTCAATTCAGAAATAGAAATCTCTTCCTGCGTTTGCAGCGCTTCGTGCAGTAAGTACTCCTTTTTCTTTTGTTTTGTTGGAGGCGTTGCAGATTTCTGAGCATAGGGATTTAATATAATTTTCGTCTCGCTGCTCAACTTGAGGGCAGAGGGAAGCGCAACAATCATCACCTCACCGACCGTACAGGCATAATAATAAGCTATCCATCTCCAGAGTTTAAGATGAGTCTCTGACACTATTGGCTCTTCGTCAATCAAACTAATAAACGGGCGAGTAGGTGTTACTGGCTTTTCTGTAAAAATACGGCTGATGACTCCCGCATAATGCTTATTCCGCAAAGGGACTTCTACGCGCGCTCCCACTTTAACATGGTCTAGATAGTCGACAGGTACTGAATAGCTGTAGTCCTGCTTCACTGCCAAAGGTAAAATGACATCTACCCAACACGCCTTTCTATGCTCATCTTTAAATTGCAACTAACTGATCTTTAGCTGGTGAAGGTATGGAATTTAATGCTGACTTGAAATGTGGATGAGAGGGTTAATCATGTTACACCTTCGGCGTTCATCTATATCTTTCTTGCACAATGGATGCAAACAATATATGCCTATTTGCATGTCATGTCTTAGGTAATTTTTATTTAAATTAAAGGATATATTCAATAACCACCGAAAACGTATTGTGTGATTAAGAACGTACCCACTCTTTTCCTTTTTGCAAGCTTATTACTTCTTGGTATCTACAGTTGCAGTAGCTCAAAAAATCAACGTCCATCTCCACAGCCAGTAGAATCAAATTTGAACAGACCAGTAGATCAGGTTTATCCTTTATTGGATGCGGCTAATTCACGATGGTTCTTCTTCGCCTCTGCTTGTAGGCCCTTCGGCATGGTCAATCTTAGCCCCGACACACAACTCGCTGGCGCTTGGGGTAGTGGCTATAAATACAATACCGACACGATAAAAGGATTTAGCCATATACACGCCTGGCAGATGTCTGGTGTCTCAGTGCTGCCTGTCACCTTTGACAAGTCCCCAGAAGATTTGTTGGATGATTATTTTTCTGTCTTTTGCCATGACAAAGAAATCGCCGAAGTCGGCTATCACCGTGTAGAACTGGATCGCTATGGCATTCAGGCAGAACTAACGAGTACGACAAGAGTCGGCTTGCACAAATACTCCTATCCACCCAATCGAAATAGAGGGGTCGTCTTTAAGCTGAGTGGCACTCTCGGCCCTTCAAAAATAACTGGAGGAGAACTGATACAAATAGATGACTACACCATTGAAGGCAAGATGATAAATCTACCAACACGTCGTCGCCCTAAAGACCTGACCGTCTATTTTTACATCAAATTCGATCAAGCAATTTCAGAGATAGTAAAAGGAGGTGTTGAAACTGAGATTGTTACTTTTGGTCGCTCCTCAAAAGAGCTCAATATGAAGGTGGCTCTCTCTTACACCTCAACTCAAGCTGCTGCCCTCAACCTAGAATCCGAATTGGCACACTGGGATTTCGAAAGAGTCGTTGATGACTCCAAAGACGAGTGGAATCAATTGTTGAGTCGGATACAAATCAGTGATGAAGATCCACTACAGAGCAGACGGTTTTATACAGATTTATGGCATGCTCTACAAGGGAGACGAATTATAAGTGATGTGAATGGTGCCTATCCTGACAATACTGGAGATGGTTTTAGAATTGGGCAATTACCACTTGATCATTCTGGCCAACCCAAATTCAATCATTATAACTCCGACTCATTCTGGGGCGCACAATGGACACTTAATACACTTTGGGGGCTGGCATATCCTGATATCTACAGTGAATTCGTTAATTCCTTATTAGTGTATTATCAAGATGGTGGCATGATACCCAGAGGACCATCAGGTGGCAATTACACCTATGTGATGACAGGCTCATCTGCTACGCCCTTCTTAGTCAGTGCATATCAAAAAGGACTGCGCAACTACGATGTCAAGGCCATGTATGATGGATTAAAAAAGAATCACCTTTCCAAAGGCATCATGTCCAAGGCAGGCTACGAACATAGTACCTACTATGGTGGAGGTCTTGATTATTACATCAAAAATGGATTTGTACCGCACCCTATTCCAGAAGGTAAATATGGTTATCATCAAGATGGAGCAAGCTTAACGATGGAGTACGCTTATCAGGATTGGACGCTTGCGCAGTTGGCCAAGGCAATGGGTAAAGATGATGATTATAAAACCTTCATGACTAGATCACAGAATTATAAGAATGTCTATGATAAGACGACTGGATGGATGCGACCAAAAAATGTCGACGGTGAGTGGATGGAACCATTCGACCCTTATCAATATGAGCATGGATTTAATGAGTCCAATGGTGCACAATCGACTTGGTTTGTGGGACATGATATTCCAGGCTTGGCTGATCTGATGGGTGGCAATGAAGTCGCTGTAGAAAAACTAAATGCTCAATTTGAAGCGGCATCTCTATTAGATTTTACACCCGGTAATTCTCATGAGCGCGGAGAAGATCCAACTCGTGCGAGAATACCGATTAATTATGGCAATCAACCATCTATCCAAACTGCATTCATCTTTAATCAGTTAGGCAGACCCGACCTAACTCAATATTGGACTACACGAATCGCAAAACAGACATTTGGCGGACTGTCCCCAGAGACGGGCTATAGTGGTGACGAAGACCAAGGTTTGATGGGCTCTTTAGCCGTGCTGATAAAACTTGGTTTGTTCCAAATGAATGGCGGCACTGAAGCCAATCCAATTTATGAATTTAGCAGCCCTCTGTTTAATCAGGTGACGATTCGAACGCAAGATGGTAAGCGACTACATATCAATAAAAGTGGAGAAGGGATTTATATTGATGAAGTGATGTATAATGGTGAGGCGATGCCTGGATTGAGCATTAGGCATGAGCAGGTTAGGGCTGGAGGGAAGTTGGAGATTCGGATGAGGGGGACGGCTAAGCTTGAATAAGCTCGTTAATGCAATTGACGATTGTATAGATATAGTAGCTAAAGAAATAAGCGTAAAAGCAATCACTTCTAAACCATTTTCCAGAATTGGATTGATTCAAAAGAAATTAAGCACCTGCGTTTTGACACTCTTTTGAAATCTATTATCCAAACAATAGGTTTACTTTTCTCCCTAATCCTGTTTCAAATATTCTATACAATGTAGAGAGCTGAATATCACAATTCCCATTTTCTAACCTAGATATATAACTCTTTTTTGTACCAATTTTATTTGCTAATTCCTTTTGTGTTAAATTTGCTTCTTTTCTAGCTTCCTTTAACATTTCACTAATGACAAAGTACTGAGCTTTCTCTTCATATTGATCACGCTTATTTGTGCCAATTTTTCCATATTGAATATCCAATAGTTCATCGAAGGTTTTAGACTTTAAAATCCTTTGCTTTTTGGATAGTTTATTTTTTGTTTTTAAAGTACTCATCTTTCAATTTTTTAGCTTTTTTTAATTCTCTTTTGTCAGTTTTCTGAGCCTTTTTCTGAAACGCGTTAAATAAGACAACGATCTTGCCTTTATCAAAGCAACAGAATACACGATAGATATTAGTCTTGACTTCAACTTTGATTTCATATAAGCCATCTGTATCAGTTATATGCTTTAAAAATTTAACTGGTACTTTATTGACAGTTCTAATCACTTTAAATACATAACCAATTTTCTCTTTAACCTGAACAGTTTGGTCGGCGTAAAATTCCGGGAAATAATGCTTGTAGAATATTATTTCTCTTTTAATTTTCATACTCATCAAAGTTAACTATAAAGTTAACATCAAGCAAATAAATTTTCAATACTCATTACTGAGTAGTCTAAAATAACTCGTAGATAATTAAAATACTATTATAGAGATTTTATAAGCTCAAATGTGAGTGTAATCCCAAATTCAGCTAATTTATTCTAATACCCATAAACCTCCATAGCCACTCTAAAGGTATTCGCATGCGCCTCCACAATATCCACTAAGCGTTCTGAATAACCTCCACCCATACTCACAGCAACTGGTATATCATTCTCTTTGCACAAGTTGAAGACAAATCGATCACGCTCCTTACACCCTTCCCGACTCACAGACAATCGACCTAATTTATCTGTTGCCAAAATATCAACACCAGCTAAGTAAAAAATAAATTCAGGATTGAACGAACTGATAATATCAGGTAAGTGTCTTGCTAGTGTTTCTAAATACACACCGTCCATGGTGTGATCAGCTAAACCAATATCCAAATCACTGGCTTCCTTTCGCAGCGGATAATTTTTCTCTCCATGCACACTGAAGGTAAAGACACGCTGATCATCCTGAAATATCTTGGCATTGCCATTACCCTGATGAACATCTAGATCGACAATCAGTATCCGCTTATATACCTGATTCTTCAAGAGAACATTCGCTGCAATTGCAAAATCATTAAAGACACAAAAGCCTTCGCCCTTATCTGCAAACGCATGATGCGTGCCGCCAGCTATGTTCATTGATACACCATCAACAGCTGCATATTGGGCACACAATAAAGTACCATTCGCAATATGCTTACCTCTTTCAATAAGAGCTTTTGTGACTGGAAAACCGATATCCCGAATCTCTTTACGACTCAGGGACAGCTGTTCTAATTTTGTGAGATAGTCTCGGGTATGTGTCAATAAAATATCTGCACGACCAATCTGTGGTGGGTGAAAAAATTGGTCTTTCGTCACAGCTCCTTCATATAAAAGCTGCTCAGGCAGGAGTTCATATTTGGACATAGGAAACCGATGACTAGGAGGCAAATCATATTTGTAGACGGGAGAATATGCTATTTTCAGCAAGGTTAATCTTTAATTATCTCACCATCAATCATTCTGTGAAGGCCCAAGGGATTGCCGTCTTTTATGGCCGCTGGTAACGCCTCTTGTGGAAAGCCCTGATAGCAGAGCGGACGTGCAAATCTCTTAATCGCTCCAGTGCCAACCGAAGTGGACTGACTCGCAGTCGTCGCTGGGAATGGACCACCATGCACCATCGAGTCGCACACTTCTACGCCTGTTGGGAAACTATTAAAGATCAATCGTCCCACTTTTCGTTGGAGGACAGACACCAATGCTTCATTCTCTTTTAGCTCTTCAGCTGTCCCAAATATTGTAGCTGTCAAATGGCCATCTAAGGATGCTGCCAGTTTAATTAATTCTTCACTGCTGTCAGCACGGACATGTAAGGTAGCAGGGCCAAATACCTCTTCTTCTAAATGTCGATGCGTCATAAACGCGGCAGCTTGTGTCGAGAACAAATATCCACTGACGGCATTTTTATGTTCTGCGATTTGGCTAGTGGCTTTGACTGCAACTTGTTCAGCTTGTTGCAAAGCTTCTACACCAGCTTCATAGTTTTGCTTAATGCCTTCACTCAACATATTTCCTGGAGTTGCTCCTTTAATAGCTGTACCGAGTGATTCTACAAAATGCTCTGCTTGTTGTGAGTTATCAGTTATGACGATACCGGGATTCGTACAAAACTGGCCAACACCTAGATTCAAGGAGTTGCAAAAGCCAGCAGCAGTTTCAGCAGTAAGTGCGGATGGCAATAAAAAGACTGGATTTGTACTACCCATTTCGGCGAAGACAGGGATGGGCTGTTGCCGCGCATTGGCAGCATCGAAGATTGCTTTGCCGCCGCGCAAGGAGCCAGTAAAGCCTATGGCCTGAATTGCGGGATGCTTGACAATGGCCAGACCCACATCAACACCTCTGCCGTGCACGAGGGAGAATACCCCATTTGGCATATTTGTCTTTTTGGCTGCTGCTAAAATGGCTTGGCCAACTAATTCGGATGTGCCGGGATGTAAGGGGTGAGCTTTGACGACGACGGGGCAGCCTGCCGCAAGGGCGGATGCAGTGTCTCCGCCGGCTACGGAAAAAGCGAGTGGAAAATTACTTGCTCCAAAAATACCGACTGGACCTAACGGGATGTGCATTTGTCTGATGTCAGCTTTGGGAAAGGGTTGGCGATCGGGCTGGGCTGTGTCAATTCGAGCATCTACCCAAGAGCCTTCTCTGACGACCTTGGCGAATAATTTGAGTTGACCCATCGTTCGGCCTCGCTCCCCAGTCAGCCTACCCAAGGGCAGTGAGGTTTCTTCCATTGCTCTATCTAGAAGAGTATCTCCTAAAGCTAAAATCTCATCAGCGATTGTCTCTAAAAATAACGCTCTGGCTTCGTTTGAGATATCTCTGTAGGCAGGGAAGGCCGATTCAGCTAAGCAGACCGCTTGGCCCACTTCATCTGATAAAGCTTCTGTAAACAATACAGGAAGAGCTTCACCTGTTGCAGGATTCCTTGCTTGAAAATGAATAGAGCCTTCGGCTGATCGTGCTTCGCCTATTAATTGTTTTCCACTTATAGTCATATTATTCTACTGTATTTATGAGTGTTCCGATTGAGTCAATGGTTATATGTATTTCATCTTTGCTTTGCAATGTAAATTCATCTGGAGGTACAATCCCAGTTCCTGTCATGAGTAACACGCCATGGGGGAAAGATGTTTCGCGAAACAAATATTCGACTAGTGTTGAAAACGATCGTTTGATTTGTCCGATATTCGTTTTATCCTGAAAAACGATATCACCTGATCTATTAATTTGGATATGGATATTGGTTTCCTTTGACAACGCCTCTTCTGTAATGTATACGCAAGGGCCAACAGCTGCTGATTTATCATAGCTTTTTGCCTGCGGTAAATACAAAGGATTCTCCCCTTCTATATCTCGAGAACTCATATCATTACCAATCGTATAACCAATAATCTTCCCACTTGAGGTGACGACAAGAGTCAATTCAGGTTCAGGTACATTCCACTTAGAATCCCTTCGAATTCTTACTTTATCAAAGGGGCCAACTGCTCGATATGATGGACTTTTGAAAAACAACTCTGGTCGATCAGCATAGTATACACGATCATAAAAATCACCACCACCGGCATCTTTTGATTCTTCAATTCTAGCTTCACGACTTCGATAGTACGTGACACCTGATGCCCAAATCTCTTGATTACCAATAGGCGCCAATAATTCTTCATCTAATAACTCTGAACCTTCACTCAATGATTGAAGGTTTTTTATTTTATCTATGGTATTTGCATACACTTGGTCATTATTGATAAATTCGTCCCAATGACCACCAATTAGATAGTACAGTTCTTTGTCTTCAATAAGGATACCTTGAATGGTATTATAGGCTTTCATTTTGTCGATTTGCTACGTTTTGTTGAAGATAAAATTTTAAATAGTTATACTATAAATGATTTTAAATAACATTAAAAATAAAAGCCAGGATTAACAATCTCTTCTTTGGCCGAGCTTAACCCTAGTGCAAAAGTCGGGCCCACCTAATTCTGTTTTGACTTAGCTTAATAAAAGCCAGGCTTACCAATCTCTCCCTTTGGTCGAGCTTAGTAGTCCCTGACACCTTTGCCATTCATCCCTAAGTCAATGACAATCGTCCCTTTGGCTGCTAAACAGCCCTATTCCTTGGTATTTATCCCTTCGACTTTCAATATTCATTTATCATCCGTAACATTGAATCACAAATCATAATAGCCATGGAAATAGCATCGAAAGGTCTTTTATTTATTCACATATTTTTTGGAACGATTAGTTTAGTTGTGTTCTGGCTGCCGGCAGTTTTCACTAAGAAAGGAGGTCAATGGCATAATAAGCTGGGCAAGATCTATGTATTCCTCATGACTGGCGTTGTCATTAGTGCCGCTTTACTTTGTATCAAGAATGTCATTGTTGGCAATTATAATTCGGCCATATTTCTAGGCTTTTTAACACTTATAACGGCACAACCGATATGGTATGGCACGGCTGTTTTAAAATATAAAAAATCAATGTCAAAATCGTTTTGGTTGATGCATATCTCCTTCCGTCTAGTCATCATCTTATGTGCTCTTAGTCTAATCTCATACGGAACCTACCTGTATCTGAATCATGAGGTACATCCCCTACTCTTCATTTTTGGATTCCTAGGTGCGTCTGACCTTCCCGCATGGATTAAGGAGATGAGAAATCCCCCTTTGAACGTTAACTGGCTGGTCGATCATTTTTCAAGTATGATTATTAGTGGCATAGCGGCATACACGGCATTTTTTGCTTTTGGTGGGAGAGCTTTCATGAGTAAGGTTTTAGTTGGCTATTGGCAAATCCTTCCGTGGATACTACCTACTATTATTGGGACAATAGCAATTAAAGTTTTAAAATCGAAATATGAAAAACGAAAGCCAGATGAATTGAAAGAGATTCAGTATTCTAGGTCTTAAGAATCTTGCTTTAGTGCGGAGAGTTTTTCATTGATGGACTTCATATAAGATCTTGATACTGGAATTTCATCGTTAAGTAAACCATCTATAGTTAATCTGAGCCCTTGGGCATTACCTCTTACCGATATGATCTTCATCGGGTTGACCAAATAAGACCGGTGACAGCGGACAAGCAGATTTGAAGGGATTTGATTATGTACATTTTGAATGGTATTTCGAATGCTTTCTTTTCGCAATGCCTCATCTTCAATTAAGGCAACTGATACATAATTAGATTGAGCCTCAACAAATAAAAGTTGGTCAGAAGTAAACTCAATGAACTGATCTGTATTTTGTCCTAACAGCTTAATTGTATTTGCGGATTGGTTTGCAGCGACTTTTTGAGGTTGTAATTTTAGAGCTTGTTTTTCATTTTTCTTTATGGCATTTATTTGTATCAATAGCCCAGAAATAACGGTTGGGAAAAGACCAAGAACAAAAGTGCTAATGATCATTTGAAACAAGCCATTAAAACTAAAGCTGGTATTTTCTAAATAGAGCATGAATAAATAATTCCCGATAGAAATACAAAAAATGAGCACCAATGTTAAAACCAACCATTTCCATAGCGTCCAATTATCATTATCCCTACTCAGTCCAACCCAATTCGTCACAACCCATTCAAACAAGATAATCGTCACAAATGTGATCAGGCCAAAAATAATGGTATATCCAACAATACTAAATCTAGCATTTTGAAATCCATAAGGTCTAAAAAAATATAAGAATGCGGTAATAAACAAGCCAACCCAAAACGCAGAATTGACAACATGTTTAAAGCTCTTCTTCTCTGGAAAAGGTTGATTAAACCTAGCTACTATATTAGATATCCTATTCCCCATTCTACACTTTTATATTCTTTATCAGTCAAGATAATCAGAAATGGTCTGATTCTAAATAGACCTAACAAAAATACTTCTGACTATGCATAATACACATCGACAAGTTTCTCAGCAGATTCTTTAAAGGCTTGAAAATCGTTTTCCATTTTTCTGAAATATAATTCTCTGTATTGATAGCCACCAGAGGAAATCAGCACCGATCGCTTACGGATTCGATCCACCCAATCTTTAGAATATTCGAAAAATTTCTGATTATGACTCACAATGAATTGAGGAATATCATAACCTAAGAAAGTCACATTTAATTTCTCAGATTGGAAGATGACCATATTCAGGTAATTGCCAAATTCATTTAAATAGATATTAAATTTAGTGCTGTCGCCTTCACCTTTCTTCTCTCCAACAGATGCTAGTGAGTGAAGATGTGCTATTAAAGATTCGATGTCCTTTATTAATTTTGCAATGAAATTCACGTCCTCAAACGCACGGATTGTAATACTAAAAATAACTTGCTGATACAGATTAGCAAACATATTAGAATTCCAGATTTCTGTAATTTCCTGACCTGCGTAATACTTATCAACATCTGTTCTTAATTGCTCAAGTCTAGAATCAACCTGCTTAACTTCTCGAATGACGAGTCGATCATCTTGCCAATGCAAATGATTCCACACCGCATTCAAAAAGGTAAAGATGTGTTTATGAGAAAAATAATAAAAGACAGGCAACTCATTCGTCAAATAAATGAGATTGCTATTTTCCATCTTGGCGATTGGCTTTAAATAAAAGCCAAGACGATCTAAAAAATCAACATCACTTTTACGATCCAAAAAGGGGTGTTGGAAAGACACAAAATCCTCATTACCTAATGCCGTATCAATAGACACATTAAAGTGCTTTGACAATCGCATCAACTCGGCCGTAGTCAGTGCAGAATCACCATTCATTCGTTTATAAGCAGCTCCTTTTCTAAGATGTAATACCTCCATCGTATCATTCAAGACCGTCTGATTACAATGCCGCTTACCCAAGAAGTTGAAATAGGTTTCTTGTATCTCTTTTTGCTCATTCATAGTATTTATTTGTTGGATTAAGCTTAAGCCATTCGTTTTGATAATGTGAAATATTTTGAAACATTACCAAAATAGTTTACAATACGTAAATTATAAAATATTTAGTTTACCATAAAACCACATATTGTGTAATCATATATCTAATATGGTCTTATAGTTTATGAAAACAAAAGAATAGCTACAAAACATCAAATCAATTAAGGGAAATAAAATTGGCCTTGTAAACTTGTTATAATGTTGTTGAAAAGCATGAATGGACTTAGAGAGCCATTATTTTTTAAATCACGAGTGAAATGTCTAAAGTTACCAGACATCTATATTGAAGATGATTAATATTATTTATGTCGATCAGCTAAGACCTCTATGATTTCACTTAGTTTTATTTCTTTAGCTTGCAATAGGATAAGATAGTGATACAACAGATCTGCCGCCTCACCCTTAAATAAGTCATCATTATCATCCTTCGCTTCAATAACCAACTCAACTGCTTCCTCCCCTACTTTCTGCGCAACTTTGTTAATCCCTTTTTTAAACAAACTAGACGTGTAAGACTCATCAGTCGGATTATCTTTTCTGTCTTTAATTACAGCTTCTAAATGATTTAAAAACGAAACATCAGCTTGGTTGGATTCATTCCAGCAAGTATCAGCACCTGTGTGGCAGGTAGGTCCTTTAGGCTTAGCCTTAATTAACAAGGTGTCATTATCACAGTCATTACTCATACTAACAACCTCTAGATGATGACCACTCTCTTCTCCTTTGGTCCACAAGCGCTGCTTCGATCGACTAAAAAAAGTAACCAATCCAATCTCCTGCGTTTTATCGAACGACTCTTGATTCATATACCCAAGCATCAGTACCTTAGACGTCGTGGCATCTTGAATGATCGCCGGAATAAGCCCTGTTTGTGCATCAAATTTTAATTCCATATCAGTTTCGCATTTCTATATTATGAGCTGAAAGATACTGCTTCAAGTCAGGGATTGGAATCTCACCAAAGTGAAAAACACTTGCCGCCAAAGCTGCATCAGCATTTGCCTTCTCAAAGACCTCTTTAAAATGTTCTTTATTACCAGCCCCGCCTGAAGCAATCACCGGTATACTTAACTCTTCATTCATTTGAAATAAGGCATCAATAGCAAATCCTGCCTTCGTTCCATCATGATCCATTGATGTAAATAAGATCTCCCCTGCGCCTAAATCCTGCACACGTTTCGCCCAGCCAAACAATTCTAACTCCGTAGCTCGCGACCCACCGTGCGTATGCACAACCCATTTATCACCTACCTGCCGCGCATCAATCGCTACCACCATGCACTGCGATCCATACTCTGCTGAAATCTCCTTGATCAATTTAGGATCTCTAACGGCTGATGAATTCACCGACACCTTTTCAGCTCCACATCGCAGCAACTTATATGTTTGCTCAACACTACTAATCCCACCACCAACTGCATAGGGTATATTTATCTGCTCTCCCACCTTTGTCACTAATTCATACAATGTCTCTCGCTCTTCTATTGTGGCAGAAATATCTAAAAACACCAATTCATCTGCCCCCTCCTCAGCATAACGCTTCGCCAACTCAACAGGATCACCAGCATCACGCAAATTTTCAAAATTAACACCCTTTACTGTGCGGCCATTTTTGATATCTAAACAAGGGATTATTCGTTTTGCTAGCATCTTTATAAATCAAAATTTAAATTTAAATCAAAATTAAAATCCAACAATGTCAGTGTCAATATCAATATCAATTGCTCCCCACTTCCCACTTCCCACTTCCCACTTCCCACTTCCCACTTCCCACTTCCATCTCCCTACTCCCTACTCCCTACTTCCATCTTCCCTCTTCCTTCTCCTTACCCCCCACAAACTCCCTAAACTCCTCCATCTCAATCCTCCCTTCATAGATCGCTTTACCAATAATCGCCCCATCACAGCCCATCGCCTCTAACTCTTTAACCTCTGCCATACTCGATACGCCGCCACTTGCAATTAATTTGATCGCCGGAAAATCGACTAGCAATGATTGATACAGGTCTTTTGAAGAGCCTTGCAACATCCCATCTTTATTAATGTCTGTACACAAAAAATAGCTTGCGCCTTGTTTATGATACAGCGAAATAAACGCATTCAGACTCATCTCACTTTTTTCCTGCCAACCATTTATAGCAATAAAACCATCCTGCACATCCGCGCCCAAGACAAATCTGTCAGGCTCAAAGTCAGCTAACCATCCGCAAACAATCTCTGGCGACTTCACAGCCAAACTCCCAATAATAAATTGATCTACACCAGCCTGATCACAATCTTCCAAGGCTTGCTTTGTCTTAATGCCTCCGCCAAATTCTATCTTAAGGCTCGTATGACTTTTAATGCGTTCAATCTGATTTAAGTGCTTTGGGTATTGCTCTTTGGCTCCATCTAAATCTACAACATGGATTTGGTCCACGCCGCAACCTTCAAATTGCTTCGCCATCTCCAAAGGATCATCACCATATACTTTCTTCGTCGCATAGTCGCCCTTTGTCAAGCGCACACATTGACCATCGATCATATCTATTGCCGGCAATATTCGAATCATAACTCTAGAAAATTTTGAAGGATTTGCTGCCCAACGGCTCCACTCTTCTCTGCATGAAACTGGACACCATAGAAATTATCCTTGCGAATGGCTGCTGAAAACGGATGGTTATAATGTGACTCTCCAATGGTTCGTGCATTCTCTTCTACAAAATAACTATGCACAAAGTAGACATAGGCTCCATCATCAATCCCCGCAAACAAGTCATCCTCCGTTGAGGTCAATTTATTCCAACCCATATGTGGCACCTTATGAAAATCTTCATAAGCAAGCGGCACAAACTTTTGCACGATAGCGTCAAATATACCCAAACAGCGCGTGTTACCCTCCACAGAAAAATCACACAACAACTGCATCCCAATACAAATCCCCAATAGCGGTTGCTTCACCAATTTAATTGTGTCAACCAATCCCTTATCATTCAATGCCTTCATCGCCTGTGTCGCATGCCCTACTCCAGGAAAAATAACTTTATCCGCAGCCAATATTTTATTGGCATCTGAAGTCAATTCAAAATTGACATCAAGCCTCTTCAGTGCATTGATCACACTGCAGGTATTTCCGGCATCATAGTCTATTATTGCTACCATTTTTCAAGTGGATAGTTGCTAGTAGATAGTAAATAGTGGCTAGGCAACCAAGCTCCCAGTTTTCCGTCATTCTGAAATCGATTCAGAATCTGCTCATTAAGCATTCTCATTCTTTTCATTTTCATCTTTGTTCTATTCTATATTTATTTAAAATCTTACAACATGTAAAATTCAGTTTCAAAAACCTATCCCTTGGTCTACTTTACAACTCATACTAACAACTCATTCAATCAATTTCTGCCATTCACTAAGTTCAATGTGGGATGTCCGATTCAAGCCCACACTCAACACTCAACACCTGCCTGCCGACAGGCAGGCTCAACATTCAAATTTTCCTTTTCCCTTTAATTTTGATTTTAATTTTGATTTTGATTTTAATTTCAAAGCACCCCTTTCGTTGTCGGCAAACTCATATTTTCAAAATTCCGATTCTTCGCCATTTTAATCGCTCGTGCAAAGGCCTTAAATAAGGACTCGATTTTATGATGTTCATTTTCTCCTCTCACCTTCATATTCAAATTGCACGAGGCATGATCTGAAAAGGACTTAAAAAAATGATAAACCATTTCTGTTGGCATATCTCCGACTCGCTCTCTTGCAAACGGTGCATCCCACACTAACCAGGCACGCCCTCCAAAATCAATCGCTACCTCCGCCAAACAATCGTCCATCGGCAAATTAAAGCCATAGCGCTCAATGCCTGCCTTCTTACCCAACGCATCTTTATAAAGCTTACCGAGTGCGATTGCTGTATCCTCAATCGTATGATGCTCATCAATCTCCAAGTCTCCATTCGTCTGTACAGACAAATCCACATCACCGTGCTTAGCCAACTGATCCAACATATGATCAAAAAATTCCAAACCTGTTTTACAATCTGACAAGCCCGATCCATCCAAGTTTAACCGTGCTTGGACATGTGTCTCTTTGGTCTTTTGGTCTACAATCGCTAATCTATCTTTCTTCAACAAATGGCTGTAGATCGAATTCCAATTGTCCGTTTTCAATTCGACAACTGGTTTAATCTCTTCAACATGATCAGGCTCATTGCTAAAGTCCGAGCTGATCAAAATACCTGTACTTCCTAAATTCTTAGCTAGCTCCATGTCTGACCACCGATCTCCGATGACAATAGACTGCTCTAAATCATAATCTCCCGTGATGTATTTTTTCAACATCGCCGTCCCTGGCTTACGATAGGGAGAGTTGTCTTCTGGAAAATGTTTATCGATGTAGACACCATCAAAATGAATCCCTTCTCCAGCTAGTGTGTCAATGATTAACTCATGACAAACCCAAAAATCTTTCTCTGGAAATGTAGGTCCACCTAAGTCATCTTGATTGGTCACCATGACAAAGGTATAGTCTAACTGCTGCGCAATCTTGGCTAACGAACTAATGCAGGAAGGTAAAAATCTGATCTTGTGAATCTCATTCAACATTTGATCTTCGGCTTCTTGAATGATGCAACCATCCCTGTCTAGTATTAAGAGTTTCTTCATGGTGTATACTCTTTTAATAAAGCAATTAAACGATCGTTTTCTGCAGGTAATCCAACAGTGATTCGTAAACAGCACTGACATAAGACAACCTTGGATCGATCTCTGACGACCACGCCATGAGACATCAGGTATTCATAGACTAGCCTTGCCTTCACAAACTTGACTAAAAAGAAATTCGCGTCTGACGGATGTACCGTATCTACAACTGAGATCTGCTCTAAAGCCAATCTCAATCGTTCTCGTTCTTGTTTGATCAGCTCGATGGATTCTTGAACCTTACTATACTTATCAAGTAAGGCTAAGGCATGTTGCTGTGTAATTTCACTGACATTGTAAGGCAACTTCACCACGTTTAAAATCGCAATGATTTCAGGATCCATAATGCCTACACCTAGACGAATACCGGCCGAGCCATAAGACTTTGAAAATGTCTGCAGTACAACAAGGTTTTTATTTTGTATTTTATGAATACAACTCCCTGCCTCAGAAAAATCTACATATGCCTCATCGACAACGACCAATCCTTTGGCAGCATCACAGATTTTCTGAATCGATTCCATTGGGATGCTATTGCCTGTTGGATTATTAGGCGAACAGAGAAAGACGATCTTATGATTTGCCTTTAGTGTAGTAAGCAAATCTTCTACTTCAAATTCAAATTGCTCATTTAATTGAAACTCATCATTTTGAATTTGATTGACTTGAGCAGAGACATCATACATGCTGAATCCCGGTACAATTGTCAGTATGGCATCTTGGCCAGGTTCACAAAATGTACGAACTAATAAATCTATGATTTCATCGGAGCCATTCCCGAAAAATAATCTAGACGGCTCAATCCCTTTTATTGACCCTAACTTCTTCTTGAGTTCTCGCTGGTAAGGATCCGGATAGCGATTAAATTCAAATTCGTGAGGATTCTCATTAGCATCAAGATAGACATCTGCCTCTCCTTCAAACTCATCCCGAGCCGATCGGTACGGGGATAGACTTTGTAAATGTTTTCTGACTAAAGATTTCATGATCGGTTTAATCTGATTTTGACTGCATTCGCATGTGCTTGCAATTGCTCAGCTTCAGCCATTTGAATAATAGTCGGACCTAAGTTATCAAGTCCAGTATCACTTATCTGTTGAAATGTAATCTTTTTAAAGAAAGCATCTAGATTTACGCCTGAAAATGCTTTAGCGTGACCATTCGTCGGTAATGTATGATTTGTACCAGAGGCATAATCCCCTGCGCTTTCTGGTGTATAGTGCCCAAGAAAAACAGAGCCCGCATTTTTAATGAGTGGGACATATTGATCCGGGGCATCTGCACTTATAATCAAATGCTCTGGTGCATATTCGTTGACAAACGCAAAGGCTGTATGAACATCGTCGAAGCTAACCGCATGGCTGTGCTCCAATGCAATGCTAGTCATCTCTTGTCTAGGTAGCTGGGTTTCTTGTTGTTTGATTTCTGCTAGGACTTGCTCGATCAAGTCAAGCTTAGTCGTCGCAAAGATCACCTGGCTATCGACACCGTGCTCTGCTTGCGCCAACAAATCAGATGCTATAAATGCAGGATCTCCCGTATTGTCTGCAAAAACCAAGACCTCAGATGGACCCGCTGGCATGTCAATCGCTGTCCCCTTCTCGAATGCTTTTTGCTTAGCGGCAGTCACGTATTGGTTACCTGGACCAAAGAGCTTATCAACCTTGGGGACGCTTTCTGTACCAATACTCATGGCTGCGATGGCTTGGGCGCCGCCTGCTTTGATGACCTTGGTCACGCCACAGAGATGAGCTGTATAGAGGATGGCGGGGTGTATTTGCCCGTGCATATTAGGCGGTGAGCAGAGGACGATCTCGGAGCAGCCCGCTAGCTTAGCTGGGATAGCCAGCATCAGTACTGTAGAAAATAATGGCGCTGATCCTCCAGGAATGTATAGACCGACACGATCAATAGGGACAGCTTGCTGCCAGCACATCACGCCTGGCTGCGTTTCTATTTTAATGGATTCTGTACGTTGTCTTTCGTGAAAAAGAGTAATGTTTTTATATGCTTGTTGAATGGCGGTTTTGAGTGCCATTGGCAATGCGTGCTCTGCACCTACTAATTCGGCGCTTGTTGCTTGCAGAGAACTTAATCGAATCTTATCAAAGCGCTCTGTATATTCGATGAGTGCTTCGTCTTTTCTCTTCTCAATATTATCAAATACGTCACCTATGATAGCGGCTAATGTAGACGTATCCATTTGTGGCCGTCTGACGATCTGCTGAATCGTTGCTGAATCTGGATTGTGATACTGATTCATCAAACAACCATTTTTTCAATTGGACACACCAAAATACCTTCTGCACCGCAGGCTTTGAGTTGGTTGATGACTTCCCAAAAATCTTCAGCTGCTATGACAGAATGAAGTGAACTCCACCCTTCTTGCATCAGTGGCAAGACGGTAGGACTTTTGAGGACAGGCAATATATCTGATACCTTCTGAAGGCTCTCATTGGGTACATTCATTAAAATGTATTTGAACTTACGAGCAGATAAAACAGATCGGATTCTAAATAATAATTGGTCTAAGAGTGCTGCTTGTTCTTCAGCCATATCCTTCCGACTTACCAAGACAGCTTCAGACTTAAGGATGATATCTTTCTCTTGAAGGTTATTCTTAAATAAGGTACTACCACTACTTACCAAATCACATATCGCATCTGATAAGCCAATGTTTGGAGCAATCTCTACAGAGCCAGATATGGTATGAATGTCTGCTTTCACTCCTTCTTTATCGAGATATTGCTGCAGCGTTACGGGATATGACGTTGCGATTTTCTTTCCCTGTAGACTTTGTATGCCTGTATAACTTGTATCTGATTTTGGTACCGCTATTGATAATCGACATTTTGAAAAGCCTAGATGTTCGTGAATGGCAAGATCCTTTGCTTTTTCGATAATGGTGTTTTCTCCTAGGACTGCAATGTCTACGACGCCATCTTCCACATATTGAGGAATATCTGAATTTCGAAGAAAAAAGACTTCTGCGGGGAAGCCTTTGACTTCTGCCTTTAATTGGTCGAGGCCTTTGTCAACTTTGAGACCACACTGCTTGAGCAGCGCAATGGTCTCATCATGAAGCCGTCCAGATTTTTGTATTGCTATCTTTAACATCGTTTTATGACTGTGCTTTCTATAAAGGGGCAAATAAAAAAACCCGCTTTTAAAGAAAAGCGGGTTTGTAAATATATTTTTTGACAATACACAACACGATCCGCTTACGCTAGATGGTGATGATGATGTATTGTATTGATTATTTTCATTTTCAAATCAAAAGTAATGTTTTTTCATTAGAATACAAATGTAAATGAGCTGCGCTTTGGATAAATAGCTCTATAGACTTAGATGTATGAAATCACTTGGATTTCCTTCAATGGCATATGACCCAATGTCGTATAGTTAAGGAAATAGAAGCGCTGAAAGTGCGACATTATTGTAGCGCGGTACGCAGTACCGCGTGGAATGGTTAAAGAAAGTCTCCATTTGGCGGGATTTTTAGTAAAAATCATGACAATTGGATTTTCAAATGATAATAGCTCTAACACAAACTAAACGACATTGGCATATGAGCCATTAGAGATTCACATTAAAGACTTCAATTCTGAAACAGGCGTTTAATCCAAAAAACTGAATACTTCATCCATAAATTAAACTGGATACACCTATAAAAACTATCTTGGTGACTGAAAAATCACTTTATGTCAATACTTACAATTAAGAACTTGTCGAAGAGTTACGGTAAAATTCAGGCGCTCGACAATCTGAGTCTTGAAATTAACGCAGGCGAAGTCTATGGTATCCTTGGTCCTAATGGAAGTGGTAAAACGACAACTTTAGGTATTATACTCGGCATACTCGCTGCTAATACTGGTAGCTACCAATGGTTCGACGGCAAATATGGACCCTCACATCGCAAGCGTATTGGGGCGATACTCGAAACGCCAAACTTCTATCCTTACAAAACGGCAGAAGATAATCTAAAGATTGTCAGTCATATTAAAGGCTCGACCACGGACAACTATGATGAAGTGTTAGAATTGGTCAATCTTTCCCATCGCAAGAAGTCTCCATTTCGGACCTATTCATTGGGCATGAAGCAGCGACTAGCCATAGCAGCGACAATGATCGGTGAGCCTGATGTGATCATTTTTGATGAGCCGACGAATGGATTGGATCCTCAAGGGATTGCAGAAGTGAGGCAGACATTGACCCAAATTGCATCTACAGGCAAGACTGTGATTATGGCTAGCCACATTTTGGATGAAGTAGAGAAAATCTGTTCACATGTTGCCATTATAAAGAATGGACATTTATTAGCAACTGGTTCCGTGGGTTCTATTCTTTCAGATAAAGTGACCTTAGAATTGCAATCTGCGAATCTGGATGGCTTATCTAGCTTTTTGGCTAACATTCCGTGGCTAGAAAAAGCAATACGTGTTGGCGATAAACTAGAAGCACAAATGGATCCTACACACTCCATAGCAGAAGTTAACAAACTCGCATTTGAAAAAGGAATCACCTTAACTCACCTTGTCTCCAGAAAGCAACGATTGGAGGAAGAATTTCTTGAAATCACTAAATAAGTCGCTGGGTCTATGAATGCAATGAATCTATTATCCCTTGAGTGGAAAAAGTTTAAGAATAACTCCGTCTTTAATTTATTTGGAGTTATGTATCTAGTCACTTATCCTGTCGTGATTTTTATTGGAAAGGAGTTACAATTACCAGCGATGGTTCTTGATACAAATGACTTTTTTATGTTTCCTAACAACTGGCAGTGGATGGCCTATGTTGGGAATTGGCTGGTCTTTTTCTTTCTCGGTTTTATTATGATGAATATGATAACATCTGAGGTCGGCTTTAAAACGATGCGTCAAAACATCATTACTGGCATGACAAGAAAAGACTATTTCTTAGGAAAACTATATACTGCCATTGCGATTAGTTTAGCAACGACTTTGTATTATATCATCTGCACAGTGGCTATCGGATTTTTCCATAATGATCCCTACTCATTTGCGAATGCATTTGATGAGCCAATTTGGATATTTCGATTCTTTTTGATGTCTATGGGCTATCTCAGTTTTGCATTGCTGATTGGCTTTGTCATCCGACGATCGGGTGTTGCGATTTTCACCTATACCTGTTATATACTGTTTATCGAATTAATGCTTAAATGGTTTGTACATGGTAAAGTAGTTTCAAATTCATCTTCAATCAATTACTGGCCGCTTAATGCCATTGAAGATTTAGCTCCGCTCCCCTCTTGGAATAAGCTAGAGAATGTTCCGATGAAGGATATCGATTTTGCTTTTTTATTGACGCCTTCACACGCCATGATTGCCTCAAGCATTTATATTTGCCTTTTTATTGGACTTGCCTATTGGCATTTTATGAAAAAAGACATTTAGGGCTCCCTGGGTGGCTTTGCCGTTGTTGGTCTCCGAACCAACGACATTGTCGAGCAGCAAGCAATTGCCGTTGTTGGTCTCCGAACTAACGACTAGGAGCAGCATAACTTGATACGATTTAATTCCACATCCTACAACCGTAGCCTAGAAAACATAATGTATCGAATTCATAAAACACCCCCAAAATTCACAAAGTAAAGTTCAAAACTCTTAGAAAACGCCTAAATATCCCCCAATTGGGTGATACCATAAGACAAAAGAATCACTTAATTTAGAGGCTACTTCCAACAATCATACAAGCGATTGTGAAAAACTACTTTCAAAATTCTATTTCTAAGCAGCGGATTAACCTGCTTTGTGTTTTCATGCCCTTGATATTTATGCAATTCGCCAAAACTGGGCAGCATTGTATCCCAGTAAGCGTATTTAGGACTGATGTTGTAGAGCCTGAGGAGATATTGACAGATCTAACAGGTACTTCACACATTGATCAAATCATACTAGTTGGAAATGTAAGACATGATTTAACAGGAATTAGTGAAGGTATCGCAGGTTTCCGTTTTATGTTGGTCAATGTATTGACGTTTCAATTAGGCGGACAATTAGAACAAAGAACAGAACATAGAACCGCTACTCTTATTAATTTTCCTATGAATATAAAAGGCGGCTTAACATGAGATATTTCATTCTGTTTTATCTAGTCCTGTTCCTGGTACTTCTTATAACGATATTTATTTTTTCTGAAACCAATACTGTGGAGTGGCAGGAATTTTTAGTGAAGGGGATAAATATATCTATGCTAGCTACGGTCACCTTAATCGCATTAAGTATCGGCTATCGCACCAATCGTCTCAAGGCAGATAAGGCCATTACCGAACAAAAGAATATTTTCGATCAAAAAGAAAAAGATAATGCAGAAAGAATAAAGCGAGCGGCCATAGAACTGGAAAAAACCAATGGCTTATTGGAAATTCAAAATGCTAAAAATGAAGTCCTCCTCAAAGAAATCCACCACCGCGTAAAAAACAATCTACAAACTATTTCGAGTTTGCTCAGTTTGCAATCAAAAACTATTGAAGATCAAGGTGCATTAGATGCAGTACAAGAAAGCCAAAACCGAGTTACATCAATGGCGCTCATACATCAAAAATTATATCAGGGAGAAAATCTTGCTGCGATTGAAATGCGAGATTATTTTGAAACGATTGGAAGGGAGATTCTCAATAGCTTTGGAGAAAAAGCCAATGGTGTCACGCTAGATATAAATATGTCAGAGATTGAACTGGATGTGGATACTGCCATTCCGATCGGCTTGATCACTAATGAGCTCATTACTATTTCTTTGAAATACGCATTCAATCAAAAAGGTAACGGAAAAATTTCTATCACTATGAACAAAGATGAAAACAATTTGATACAATTAAGAATAGCTGATAATGGCACCAATCAATCAGCGGGTATGAGTGAAGGAGGTTCTGACTTTGGGACAATTGTTAGTCAATTTACTGACGACACAATTGGGCGGACAAGTAGAACAAACCATAGAGCAAGGAACCGCTACTATTATCAAATTTAATTTAAATAAAACAGCTGCATAATGTTAATACAGATCAATTAAAACATAATGACTAAGATCATTTCTTCCTTAAGCATACTTTTTTTTGTGTTTAATTTGTCTATTGTGAAAGGACAAAATGACCTAGATTCATTATTACAAATATGGTCAGATAAGCAGGAACAAGATACAGTACGATTAGCTGCGATTGAGAATTTATTAGGAGCAAACAATTTTCAATTATTGGAAGAACATCCAGATAGTGCAATGGCATTATCTAACGCAGCTTATGATTTCGCAGTGTCAATTAAGCGAGCTGACTGGGAGGCACAAATTCAGCATCTCCAAGCAAGTTTATTTGAACAAACGAATGAGTACGAACTCGCCATAGTTTATCTTGGTCATTTAAATGCACAAACCTCTGCAAGTTTATTTTACCAAAAGACAGATAATTTTCAAGAAAGCGAATCTAAATTATTTAAAGGGATTCTGGTTCAACCACTGTCTATCCTTTCTGATACTTCTCAGAATTTAACAATTGATGATATTCGAGAAAATAAGGAAACCTTACTATGGTTGGACGTAGATGGTATTGCTCCTCAGCCAAACGTGGTGTATTGGCTTCATACGACTATGGTCGGATCGAATGAGTTTAAAGGTCAACACGTGTTTCACGTATCTCATAAAATGGGTGATGACATAAGTGCTTTTGATTACATAGATATATATGCCATTGATCAATATGGGAACCAAGCGCATATAAAAACTGGCAGAAGCATTCCTGTCAAAGAAAAACCTATCTATTTTTGGTCTAATCTCATTCCAATAGAGATTGATGAAACCGACACTCTCGATGTTTTCATAAAATTAGCGGGAGTGAATATGAACTACCCTTTATACGAATTTAATCTTTGGCATTTGGATTTCGAAGATCTCATTACTAAACAGATGTCAGTTGTTGCTAAGAGCTCAATTTTTTATGGAATTTTGGGCATCCAAATTGTATTTTTTGTTTTTTTATTTCTAATCTCACAAGAAAGAATTTATCTATATTTTTCTGTTTTTGGTACAGGGTTGTTTTTAAGTCGGGCATTTCAGTCATTCAATTATGAAAGTTTTATTCCCTTCCCTTCTCTTATTCCTTATAGTCAAGTCTTATATCATTCCTCAATGTACTTAAGTGTGTTTGGAGGAGTGCTTTTTGTCTCACAATATCTGAAAATTTCTAAGGACAGTATTTTTATGAGGCGTGTTGTGCCGTTCTATCTTATCATCACATTCATTTCATATGCCCGTTTTATTTTCAGGTATCATTTCTCTGAAGATGGAGGATATCCAGCTATTTTGACACCTGCCTTTTACACCCTTTCGGCTCTCTTTCTTGGGATTTATATGATTCTGTTTTCGCCAAAATCAGAGTTGAAATCAAAGCTTTTATTAATCTTAGCGATCATCCCTATCATCTTAGGAGGAGTATTAACAATTGTTTTTAATGAGGGATGGCTTCCAGAAGCAATTAATGGATTATTTGTCGATGACATGATGAAACTGGGAGTCATATTTTTAGTTGTCACACTGGGACTTATCGTTGGATTTAAATCACGGTTGTTGAAAGCTGAACGCGATCAGGTAAAACTGGAAAATTTAAAAGCAAAACATACGATTGTTGAAAAGCAACTACGCACTGAAAAGCTAGAAGAACTAAACGAACTTAAGACTCGACTATATACAAACATTACACATGAGTTTAGGACTCCACTCACAGTCATTATGGGTGTTAATGATGAATTGATGGAGACCAACCAAAAATCAGCATTACCAATACTTACAAAAGAAAAAATCAATCAAAACCAAAAATTAATTCAACATAACAGCAAAAATTTATTGAATCTAGTCAACCAGTTACTTGATTTATCTAAATCAGATAATCAAAAATTAAAGTTGAACGTCATTCAGGCTGATATCATTCCCTTTCTAAATTATTTAACACAATCATTTTTTAGTAAAGCAAAAGAAAAAAAAATACAGCTTATTTTTTACTCAGATATTCCTTCAGTATTGATGGATTATGACGAACAAAAAATACAACATCTGGTCTACAATCTTTTGTCAAATGCATTAAAATTTACACTTGAGGACGGAAAGATTGTGATGCATGCTTCACTATTAACCGAAGGAGAACAATCCTCATTAATTCTCAAAATTGTGGATAATGGAATCGGTATTCCCGAAGAAAAATTGCCATTTATATTTGATCGGTTTTACCAGGTCGATGACACACACACTAGACAAGTCGATGGTTCAGGGATTGGACTTTCACTGGTGAAGGAGATCGTATTCTTGATGCACGGTGACATTACAGTACAGAGTGAAATGGGAATGGGTACAAGCTTTATCATTCAATTACCAATTCGGAATTCTGCTGAGATCGTACAAGAACAAAAGCTAGTAAATACACCTATGGAGTGTGTGCCAGACATTGATCCTCTCAATGATGAATTTGATTTTGTTTCGCATGTAACTGACGAAGATAAAGCGGTAGTACTTTTGGTAGAGGACAATCAGGATGTAGCGACATATATCCGACAGATTTTACAACATAGATATCGAATACTCTTAGCAGCTAATGGAGAATTGGGAATAGAGAAAGCTTTGGAGATTATACCAGACATCATCATTAGCGATGTCATGATGCCGAAGAAGGATGGATACGAATTGACAAAAACATTGAAATCCGATACACGCACAAGTCATATCCCTATCATCTTATTAACAGCAAAGGCCACAGCTGAAGCAAAGCTAGCGGGACTCAAAACTGGCGCAGACGTCTATCTTACCAAACCATTCAATAAAGAAGAATTGTTTGTCAGACTTGAAAACTCGTTGCAAATCCGAACGGCGCTTCAAAGGAAAATATCTGAAAATTTGAATGTAGCAGAAAAATCAAGTTCTGCAAGTACCGAATTAAGTATGGATGAAGTATTTATCCAAAAACTAAAAACCCTGGTGCAATCTAATCTCAATAACCCAGATCTCAATATCGAGAGACTCTGTAAAGAAGTCGGAATTGGACAATCACAACTGTATAGAAAACTAAAAGCTATAGCGAATGAAACGCCCAATTCTTTCATCCGTAATATCCGCTTAAGGAAAGCGAAAGAGCTGCTAAAAACAAGCGATTTGAATATTTCTGAGATTGCCTATGATGTTGGATTCAATGATCCAAATTACTTTTCTCGGTCTTTTCACAAGCTTTTTAGTAAAGCGCCAAGTGATTTTCGAGATCGTCAACATCAAATCTAATCTTCTATATCTATCTGATAATCAATTATTTATAGTATTTTTTTCATGTAAATGCGAGAATAGTCCTATCCTTTTTATCCTCGATGCAGAATCTGTGCTACTCTTTGGGAAAATAGTACAGGCCAGCAAACTCTGTCCATATATACATTTGGGTATCAATAGAAAAACAGGAAACAGTTTTAAAGAAAATTGAATCCAGATGCTTATTAATAGAACCACATTTTTTGAAAACACAAAACCTTACATCATGACAATTTCCAAATCAAAGTTTTATTAAATCCAATTTCCACACTACTTAAAACCAATAATTATAACCAGAACTAGTAATCTAATGGGCAACAACCATTAGTAATCAAAATAACTTCTCACTAAAAATTTTAAAATGAAAGACAAATTAATTTTAACCCTAAGCCTTTTTTTCTGCTCATATTTAATCAGCACGGCTCAGTCCGTCACGATGGATTTCGATAATGCCGCTTCCCTTGTATCTAAAACAGAAGCCATGCTCGAAGCGTATTCAAAGGCTGATATGGATGAATTGATGTCA
This sequence comes from uncultured Saprospiraceae bacterium, assembly GCA_937959275.1. Lineage (GTDB taxonomy): Bacteria > Bacteroidota > Bacteroidia > Chitinophagales > Saprospiraceae > CALFUK01. Next base: position 68,100 of record CALGLU010000036.1, on the reverse strand, counting down.
TATTTTGCAGACGATGCTGTCATCACTGGCATATCGGGAGCGAATATTGAATTGACTAAAAGCGAGTACAAAGAACAAATGGATTTTGCGAATGACACCTACACGAATCCAACACTTTCTAATGTAGCCATCTTACCTGTAAAATCAGACAGTGGCTTTACCAAAGGAGAATGGACAGCGACGTGGTTGCTCATAAAACAAACCGTCAAAAAAACCGGAACTCCACTCGAAATGCCTAATCACTTTATTTTGTTGTGGGAAGGCGGTAAAGTCAAAACATTGGTTTCTTATGTCGATGTATTAAATATTGGAAAAGCACTTGGGTATACAATAGCGGCTCCGTCCGCTTCTAATTAGACCCTTCACATAAATTAATAATAGTCACATTATCTACTGGTGTATGTCGGAACTGGCATATGCTGGTGGGTAAGGTGCATACCTAGCTCAACGATAGATTCTTAAATATGGGCATTCAAACATCTGGATGGCCTTGAATGGGAACACATCAGATATAAAGCTCATCAGCTGATATAAAGACATTTGGGATGAGGATGGTGCGCTAGTCTGACAAGGCTATGCCCAAACTACCCTCACCAATGCACATATCGTATTGAAGCAGGTGGAGATTTGAGATTAAGTGAAGAGTCTCCTGCCATAGATTTTCTTATAGATGTATCAGGGCCAATAATGGACCAGGATGGAAATAGGAGACCACTTGGTTCGGGCCATGATATAGGAGCTTACGAATATAATGGTGTTTGTGCACCCGATCAAGATCTGACAGGGACTCAGTCTTCTAATGTTGAATATGAATCTGGAGGCTATATTTCCTCGGATCAAACCATCAACGCACCTGCACAGGTGGATTATAATGCCTCGACAGAGATAAACTTATTAGAGAACTTTGAAGTGAAAGCTGGTGCTGTGTTCCATGCCTTCATTGATGGTTGTGATACAGAGAGCATTATAGCTCCACCGATAACAAACCGCAGATAGTCTCTTATATCCTTACAATACATCGTGTTTAAGAAGATGCATCGTAGCTTAATGCTGCGGTGCATTTGTCTTCATCCCGCTAAAAACACCAAAATCCCCCATTTGGGTGATTGTCTACCTTATATCTTTCAACTATTTTTACACTGTTAGTTAGTGTTCTAAACACTTAGGGAGTACAACTGCTATAAAAAGCGGTTGTGCTTTTTTAAAAGTCTATTTTGAGGAATTGACATATTGATCAAGATATAAATGAGTGATTTTAATAGAATGATTGTGGCTTTAAACACACCTAACCACTTAACTGTATAAACAATTTCGGTTCACTTGTAGATAGCAGATTGGTCATGGTGGCCAATCTGTTTTATTATTGCTACAATGAATTGAGAGAGTTGGGAATAATAACTAAATTTTGTCAAAATGCTTTAATACTTGCTTCGCTTCTTTCTTTTTATAATGGTCTCCAGAAGCCATACTCTCCAGTAAAGGTTTAGCTAGATTTTTCTGACCAGATTTCAAATAGGCGATTGCTAAGTACCACATAGTGACATCTTTGTTCAAGTTATTAGCTTGATCTTTTATCTCTTTAAAGATTGATATTGCTCCTTGAAAATCAGGCGTTTCTTTATACATTTTTGAAAGACCCAGATATAAGTTTTGTTCAGTGCTGATGTTTCCAATCTTTAAGATTTCAGTTTCAGCTAGTGCATATTGTCTGTCACTGTATAAGACAATCGCCTTTTGCCAGATATCTTCTTCACTACTTGAACTTAGTTTTAAACCAGGAGAAATAAATGGCTCTGCATACAAGTCCTCAACCAAAAATGGAGTCTCCTGATTACTTAACGTACTAAATGAAAAATACGAAATAGCAGCAAGTAAGACCATTGCAGCAACATTCCGAATGATTTTGAAAAGAGTAGACCTAGAATGAGTCGACTCTTTAGGAATAGTAGATTGGCTGTCAAACAGATATTTTTCTAATTCCTTTGCTCGATTAGCATGCATCAAACTATGCACCTTCACTTCTTGAGAAAATTCCTCATCCGATTCTAAGTAGTTTAAAAACTCCTCCTCTTCAGCTTCCGACAATTCACCATGCAGATACTTTTGTAATAATATAGACTTTTCCATAATCACTGATGTTTAATCGCTTCGAGTAATTTTTTCATGCATCTTGATTTTGTTGTTTTCAAGACGCCTTTACTGTTATAGCCCAACTGTTGATAAACAACCTCAAGAGATAATCCTTCGACCAAATTCAACTGCAGAACGGATGTGCAGGGATCACCGAGTGATTGAATTCCCTGAATAATCCTTTGCACTTGCTTCTTAATACCATCTGATTCATCTGACTCTGTCTGCGTTGATAGATATTTACCTAATAAGATGGGATCATAATCAACTAATCTAGCATTTCGTTTTCTCTGATTTTTCAATTTATTTGAAGCTACTTTTAAGAGAAACGATCTAACATTTTCATTAGAATATTCATGTGCCGTAATTTTATCTTTTAACACAAGAATAGAGTCTACAACCAAATCCTTTGCATCCGATTGAGAACATCCAAATAATCTAATCAGTGAATCAACACAATACGAATAATTACTGTTAAATATGACCTTTAGTGGGGACATATCTCCATTTTTTATACTCTCAACATCCTCTTCATTAATCAGCTTCATGGTACAACAATTGGAAACAACAAAAAGTCAACAAGATTCAAAAACAAATTTTAGTTTTAACAAGTCTAAAAATATATTGCGAAAAAGATTGTTAAATATAGTTGGAATTAGCTTAGTTACTTTATAAAAATATAACTTTCTGAACGGTTCTTAAACCTAACGGATAGCTATGAAATGCAGCTTACACTTATCTTATGTCCTCGTATTGCCTTTAATTTTAGTATGTACTGTATCTGGCCTGACCAATTCTTTAGAATCTGAGCTTGCTGTCATTTCGGAATATACTAACGCTGCAAATCCTAGATTAAATGCGGAAAGGATAGATAAGATTCTTGATCGACACATTAATCTACAAGAGGATCGATTGACTAATCAAGACATTTTTCAAGACATCTCCGATCATTATTATGACAAATTTGAATTTCAATCTGGCTTAGATTATTTTAAACTCCTACAGACCAAAATCCCAGCTGAGACAGAACTAGAAGGAGAACTATACTATCATTTAGGAAGATTTTATAATTCCTTACATCTTAAAAAAAAGGCAGAGTCAGCATTTGACAAGTCCTTAGTACTTATAGATAATTCCAAGTACACATATAGAATATACAGTGACCTTATTCGGTTACAATCAAAAAATAATAATTATAATATTGAGAAAGTTGAACAATATGCTCTCAAAGCCATCAGCTTAGCAGCACAGCATAATGCTAGTGATAAAGAGATGAGCAACATGCATAAAACCATATTAAGCATCTATATTTCACAAGGTAATAGAACTAAGGTTGACTATCATTACTTAAAAAGCAAATTATATGCAAACAGAAGCAAGCAGCCACTCTTGATACAAAACAACGCACTCTCTCAAATTGCTATTTACATGAGTACTGGAAGATTTGAAGAAGGTGTGACACTTTTATCAAATCTGCAGGCATCAGACATGCTTTCAAATTCTCACAGACATTCATATTTCTATTTAAAAGGATTGACTACTTTCTGGCTTGGTGATTACAATAACTCAATAATATGGTTTGAAAAAAGTTTAGAAATATCTACTGGTGTACTCACAGAAAACATTGCTATGTCTCATCATTGGATTAGTCAGGCACATACGTTATTGTGTCAACATGAAGAAGCTATTAGTCACATCTATTCGGCTATAAAAATATACAATAAAGGTCCATATCTATTTAAGTTACGTCTAGCAGACAACTACCAACTTTTAGCGCACTCTTATTACAAAATGGGAGAAATAAATAAAGCAATTAATATAACATTACAATCAAATGATTATTCAACAAAAGCAATCTATAAAATATATCAAAATAGCTTTCTCATATTTATGTATGGAGAACTACTAAAAGATGAATATAGCCCTCAAAATCTAAATTCTTTATTCTCCGTCATGAACGACACTCATCATTATATTTTAGAATGGAACATTGAAAGACATTTTATTCCTGATGATGAGATACGTAGCTTCTATATCAGATATTTTTACGAAAGATCACTTGACATTTTGTATTTCTTGTATGAGTATACTAAAAACCCACTTATTGGTGATCGTATTATAAATTATTCTAGTAGTTTGCAATCTCTTATTTATCACAATAACAAAGTCAAGTTTACTCCTTTCAAAGGGAGTTCTGCTTCAAAAGAAACTAAACAATATGAAAAGCTGCTTAAACATAAAGTCGCACTCCTTAAAAAAGACATCAAGCATTTTCAATTAGATTCCACTGAGACTTCACTTGAATCATATTTGAGCTATTTTGATTCAATTGAGATCATCAAAGAAGAGTACAAGGATTTCATGCTAATTAACGTGTCTAATGAAAAAAAGCTCTTATCAAATTGGGGTATGTCAAATACAATTATGGCAGATATCCAGACTGAATTGGAGACTGATGAGGCTATCATTAATTATTATGCAGCCGGCGAATATCTCTATTCGACAGTCATAGTAAAAGATGACATCTCTATTTATAGGAAAAAAATATCCTCTAGTGAACTTAAAACGATCAAGAATTACAAGGAGTCGTTATCTAATCCTGATTTGACTGATATCATTTGTTTTGAAGAAAATAAAGAGTTATACACACAGTCTGCACATAAACTTTATGAATTATTATTAGAGGACGAATTGAAAAATATTCCGACTACAACAAAGCACTTGATTATTATTGCAGATGAGATCATTCAATCACTGCCCTTTAAGAGTCTACTAACGGAAGCTCCAGCAAAAGATGAAAATTATAAAACATTCCCGTTTTTGGTCAACAACTATTCTGTGGCGTATGAATATTCATTGCAATCATTATTATACCATAAGCAAAAGAAACGAAAAATTAGAGAAAACTCGTATGTCGGTTTTGCACCTGAATATAACATAGCAGAAACAAATAATGACAGCATATACGCTAGTTTAAACCAAGACCAATCAAACTATGCAGATTTTGTTCTACGAGGAGCATTTGTTAATTTACCCAGTGCTAAACGAAGTGTCATTGATATAGCCAAACAATTTAAAAAAGGGAGAGCGGTAACAGGCAGTCACATATCGAAAGATGTACTGAAGACATACAGTGGTACAGCCGACATTGTTCATTTAGCTATGCATGCCGTTATCGATATTGAAAATCCAGATTTATCTCAATTCGTATTTTCAGGGCAAAATGAAGAATTAAACCTTTATGCTTACGACTTGTATGATCTTAATATGGATACAGAGCTTGCTATGCTAAGCGGCTGTGACACTGGTAAAGGAGAGGCACAAAGCGGGAAAAGCCTTCAAAGTATATCTCAAGCGTTTAGTTTAGCGGGAGCTTCCAGTATCACGATGAGTTTCTACAAGATTCCAGATGAGCATACAGCTACAATCGATAAATACTTCATCAACAATATCATTAAGGGCTTACGTGTAGATGAAGCGCTCAGACAAAGCAATCTTGAATATATCGAAAGGAGTAGTGAAAAATATGCACACCCCTTCTATTGGGCAGGTATTGTTGTCGCTGGAAAAACGGCTCCAATCAAGAGAAAAAGATATTTTTTCTTTTAAAGCCTCAAGAGCTTTCAATCTGGCACGATTAAATCGAAGCTTTGAAGCCATCAATCATGACTTTCGTGAGTTAATTCCTCCATTCATACTCATATGTACAGCTTCTACTTACCTTATTTCTCGTCACATTAAGTCTATTGCTAATTTCATTTTTTGTAGAAATAATTTCTGGTCCTGTTGACTATTTAATAGTTCCAATACATGTATAGTACAAGATTAATTAACAAAATTAAATAAGTACTATGAAATGCAATTACACACTTGCAACCCTATTATGTCTACTGTTTACTTACACAGCATTTTCCCAAACAATTACCAATGACTATTATCGCGTCAATCAAGGAATCGGGAAAGGCATTAAATTTTGGGACAATTCATCCAATTTTAAAATCCACATGGGCTATGGTTCAAACCATCAATATGGGCCAGTAAGGAATATTAGTATCAAAATGAATATGAGTGAAAATCCAAACAATGGATGGGTCTGGGGGAAAAATAATGAAAAACCAATTGCTGGTCTCAATACTTTAGGTAATTTTCAGATACAAGGTACTATGACAACCATAGGTAGAGTAGTTATTAAATCTAGTAACGAAGCTAAAGGAACAACTGGTACAGGAGGTCTTGAAATAGATGGAGGCCTCAGAATTGACAAAAATGAAATCATCACGAATACAAATGAAAAACTGTTCTTAAATCAAGATAATAACGGCGACGTAATATTTGACAGTAATACATTAAGAGTAGACGCCAGCGAAAATAGGGTTGGTATTGGTACTTGGGCCCCTGGTAGCAAACTCACCGTAAAGTCCACTACAAATGAATATGGCATTACATCCAATAATCCTAATGGAATATCACACTTCCCGCATGAAAATGGCTATAGTTATGTGTCAGGTAAAGGAATTATTTTTAGAGCAGACTCCAATGACGGTAGTACCCAGAGAATGAGTATCACTACTAACGGTAAAGTTTTGATAGGCACTATACCTGGTGAGGAAAGGCTTGGATCTTATAAGTTATATGTAGAAAATGGGATTCTAACTGAAAAACTCAAAGTGGCAGTCAAAGGTTTACCTGACTGGGCCGATTATGTTTTTGAAGATGATTATGACATGATGTCAATAGATCAGCTTGATGAATACATTTCTGAAAATAAACATCTACCTAATGTTCCGTCCGCTAAAGAAGTCGTTAAAAATGGATTGGATGTAGCCAAAATGGATGCAAAATTATTAGAAAAAATCGAAGAAGCACATTTATATATTATTGAGCTGCATAAGGAACTCGAAAAATTAAAAACTCAAATCAATAGTAAGCAATAGGCCTTGTTATATTTTATTCACTAATTAATTAAAAAAATATAATGAGAAATATAAAACAAAAAATGTTGCTACTGAACATAGAAGAAAAATTCAATGGCTTAAAAAGAAATCGGTTTAATATTCTGGTAAGATTAATGATTTTTATTGGAATAGGTTTGTCCGGTGGAACATCCCTTATAGCGCAAGACGAGTGTGGTACGGTGTTTACAGAGCAGATGAAGCAAGAGATAAGAAAGAGAATTGAAGAGGGGAAGACAAAAAATAAGAAGTCAAATAATCCCCTGGTGTTTAAAGTAAAGCCTTATATAATGAGGAGCACCAATTCTAATACTCCTGTTCCTCCTTCAATTTTACAGAGCAAAGAAGATGAGCTAAATGCAGCGTTTGCAGATGCAAATATTAAATTTGATTTTTATCCACATAATTTTCTCACATGTAATTCAAGTTATAACATTAATGAAAATGAGTTTAGAGATTTAATGGTTTACCGTACTGATTATGCTATACCTATTTTCTTCTGTCGAATCTTAGTTAGGGATAATAGAATAATAAATGGATTGGCAAGGGCAGGCGGAATTATTGCGCTTTCTCAAGGTGGAGCTACTAACGAAACTACTTTGATTCACGAAATGGGGCACTATTTTGGACTTCCCCATACACACTCGGATAATTCAGATGGATCAGTCGCAAAACCTCAAATTGACAAAGATGGTAGAATAGTAAATTTTGTAAATGATGTGGGTAATCCAATTGAAGAGATAGATAGAGATAATTGCCAAGTTACAGCAGATGATTTATGTGCAACTCCTGCTGATTATGGAATGTTCAACGATCCAGATTGTACAAAAGTTTTTGCTCGACATGCAGAAAGAAGAACCATTGAGACATGGGAACAGTATTACCCTCCCATCACGAATTATATGAGTTATTATGGTGACTGTAGGACTAGATTTGCAAATGATCAAAATACGATGATGTATGATTACGCTGATGATCTTGATCACTTTACAAATGATCCATTAGGCTTTTCAAACATTATCGATATGGAACCTTGGTTTTGTGAAGATGTGGTAATAGATGATATAGATATAGATCCAGAAGATACAGGTATATTTGAATGTGATGATAGCATTCTTTGTGAAGTAGACGGTACAAATAATTACCTAGCCATAAATTGCAATACGGTAGTAATAGAATCTGGACAAGGTTTTATTAGACCAGAATTTATGCGTGTTTCTAATTTTAGTGAGAATACTGTAAATGATGTAAATGTCGTGTTCAAGTTTGTAGAACATCCAAATGATTTACACACAGTAACCATCGGTAGTATAGCAGCAGGTAACTACTTTAACGTTCATCATCTATTTGATAGCCAACATGATCTTTTTGAACAGGGGAGTATCTCAACTAATGGTGTTCCAAATGGTCAGTACACCCTAGAACTGAGACTTGAATATGCCCCAGACCAGATTACTCAATCTCAGACTTTTTACGTCTGTGAGTCAAATCAGAGGATTGATGTGACTCAACCACCGGAGGATCCTTGTGAGGAAACCAAAACTAGTAGATCTGTGATGCCTCCGAATCGGCATACTACTTTTGAGGTGAGTCGGTATATTGAACTCTTACCAGGATTCCTTGCGGACGGCGAAGAGGGTACTATATTCACAGCTCAAATTGAGCCTTGTTCAAATGCTGTTCAAGATGAATCTGAAGTCATTGAAGAGCAAGCATTAATCGTTGATAATCCCGATGCGAGTAGCCTTGTGGCAGAGAGTTCTTCTCTTCAACACACGATCGACCTAGATCATTTTGAGTCATTTCAAGTCTCAAACTATCCTAACCCATTCAGCACAGAGTCCACCATTGAATTGGTGCTCAATTCAGCTGATCAAGTTAGGATTATATTGAGTGATGTAAACGGAAAATATATACGAGATGTCAAAGAAATGGCCATGATGAATGAAGGTCATTACCAATTCTCGGTAGATGGTTCTAAATACCAACCCGGTGTATATTATTACACAGTTATTGTTGGGAGTGAACAGCAAACTGGTAAAATGATCTTGATAAAATGATGGTAATTTGAATAGACTTACTTGATTAGATAAACTTACAAAAAGAGCCTTTCTCACAAAAGGCTCTTTTTTTATTCTGAATTGAAATCGATATTTTAGTTAAAGATTACAAAGCCGTCTACTAGTATATTCTCACGTTACGTCAATAAAATTTGAGAAAACTAAAACCTTTCTATTTCCATCAGGATCGCAGTTAGACGACTCCAGTTCGGCCGAAATGCGCTTAAGTATATCATTGTTATTCTTCGACTCGGCTATCGCCTCCCTCAGAATGACAGTTTCCAAAATGATCTAAATTGCTATATAAAACTTCTCATAAATAGCGCTGCCAAAAAAAACTCGCACTTCTATTATTGTATCCCAAGCTTGTGGGGAATATAGTCTGAAAAAATAGAGGCCGAATCGATTGCTCAATCCAGCCTCTTCAGTTAATAACCAAAAACTGAGTTTATCGTAGACAACTAGCCTCTATTTGACCAATTGATCTCTTTCACTTTACTAATATCGCCCAAATCTGATTGTATCGCAACCATTTTTACCGTACCAAATCAATGAGTCATCTCTATAGATATATGTCTCTCCATTGTTCGATCGATATACATTTGATTCATATGGATCTTGCTCATAGGTGTACCATCTATCACTATTAACCTTTCGCGCCCTAAATCCGTTCCCTTGAGTCTCAATGAATATATTCCGTCTACCTTCTGAACACGACCATCTACCGTTAAATCCACTCCTACTATTGCCTCTGCTATAGCGATTTTGGGTTCCTCTATTTCTTCCGTTATACCCAGAGCTCCCATTGTAGCGATTATTTCGATTCCTATTATTGTAGTTATCTCCATATCTATAATTAGAATACCCGTTACGATAAAACGTCTTATAGGCCCTGTTTTTGCGATTCTTCCACACCAATCGATTGGAAGATAGCACTTCGATAATGTTACCATCGTAGTCAGCATAGAGATTGTAGTCGACTTCTTCGAAGGTTCGTGTCTTCCTGAAAAGCCCTTTTTTACGGACTTCTAGACCATATCTCGTGTCTCTAATTTCTAATTTATCATCTTGATATCGGTCTTTCCAAGTTCCGTTCAAGTTTGATCTGAGGTAGCCATCATTCCCCAATACGGGAAGGGATATGCATACTGTTAGGACTATGATTAACTGTTTCATAAGATATTATTTAGTGGTTAATAATCTCATCAACTTTCTCTGTTACTTTAAGGAGCGTATAAATTGTGTTAAGCAAGGTTAGGGAATCGTTAAAGGTTTATTAAGGAGCTTTTTAAGTAAAGTTGATGCCGTTGGTTCGGAGACCAACAGCGGCATGGTGGGCTCCAGTTTATGTGCTCTCATTGGGCTTTGACAGAAAACCGCCCTCGTTGGACTCCGATCCAACGAGTTTTATGTTATGCCATGATTGCACTTGGAGTGTATTAATGCCGTTGGTTCGGAGACCAACAGCGGCATGGTGGGGACTCCAGTTTATCTGCTCTCGTTGGACTTCGACAGAAAACCGACCTCGTTGGACTCCGATCCAACGAGTTTTATGTTATTCCATGATTGCACTTGGAGTGAATTAATGCCGTTGGTTCAGAGACCAACAGCGGCATGGTGGGGACTCCAGTTTATGTGCTCTCGTTGGACTTCGACAGAAAACCGCCCTCGTTGACTCCGATCCAACGAGTTTTATCTTATTCCATGTTTGCACTCGGAGTGTATTAATGCCGTTGGTTCGGAGACCAACAGCGGCATGGTGGGCTCCAGTTTATGTGCTCTCCTTGGACTTCGACAGAAAACCGCCCTCGTTGGACTCCGATCCAACGAGTTTTATGTTATTCCATGATTGCACTCGGAGTGTATTAATGCCGTTGGTTCGGAGACCAACAGCGGCATGGTGGGCTCCAGTTTATGTGCTCTCGTTGGACTTCGACAGAAAACCGCCCTCGTTGGACTTCGATCCAACGAGTTTTATGTTACTCCATGATTGCACTCGGAGTGTATTAATGCCGTTGGTTCGGAGACCAACAGCGGCATATTTTAATTTTTCAGCCAGAGGCTGATCAGCCTCTGGCTGACATTTTCATTTGCTTTGACATTGACATTGACATTGACATTGATATTGATATTGCCATTGCTATTGCCATTGACATTTGTATGTATATCTTTGCATCAAAGACAGAGCGCATGCTGAAACTCAGTGACAAAGACTTAAGTAAAATCATCTTGATTGGAGATCGTATCTTAGTAAAACCATCAAAACCGTCCAATAAGACAGATACTGGATTATATCTGCCTCAGGGCATGCATAAAAAAGAAGAGTTATATACTGGCTATGTGATGAAAGTCGGTCCGGGCTACCCTATCCCTGCCGTCAATGATGTGGATGAGCCTTGGAAAGACAAAAGCGATCAGGTCAAATATGTACCTCTACAACCCAAGCCTGGCGACCTCGCGGTATACTTGCAAAACAATACCTACCAACTCGTTTTTAATAACCAAGACTATGTCATCATGCCCCACTCTGCCTTATTATTTGTCATCCGGGACGAAGACATTGTAGGCTTATAATCTGTGAATACAATCAAGCAATTCAGTCTTCCAATCATACTGTCCTTTTTGGCCATTTATATCATTTGGGGCTCGACCTATTTATTAGTCGCTTTTTCTGTCGAAGAAATTCCACCATTCCTGCTTGCGGCGATCCGGTTTTTAGTAGCGAGTCTTATCGTCTTTGTCCTTGTGTGGCTCTTTTATGACTTTAAGGATGTGTCAAAAGTCCAAATAAAAAATTCGATGATTGCAGGCATTCTCTTTTTAGCCGTGGGTAATGGCGGGATGAGCTTTGCCTTACAATATATTGATTCGGGATACTCGGCATTACTGACATCAGGACAACCATTGATTTTATTATTCATGCTGTGGATGATCGATAAGAAGCCACTCCCGACAAAAGCTTGGATGGGTGTTGCGCTGGGGATGCTTGGCATGTATTTGTTAGTTAGCCAAAGAGAGCTAGTGACAACTGACCAGCAATTGTTGGGGACGGTTATTATTTTTGGTTGTTTGATTTCTTGGGGCTTGGGTAGTGTGTTTGTTAATAGAGCAGAACTCCCTAAATCGTCTCTTTTAAATACAGGTATTCAAATGCTAACCGGTGGTGTCTTTTTGATTTTCGTCAGTTTGATAGCTCGTGAACCGACGGTTGACTGGAGCGAGATTTCGACAAGAGCGTGGGGTTCTTTGGTTGGCCTCATTATATTCGGAAGTATTGTAGCTTTTACCGCATTCAATTATTTGCTAACCAAAGTCTCTCCTGAGAAAGTATCAACGTGTACATATGTGAATCCTATTGTCGCTTTATGTCTAGGCTATTATTTTAGAGATGAGTTATTGACTTCTCAGACTGTACTCGCTGCATTTGTATTATTAACGGGTGTCTACTTTATCAATTCTAACAAGCCAAAACCTAAACGCACATAATTGTATATTTATAGTATGAAAAGCATGTATTATTCGTTAGCCTTCATCAGTATGATCTCTTTACTCTGTGGAGCTTGCCAACAAAAATCAATCAATAGTATTAGCGCTAAAGATGTCCAAACACTGGTACAAAAGCCTCATCAATACACAATAGTCGATGTTAGGACTCCAGAAGAATATAGTGAAGGTACCTTACCTGGAGCGATAAATATCGATGTAAAATCTGATGATTTTGTACAGCAGATTGAACAATTAGATAAGGATGGGCATTATATACTGCATTGTCGATCAGGCAAACGAAGTGCAATCGCCTATGGAAAAATGGAGGCTGCAGGTTTTAAACATTTAAAAAACATGGACGGTGGATATCTAGAATATTCCGCCCTCTCAAATAAAAAGTGAGGCATTACATAGACATATTCATTAATGGTTACAAGGGATATGCATCTTATCTTTGGCATGAAATAACACACCCGTCAGTCCACAATTATTTTTATGCGCTCATTCTCGTCTCACTATTCTTTTTCTTATTAGAAATCATACAACCATGGCGTAAGCAGCAACCGACCTTCAGAAAAGATTTTTGGCTGGACTTTTTCTATATGTTTTTTAATTTTTTCTTATTCTCATTAGTCGTCTATAATGCTGCATCAGACCTCATTGTCAATCTAGTGAATGATACGATTCGAGCTGTGGTTTCTATTGATATCCAATCCATGAATCCGCTTCGTAGCTTACCCATGTGGGCTATTTTATTGGTTGGATTTTTTGTTAGAGACTTTGTTCAATGGTGGACCCATCGCCTACTACATCGCATTCCCAAATTATGGGAATACCATAAAGTCCATCACTCCGTGGAAGAAATGGGCTTTGCTGCTCATCTTCGCTACCACTGGATGGAGACAGTCGTCTATAGAGTCCTTGAGTATCTGCCACTTGCGCTGTTAGGTATTGGCTTGTATGACTTTTTTATTATTCACATTTTCACCCTAGCCGTTGGACATTATAATCATTCTAATATTTCTGTCTCAGGACGAGTCACAGGAACTATCTTGAGTCTGCTCATTGGTATATTGGTTCTCACGAGTTCATTTGATATCAACGGCAGTGCATTCAATCTACTATGGGAACAAATTGCCTTACTCGCCGGCTGCGCAGCTGTTGGATATTTACTACTAGGTCCTTTAATGAAAATTATATTCAACCATCCCGAAATGCACATCTGGCACCATGCTCTAGAAATCCCATCGGACAGGCAGTATGGCATTAACTTTGGTTTGACTCTAGCTATTTGGGACTATCTTTTTGGGACTGCCTATATTCCTTTTGATGGTCGAGACATCCCATTAGGCTTTGACGATTTAGATCAATTTCCACAAACGTTTAAAGGTCAGGTTGTTCATGGTTTTAAATGATAGCTTCAAGTAAACAAATAACGTCTATTGAGGTTAACTTACTATGGCTAAGTACTACAAACTCTATCGAAAGACCGAATTACCAATTTCTATTGACGAAGCTTGGGATTTCTTTTCGTCTCCTATGAATCTTAAGAAAATCACACCTCCATATTTAGGTTTTGAAGTGACAAGTGATAATCCAGATACAATGTACCCTGGTATGATCATCACCTACATCGTCAAACCTATCTTGGGCATCCCACTAAAATGGATGACGGAGATTACACAAGTTAGAGATAAAGAATTCTTCATTGATGAACAGCGGGTAGGTCCTTACAAATTATGGCATCACCAACACATATTCACAGCTACTAAAAGCGGAGTTATTATGGAAGATATAATCCATTATATTTTACCTTTTGGAATCCTTGGTAGAATTGCACATCCGCTTTTCGTTAAAAAACAGCTGAATGATATATTCAATCACAGGTCTACTGTTACTGATCAATTGTGGAGTCAAGCAGTTTGACTAGCAGGCTAATTAAGTCTTGTTTGTCTTAAAATGAATGGATTATCTGCGTAAAATCATCAGCCTTAAGCGATGCTCCACCGACTAATCCTCCATCGACATCAGCTTGGCCAAATATTTCTTTGGCGTTGCCAGGCTTGACACTACCTCCATATAATATCGAAATACCATTAGCGATATCTTGGCCATATTGTGCTGCAATAAATGTTCGCAGCGCATGATGCATATCCTGAGCCTGCTGTGGGGAGGCGGTTTCGCCCGTGCCGATTGCCCAAATTGGTTCGTAGGCTATGATTAATTTACTAAAATCAGCACCTTCTAGATGGAATAAGCTTTCTTTCAATTGCTGGGAAACAAAGTCATTCTGAGCACCAGATTTTCTGACATCTAGACTTTCACCACAACAAAATATGGGTGTTAAGCTCGCCTCTAATGCTAAATCAACTTTCGTTTTGAGCATCTCATTTGATTCCTTTTGGTACTCTCTTCTTTCAGAATGACCAATAATCACATAGTCTATGCCTAATGATTTTACCATACTAACTGAAGTTTCGCCGGTATAGGCTCCATTTTTTTCGTGATGGACGTTTTGGGCAGCAATACATATTGAATCATCAATACATATATCATGCATTGATTTAAGATAAGGGCAAGGAACACCTAAGATTGTAAGCACATTTTGGGGTCTATCTGCAGATTTTAAGGCATGACAGAGGGTCTGGCCTTCTTCTAATGACAAATTCATCTTCCAGTTACCTGCGGCAATTTGCTTTCTCATATGATGGTATTACTTGTTATTTAAGCGTCAAAGATGACAAAAATCTCATAAAATACGGCTTATTGTATACTTTACACGATTCATCCATAGAATCGCCGAATTAGTTTAATTTTGTGTTCTTCTTTGAAGAGTATGAAAATGAAAGACGAATATCCATTAATCCATAGAGATGTAAGTTGGCTCTCCTTTAATTATAGGGTGTTGCAAGAAGCGAAGGATCCTCGAGTCCCCTTATTTGAACGAATTAAATTTTTAGCGATATATTCATCTAATCTTGGCGAATTCTTTAGAGTTCGGATTGCAAATCACAGAAATGTGATGCGTGCAGGCAAAAAGAGTCGAAAGCGGATAGACTATAAATCTAGCTCTGTTCTTAAAGAATTGCTTAAAATCATTAATGAACAGCTCTTAGAATTTAGTGAGATATTCGAACATCAGATTATTCCAAGTCTGGCGGAACATAAAATCAATTTACGAAAACGAACAGATCTCAGTCCTGAACAAGTAAAATTCATAGAAGAGTACTACATGGAAAATTTACTTCCATATGTCCAGCCTGTTCTTCTATTAAAAGGCAAGATCAAACCATTCTTGCAAAGTGGAGCACTCTATTTAGGACTAGTCATGACTGATAATGACGCCGAACAGCAGCTCCCGCAATATGCAATCGTCCAAATCCCATCAGGCCACGTGCCGCGTTTCCTAGAGCTGCCTCCTCAAGAAGAAGGACATCATGATGTGATTATGTTAGATGATATTGTCAGGCATTCTATTCAAAGCATTTTTCCTGGTTATTCGATATTAGATACGTATTCACTTAAGGTAACACGTGATGCAGAATTGTATATCGATGATGAGTATGCTGGGGATTTGATTAACAAAATTCGAAAGAGCTTAAAAAAGAGGAATGTTGGTGTTGCTTCTAGATTGGTCTACGACAGAGAAATTCCGAGTCATTTTTTAGACTATTTGAAAGAGATCTTAGAATTAACCAAATACGATCTACTGCCGGAAGGTAGATACCATAACAACTTTGATTTCTTCTCATTTCCTGATTTTGGAATGAAGCACCTAAAGGATGATAAGCTCTCGCCTATTCACTATAAAGAATTAGAAAAAGCAGATTCGATCCTTGATAAAATAACTAAAAAGGATTATCTGATACATGTGCCTTACCATAGATTTGATTCAGTTGTCAAATTTTTCGAAGATGCTGCAAAAGATCCTGACGTTACAGATATAAATATCATCCAGTATCGCGTCGGGTCAAAGTCTAAAATCATGAAGGCATTGATGAAGGCTGTAGAAAATGGAAAAAATGTTTCATCATTTATTGAAGTGAAAGCTCGATTTGACGAAGCTGAAAATTTGTTATGGGGTGAAAAACTAGAAGAAGCAAATGTAAATGTCAACTACTCTATCCCAGGCCTAAAGGTTCACTCTAAATTGGCAGTCATCGTGCGTCAGGAGAATGGACAACCAAAAATTTACACCTATTTAGGGACTGGTAATTTTCATGAAGGCACTGCAAAACTGTATTCAGACATTGGTCTACTGACCGCAAATCAAGAAATCGGACATGAATGCCTAAGACTTTTTCATTTCTTACAATCGAAAGAAAAGCCAAGTATTCCATTTAAACAATTGGCCGTTGGAAAATTCAATTTAAATGAAAAATTAATCTCACTAGTTGACTTTGAAATTGACCAGGCGAAAAAAGGCTTGCCAGCTGAGATGATCTTAAAAATGAATAGCCTGCAAGATGTTGAGATGATCAATAAGTTGTATAAAGCATCTCAAGCCGGAGTAAAGATTAAATTGATCGTAAGAGGCATCTGCTCATTGGTTAGCGGGGTTCCTAACATCAGTGACAATATTGAAGTCATCAGTATTGTAGATCGCTTTCTTGAGCATGCTCGAATTTTCGTATTCCATGCAGCTGGCGAGCAAAAAATATTTTGTTCTTCTGCTGACTGGATGTACAGAAACCTTCATGCTAGAATAGAAACCGTATTCCCTATTTATGACGCGTCCTGTAAATCCGTCATTCTTGAACTATTAGACTTGCAATTAATGGATAATGTAAAAGCAAGAATTATTGATGAGCAAGCCTCCAATACTTACAAGCAACCCGATGAGCGAGGTACATCCATTCAATCGCAGCTTGAAACATATTATTATATCAAACGAATCACAGATTAAAGATTCCAACTATGCTTACAGCAATTTCTCCAATCGACGGGAGATACCAATCCAAAACGACTGAATTAAAACAGTTTTTCTCAGAGCAAGCACTAATCAAATACAGAGTTAAAGTTGAGATTGAATACTTAATCATGATCAGCAAACTCGGTCTCAAAAACTTAGCTGAATTTTCATCAGAAGCGACTACAACGCTCAGAAACATCATTCACACGTTTTCAGAAGAGGATGGACAAAAAATCAAATCATTAGAAGCCACCACAAATCATGATGTCAAAGCTGTGGAGTATTTCCTAAAGGAATCTCTAGCAGATATAGGGCTTTCATCAATCACTGAATTTGTACATTTTGGACTCACGTCTCAGGACATTAACAATACAGCTCTACCATTGATGATCAAGGACAGTCTAGACCAAGTTATTTTACCAAAATTAAGTCAGATTCTTGGTCAATTGGTTCAATTTTCGAAAGACTATGAAGGCCAAGCTATGCTAGCTAAGACCCATGGCCAGCCTGCATCACCGACGACTCTAGGCAAAGAATTCTTAGTCTATGTAGAGCGGCTGTCGAGACAAGTAGATATGCTAAGTGCTTATAAATTGCGGGCAAAGTTTGGAGGAGCCACAGGCAACTTTAATGCGCATAAAGTGAGTTATCCTGATTTGGATTGGAGAAAGATAGCAGACTCCTTTATTTCAGATTTTGGATTAGAGCGTATGGGCTACACGACACAGATTGCACATTACGACGAGTTTGCCGTGGTCTTTGATAATTTATCTCGTATCAATACAATCCTGATCGACTTGTGCCAAGATATCTGGTCTTATATTTCAATGGATTATTTCAAACAAAAAACAATAAAGGGCGAAATAGGATCTTCTACTATGCCTCATAAAGTAAACCCAATCGACTTTGAAAATGCAGAAGGTAACTTCAAACTTGCCAACGCACTGTATCGATTTTTGTCTGAAAAATTACCTGTATCAAGATTACAAAGAGATTTGACAGATAGTACAGTCGGTCGAAATATAGGTGTACCTCTAGCCCATTCGCTAATTGCATTTAAAAGTTTAGAAAAAGGATTTTCAAAATTAATTTTGAATGAAAGCGCGCTTAAGAAAGATCTTGATCAAAACTGGGCAGTTGTCGCAGAAGCCATCCAGACAATCTTAAGACGTGAGCAATATCCAAATCCATACGAGGCACTAAAGGAATTGACAAGAGGAAAAACAAGGATCGAAAAAGAAGATATCCATAGGTTTATAAACGATTTAGACCTTGATGAGGTTATCAAGAAAGAATTACTGGCTATCACGCCATTCAATTATATCGGTTATTTTTAATCACTAAATATCACAATCATGCTAAAGCAAATCTTAAAAATGATAGGAAAAACAGGTAAAACGGCTATGGAATCTGTTGACAAATCGTTAGATTTTATGGATGATATTATAGAAAGTGAACCAATAACCAATACGATAAATAAAGCCAAAGACCTCAGTGGTCAAGCTGTAGAGAAAGCAGGTGAGTTGTATGAAAAATCAAGACAAACGACAGAAAACATCCTTGAACGACCTGAGATCAAAGAGTTTACCGAAAAGATCAAAGACGCTGCAGACTCTACGATAGAGAAAACAAAGGAAGCTGGAGAACGGATTTTAGAAAATGAAAAGGTCCAAGAAACGATCCATAGTATAAAAGAAAAGACAGACCAAATAGCTGATAAAATCGAACATTCAATCGACAGCTCATTCGGATCTGGAGAAGAAGAATAATAACTTCTCATCATTCCAATTATTTTTTTGAATCTCTTATGTTGCACGCTTTAAACGTGTGTCTACCAAATTGCATAAAAGTATTATTCTCAATACGCATTACTGCTCCTATATTCTTAAAAGGATCAAGAACCTAGGAATCCTTTAGGCATGTAAAGTACGAGGAGGAGATTTAATTATAAGGACATGCAATTTGTTGATCACACCCTCAAAACGAGCGATTTACCATTGTCAGCAAATTCTTACTTCAAACCCACACAATAAGTTCAATTTCATAACTAACTGATATTCAGAATCATAAATCCATCAGATGTCATAAACAGGCTTTGTACTCTCATTGAAATGTTAAATTTCTCAAAAGACGGTCTATTTTTTCAAATGACTTAGGGGGGACAGTTTTTTTGATCATCATATTGCTGTCTTAATGTATATGATATTTCACTATTTGACAGTAACCAACTTGGAATCAGAACTTATAAAAAACTTGATTCTAAATTCTAAAAAACACTAATACAGATTAAATTTTATAACTATGAAGAAATCTTACCCATGCTTATTCTCAAGCAACTTCATACTCACTTGCCTTCTGCTCTGTTGTTGCTTTTCCGTATTCGGAGGAGCTCCTTCAGTCTTTGAATCAGAAAGCAATATGAGTGTCGCTTGTGAAACAGCACCTCCCATCCAATGTCCTTCAACATTCTTTGGATGCCCAGGGGAATCAATACTTCCTGCTAACACTGGCTTTGCCACTGCACAACCAGGAGACGCTGATTGCCCTAATCCTGTTATGACGTATACCGACATAGAAATGACTGTCGGACCTTGTACAGGAGAAACATTTATTAAACGAATATGGACTGCCAATTACCCTGGCAATGTCGATCCTTGGCTCGTATC
This sequence comes from uncultured Saprospiraceae bacterium, assembly GCA_937959275.1. GTDB lineage: Bacteria > Bacteroidota > Bacteroidia > Chitinophagales > Saprospiraceae > CALFUK01. Next base: position 47,894 of record CALGLU010000036.1, on the reverse strand, counting down.
TGATTGTTCTCAAAAAATAGTCATAGAAGATACACAAGATCCAACAATCGCGTGTCCAAATGATATTGTCGTAGCTACAAATTGTCATTCTATCTCTTGGCCAGAAGCTGGTGCTGGAGACAATTGTGGTATAGACACTTTGACATCAAATATTCCAAGTGGTAGTTCATTTGGAGTTGGTACAACTGCTGTTACATATACTGCAGTTGATAATTGTGGTAATTCAATAGCTTGTTCATTTAACGTAACAGTTCAAGGCGAATGCTGTGGAGCTCCACCAATAACTTGTCCAGCAGATTATGTTGGCTGTATTGCAGCTCCTGTCGTAAGATCAGAAACTGGCTATGCAGAATCTAACGGTACTGATGCTTGTGGTGACGCTTTAGTTACTTTTACAGATGCAACAGTATCTGAAGGTCCTTGTAAAGGAGAGTTTGTCTTATCACGTACATGGACGGCGACTTCACAAACAACGGGCTTAACATCTAGTTGTGTGCAATCGATCACAGCAATCGATGATACTGCTCCAACTATTGCAAATTGCCCATCAAACATTACAGTACCAGCTGGACCAAATTGTATAGCTACCTGGTCAATACCTGTAGCAAATGATGACTGTGGAATTGATGCATTCAGCTCTACTCATTCAAGTGGATCATCTTTTGGTGATGGTACGACAACAGTTACTTATACTGCTGTTGATCAATGTGGAAATACTTCGACTTGTTCATTTACAGTTACATGTAATCTTAGCTGTGGAACAGCACCAAGCATTACTTGTCCTGCTGACTTTACTGGTTGTATCAGTGCTGACATCACACCAAGTGCGATTGGTCAAGCAACCTCACCTGCTGGTGTAGGCAATTGCCAAAATGCAACAATTACATATACTGACGTGACTGTTAGCTCAGGCCCATGTGCAGGAGCAGCCCATATCGAAAGAACTTGGGTAGCGACAGAAGCTAGCTCTGGTCTAACGGCAACATGCGTACAAAATATTTATTTATCAGATACTGTTGCTCCAGCAATAGCGAGTTGTCCAAGTAGCATTACAGTCCCTGTGAATACTTACATCGGAACTTGGACACCACCTTCGGCTACAGATAACTGTGGTCCGATTAACTGGACTTCAACACATAACTCAGGTGACACATTCACTGCAGGTACGACTACAGTCGTCTATACTGCTACAGATGCATGTGGTAACGCTGCATCTTGTTCATTCACTGTTTTAGTAACTGAAACATGTACAACTGCTCCAGCAATAACGTGCCCAGGAGATTATATTTCTTGTGTTGGAACGTCAACAGATCCAAGCACAACTGGTACTGCAACAGCAGTAGCAACAGGTCCAAACTGTGAGACACCAACGATCACATATGAAGATCAGTCAGTAGCTGGTTCATGTACAGGTGAGGTCACCATTACAAGAAAATGGATAGCAACGGGTTCAGGTACAGGTATGACAAGTAGTTGTTTTCAAACAATTACATTACAAGATACTGCTGCACCAACAATATCGAACTGTCCTACAAATATCACGCTTGCTCCAAATGCTCAGTGTACACCAACATGGACGGCACCAGTAGCAACAGATGATTGTGGCATAGCTTCATTTTCATCTAACTACTCAAGTGGTGCAACATTACCAATGGGTACTAACACTGTTACGTATACAGCAACGGATAATTGTGGAAAGACTTCGACTTGTTCATTCACAGTGACTTGTTCACAAGCATGTACAGATGCACCGGTCATCACTTGTCCAATAGATTACACAACTTGTGCAGATGCTGCATTCGATCCTTCTGTAGCTGGGACAGCAACTGCAGTTGCTGCATCTAATCTTTGTAGTACGCCTACGATAACTTATTCAGATGTAGCTGTATCTAGACCTTGTGCTGGTGCATTTACAGTAACAAGAACATGGGTTGCAACAGACCCAACGACTGGCTTAACGTCATCATGTGATCAGACGATCATCCGAACGTATTATACAGGAAATCCTACATTCACAAATTGTCCAGCAGATATAGTTATACCAGTTGGCGGTAGCAATACACCTACTTGGGTTGTACCTACGGCATCTCAAACTTGTGGTATTAAAAGTTTCGAATCTACACATAACCCAGGTGATGTATTCCCTTGTGGTACGACTACAGTTACTTATACAGCAACAGATAAATGTGATAGAAAATCAACATGTTCATTTACAGTAACGATTGGATGTCAAGCAGTGTGTAATACAGTGCCATCGATCACATGTCCTGCAAATTATTCGGCATGTCCTGGTTCTACAATTGATCCTGCAACCTTAGGTCAAGCAACTGCAGTGAATGCAGGCGCAGGTTGTGGTGTACCTAGTCTAGCTTATAGTGATGTTGTTCTTCAAACATTTGCATGTACTGGAGGTCAAGAGATACAACGTACATGGACTGCATCAAATGGAAATTTATCAGCTAACTGTGTTCAGAATATCACTTTAAATGAAACATCTGGTCCAACGCTGACTAACTGTCCTGCTGATATCACAACATCATCTGCGACTGTAACATGGACACCTCCTACTATTTCTAGTGGATGTGGTGGTTACACACTAACAAGCTCACACAATTCTGGTGATGCGTTTGCCTGTGGTCCAACAACTGTAACATACTCAACGCAAGATGCTTGTGGTAATGTTCAGTCATGTTCTTTTGTTGTCACTGTTGTCTGTAATGATGGTTCAGGAAGTGGATTCAATAATTGCCCAACTGATATCATTGTAGATTGTAATTCTGGTAGCAATGTGACATGGGATGTCCCACAATTCACAAGCTCATGTGCTATGAGTTGTGATACAGAAGTAATCGCTGGATATGTGTATATGGGTTCATTCGGTGGCAGTAAATATTTCTGTTCAACAAGTCCTAGTACGTGGGAAGATGCAAATACTCAGGCTCAAGCATTGGGTGGTCATTTAGCACATGTAACGACAGCAGCTGAAAACGCATACTTAGCCAGTATCTTAACAATACAGTCTGCATTCATCGGATGTAGTGATGGTGTTGTTGAAGGTGATTTTATTTGGACAGACGGTACTCCAATAACATATACTAACTGGTACCCAGGTCAGCCTAATAATTATCAAAACTACCAAGACTATTGTGAAATGTTGAGTAATGGTCAATGGAATGATCAATACAATCATGTGAAGTTAGAATACATCGTTGAGTTGACATGTAACAGTGTTGCTCAAACGAGTGGTCCAGCTCCAGGGTCAGTATTTGCACCTGGTGCTACAACAGTTGAATACACAGCGACTGACGGATGTGGAAATGTTGAAGTGTGTTCATTCGAAGTCATCGTGAGTGGTGGTTTACAATTAAATTGTATTCCTAATCAATTTGTAGAATGTCCTTCAAATGCAGGTGTTCAAGTGACTTGGCAGACGCCAACAGCACAGACATGTTGTGGTAATTGTAGCAGTACAACACCAGGTCCTATTGCAGGATTTATCTACATGGGTAGTCAAGGTACAAGTCATTATTATTGTTCAAATGAACCTGCATTATGGGCTGATGCTCAAGCAGTATCTGTTGCAAACGGAGGTCATTTAGCTATCATTAATAGTGCTGCAGAGAATACATACTTAGCCAATCTATTAACGATTCAATCAGCCTATATTGGACTGAGTGATTCAGGAACAGAAGGTACATTTAAATGGGTTGATGGTTCAGGTCTTGGTTACACAAATTGGTATCCAGGTCAGCCAAATGACTATCAAGCTTATCAAGATTATGTTGAGCTATTAGCAAGTGGTGAGTGGAATGATCAATATAATAACAAGCCTCTTGAGTACATTATGGAGATTCCGGGATGTCTGAATATTGTGCAGACAGCAGGTCCAACAAATGGTTCTGTCTTAAATCCAGGAACACATACAGTTACCTACCAAGCAACAGATGGTTGTGGAAATGTAGCATCATGTACATTTGATATTGTTGTAGCAAAAGCTGGAGGAAGCGCTGGAAACTCAGGATACTGTGGATCACAAGGTAACAATAGTTCATATGCTTGGACAGAGAAGGTTGTATTTGGTCCTATCAATAATGCTTCAGGTAATAATGGAGGTTATCAGTATTTCTCAGGATGTAAAGACTTTAATATGGGGTCATATTATAATCTTGCCTTAACGCCTGGCTATGCATCTGTAACTGAAGCAGTCTACTGGAGTTGTTACATAGATTATAACCAAGATGGTGATTTCAATGATGCTGGAGAATACATTGCAACAGGTAATGGCAGTCAAACACTGTCTGGCACAATTGTGATACCTAACAACTGTGTTCTTGGACAAACAAGAATGAGAGTGATTATGAAGAAACATTCAGTTGTTGCTAACTCTTGTTCAAGCTTTGACTTCGGAGAGGTAGAAGACTACTGTATCAATATATTACCAAACGCTAGTAATCTAGTGTCTTCAAATCCGTCAAACGCAAATGCGTCAACAACCACGACTAAAACGACTTCATTGAATGAGAATTCTGCTGTCGAATACAGAAGTGATGACAAATTTGAGTTTGGAGACATAGAAATTTATCCAAACCCAGCGACAGATATCCTTTACATCAAAAGTGCTTCAATAGTGGAAGTCAACTTATATGATGCACAAGGACGAATTGTGAAGTCAGCAAACTTTACAAATGGGAATAATAGAAATTCATTAGAAGTGAGTGAATTACATACTGGAATTTACACACTACAATTACGATCAGAATCTGGAGAAGTAACTGCTAAAAAAGTTGCTATCCATAGACCATAAGTTCTGAAAAATTAGATTCAGATTTTTCTTGCTGAGCCATCGAAACATTACGTTTCGGTGGCTCTTTTTTTTATAATTTATTTGAGCAACTCATTATAAATCAGTGCATTTATTTGGTACTAGTGCTCTGTCAAGTATATATTGACTTGTTGAATTTGAGTGTAGTTTGTGCATGAACTAGGCGCAGGTTCGGTCTGATAGCCTAGCTATCAAGGCCGGTTCTGTAACGACGTACATGTGCAAACTACGCCAAAAGCACGAGTCGGTTATATCTTGACAGAGCACTAGTGCTCTGTCAAGATATACCTGACTAGTGCTTAACGTAACACATATACGTGAGTCGTTCAGTCCCTTCTTAACCTACCCTCCAGATTATCAATAATCACAAGTCTCTCATTTCCTATCACCCATTAAGTGTCGTCAAACATCAATTTACGAGCCTTTGCATACAACAGTATGGGTTCAATAGGAATAATAAGCTGTGAATACGACAGCTTTATTCAATTGATATAAAACACATTAAATATATAAACGAAACAAATATTTAAACTAAATAGACGATCTGTCACCTTAGCCGACCATGATGTGATACTACTGTAGGTCATGCTGTTATTTGTATGTAGAGATACGCACGGTAAATAACACTGTAATTTTGGGGTATAGAAAAAGAGACCTTCACTCTGTTTTCAGATTTTATTAAATACTAAAATTAATTAAATGAAACACTTCATTGATAGGGCCATTCTATTTGCATTTTTTACACTAATCGGTGCTACTCATATTGCAGTAGCTCAATGCGACAGAATCAACTACACGGACTTCGAATCAGACCTTGGCGCATGGACAGACGGAGGCATACATGCCTATAGAACGAGTATCAATCCCTATGAAGGATCGTTGAGCATGAGACTCCGTGCCAATAGCGGTAGTGAATCTTCCATTTACAGTCAGGCCTTAGATCTCTCTCAAAGAATTAAACCAGAACTTGATTTTTTCTACTACCCTGAAAGTATGGAAGCAGGAGAACAATTAGTCGTCGAAGCTTCATACGATAATGGCAACAGCTATTTTATTCTAACGCAATATGTCTCAGGTACTCATTTTGAAAATGGACGTTGGTACAACGCAACGATTGACTTAAGAGTACTCGAAGCACGTCCTATTAACTTACGAATAAGATGTGAGGCATCTTCAACAACAGACAGAGTCTACATCGATAACGTAGCGATACAAGAATGCCTAGGAGCTGTTATTGCCGGTGAAGATGAGGAGGAAGCAAACTGTTCACCTGGTACTCCTTGTGATGATCAAAATCCATGCACAGACAATGACATTATAGATATTACATGTAATTGTGCTGGTACTATAGTAGATTCTGATGGAGACACCGTGTGTGATGTATTTGACGTATGCCCTACTGGCAATGATCTAATCGATCTAAATCAAAATGGTACTCCAGATGCATGTGAAGAAAATGATTCTGATTGTTTTACTATCAGTCATGTTGACTTTGAGCAGTCTAATGGCATATGGGTTGATGGCGGATCCGGAGCATATCTATACACAGGTAGAGCATCCAATGGAACGAAGAGTTTTAGGCTACGAGGTAACGGAGGTTCAACTTCGTCTATCTTCACCAGTGCATTAAATTTATCAGAATCAATCAATCCACTGATTCAGTTTCAGTACTATCCTGAAAGTATGGAACCGGGAGAACAGCTAATCGTAGAAGTTTCTCTAGATTCGGGCGTTTCATTCGTAAAAGTTTCTGAATTAACATCAGGTATTGATTTTACTAATTATTCGTGGCAATCTGCTGCTATATCTTTAAAGAGTTTTGGTTTAAGTTCATCAATGATTGTAAGAATTAGATGTGTTGGATCTTCATTCTTAGATAAAGTATATGTAGACGAAATCTTAATCGAAGACTGTCCAACGGGCGGACCAATCGCAAGTACAGACTGCTTAGTAAACACAGCATGTAATGATGATAATGCGTGTACAGAAAATGATGTGTGGACAGCATCTTGTGAATGTCTAGGGACAATAGCCGATGCTGACAATGATGGTGTTTGTGATATAGATGACGTTTGTCAAGGTAGTGATGATCGAGTAGATTCTAATTCAAATGGCATCCCAGATGGATGTGAAATAGCAGACGACTGTTTGGTCATTGAACAAGCAAATTTTGAAGCTGGTTTTGGTAACTGGACAGATGGTGGTGTCAATGCAGAAGTCACTTCTTTATTAAGTCAAAGTGGTAGTCAGAGTATTCGACTATATGGTAATAATGGATCAGCCTCAGGGATGAGTTCTGCACGATTTGATTTATCATCAACAATTAATCCTGAAATGAGCTTTCAGTTTTATGCTGATAATTTTACGTCAGGAGATGCTTTGGATATAAGTGTATCCTATGATGCTGGAGATTCATATCTACCTTTGACAACGCTTTCATTTGGTACTGACTTTAGCAATGGTGCGTGGAACATGGCAACCGTTTCATTGAATCTATTTGGACTTGATACAGGGATGTCAATTCAAATCATTTCGAGAGCACTAGGAACAACACAATCTCTTTATGTAGATGATGTTCTTATTCAAGACTGCAGTCCGGGCTTAGCTGAGGTGATTGCGAGTGCCTGCGCTGTAGGGACTGCTTGTGATGATGGAGATGAGTGTACCATAAATGATGTATTTGGTGAGAATTGTGACTGTGCAGGTGTAGTAGCGGATATGGATGCAGATGGTGTTTGTGATGCCAGAGATGTATGTCCAAATGGAAATGATACCATTGACAATGATAATAATGGGATCCCTGATGCTTGCGATTCTCAAGTCGGAGGTTGTCAAACGATTTCCTATAATGATTTTGAATCAGATCTGGGCATTTGGAACCTAGGAGGTAATAATGCGCGACACTATCGATATAGAGGTCTCAATTCAAGCTCAAGTGTTCGATTAACTGATAATAATGGAGTTGCCTCATCAGTTTATTCGAATGTACAAGACTTGACAAAATACAATGCACCGACACTAGAGTTTCAATACTTTGGTTTGAGCATGGAAATAGGAGAAGAGCTTGTCGTAGAGCTATCAACGGATGGCGGAGAATCATTTAGAGTGATCCGCAACTTAGTATCCGGTACTGACTTCTTAGGTCCTCAATGGAATATCGTCTCAATACCATTAGCTAACTACAATCCTACTTCGCAATCAATTATTAGGTTAAGATGCAATGCCTCATCGACAGCTGACAAGATCTTTATTGATGATCTTGCCATTTTAGATTGCTCAGCCAGTGAGGGACGTAATTTTATTGCTGATTCATACGAGACGAACGAAGTCGAGATCAATATATATCCAAATCCTACAACAGACTATGTGACAATCAAAACACAATTCGAGAATAATTTGAATGCATCGTACCAAGTCGAGCTTATAAATGTGGCTGGTCAACTTTTGTATACTCAGAAGATGAGTGCTCAAACACAAGTCATAAGATTGGATATGACACCATTTGAATCCCAGCAAATGTACTTTTTGCGTACGATAAAGGATGGTGAAATTATCCATAATGAGAAATTAATTAAAATATAACCGTATAGTATTTAGTAATTTGGAGAGTTAAAAGTGATCTTTTCACCAGCGTGTGATTGGGTCACTTTTGCTATTTGATTTGGTCTAGAGAGCCTGTTTAGAAGCTTAAATTTCATTCATTTCAAACACTATTTGCTGATTTTGCGTTATAGGGTGGAAAGTCCGATTGGCTCCTCTTCGTAACCGATTTAGAGGTCTAATTTACGAGTATGATCGAGACTCATTCACGTGATTTTAACATATGTTCAGTATTCGTCCCATTAAAATGAGAATCTCATCATTGAATGCCTTCATATTAATTGGAAATAGAGATAAACATTTACTTACTTTGCAATCAATTTTGAAATTATGTCCAAAGAAGTTCGATTAGGTTTACTTGCGATTTTAACAATTGGTTTAGCTATTTGGGGCTATAAATTCGTGAAAGGAAAGAACATCTTCAAAAAAACGAAAACCTTTCATGTTATTTATGACAATATAGAACAGTTAACTGTGGCATCTCCAGTCTTAATAAATGGTTACAATATTGGCTCAGTATCAGCAATTCAGCTTAATCCAAAAGACACTAAATCCATCAAAGTAAGTATTGAAGTGGATGGTAATATCCAATATCCAAAAGACACAAAAGCTGTGCTAAAAAGCTCTGGTGTTGTGGGTGGAAAAATTATTGACATTAGTTTTGATGCCGCTTGTACAGGCCCTAACTGCGCTCAGGATGAAGACACCTTAAATGGTAGAACTGAGGGCTTAATTGAAACTATGATTGGTTCGGATTTAACATCATATAGTGCCACAATCAAAGAGTCTGTCGGTGGAGCAATGGATACGATCCTAACTCAATTATCAGATAAAGATAATCCATCTCCTATCAATCAATCCTTATGGAAACTTCAAGAAACTTTGGATAATCTTTCGGGCGCTACCAATTCAATGAATTCCATTATGAGCTCTTCTACAGGAAATCTAAATACGACATTTGAAAATCTTGCTAAGTTGACTAACAGTTTAGCAGAAAGTGATCAACAAATAAAGAGCCTATTGACCAATCTAGATGCCATCTCAACTGAAATGAGAAGTGTGCAACTGACACCAACCTTGGATGCTGCGAATGGTGTATTAGCAAGAGCAGAGGACTTGATGTCAGGTCTGGATACGACCGTGTCGACAAGCAACGCCACATTTGAAGAGCTCACTACCTTACTTGAAAATATGAATAACGGAGATGGCATGCTACCAAAACTTCTCCATGATGAAACATTCTCTGACAATATTGAATTATCAACTAAAAACCTGAATTTACTTTTACAAGATCTTAGGCTAAATCCTAGACGGTATCTAAAAGTGTTTGGCAAAAAGGTACCTGCATATACCCTACCTGAGGAAGATCCGGCTCAGCCAATATTAGATGGTAATTAATTAGTAGTCTGTCAAGAAAAAATTGACTATTGCTTTTGGCTTATTTAGCACATGCACATCTTTACAGAACCGGACTTGGTAGTTAGTGCCTCGAGAACTAAATATACAGCCATATTAAATTATTCTTTCCAACATTCAAAAACCACGAGTCAGCTTTTTCTTAAACCACATTAACTTCTCTTTCTAGCTCAATTCCAAATGATTTGTGGACTGACCTTGCAATTTTCTCAGACAGCTCAAGAATACCTTGACCACTAGCTGATCCGTAATTAACTAATACGAGAGCATGCTTTTCATGTACACCAATGTCGCCCTCTCGATAGCCTTTCCATCCACATTGATCGATCAGCCAGGCAGCAGGTACTTTCACAGATTGGTCATCGACTGGGTATGATTTTATGCTATCATGCTTAGCTGACAACTGTGTAAATTGATCAATAGGAATAATCGGATTTTTAAAAAAGCTACCTGCATTGCCAATCTCTAGAGGGTCGGGCAATTTAGACTGCCGAATCTCAGTGACTGCTTGGCTGATATCCTGAATGCTTGGTTCATATATCCCTTTGTCTTGAAGCAATGCCTGCAAAGGAGCATACGATGTATTTTTGATATGGTTCTTCTTTGTTAGACAAAATTGAACTTCAGAGATTAGATACTGACCTTTTAGTGAGCTTTTGAATGCGCTATTTCTGTATGCAAATTCACAATCCTCCCGTGTAAAATTCTTGACTTTACCTGACTTGATGTGATAGGCATCGACTTGATGGATTAAGGTCTCTAACTCAACACCATAGGCACCGATGTTTTGAATGGGAGCAGCCCCGACAGTACCAGGAATGTAGGATAAGTTTTCAATACCGCCATAATCATGGTCAAGACACCAAAGTACAAATTCATGCCAATTCATCCCAGCCCCTACATTGACGATTACATAATCATCGTCCTCTTCGACTACCTCTATAGAGCTCATGACTATTTTGACTAACTCTGCATTCACATTGTCTGTAAATAGAATATTACTCCCGCTACCAATAATAAATGGAGATGTGTCAAGTGGTAAATATTGTTCTATGTCTTCTTTAGATTCTAAGAAAACCATGGCGTCACAACTCACATCAATCCCAAAAGAATTGCACTCCTTTAGAGAGTAATTGAAATACTGAATCATAGAAATTTAAAATTCGGGGTCTGTGGTGACTTTTAATAAGCGTCTATTTAAATTAACACCTAAGCCGAGGCTAAATACATTGGACTTTAGGTTACCGTCTCTTCCATAACGGCCATACAATGCAAAGCTAAATCCACCCATACCATATCCATAACCAATTTCGCCTATCAAATTTCTAAAGTAAGATCTAGTCACACCTCTAGCCTGTTCGTCACTATGCAAACCATACAATTCTGTACGCGTCCATTGATAGCCAGCGCCTATACTAAAGCCCATTTTACCTTCTTTATTCAAATTACTTAAGCCACCAAAATTTAGCCGCGCTAGGACAGGAAATGCAAGTGCACCAAGCCCTTTGTAGTCTTTTAGACTCAAGGCGAATGGAGAAAACACCAAAGCCCCTTCTGCTGAAATAGAAAGCTTTTCGCCACCAATCCATATTTTTGGGCCTAAACCGATATTTAAAAGAGCACTGCCCGCGCTTGGCGATGCTATCTCATCTTTAGGGTTTGAATATTTGGCATAAAAATCAAACCGGCTGATTATGCCATACCCCACTGACTGCGCGATCAAACCAGTGACACACACACTAAAAAATAAGCTTAGTACAAATTGTTTCATATTTCACAAACTTACATACAATACTATAACTTAATTAGGAAGGATTATGATTTATCCAGAGGGTACTATTTTTTAATGTTCTATTGACGAGACACTACCCAAACACAAAAATCAACATTGCATGATCAAAACACAGTCTTATACAAGCCTTTAAAAGGTATGCGAAGCCAAGGTTAGTATAATCTAGTCAAGCTTGAGTTATGGCATAAAAAAGCCCTGTACGCAACATGTATAGGGCTTTTATCTGTGACCGCGGGAGGGTTGATTCCATCGACCCTGTCTACTCCATTTTGAATAAGCCTGCAAATGCTGACGCATATGCTGTGGCCTTTTTCTTCGATCTCAAGACGAAGCAAGCTTCCATTGAGCTCTACGAAAAAGCCTGAATGCTATTCGCATTCAGGCTTTTATCTGTGACCGCGGGAGGGTTCGAACCTCCAACCGTCGGAGTCGAAATCCGATATTCTATCCAGTTGAACTACGCGGCCAACTTTTAACTTGAACTTTTCAAGCTTGAAAGGGTAAATGTAGGATAATTATTTACTTTTTGAAAGATGTGCAGGTGTTTTCATTTTTGAAGTGATCAAGGCTCTATTTGCTCAATCTATTAAGGATTCAATTATGTAGAGGAATAACGCGATTTCTCCTACTTCATCCCTATTAAGTGACTGTTCCTCGAAAAAATAGGGGAAATCGCCTTCAAAATTCACATCTTTACAACTTATACAAACTCCAAACAACACAGTGAGAAAGAGTTTATCAGGGAGCATAGATGGCGTTGGTAAATACATAGACCGGGTTTTTGAATCAAACCTGATCTACCACCTTGTCTTTTGGCTTGTCTTTTACTTCTTTCTCGTCGCTATTTCTCAGCGATCGCACTCATTGGCGACAGGTATGCTAATTAACTTAATCAGCATTTTTTTCTATTCAATTGCGGTATATGTGAATTTGCTGTTTTTATTCCCAAAATATCTGGCAACACAAAAATATTCACATTACATCATCTTACTTTGTTTAGTGATTTTAGTCATCGTTCCTCTTGAAAGTATTGCGATGTATTTCTGTATTCCTCATGACCACATCACATTGCAATCCTATGTGACCAATCATATTAATTCAATCTTTATTCTAACGTTTTTTGTTGCTAGCTCATCTTCCATTTATAAAATCATCAACGATTGGTTTACGCACCAACGAGAAAAAGTTGACCTCCAGGCTCAAACACTCCGCTCTGAACTAAAATATCTAAAATCACAGGTCAACCCTCACTTCCTATTCAACACACTGAATAGTCTCTATGCCCTGACATTAAAGAAATCTGATCTGGCTCCAGAGATCGTGCTTAGGCTATCTGAGATGATGCGCTACATGCTCTATGAGTGCAATGAGAAAGAAGTGCCATTAGAAAAAGAAGTCAATTATATTAAGAACTACCTTGAATTAGAAAAACTCAGACATGGTAATAAATTTGAAATCGATTTTAATCTGGAAGGCGCAACTACAGGGTTGAGAATTGCTCCTCTAATGTTTATGCCATTCATTGAAAATAGTTTTAAACATGGCCTTAACAGCCAAATCCAATCTGGCTACGTTCACATACTCATTCATATTCAAAATGAACAAATACTGATGAAAGTCGACAATAGCAATCCGCCCACTATGCCAGCGACAAAATCAAAACGAAGTGGCGGTGTGGGTCTTGGCAATATCAAACGAAGACTCAAGTTAATTTATCCCAATCATCATGATTTGGATATCCAAAAGACACCGAATTCATATCACGTTAAACTTAAAATAGACCTTAGTCATAACTAACATTAAACATACTATTATGATAAAAACACTAATTGTAGACGACGAACCATTAGCACAGGATATCATTGAGACTTATGTCAATCAACTCCCTAACTTGCAACTCATAGCCAAGTGCAGTGATGCGATTGAAGCCAATCGGATCCTTCAAAATGAACAAATCGATTTAATGTTTTTGGATATCCAAATGCCCCAACTGACTGGAATTGAGTTTATGAAATCCTTAGACAATCCACCTCTTGTCATCTTCACCACAGCCTACAGTGAATATGCTGTTGAAGGCTTTGAGATGAATGCTGTAGATTATCTATTAAAGCCAATCTCAATGGACCGCTTTATGAAAGCCGTCAATAAAGTTGAAGTCAAACTGAAAGACAATGCGCCTAGCTCGACCACGGATGATAGTGAAGACTATTTCTTTGTCAAAGCAGATAAAAAATTAGTCAAAGTCAACTTTGATGATATTCTATATATTGAAGGACTCAAAGACTATGTCATCATTAGACAAGAAGAAGGACGAGTCATAACCTTACAGACAATGAAAAGTCTTGAAGTTAAATTACCCTCTAAACAATTTCGACGCATCCACCGCTCCTACATCGTGAACACAAAACGGATCAAAGCCCTAGTTGGCAATATGGTCGAATTAAAAGAAAAAGGGGAAACGAAAAGTATACCTGTTGGTAAAATTTATAGGGAGGACTTGTTGGCGATGATTCATGAACGGAAATTGTAGGTGATGGCTTTGTTAGAGGATGGCTACCTGTCTGAACAGGATTTTTAGGATTGCCGTGATAGTCAGGATTTTGTTTGAACAGGATTTATAAGACTGATATGATAGTCAGGATTTTGTCTGAACAGGATTTTTATGATTGCCATGATAGTCAGGATGTTGTCTGAACTAGATTTTAAGATTACCATGATAGCCAGGATGTTGTTTGAACAGGATTTTTAAGACTGACATGATAGCCAGGATGTTGGTTGAACTAGATTTTTTTTATTCCGGATATTCCCATTTACCCCGATAGTCTCTTCTCAATAGTTTATTCGCTTTGGGATCATTGATGATTTGTTCTTTGTCTCCATCCCACTCGATGCTACGCCCTAACTTATAGGAGATCATACCCAGCAAGCTGATGTTTGTCGCCAAGTGGCCGTGCTCGATGTCGCAAACTGGGGTTCGCTCGTCTCGAATCGATTCCATAAAATCAGCCCATAGCTCCTTGATGTTTTGATGATCTGGTGCATGTAGTTGGGCAGGCATTTGAATGACTTCATGATTTTTATTTTTTGGATAAAAGGTCCAGCCGTCAAGCCAGCCCATATGAAAGCTTCCCTCTGTCCCATAAAACATACAACCAACATTATGCTCCAAATAACTCGTCGGGGCACATCTTCGATTCTCCCATGTTAAGGTGAATGTCTCAAATTCATATGTGGCCATCTGCGTATCTGGTGCATCGCTACTATCTTCTCGAATGAACCGATCACCAGTTGAATATATTCGCTTGGGAGCGCGCTCCTCAGTCCACCACAACACTTGATCAAACCAATGAATCCCCCAATCTGCAATTGTCCCGTTTGCAAAATTTAAAAAATTGCGAAAGCCCTTTGGATGAATCTGATTATTATATGCTTGCTCAGCTGCAGGGCCAACCCAAAAATCCCAGTCCAATCCTTGCGGCACCTCTAGTTCTGTAGCTGGTGATCCAGCGCCTTGCCCATAATTGACAAAACATTTGACGTGATTAATCTTCCCAAGCTTCCCTGATCTTAAAAATTCTAGACCTGACATATTATGCGGAGAAATACGTCTGTGTGTACCAACTTGACAAACGCGCTGCGTATCTCTAGCGTGCCTCAGGATGGCCTGTCCCTCGCCGATGGTATGACCTATCGGCTTTTCGAGATACACATGTGCCCCTGCCTGCATCGCTTCGATAGCTGGCAAGGCATGCCAATGGTCAGGTGTACCTATAATCACGATTTCTGGTTGTTCTTTTTGGATGACAGCTCTATAATCTCTGTGCAGCGCTGGGCTGTCTCCATTGAGAGACTTCACTTCATCAGCTGCGGCATTGAGTGCCTTCATATCCACATCGCACAGCCCAACAACTTTGCATTCCTGATGCGCGATGGCTTCGCGCAGAATATTCATCCCCCACCAACCACAACCGATCAAAGCTAATCTATAGGTCTTATTTTTATTTGATAAAGCTGACAATAATGGTAATGCGGAGATTCCATAAGCTCCATCTTTGATAAATCGTCTTCGATCCATGTGATTTCAATTTGAACTAAAATAAGGAATCTGGGGATAAAGAATGGGAAAATGAAAATGAAAATGAAAATGAAAATGGAAGATGGAAGATGGAAGAAGGAAGCCCTATTGGTCAACATGATCATTAGAAATTAATGAGAATACTCAATGGTAACAATATCCATGGGATTAAGGCAGTCACTCACACTTTAATATTTGAGCTGTAAATACTCTTCTTAACTCCGATTACTTGTCTTTATATTTTTTTTACAATCAGATGATATTGGATTAGCTCTTCTACCTAATAATGATACTTACAAGCAACAATTAATAATTCTTCTTTTCTATAGGAGTAGACTAAGCGATGTTCTTTATCTATTCTTCTAGACCAAAATCCTTTTAAGTCATGTTTCAAAGGTTCTGGGTTTCCGATTCCTTCAAAGGGATCTCTCAAACATTCTTTAATCAGTGCATTGATCCGTTTGAGCTTTTTCTTATCTGTTTTTTGCCACGTCAAATAATCACTCCATGCCCTTGATGACCAAGCTATTTTCATTCGTCTATCAATTCATGATACTCCTTGCTACTAGACCGAGTCTCTGCAATTGATTGTAATAAAACATCTTTATTCTTCCCAGAAAGCAGATAGTTAGTCTCGACTAATGAGTTGTATTCCTCTAAAGAAATAAGAACTAAATCTTTCTGATTCTTCCTTTTTATGATGACTTCTTCAACATCATCTACAACGGAGTCTAACCACTTTTTAAGATTTAATCTAAGGTCTGTATAGTTCACTACTTTCATACTATTAAAGTTACTAATTAATAACGTAATTAAGTACGTAATATTATTAAAAGTAGCTCAAAACCATAGTTTTGAGTCCCCAAAAGCTATAAAAATGATTCCAAATTACTTTAGTGACTTGAAAAGATAGCGCCTAAATGTATTCAAGTGGTTAAATCCTAACAACGATTATATACCGAATTATTCAATTTTCCTCCAATGTGTCAACTCTATTGGAGCGCTTTAGTCGACATTTAGGACACGTTAAATCTATTGGTCAATTGGTTCAATTTAAAAAATGTTCTCAATAGTAACGGATGACGACATTGGGATAAGCCACATATTAAAGTGGAATTAGTATTTCACTCACTACAATGTCCAACATTATTGATTAATTTAGAAGTTGTGTCTCACATCGAAAATCCATATCTACTCTCCTCGGACAATATACTGGATGCGCCAACAAGCTTTTGGGGTAAACTTAAACATTTAGGACCTGGATTCATTTTATCTGCATCCATTGTTGGATCGGGCGAACTCATCGCGACGACGACATTAGGAGCCAAGGCTGGATTCGTTACGCTTTGGATTATTTTAGTAAGCTGTGTTGTCAAAGTTGCCCTGCAATTAGAATTTGGAAAACACGCAATCCTTAATGGTGAAACAGCCATAGCCTCCTTTAATAAATTGCCTGGTCCTCGCTTCGGCAAAGGCCATTGGACAATTTGGACCATTTTGATTTTGATGATTGTCAAGTTCACTCAAGTCGGAGGGATCATTGGAGGTGTGGCGATTGCTGGCAACATATTTTTACCACAATTATCAGTCACTACTTGGGCAGCGGTGGTGGCTTTGTCTGTCGCATTGTTAGTCTTTAAAGGCTATTATCAATTGATTGAGAAGATGTCAATCGTGATGATTGCTTTGTTTACACTGCTAACATTTACATCGCTATATTTTTTGCAGGACACGAGTTATGCTTTGACGTGGGCAGAGATTAGTAGTGGCTTTCGGTTTGAATTGCCGGCGGCAGCTGTTGCTGTTGCCATTGGGGCTTTTGGGATTACAGGCGTGGGCGGCGATGAGATTATTCACTATACCTATTGGTGTATTGAGAAAGGTTATGCTCAATATACTGGCGTCAATGATGGCACTGAAGAGTGGGAAAGACGAGCCAAGGGCTGGATTAACGTGATGAAATTAGATGCCATAATTGCAATGATTGTCTATACCGTTATGACTGGTGCATTTTATCTATTGGGGGCGGCTGTGCTGCATGAGGCGGGGACTGTGCCTGAAGGTTACGGGATGCTGGAAACCTTGTCATCAATTTATACAGAGACTCTGGGCGAAGGAGCTAAAACTGTCTTTCTTGCAGGAGCTGTGATTGTTTTATTCTCGACTTTATTTTCTGCCTTGGCTGCATGGACGAGGCAATATACAGACATGTTTTCTCAAGTTGGTTTTATTGATTTTGTGAATCAGGAGCAGCGCATGCGGACCATAGGCATTTTGTCATTTGTCTTGCCGGCAGGCTGGATGTTACTTTTCTTATTTGTCAAGTTGCCTGTTGCGATGGTGATTTTTGGTGGTATCATTACCTCAGTTATTCTGCTGTTGATTATTTATGTAGCCTTTGAGTTTCGATACAGGCAGACACCTGAAGCATTCAAGCCTACTATGAGTGGTGACATCTCTCTATGGATCAGTATGATTGTGATCCTCATGATTGCTGTGTATGGGATTGTGAAAATTATTTGATCAACTTTTACTCAGTATACAAGATGAAGCGTATTTTATAAAAGACCCTCACTCTACACACATGTAAAGAAAGGGCCGGGATATGTGGGATTGCTCTTGTAAATTGAACATGTTTGGCAGTCTTTTAAGACCGGTAAAGCCCAACATCTTTATGATTCAAATTTGAACAATTAACTCGAAATTTGAAAAGACAATTTTCGATAGGTGTGAAACATATTAAAAATATAATACATATTTAAAATACTGATAATCAAGATAATAGTTAACAATAATGTAATATAAAATATTCTTATATATGGATTCTATATAGAAAGGAGCTGTTGAATTGTAATGAAATCAGAATTCTTTTTTACCAAATTCGCTTTGCGGCAAATCCATTTTATGTTTTGATTGATTCAATTGGTAACTGAAATTTAATTGTAGAATGTCGACTTCGTAAATGTAATTCGTTGTTGTATAAAATGCATCCCGCACAGTCGTAATGCGTTGCTCATTGGAGTTTAATAATCCCATATCCATGTTTAGCCATTGCAAAGCGATTGTATAGCGCTTGTTAGCAAATGATTTACGAAGTGTCATAGATGGGTTGTAAAATCTAGAATCTCGGCCTTGTGCTGTCACTCGTTCTGACAAGTAATTCAATGCGATTTGTAGATCAGTGGATTTTCCAAAATTGATATTGGCATTTGTATTAACAGAATAAACAATAGCAGAGGTATTAATCTCATCTCCAAATAAAGCACCAGTGATGTTATAATCAAACACATTTCCTCCGAGATAAAAACGCACTTTTTTTGTTGGATAAAATGTTGTTCCCACTTCTAAACCAATTGTTTTAGATTCACCTACATTCGTGTATATTCGATTCAGAATTGTGTCATTAAAAACTGTGTTGACTCGATTGATCACATTGTCGACATTGCGCAAGTAGACATTTGCAAACACAGAATGATCTCCCCAATTCTGAATAACTCCCGCCTCTAACACATCGATATATTCTGGTAATAATTCTGCATCGCCTTGTTCGAGGGTTTCAGAATGTTCTCGCTCTGGAAATGGTGTCATTTTAAATGTAGTTGTTCGTTCTATGCGTCGGCTATACGCCAATTTAGCAGTCGTGCTTTCAGACAGACGGTAGCCTAAAGTAAATGATGGAAACACATTAAATTTTTCAAGATCATATGTTTCGTTTGGTCTAGCAATATCTACCTGACGATCAAAGTATTCAAGCCTGACCCCAACATTGTAATCCCACTTATCTTTCTGACCAGACAATTGATTATAGACTGAATGAATCCGTCGACTCAAATCAATGCTGTTCGTAAATAATGGATTCTCCACCCAAACATCAGTATCCAGATCTCTATCGAAATAACTAAAATCACCTGGATGCTTCAATGACCTAAACTGATAACCAGATTCCCAACTCACATCACCAAATGATTTTTTGTAATCCAACTGCAATCGAACACCATCCAATGGATTATCATTTTCATTAAACTGGAGCTGCAGGATTCTTGTGAGTCCTGGATATTCTAAACTGACGTTATCTGTCGGGCCTCCCAAAATTGTTTTTTCATACAAACCTGAAAAAGACAGCGTAGACTTATCCTCAAACTCAAAACTGTAATCAAGACTACCAATAAAAAAATCGCCGCGCCTGATCCTTAAATTTTCATTATAAAAAGTATACCTATTCAAGACAGGAGACCCCGTTATGACTGATCCTGTCCGTACAAATGAATCATAATAAGCTTCCGTCCCAGCAAATTGATCTGTACTAATCTGACTGCGCTGCTGATTTTCATACAAGATGTCTGCCGTTCTATCCTTGCTTCGTTTGCCAGCGTATACACCTATAGAGAGTCTTTGATTGGCTTGAGGCGCATACTGCACTGCCAAGCGCCCAGCATAATTAATCTCATCAAAGCTACGCTCACCATTCGACGGAAATTCTGTCAAGACCTCATTTAAATACGTATTAACATAGCCTTCTCTCCTACCCGATTTATCATAGCGCCGATAATCTAAACCTGCTGACAAATCCCATTTATCTTTTTTATAATTCACATTAAAGTCTGCTCCATATCGAGGAGTTGTTTCAGCATTATCATAAGACTCTATACTTGGCAAGCCGACCAAAACATTTGCGTTTAAAAACAAGCCATCCGTGACACCTTGTTTTGTTTTGATATTGATGATCCCCGCATGACCATCAGGGTCATACTTCGCTGAAGGTGCTGTGATGATCTCAATATCATCAATCGTATTGGCAGATAATTGTTGGAGAACGACAGCAGGATCAGTTTGTATCGTCTTTCCATTGATCATTAGCAGAAAACCTGTCGTACCTCGCACTGAAATTTCACCAAACGAATTAATGCTGACAGAAGGCAAATTCATCATGACATCAGTGGCACTGCCTCCCTTCGCATTTTGAAATTGATCAGCACTGTATATCTGCTTATCAATCTTTTGAATTGACCTTGTCTTTCTTGCTGTCACCTCTACCTCCGATAGAGCAACACTGCCTATCTGCAGCTGTATATCACCTAGGTCCATATCACGACCAGTCAGCGTCAGCTCAACTCTATGATCCTCATACCCCATAAACTGAGCCTCGAGAATGACTTGATCTCCCTCTACTTTAGGAAATGTAAATTCACCTGAAGGAGTAGTCACAACACCATCTAAAAACTCATTGCCGCTTGATGTTTGTAAAGTGATTGTCGCATATTCGATCGGTTGATTATTCTCGCTGTCAATAATTCTACCTCTGATTTGAGTCGCTTGGGCTATCATGCCTAAAGACAGCAGAAGGCATAACATGGTAAAACATTTCTTTTTCAAAAGCTAAATGATTATAAATCGTAAGGTACTATACAATCTTAAATTGTTCTGACAATTATGACAATAATTTACTAAGGTAAATAAAGCTAACACTCACCACACCAAGACATCAGAATCATACATACAATGACAATACGTTTTATCCCGATTATGACATGGTTCAAACTTTCTTAAACTCGACATAGTAAGCCCCTCTCACAATTCCTTCGTCATCCACAATCTCTGATAGAAAATCTACATCACCTTTTTCTAAGGCAGTCTTGAAATAATAATGCGTGCCATTTATTAAGTTATCTGCAAACGCTTCCTTGCCATTACAATTTATCTTTGCTCTCACCAAATTCAATCCTTTGCCTAGCTTCCAATCATCATAGGCAGGCAATTCATCAGATGCCTTTTTATTGAGGCTTGGATGCCAGCGATAGAGCCTGATTTCATAATCTCCTGATTCAGCAACATGCAAAGACCATGGCCCATTGCTCACTTGAGCTGACCTGACATGTGCTTGATGCCAAGGTGGTATTGCCTCAGCATGCCAATCATGACTCATCAATAAACTTGGGTTTTCGTCGGCACTCCCAACAATTATTCGATTATCAATCTCATGATCAGATTCTTGATCAGTCCACCAAGATTCATAGGCATCAATCAAGCTCTTGACTAAGTCGGGATGATGCTCTATAATGTTGTCCGTTTGGCCGGGATCAAATCTTAAGTTATAAAGCTCTGTTTGATTGATTAACCGCCATTGATCTTTCATGACACATGATCTCTTCCATTTGACGGGTAGTTCGCTTCGTTGTGTATCTACAATCACAATTCTATTGTCTAATGAAGCCTGGGTTCCGTTTTCAAGGAGTGGTACTATGCTTTCACCATCAAAGGGAATTGAGCTTGCCTGTTGGTGACCCGTGATCTCAAGTAGTGTAGGTACGACGTCAGTATAGTTCACCAACTCATCCAAGGTTTGAGGTTCTATATTCATGTCTGATGGAAATCTGGCAAATAATCCAACCCGATGACCACCTTCATACTCCGATGCTTTTTTACCGCGCATACCTGCATTAAATCCCTTCACCACATGACCACCCTCTCCTAACGCAGCTCCGCCTGCTGTCCCATTATCGTTTGTAAATAGCACAATTGTATTTTCATCTAGACCTTGTTCCTTTAGAGATGCCATCAGTCTCCCTACATTATCATCAATATTGATCACCTGACCAGCGAATCCAGGATTGACAATCTCCTCATTATTTAAAAACGGTTCGATGTATTCTGAAGGTGCATAGTGTGGGCCGTGTGCTGTATTGCTGCTGATATAGCAGAAGAAGGGCTTTTCAGAAGCTCTTCGATTTGAAATATAATCGATGGCTTCACCAAACCAAATATCAGCGCAATACCCTTCGTATTGTTTTGCTTGTCCATTATGATAATAGGTATCGTCAAAATAATCATTGCCCCAATGATCCGGTCCTTGGCCCACACCTCCACCGAGATGAATAAGGACCTCATCAAATCCTCTGTCCTTTGGACGAAATGGATAATTATCGCCTAAGTGCCATTTTCCAAAGATGGCTGTTGCGTAGCCCGCTTTCTTCAGATAGGTCGCGATCGTTGGAAATCGGGTACTCAATAGCGAACGGCCATTCACAGTATGCCAGGTTCCAGTTCGATTACAATGCATACCAGTCAGTAGCCCTGCTCTTGTGGGAGAGCAAGTTGTCGCTACATGAAAATTTGAAAAATTGACTGACTCCCTGCTCAATTGATCGAGGTGTGGAGTCTTTAGCCAAGGATTGCCATGGCAGCTATAGTCGCCATAGCCCTGATCATCAGTCATGATGAGGATGATGTTTGGTTTGGCTGACTGTGTATTTGACTGGTCTTGATCACAAGACGCTATACACATAAAGATACATAGCCATAAAAGGTATTTCATAAGGATTTGAATTAAGCGCTCTTTAAAATAGTTAATAATTCTAACAGCCTGATGACTGTGACTAAAAAATATATCATGTCACTATTTGAGGATTTGAAATTGATGGCTTTGATTCAATATCGCTACCTTTTCTAGTTAACGTTGTCATTCATAAGTGTTTTTTGTCAAGCCTAAGACCTAAAGAATTGATATAACATATAAGTATTGATAAAATCTGTAATTTGCCTAAAACGAATCTTATGCTCTTGAAAAAATTATGGATCCATAGTCTTCTTATTTGTTTTACTTCGTCATTTAGTTTTGCACAAAGCATTAGAACGGGCAGCTTTGTCGCTAATGATCCAGGTGTCTACCCGATTAGTGGAGATGTGACGATGAGCAATACAAATGGAATTTCAACAGTAACATTTGAATCGAATTTCGCAACAATACAAGGCATCACTTTGGAGGTTTTTTTAGCTAAAACCAGTGCTTTGAATACAAGTACTGATGTCAAAATTAGCCTACAGCCACTTGATGCTGGATCTAGTTTTATGGCACCCATTACTGGTATGAGAACTTTCGCGGTTCCAGCAGGTATCGATTTGCTTGATTTTGATAACATCTTAGTCCAATGCACGTCTGCCAATGTCTTATGGGGACATGCTACCTTGGGTTCTTTGGAAATCATTAGAACTGGCAGCTTTGTTGCCAATGACCCAGATGTCTATCCCATCAGTGGAGACGTGAAGCTAAGCAGTACAAATGGAAACTTATCAGTGACGTTTGAGTCTAATTTTGCAACAATACAAGGCATCACATTGGAGGTATTTTTAGCTAAAACCAGTGCTTTGAATACAAGCACCGATGTCAAAATTAGTCAACAACCACTTGATGCTGGATCAAGTTTTATGGCACCCATTACTGGTATGAGAACCTTCGCGGTTCCAGCAGGTATCGATTTGCTTGATTTTGATAATATCTTAGTCCAATGTACATCTGCCAATGTCTTATGGGGACATGTTAACATTTGCGAAGGCATCGTTGATATTGTCGCGAATCCAATACCTGACGGATTATATAGTGCTCAAGACATCACTAGTCATACTGTCGTTGATGTACCTGCCTCCGTACAATTTGAAAGTTCGACTACGATACAATTAGATACTGGTTTCGAAGTCCCTTTCACCTCCGAATTTGAGGCAAATGTTGGACCTATATATGGCTGTGTTGTTGAATAATGGCAGTACAATTACAATAAAAAATTAGCACTGGACGACTATAGCATTTATAATCTAAAGTAGCAAGCATCAATAGATGCTTGAAATACACCCCCATTTTTGACCTCAAATGTTTCATTTAAGCTGACAAAATTACTAGCCGACATAGCGACTGTATTCGAACCAAGCACTTTACCCGCTGAATTGATTGAGTTGGATGCCTGATAGTTACCACTTGCAATTGAATTCGAATTTAGCGTTACATTAGCCATACAAGGATCGCATGTGGTGCATGAATAATTGCATCCATTTTCTTGAGGGACTGGATCAAAATAACTCAAGATGACCATATCGATATGCGATCGATTAAATGATGGGTTTGGGATTCCCCCTTGCATTCCAATTCCAATAAATCCTTCATCTCCATTATCTCCATAATCATCAACAAATCCACAAGGATTTGAACTCGAGCCACCAGGTTCAATATTTTGAGTAAGGATCATTTTTCTACCATTACCTAATGCACCACTACCATACACTAAGAAAAATACCGATCGAACTTCAATACCAGGCGTTGTAATGGTGTTTGAATTTGCCGGTGTATCATCACTCGTAAAATAGATCCTGTAAACTGAAAAAGGAACAAAAGTATGACAACAGTTACTTTGCATCCCTTTTAAGCTATTGCATCCTGATCCTCCAATATTTGGGTTAGCATCTATATTACTAGCTTGACTTATCGAAGTCGTGGATTGTGTTGCAATTAATTCTTCTGCGTGTGCTTGAGCAATATTATCAATATTGGCTTCGACTCCTGTAAACGGCAAACCTGCTACAGGTCCGTCTCCTACGCAATAATTTAAGCCAGCTCTTGCTGTTCTCTCTGCGTTAATTAAAAACAAGAATCGCTCGTCTGAATTCATAGCATTCCACACCGATTGAGTAGGCATGACAAGATTAGTGATGCTATTAGTCGGAATACAAAATTGAAGTTCTTCCATCCGTCTTGCATGATTATATGCAGCTTGAATGTCTGATACAGCTAGATAGCCAGACTGATTCCCAAATTGTGATTGATTAGAGTCATAAGCGATAGTAGAACTTAATAAAGCTGGAGTTTGTGCATAAGAATTGATAGTAAAAATTAAAAATAGGTAGCCTAACAAAAAGATTAACTTTTGCATGAGTCGAGTATTAAATGTTTGAAAAAATGAATATCAATTAAGCTCAATTAATCCAATTGAGCACACAAATTGAAAATTACCAGTCTTAATATAATCCACAAAAGATGACTGATTGTCAAATGCGAATGGAGGGTAAGTTTATAGGGTATTAAGGTGAAATAAATTTAAATGAAATAAGTCAAGAAAAATAATAATTAGCCAGCTCCAATTAAAATTACTGAATAATTGTCGTAGCAAAGTATTATGATAAATTAATATTTGATTTTTTCTTTTACCAACTATTTAATGATAAAGGAGGGATCAAAGGGATACCGTCCAAAATCTTTACCATACACAGCGATCCCACCATCATCAATTGATTCAAACCGGATAACCAATTTACCATCTGCTTTAATTGCATCGATTATTTCTTGATTAAAAGCAGTCTTTATGTAATAGCCATATGAGCCCGCTTCTATTAATTTGCGATCCTCCAATTGAGAATGCCAAGACAATACACCTCTATGGTCTGCAGGATCATCTGGCAGAACAGCATGAGTGACCACCTGTCCATTAGCAGTCACCCTAATATTAGATGAGAAAGTCGTTTGATCTGTCATGGGATAAGAATTGGGATTGCTACTTGGAGCAACACGCGAACCTTTCATAAAATCTTGATTCTCCTCATATTCTTCAAGGTCTTTGACAAAAAGCTGTTTGGCTGATAACTCAATTAAAAAATAGACTTCTGACGCCCGTTTTAAAAGATCTTGATCAACTGGAAATGTATATTCGAAATAACCTGTACCCGCTCCATTCACCTTTTTTCCCTCCATGGCATCCCACGTTTTTTTAGACCAAGAAGATGCAGAATACGCTGAGGGTTTTTGTGTCATTACTGTCTTACGATCATCACTCGCTGATCCTCCTTCGATAATAACGTGTACAAAATTTCGATGTAAGACTTCCCCATCTTTCGTCTTGAGTTGTAATTTCACTGTACTCAATCCATTCTCCTCAGGCAGCTCAATCACTAATGAATCAAGATACTGCTGCATCCATGATTCATAAGCAACATCAATGATACCTCCTTTATATTCTTTGTCTTTTTCTCCGACTTGATTGATGTGCTCTACCTGATATTCAATAACTAAACCTTCGTCATAGACTTGATCAGACATAGAGGAAAGAAATAATGGAATCTTCAACACATCACCACTTTTTCTAGTATAACTTATATTTTGCCCCGTACTCAAATAAATATCCGAATGAAAATCTCTTACCGTCATACCTGGCACAATGTCTTCAAGACCAGTATATTTTTCAGAGCGATCAAATCTCCAATAGCCATTCCATTCGTTAACCACGTCATGATGTTCGGTGTACAACCACCCTCCTATTTTAGGATGTGTTCTAAAACTATTCATCATCCGATGATAATCCCAACTCCAATCAACATCACCCGTACTCCCTTCATAGCCCCACACATTCCCACACTCAGAATTAAAGTTAGGCTCACCTCCTTGCACATACCCTGATTCATAATTAAATCCACTACCGACATAGGTGCTATCGCTCAGATTATCTAAATAGTCGTCCCACTGATAGCCCGGCAAATAGACATGCCACGAATTGATATCGGTAACGGTATGTCCTTTCCCACAGCATATCGAATTATCTTCCACGAGTCGTGTTGGGTCTAAAGATTTAGCCAAATGATACATGGACTCCAGCCATCGCTGAGTGTCGGGCAGGTATTTTCTACCCTCAGATGTTCGAGTCAACATTCCCCAAGTCTCATTAATGATCACCCAAGAAAAAATAGAGGGATGGTTGTAGTCGCGCTTTATCATTTCTCTGAGTGTGTAGGCAGATTCTTTTTGCATGAGCTCTTCTGGCTCTCCCCAGCTATTGGGCAAGTCTTCCATTACAAGCAAGCCTAATCGATCAGCCCAATACAGCTTTCGCGGCACCTCCACTTTTACATGTGTGCGAATGCCATTTAATCCGATTGATTTACTTCGCCTAATTTCATCAATTATAAATTGCTCTGAAGGAAACGTATAAAAGCCCTCTGGATGATAGGATTGATCCAAGGCCATCTGTAAGTAAATCGGCTGGTTATTTAGTGCAATATAGGGTATGTCTGTATGAGGTAGATTGACAACACTAATCTTACGCATTCCAAAATAACTGTGTAATTCGTCCTCACCATATGCTGCTTTAATCTCGTATAAGTGAGGGTCATCAAGCGTCCATAATATTTGATCGGGAATCTCGATGATAGTTTTAGCTTTCGTTTGCCCTTTGTAGACGATGACTGACTGCTCTATAGCTTGTATAGATTCATTTACAGTTATAGTCATTACCGTATCTTTCTCAAGAGGCCGATCAATATAGGCAGTTACCTCAATTTGTGAGTTATCAATATCCGGACTCACATGAAGATCTTTAACGTAGACATCCCCTCTACCTTCTAAATAAACTGTTTGCCAAATACCTCTGGCGTTGCCATACCCTTGCTTACCGTATAAGCTATGTGGTCTTCTAGCATCATCAACCCTCACGACTAGATCCATGTCTTTACCATACTTAAGAGAATCTGTTATCTCAAATTCAAATGGTACATAACCGCCTTGATGTTGTCCAAGGTAGTGACCATTAAGCCATACACGTGTTTCCCAATCAGAAGCACCTATGATGATAAATACTCGATCTCCTTCCCAAGATCGATTCACCTTGATTGATTTTTTGTACCATCCAATATCTGCTTCATCCGACAGGCCTGATAAAGAGGATCCCCAAGGAAACGGAACAGTAATCGTTTTATCAAAATCATCCTCATGAGTAAACCACTGCTCAGACAGCCCTATATTTAGAGAATCAAACGCAAAGCTCCAATCACCATTTAGGTTCTCCCAATTTGTTCTATACTTAATCGGGTTAGGGTGCTCAGCAAGAGGCATCTGCTGTCCAAACATTGTCATACTAAGACTTAATAACAAAGGAAAAATATATTTTTCCATATAATTTTAATAGTTTAGGGAAACATAAACATTTATTTAAATCTACTTAATCATGCATAAACTCAAATATTCATCGTACTCAGAATAAAAAAAATCCCCTTTCATAATTACAGTTCCTAAAGTTTCATAGCAGCTGATAAAAATTCCTTTGCTCAGGTGCTAATACAAATACATCGTATTTATAACATGCATAAATAAGTGCATAAATCCTTGGTAACCAGCTATCATAATAATTCATTTGATTATTGAGCTAAAATAAAACCAGAACATAAATACACTAAAATATGATTATCAGTTGAAATAAACTTTAATACTAGAAATATATAATCAAAATTAAACAATCGATTATGCTAAATTTTAAAAATACCATTCTAATTATTTTAATCTCAATAGCGACTGGTTTTTTATTCGGACAAAACAGCAATGTGACAACCGAAAAAATAACAATTACAGATGGAGCTACTAATGGTTTTATCCTTCGCACCGACGCAGCAGGTAATGGCTCTTGGGTTAATCCTACGTCACTTATTCCAGCGCCTACTAACAATTGGGGCTTAAACGGGACCAGCCTTTACAACCTAAATACCGGTAATGTAGGTATTGGTACAAATATACCTAGCGTCAAACTTGAAGTAAAGGGAACAGTCAGAACAGGCCTTATTCAAACAAATAGTAATAAAATTGATATCAACATTTTAGGTTCGGGAGATCGTACTGCATTTATTGATTTTCATGCGGATGATGTCGCACCGCTACAGTCAGCTCGACTTGTGAGATTTGCTGGTGAGAATGGAAATTTCACGCTCCAACAAGAAGGTGCAGGAGATATAGTTTTGCGAAATGGCGGCACCAGCCATGTTTTTGTCAAACCTAATGGAAGAGTCGGTATAGGCACTTCTGCGCCATCTACAATGCTACATGTAAATGGTCCAATTACAGCTGGTATCATTGCTACTAATTCTACCAGAGTAGAAATCAATCAATTTGGAACAGGAGATCGTAATGCCATATTAGATTTTCATGGCAGTGATGTCGAAGCTGATTTCTCTGCCCGCGTTTTTAGACTCGCGGGAGAAGATGGCGCTTTTAGGATAGAACAAAGAGGTTTGGGAAATATGATCTTCAGAACTCAAAATATTAATCGCGCTATTATCCAACCAGATGGTAAATTTATAATAGGGCCTCAAACCACCGCTACTCCCGGCAACTATAATTTATATGTTGATAATGGGATCTTGACAGAACGGGTCAAAATAGCAACAATTGGAACAGCGGACTGGGCAGATTATGTTTTTGAAGAAGATTATAAGCTACATTCATTAGAAGAAGTAAAATCATTCGTGCAAGAAAACAAACATCTACCAAACGTACCATCAGCAAAGGATGTTAATGAACATGGTTACGAACTCCAATTGATGGACGCTAAATTGTTAGAAAAAATAGAAGAACTCTATTTACTGACCATACAATTAAACGAGGAGAAAAATAACTTAGTGAAGGAAAACATGCTTTTAAAAGAATCTGTAAAAGCGACTAACCAACAGCACCAAAAAACACTAGATAATGTTCTAGAGAGGATACAGCAGTTAGAAAATAAGTAAGTGAATACGGTACTTTCTTAATGAAATTATATCACTAGTTTAAAACTTATTTTATGAGAAAAATAAAATTTGCACCATATATAGTTTTGCTGAATGTTCTAATTGTAGTCAGCATGAGTGGGCAGGATGCTAGATCAAATGAAAAAATAGTCGTGTATGAAGGAAATGAATTGGTTACCATTAATGCGGCCGACAAACAAAAGAATATTTTGGGTTCAGATTTATGGCCGCAGGCTAATGACCTCAAAACTGACAATATAACTTACAAGGCTACAGAAATAGGAATGGATATAGATGCTGATCATCTCTTTGTCACTGGTCTCAGATCAATACAACAGCCAGATATTTGGTATTGTGCCATCAAGGCTATTTTTGAAAATTCGGTTCAGTTAGTTAAATATAATCGAATCACAAAAGTGTCTACATCTATTTTAGGGGCAAAAGAAGGACCTGAAAAAGATCTTTCCTTTTTACCAATTGCAATAGGAAACAACCCAAATACTATATATCTGGAAGGGAGTAACTACAATACATTCGATGAATATTTAGGTATCTGGGAGTATAATTTGACCACAGGAAGATTTAAAAAACTTAGGCTCCACAAAAACTATATGACCACTCCTCTGATTTCCAGAGATAGAAAAAGATTCGTCTATACTGCAGCTTCAAAAGAATCAAGAGATGTTGTGCATGGTGTGGCTGATCTAATTATAGAGTATGATTTAGCTACAGATACAGAAACCATTTTGTATAATTCAAATGGCAATCAAATGAGACTCATGGGTTTCAGTGCGGCGAAGAAAGCTATGCCTACAATCTCCATTGATGATTATCATAAGCAGCGAAAGAGTGTTATGCAAGAAACCTATTATTTACCATTCACAGATCAATCAGCCTGGTGTGTCACAAGAGATGGAACACCGCGACCTCCAGTTTCACCTCTAAATAGCAACAATGGTTTATGTACATACTCCTTTGGTCAACATACTTACGAAGCATTAGACTTTGCTAATAGTAGAACTGCTGGCACTTCTCAAGATGATACGAGAGCAGCAGCCGGTGGAATGGTTATCACAGCAAGAGATGTTGGTTGTAATTGTAGTTATGGTAATCTTGTCAGAATATTACATGACGATGGAAGCATTAGTTATTATGCACATCTAACGACAATCGCGGTTTTAGAAGGCGACTGTATCGGTCAGGGCGAGCTCGTAGGAACAGAAGGTGCCACGGGAGACGAATGTTGTACTCAAACATTTGGAGAACATGCCCATTTTGAGGTCAGAGCGTCAGATGCTAGTGGTACACAAATATGGATACCGTTTGCAGAATATGGTATAACACCCAGACAAAGCGACTATGTGGTCTCAGGAAATGTACCAAAAACCTGTTGTCAAAGCCAATTAACGATCACGGGAAATATACCAAATGGCCTACAACAAGCGAGTGTGTCCATCACATCTACAGGCATTGTTAATAATGGAATATCCGCCACATTTGAAAGTCCGGCAATTGATCTTTTACCCGGATTTGATGGTAAAGCGGGTTCTGTTTTTGATGGTAAAAATGGAGGCTGTCAATAATTAATTAAATCAGAAAACTTTGGTAAAATTTTAGCCATGAAGTATATATATTCATTAATTCTATTTCTCGTTTCCCTTTCTTTGACAACGGGCCAAGACGTGTCATTTAAATTTTTTGATGGATATACAGGAAAAGCTATACAAGTGGATCGATTGGTTATTCAATCAAATACTGAAAAAATCTCTTTTGATAAAAAAGAATTAAAAGTTGGCAACAAATTCAATAAAAAAGTTAGTGCTGGCGATTATGAAATAGGTATCCAGGCGAAAGATTTTAAACCTATGACTAGCCGTTTTTCATTGCTCAACAACAATAATTTACGGCGTGCTTTTTATTTGAAAAATTTAAATCCTCCACAAAACATTAGCCCTACATATATAAGATCACTTCATAAAAAGGATGGAGGGGTAATAGTCGGATACATTGTAGATGAAAACGGAATGGCGATTCCGAATGTAGCTATTCAATCTCAGGATGGAGAGTATACGACAACAGATGATTCCGGGTATTTCCAAATCTTCCTTAAAATAAAAGATTTAGCCAAAGCTTACGATATTAAACGTCTCCAAATAACAAGTCCAACTTATAAAATGGACATTAGAAATAAAATAGTCATTCATCCAAACAGTGATCATATTTATAAAATAACATTGGAAAAAGGAGAAGGGAAGAATATTAATTCAATGTCTAGTCTGATTATAGAGAATGACAACATTATAGGTAAAATAGAAGATCAAGGTAAACCAATCCAAGAAGATCATTCATCTGCGTCAGTTGCCTTAAAAATGGCTGACTGTAGTATTCCAAATTCTATAGATGTGGGTTATTCCAATATAAATGATCCAGATACAGATTGTGTAAATAATTGCCCTTTTTCAATAACCGTAGATTTTGAGCTTTACGTAGCAGAAGTATTAGATAATGAATGGTTAGCTCAATGGGATGCATTACCTAATGCTGATGAAGCATTCCAAGCAGCGGCAATAGCCATTCGCTCCTTTGCAAGCTGGCGAAGAGTTGTTGCTCCACGTACAAATCCTAATTATCACATTACCAATAACACTAACGATCAGGCATACGTACCTGGCTACAATTCTTGGTCCTTTAAAAATGCCCAAGCCACTGAAGGCATTGTCGTAAAATCAAAATTTACAGGGCAATTTATTTCTACTAATTATGCAGCAGAGACGAATAATTATCCGACCAACAGTTCAAATTTCCCTTGCGGTAACGGTTTTGTTATCAATTCAGTTTTCCCTAATGAATGTATCTCAGATCCTGTAACAAAAGATCACCCATTCAATGGACATGGATGGAATATGGGGCAATGGGGTTCTATAAGATGGGCTTCTGGAATAAACCTAAATCAAACTATAGGGGTGAACAGTGGTCCTAATCATAATCACGGTATTAAAACTTGGGAAGAGATTTTAGTCCAATATTATCCGTCCCATGAATTATGCATAAGTGATCCTGGAGTTGTTTGTCCACCTATTCTTCAAATTACTGACCCAGTAGCTTCTATTGATCATCGAGCTTCCCAGAAGATTATTGCAACAAGCACCGTTAGTAATGGAGTTAATGCAGAATTTCTAAGTCCCAGTATAGAGCTCTTACCAGGTTTTGAAGGAGTATTGGGTTCAGTACTCGATGCAAAATTTGGTGGTTGTCAATAAAAACGAATTACTCCAAGAAAACTAATTGTACCCAATAATCAAACAATTTAGATAATGAACACATTGCTACTAATTCTTTGGATTATAATTAATGTTGCTGATAATTTGGAGCATGTTTTACATCCCAATTCCAATTCAATAAAATTAAGCAATGAAACCATCATTACATCTGATCAGTTCTTAATGGCACCCCAATGGTCACCTGATGACCGAAAACTGTTAACAAGTGGAGAAGCAAATAATGGTATTTATGTTCTCACAATTGACACTGAAGAATTGACACAAGTCAGTAATTTATTTGGTTCAGGCTATCGGCCATCTTGGTCAGAAAAAGGAGACTTTATTTATTTCAGATACAAAGATCAATTTACTAAACCGAGTCAATATGAAACCCGCACTGTGTTTTTAGATGGAAAAAAACGGAAGCTTGAAAAGGCAATAGATCCATTCACAATATTTACCACAGTGGGAGATAAAAAGAAAAGACAAATTGGAATTAAATACAACAGAAATACTTTGCAGGTTGAAGGCTGCTATACCGACAGTGATGATACTTGGTTAATTACTTCTGGAAAAGGACAGTATTACCATCCAGTTCTTTCGCCTGACAGAAAGCTACTCCTTGCGCATTCTAAATCAAAAATGTACGTATTTGCAAGCGACGGGTCTGGTTTAATCGCAGAGTTAGGATATGGCCTTGGCAATACTTGGTCTCCTAATTCTGATCAAATTATTTACACCGTTGAAGAATCAAAAGATGGACATACTATTCTTGGCGCAGAATTGTATCATACCAATTTAAGCGGACAAAAGACACAACTCACGGACACTCCCAATCGAATAGAAAATTGGCCCGATTGGTCAGCTAGTGGTAAAAAACTAGCATTCTCAGATGCGGCATCGGGGCAATTAATTATTTGTGACATCGAATTCTAAAACATGAAAACATTATTATTACTTATTGTTTTATTTTTTCAATTGCACCTAAGCAATGCTCAAAATATTATTTTGATTGATCCAGGGCATGGGAGATGTAATCATGCGGGGGATGCTAGTCCTTCAAATGGAGTGACAT
Source organism: uncultured Saprospiraceae bacterium (assembly GCA_937959275.1). GTDB lineage: Bacteria > Bacteroidota > Bacteroidia > Chitinophagales > Saprospiraceae > CALFUK01. Next base: position 13,553 of record CALGLU010000036.1, on the reverse strand, counting down.
ATAATCACGATACTCGATTATTAACAGAATTAGAAACCGCGGTGGCTGTTGGGGTTAAATTGCGGAATGTAATTCAAAATAGTAGCTGTAATTGGAATGTACATTTAACAAGAGAAAATAACAACATTGGTAGTTGGATGGAGATTGGCGATAGACGAGCATTGTCAAATACCTTGGGTGCAGATTTGTTTTTAAGTATTCATACAAATGCCGGACCGTCAAGCGCTAAAGGGGCAGAAACATTTTGGTGTCAATTTAGCCAACCAGGAAGTCAGACATTTGGAGAAAGCCTCCAAGCTATTTATGTGAATGCAGTTTCTGTTTTTCCTATAGTAGATCGAAGAGTCGTTGAGGATTTTACATATATTACAAACAGCCAAGGCAACTTTATCCATCTAGGTGTTTTAAATGGAAATAATGCAATCGGTTGTTTAAACGAACTTGGCTTTGGTACAAACACTGCAGAGGCTGCTATTCTAAATAATGATACAAATCGGGACTTATTCGCAGCAGCATATTTCCAAGCACTCCAAGCAGAATTAAATACAAATTGTGGGCCTGGTTGTGATCAAACAGCTAATGTCACTAGCACAAATATTAATGGTACGACTGTCGTCCAAAATTCGATTATCTCTACCGGCACTGTTCCTGCTGGTAATAATGCCCTATTCGATGCAGGCAATTATATTGATTTAAGGACTGGATTTGAAGCCGTGCCCGGAAGTGTATTTGAAGGCCAAATTGCCGGTTGCTCTCCATTCAGAAGGGGTACCCTAAGTAAAAAACATAAACGACTTCAAGCACTAGATCAACACCCGCATCGCACAGCTCTTTCAGCAATTCATATTTATAAAAACTCAAAGGATAAGACTCTAGTCTTTAAAAAAGAAAATATGGCTGTTGATAAGATCAGTATTTATGACGAGACAAAGATAATGATTGACGATATCTCCTTTATAGAGAATTTTTCTGTTAAGGATTTAGAGCCCGGCACTTACTATTTTAAATTTTATTCGCCTACAACATATATCGAACACGTTGAAAAAATAATTTTGATCTAGTGGTTTGTCAAGTATATATTGACTTGTTGAATTTGAGAGTAGGTTGTGCATGAACTAGGCGTAAGTTCGTTCAGCCTATTAGATCAGCAATCTGGGCACAACAATCGGAAACTACGTGCCATGTTGAGATCCTGAATCAAGCCTACCTACCGGTCAGCCAGGTTCAGTATGACGGTACAACTGGAAGTGTAGTGTTTTAAAACGTCCGTGTCATTCCGAGCCCCTAAAATCTCTATTCGTTATACAATTATACTAGTATCACCATTCGCTAATTTTTAAATACTTTTGCCGATAATTTATAAATAGGTTTTAATTCCTCATTCATGGCCCACGCTTACCCTGACATGCCCTACTTCATCAATCCATCACTCGCATTCAATGACGAAAAGAAACATCTGGCCTATCAGCAGGCCAATGCAGACTTGGATGCTCTACTTCAAGACGAAACAGATGTCATCTTAAAAATGGTCAGTATCAATTGTATTTTAAAAACGCATTTGCCTTACTATTACTGGGTTGGCTTTTACTGCGTAAACGAAGGGAAATTAATCGTGGGGCCATACCAAGGGACTTTGGGATGCCTGCATATTGAATTCAAAAAAGGAGTGTGTGGAGCTGTAGCCAATACAAAGCAAACGATGATTGTGCCAGATGTTCACGCCTTATCTCAAGGAGATGAACACATCGCTTGCGACCCGAATTCACAATCCGAAATAGTCGTGCCAGTCCTGAATCAACAGAAAGAATTAATTGCTGTATTTGATGTCGATAGTAGTATGACCAATAGCTTTAACGACATTGACAAACAGTATCTTGAGTCTATTATGAATCGTCACTTCAGCAGCTCTCCACTTAGCCAAACATGCCTCGTCTAATGAATACATCTCTATCTAAAAGAGGCCAACTTGCTTCTGAAACCATCATGCGTGTTGATTTAGACATTTCTTTTGAAGCATTAGAAAACCAATATGATTCGATCACCAACCCGACTGGCTCATTCCCGCTAAGCATCGCAGAAAACAGATTGAATTGGGATGTGCTAAAACAAAAATTCCAACAAATAGCCGCAGAGCACGAGATCGATGACTGGGTCATGGGCTATACTTCCCCACTTGGCTCAATGGAATTTAGAGAAGCAATCGCTAATTTCTACACTCGCTACCTAACAGTATGTCCCATCGACCCTCTCACGATTGGCTGCTCACCCGGAGCTACAGGCATCGTAGAGATGACATCTATCTTATTGGCAGACGAAGGAGATGTTGCAGCAATGCCTGCCCCTTGCTATCCCGTGTACAGACAAGATATAGGCAATATTCCTTTAGTCAAACGCTATGACATCCAAACGCATAGCTCACTCCATGAGATCCAATATGGCCCACTACTCAATCTTGAACACTTAAGACATGCAAAACAAGAGATACAAGCCGATGGTCATCAAATGAAACTCTTGATCATCACATCACCAGACAATCCGACAGGGATGATCTATAGCGAACAGCATCTCGAGGAGATTGCAGATTGGTGCATTTCGAATAACATACATCTCATTGTCAATGAAATTTATGGCTTATCAATGATTGACATCAACATGCCAAAGATTACCAATGACTATTCGAATAGAGATCCATATACTTCGTTTGCCCAATTGATGCATCGACGCAAAAGCGACTATTTACATCATTGGTATTCATTCTCAAAAGACTTCGGAATTTCAGGATTCAGAGTCGGTCTTGTACACAGTCACAATGCAGAATTTATAAAAGGATTTGAAAACTATAACCTCTCTCACTCAGTCTCAAATCATACACAATGGTTGCTGATGCATCTGATAAAAGATGATGACTTCATGTCTCATTACATTCAAGAAAATCAAAAGAGACTCACTAATTCTTATATCGCAGTTGTTTCATTATTAAAAAAACATCAAGTCCCCTATGTTCCTTCTAGAGGCGGTCTGTTCGCGTGGATTGATTTCTCAACATATTTATCAGAACAATCTGAAAAAGCTGAAATGGATTTATGGATGGAACTATTCCATTCGACTGGTGTGCTATTAACGCCAGGTCATGGCTTTGGGCATGCTGGCTATGGATTTTTCAGAATGGTATATCCCTATGTATCATTTGATCTCCTAACTATAGCACTCGACAAATTGGATTCATTTTTAACAAGCAAAAAAATGGATTAATCATAATTTTAAATTCACTTTTGAATTTGTTTTTGTTTTTGATTTTGTTTTTGATTTAACAAGACGGATCTCTGATGTTTTCAACGTCAAAGACATACGATTGAAATCCAATCATATTGGTTCGAGGTTGAAAACCCCGAATATCCGTTGATCATAATTTTAATTTTGTTTATAATTTTGATTTTGATTTAACAAGATCCGTCTAATTTGAATGATATCAGTAATATGTGTATAGATCACAATTGGTACAACGACTGCTGGTAATAAGATAAATGGGAAATACGTAATCGCTCTATTCGGCTGATCAAAGCCGAATTGTTGAATCGGTAGTTCCGCAGATAACAATCCATTTATCAAGATAAATAAGACTAGACACAAACCAATGAAATTCCATATGAGCAAGGCATTGAGTCCTATTTTATTCTTGAGAAATAAATAACCAATGATTGGCGCGGTCAGTCCCGCTAGTATATCAAAATTTCGTCCTTCGAAGGTCATGAGCTGTGGGACCATTTTATAGAAAAACAAATACAACAATACAATTTCAACAACGATTCTGACTGTGTGTAAGAAGGTACTTATATTCAGATCACGATGTCGATGCATCCACTCAATTTGAGCAGGTAACAAGGCGTAGCCTATGAATAGAATTGTAGGTAGTAGTACAAAAGCAAATCTTGGCACCGTAGTATCCATCACTAAATAAAAACCCGTGTATGCCAATATGGATTGAATACTTGTCCACAGTACAATGCTAACTAACAGTTTTTTAGACCGTCCATTTGAGAGATACAAAGAGTAAATTGTATAGAAAACTCCAAGTAAGAATAATAGGTTAACCCATATTGGTAAATCTTTAATCATATGCCCAAGTTGATAATATTTAAATTATGTAATTCTAAAGTAGAACAATATCCATCAAGTATATCATTTTAATCCCATGCATCAGTTATATTCGTCGCACAAGCAGATAGATTGAATCTTTATAACCTAATACTAAACATATTTTTAAAATTAGCGCCCCTACTCTCTGTTTTTTCACCAAGGATTAAACAAGCTCTGCTTCATCGAAAACCCGCCTCAAGCAATTACCTATTCCAATCAGACAACTCAAAAAAGCGGATTTGGTTTCATTGTTCATCATATGGAGAATTTGAAGGCATATTACCTTTATTAAAAGCGTATGCGGATAAAGCTGAACATACAATTATTGTTAGCTTTTTCTCTCCTTCAGGATTTAAGCCACTACACACTCACCCGCTAATTGACTATTGTTTCTATTTACCATTTGACACAAGAGGTGCCATGCAGCGATTATTCAAAACACTTCAGCCCAATGTTTTACTGGTGTCACAAAATGAATATTGGCCCAATATGATTAAGGAATCTCTACAGTCTGGTATTCCCATTTATTATATCAGCACCTATGTAAGACCAAATCATTGGTGGCTAAATAAGAGTCTACATTTTCTTACAAATCCTTTGAGAAGCGTCGATAAGATTTTCCTTCAGGACAAAATTTCATTAGATCTCATGGCTCGTGCTGCATATCAAAATGTACAGCTTGTTGGCAACTCAAGAGTCGATCAAGTCATTCAAAATTCAAAAACAACTCATGAATATCCGAAAATTGAAGATTTTGCTTCAGGAGCATCCGTTTTATTAGGCGGGAGTACGTTGAAAGCTGATGATAAAATTATCCTGAGTGCTTTTGTTACAATGAGCGGGATGAAACTCATACTGGTGCCACATGATCCCTCACAGTTTGACGCACAATGTTTACCAACACAACTTCAGGATGACTATTGCCTGCTAAGCAGATTTACGGCTGGAGACCAACAAAAGTCGGTTCTCATTGTGGATACACTTGGTGATCTGAAGTATCTCTATCGATATGCTCACATTGCCTTTATTGGAGGTGGGTTTGATGAGGGTGTTCATAGTGTATTAGAAGCTGCAGTCTTTGAGATCCCTATCCTGTCAGGTCCAAATATCGATAAATTTCAAGATGCCGTTAATTTGGCTAAAATGGGTGTGTTAACATGTATTGAAAGTGAGGGTGAATTACGCAATGAAATAGCTGCAAGTAAAGAAGGACTTTCACCCATTTTAAGGGAAAATCTACAGTCATACTTAACAGAACATGCAGGTGCCACTCAACGAATGCTCGATTTGATTCGTTTCTAAGACACTTTTAAGCACCAATAAAAACCAAAATTTGTCAAATCAAATTCCTCAATTACCCTATGGGATACGTGTTTTTACATTATTTTGAGGCTTAAATCATTAATTAAAGAAATAAAGACATATGAAGCGACGGTATACACTTCTTTCATTCCTTCTTCTTTTGATAGCCTCAATGGGCTATTCTCAAGGTGAAAACTTTAGTCTAATCGTACAATCTCCTGCCTCAATTGCAGGTACTTACGATATGTCATCAACATCTGAATTTGGCGCTTTAGATTGCGCGAGTGAGATAGCAGGGGAGCTCGCTTTGGGGAATGCTGGTACAGATACAGAAGCGTGTGCGAATGCACGTCAGCTAGGCTTAGATGTAGACGGCAAGATAGCGTTTGTCGATAGAGGGTCATGTAATTTTATTGAAAAAGCTGACGTCGCTGAAGATTTTGGTGCAATAGCCATTATTATCTGTAACAATACCGCTAATGATACACTCATTGCTCTGGGTGCATCGGATGATGAAATAGCTGCGCTTAACGTTACCATCCCTGCGTTTTTTATGAGAATGAGTGATTGTACTACGATTAAAGCTGAAATCGATAACGGGGTTACTGTCGTGACAGAACGATTGGATTTTGGTTTTGTTGATGCCAATGCTGATGATGAAGTTTTGTTTACAGAAAGTTTTACGGGTGGCCTGAATGGCTGGACTGCAGAAGGACTTTTTTGTGGGAATGGTGCAAGTGCTGGCAATGCGCTATGGGAATGGAGAGATCAGGGAGATTTAGGAAGAGGGCTCTTTAGTAGTACCTCATTTGAGTTGATTTCGACGACGCCATGTGATGGATTTATTGTATTTGACTCTGACTTTCTAGATAGTGGTGGTACAGCTCAGGGATCGGGAACATGTCCTGCCTTTCAAGAGGGCGTTATCACTTCACCTGTGTATGATCTAACGACGACAACAGCAGGTGATTTAATTGGTATAAAATTCACGCAAGGTATACGCCCATTTGATTCAGAAACATTCTTGGAATGGACAACTGACGGCGGGACTACGTGGGAACAACTACAAATTAATACGAATCTTGAGGCGAATCAAACCAGCTTTGGTATTCAGCGCTTTCCTTTGGTAGGCGTTGACGGGGCTGATCAACTACAAGTCAGATTTAGATTTGCTCGAGATTACTATTTCTGGGCTATTGATGATATTCAGATCATTAATTTTACGGGTATTAATGCTAAAATTGAGAATGCATTCTATACGCCACTAAATTTTGCTGTTCCGATTACACATGCTGATGCAGATACATTTTTGTTTGCGACAGATGTTATTAACAATGGAGCAGAGCCAATTAACGTTCGCTTCAAAGTAGTAATATCTGATAATAATTCCGGTGCGATTGTTCATGCAGATTCAGTTGACTTTAACAACATTGCAGCCCAAGACACCGCTTTTATAGCCATACAGAACGGTCCAAATGATCCTAGACTATATGTTCCAAATGAATTAGAAGTTGGCGTGTATCGAATGGAATATGACATCACTGTATTGGATGAAGAAGAGACCAATTTAACAGATAATTCGGAGACCTTCTTTTTTGCGATCACTGAAGGGACATTTGCAAAAGGTGCAGGTTCATCAGCGACAGCGTTTAGATATGCTGGTGCAGAAGACCAGTGGGGCATCGGGGCATTTTTCCCAACAGCGAATGGAGTTGGAAAATTTGAAGCCTTGACAATTCAGTTTTCAGCCTTCAATCCAGAAGGAGGATCAATGGAAAATTTTCTTGCAGAAGTCGCTTTATTAAAATTGAAAGATGATGGAGGGGGCTTCTTCCCTCAAGGATTTGAAAATGAAAATAATTCGTATTTGAATCACCCAAATATAGATGTCATCTTTGCAGGTACGCATGTTTTCACTGATACATCAGCTGTAGAATTTGTTTCTATTGATTTAACAAACGAAGGCATTGACAAATTAGATCCAGGATCTAGATATCTAGTTATGGTCTTTTTTGATGATAATACAACAAGCGACGCAGGTATTCCAAATAAAGACTTAACACTTGTAGCTGATGATGATACTGAAATGTCAGGAGTCTATATTTATTTACCAGATCGTAACCCTTCGTGGTACACAGGCTTTGCAGACTTCACTCCGCCTGCTCCACTTATCACCTTAGATATATCTTTGACATCACCAGTGGACGATGTGCCTTTGCCGGATGAAAGTCTACGCGTTTATCCAAATCCTGCAGACGCATTTGTTACAGCAGAATTAAGTTTTGATAAACCAACAGATGTAAGTTTGATCGTCGCTAATATAGATGGTAAAATCATAAGTATTGACAATTTAAACAATGTTGGTTCAGGTGCTTATCCCGTAAATGTTAGTGGATTGCCTAACGGAACATATATGTTGCGAGTGGCGACTAAACTGGGAACTAAAACACTCCCTATCATTGTACAGCACTAATTTTATATTACAACACAGCGAATTATCAAAATAAAACGTTAATTTAATGTTAGCAATATATTTTCAATTCAAAACGCAATTATGAAAAAGTCTATCTGTACAAATATTCTATTTGGATGCATGCTGCTTTGTATCTTAAGTTCGTGCTCCAAAGAAGAGCCAATGATGAGTCACGCAAGTCTTACTGACTTAGAACGGGCAGAAATCTACTTAGAAAACCATAGCGTCCCTGCAATCATGTTTAGCTATGATGTATTAAATACAGACACCAAGGTGATGACGCGCTTGTTAATTGATAGTGAAGGTCAAATCAGACAGCACACAGAACAGGCATTTAGCGCAAGGTCTAATCAATTAGTCTCTCCTGTATATCTACAAAATTTAAAAGATGAATCAAGTGTTGTTGAGGATGTGACCGTGACATTAGAAGAGTTAGTACAGAATTTTAGTTTGCTTAGAACAGCTGACGGTATCGAATATGATAGCTCAGTAGAGCAGCCTGGACCACAAGTTTTGAAAGCAATGTATGGCTACTATTTTGATGCAGGAACTACTTATACATCTACATCTTCGTCGTCTTCAGGCAATAATTGTGGTGATGGTAGTTCATCCACGACAACGACGACATCAACGACATCAGGATCTTCGTTCAGATCGGTCTTGTTGGAGCAGAAATTAGGTGAAGATATTATTCAATCGAATCTTGGAGCTAAATTTACAGCGACTTGGTTTAATGAGCTGAATGCTTCACTTCAGGATATATTTGAAGATTAATTAGTCTATAGAATAAAAGATAAAAACCTCCTTGGAATATGTTCCAAGGAGGTTTTTTTATTTGTTCTTAATACTTATTCGCGATGAATAGGGTAACCAACTTTAATCAACTCTTTCACAAGGAATTGATCGATACAGATCTTTCTTACGAACAAATTGCAAATCAAACAACGGCCAGTTAAATCCCACCTCGATTCAGATAGCGATAGTGCCATCTTGATGCATGCAATGATTGAATAGACAAGCTTAATCATATTGACACCCAAATCGTCGCATCAAATCAATCTACAGTTATGACAATTGGAGTCAAATCATATCATACCTTCTTGCCATGCTGACTTATTCATGTAAGACAAAGTGTAGAATTGACATCAAAATTCAAAGTTTAACTAGGCGCTATTTTTGAAGCTTATATGAAATCTTTGTACACAATCACTTGCCCTGACAATTGAGAAAAATCCTTTAAACTATTAAAAATCTAAAATTAGAGTACGCTTCTAAAGCGTTTATTCTAAAGTCAGACTGATTTCAAAAAACAAGCTTTCATGGACAAGAATTTTTAACCTAAATTCGAATGCAAGTCATTTATTCTTCAAATAAATATCTCTCCAACTAAATAAAGACATATCCTCCTATAAAGAAAAAGCTGTATCCCACATCATTGCAAATCAATGGGACACAGCTTTTACAAGGTATAATCACTTACTAATTTATGGATAATGAACCAACATCATTACTGCTTCACTATCGTCGATTGTACTATTCCATAATTCTCTCTAATCGAGATATAATAAATTCCGGCAGCGACATCAGCAATGTCTACTGCGTGTAATTTTTGATTTTGAGAAATATCGATTTCCATGGTTTTAACAATTTCACCCATTATGTTTCTGATATCTACAGTAGCCTTTCTTAGTGGTGATTCTGAAGTAATGCGCATAACTAACTGATCTAACACTGGATTTTGTAAGGTTTCCAATTTGACAAAATCACTAATCGGCCTCTCTGTAAATCCATTGTCTTCACAAGGAGTTGTATCTGTTTCTGACCAATCTGATGGAGCATCACCTTCCCCATCGTAGCTGAGAGATTTGCCACTAGCAAATGAAGCAACAAAGTCACCCGCAGACCAAACATTTGCACCAACAGCTACCGCCGATCGACCATGACCACTTTCACCCCATTCTACATAATCTATAATGGCTGCAGAACTGCTAAAACTATTCGACGTATACAATCCCATCTCACCATCATCGCCATCTACACTGATGTCATCAGTTATCACTGTAATCGATTCACCCGGCTCTAAGAGTAGACTACCACAATTGATAACAAGATCATCTAATCTATCATAAGCTGGGAAGTCACATAACCAATAAGATGAGATATCAATTGATTCGCTTCCAATATTTTTTAACTCTACCCCACTACCTTCAATGATTTCATTGATCACGACCTGGGCTGGTCCATCGTCTACTGCTCCATCACCACAAGCGCCACCTTCAGCATCTCTAGTCACGGTAATTGGATTAGACAAACTAAAGCAACCTTGTAAATCATTCGCATTCAGCTCTACTTCTGCTCCAATCAAACCATCTTCGAAACTCAAGTGCCACACTAAGCAAGTACCTACGGGTGCTCCGTCAAAATCAACCTCTGAGAAAGTAGGTGGTAAACCTAATATAGTACCCTGATCATCAGTGATGACCCATTGCGAATTAGTACCAATATTGCCTTCAAGGGTAATGCCATCAACTGCAATAATATCAGCTTCACCATCACCTACACAGAAAGCAAATGGTCCTCCTGCTAATGTACCTCCAGCTACTTCGCATACTATTGCTTCAGTTCTGGTAACTTCAATTGAGTTAGATAAACTCCAACAGCCCGTAATATCATTTGCATTCATCCCAACTTCTGCACCTGTGATCTCTCCATCATAGCTTAAGTGCCAGATCAGGCAAACACCAGCACCCGCACCATCAAAGTCAACTACAGATGGCATTGGTGGTAAACCCAGAATATTTCCTTGATCATCTGTTACTACCCACTGTGAGTTCATGCCTTGTGCATTCGCTAGTGTAATCGCACCTGCTTCTAACATATCTGGTGCACCATCTCCTACTGAGTCGAAAGCAAATGGACCTCCTGTCAATGTACCTCCAGAAACTTCGCATACTATTGCTTCAGTTCTGGTAACTACAATTGAGTTAGACAAACTCCAACAGCCCGTAATATCATTTGCATTCATCCCAACTTCTGCACCTGTGATCTCTCCATCATAGCTTAAGTGCCAGATCAAGCAAACACCTTCACCCGCACTATCAAAGTCAACTACAGATGGCATTGGTGGTAAACCCAGAATATTTCCTTGATCATCTGTCACGACCCACTGTGAGTTCATGCCTTGCGCATTTGCTAATGTAATGGATCCTGCTTCTAACATATCTGGTGTACCATCTCCTACTGAGTCCAAAGCAAATGGACCTCCTGTCAATGTACCTCCAGCAACTTCACATACTATTGCTTCCGTTCTAACCACTTCGATTGAGTTAGACAAACTCCAACAGCCCGTAATATCATTTGCATTCATGCCAACTTCTGCACCAGTGATCTTTCCATCATAGCTTAAGTGCCAGATCAAGCAAACACCTTCACCCGCACCATCAAAGTCAACTACAGATGGCATTGGTGGTAAACCCAGAATATTTCCTTGATCATCTGTTACAACCCACTGTGAGTTCATGCCTTGTGCATTTGCTAAAGTAATCGAACCTGCTTCTAACATATCTGGTGTACCATCTCCGACTGAGTCAAAGGCAAATGGACCACCTATTAATTCTCCACCATTCGCTTGGCAATCGCCTGCAACTGATCTGACTACTTCTATATTATTTGATAAACTAAAGCATCCTGCCAAGTCATTTGCGTTAAGACCCATTGCAAGTCCTGTCACTTCGCCATCATAGCTCAAGTGCCAGATCAAACATGTGCCTGCTCCTGCTCCGTCAAAATTAACAACGCCCGGCATTGGAGGTAAGCCTAAAATATAACCTTGTGCATCTGTTATGATCCACTGTGAGTTCGCGCCTTGCGCATTCGCTAAAGTTATCGAACCTGCTTCTAACATATCTGGTGTACCGTCTCCGACTGAATCAAAGGCAAATGGACCTCCGATTAATTGTCCACCATTCGCTTGGCAATCGCCTGCGACTGATCTTACCACTTCTATATTATTTGACAGACTGAAGCAACCAGCTAAGTCATTTGCATTAAGTCCCATTGCTAATCCTGTCACTTCGCCATCATAGCTCAAGTGCCAAATCAAACATGTGCCTGCTCCTGCTCCGTCAAAATCAACAACGCCTGGCATTGGTGGTAAGCCTAAAATATAACCTTCATCATCTGTTATGATCCACTGTGAGTTCGCACCTTGTGCATTTGCTAAAGTAATCGAACCTGCTTCTAACATATCTGGTGTACCGTCTCCTACTGAGTCAAAGGCAAATGGGCCTCCTGTCAATGTGCCACCATCTATACCCTCATTTGAATTTAAATCATATATACTTAATTCGTCAATATCCCATACGGAGATTTCCGAACCATTATTGATTGGACAATAAGCTGTCAATTCAAAAGAGAATGTTGTGTTTTCTGTAACAACAAATTCTGCAACTTGACTAAAATCAAAAGATCTTTTCGCCCATGAAGCAGTTGTATACAAGTCTTGCATTCTATATATTTCATTGCCACCAACTGTTACCCTCACACTATATCGTTTAGGTATGTTATTAATACCAGCAGCCCCATTTATCCAATTATAGAATACTGGAGATTTTTGATAAAACTCTATTTTACGTATGCCCGCAGGATTTTGAGCAGAGGCATCAACGATGACTTCAAATCGGATAGCTCTATCACTATCTGCAAGATATTCACAAGTTTGGTCAGCTTCTACGCACATCCCTGGTGTATTACCCACACCTGGTGTACATGAATGTTTATTTACTTCTGGATTACGTCTATAAATTCCGTTTTCAGAAATACTTAAAGAAGTACAAGTCTGTCCTGAAGTCTGAAACTCAGAATAATCCATGTTATCCCCACCGAAATTGGATATACATTCGTCAAAATCAACATGAATATCAAAAGCTTGCTGTGCCATCAACATGGAAGTCATGCATAGACATAGAAAAAGGAGTACTAAGCGCTGGTACATATTTAAAGTCTTTAATTGATAATTAATAAAGAAAAAAGTCTCTTGGTTTTTGGCCTTTTAACAAAGGCTTTGCTATACAGATCAAATAATTGGCTCTGTTCTCTGATACTATTTTTAAGGAATATTGATATGTTAGATTCTAGTTTCAGCTATTGAAAGTTTGACTCATGAACTGTATATGAGGTATTATGGGGTGAATAAGAAAAAGGTTGCCTTGCTAAGATTTCTCCCTTAAGCTAACCTCAAAAACGTCTGTTGAAAGACTTTTTTGGGTCAACAATTGTTTTTCAATTGTGAGCAGTCCATGATTTTTCACATTAAGATTTTGAAGTCATTATATAAACAAGAGGGATTGTTAATTTTCTTTTTCTATTCCAGGAAAGCCTCTTAATGATAAGATGTCTTTAAATAAAAAAACCTCATTGGATTAATTCCAATGAGGTTTTCACTTGTATCTGAATAGAACTAGTGGTTTGTCAACGTTGAAATGACTAGTTGAATTTGAAAGTAGTTTGTGCATGAACTAGGCGCAGGTTCGGTCTGATAGCCCAGTGTCTCAAGCACTAAATAAATGGCTGTATGAAAGCAGTTGTTTTGCGTCTACTCAAGGCACAGGTTCGCTTTGATAGCCTTAGCTATCAAGGCCGG
>CALGLU010000035.1 GCA_937959275.1 uncultured Saprospiraceae bacterium | reverse complement strand
ACCCACACATTGATGAAAGGATTAGACAAAGTGGATACAGAATTTTCACTGATCTTTCTGGCGTATAATTTTAAACGAGTTATGTCAATTATGGGTAAAAAGAAGATGAAAAAGGCCCTAAAAAGCCTTATAATTTCTATTTTGGCAATGACAACTGTCATCAAGCATCAGACCATGACTCTATTAACATTAAATAAGCGAGAGATTAATTATCATCTTTTAAATAAAAGTTTTGTGAATGGAGGTTAATTCACAGACTCCCGTTACCTACAAGTCAGTGTCAATTACAAAGATATTGATCAATAAATAAAGCAAATGAAAATTCTACATACAGCAGATTGGCATATTGGTAAAATATTACACAAACATGCACTAAAAGATGAAATTCTAACTTTTTTTGATTGGCTAATAAAAGTCATTTCTGAGGAACAAATTAATCTTCTTTTAGTATCTGGAGACATTTTTGACCTTGCCAATCCTTCCTCCAAAGATCGAGAAACTTACTACAAGTTTCTCGCAAAACTTGCTGGTACAGAAACTCAAATAATCATTACAGGAGGCAATCATGATTCCATTAATCTCTTAGATGCTCCTAAGGAATTATTGGAACAGCTTTCTATTACAGTTGTTGGTGGAGCCAAAGAGAACATTGAAGACCAATTGATAGAAATTTTAAATCCTCAAGGTAAATTAAATTTGGTAGTTGCAGCAGTTCCATTTCTTCGAGACAAAGATCTTAGGAACATGAATACAGACAAGAAATTCAAGAATAGAGAAGAAGCTGTAAGAGAAGGGATTAAGCAGCATTATCAAAAACTTGCTGAAATTTGTGAAAGAAAATACAAAAATATCCCAACCGTCGCAACTGGGCATTTATATGCAACAGGCGCTATTACAAGTGAAAGTGAAAGAGATATCCAAGTAGGAAATCAAGCCGCTGTAGAATTAAATATTTTCTCTCCAATTTTTGATTATGTCGCACTAGGTCATATTCATAGACCTCAGGTAATAGGAGACAATGAACGAATCAGATACTCAGGTTCCCCGATTGCTCTGAGCTTCTCTGAAAAGAATGATTCAAAATGCGTAATACTCGTAGAGATCCATGCAAAGGATAAGGTGGTAGTGAAACCAATTTCAATACCTAAACAAAGAGAGCTTAAAAAATTTAAAGGGACAAATTCAGAGGTTCAAGAAAAATTAAAAAACTACAAGCCAGAATACAACTTACCCTCTTTTGTAGAATTAGAAATTATTGAGGAGACTTACAGTTCTGTTTTGATTGCAGCCATGGAAGAAATGGTAAGTGATTTTAGAGAAGAAGAAAGGTTCAAAATTCTTAAGAATAAAATCAGTTTCCAAAAAGGCCAAAATGATACTGCTGATCTTTTTACACAAGGAGAACATATTGAAGACTTAAGTCCGGTCGATGTTTTTAATAAAAGATTAGAATCAGAAGTAATTGATGTAGAAAAAACAAAACTTCTTCAAGATGCCTTTTTGGAGATTTTAGAATTAGTACAATCTGAAGACCAATGAAAATTTTAAGCATCCAATTTAAAAATATCAACAACCTTAAAGGAGAGCATCAAACCATTCGATTTGATAAAGACCCACTTTCTAGTGCAGGGATTTTTGCTATAACAGGACCAACTGGATCTGGTAAATCCACTCTTTTGGACGTCATTACCTTATCATTGTTTAATAAAATACCTCGATATAAGAAAGCTATTTCCAAAAAAGAAATTGATGATTTGGGTTCAGTTGTAACACATCACACAAATGATGCATACGCCAAAGTTGAATATGAAATAGAAAACAACAGATTTATATCTGAATGGAAAGTTTCCAAAAATAGGAATGGTAAGTTAAAAGATTATGAAATGTATCTGTACGATGCGACTGGTCAACCATTAGATTTAAAGAAGAGTGAAGTTCCTACTAAAAACGAAGAGTTAATAGGTTTACAATATGACCAATTCGTAAAATCTATCATTCTGTCTCAAGGAGAATTTTCAAGATTTCTTAAGGCCGAGCAAAATGAAAGAGGTCAGCTCCTTGAAAACATCACTGGGACTTCCATCTATCGAAAAATCGGTAAAAAAGTTTTTGAAAAACAACGTGAAGTAAAAGCCCAACTTGAAACTAAAAAAGAAATACTTCAGAATTTTCAAACACTAAGTGAAGACGAAATAAAAGTTGTCAAGGAAGAGTTAAATGAAATTACTGACAAGAAGAAAATATACGATGCGTCCATCAAACTCTTAACTGAAAATGTTCAGATAAAAAAAGATCTTTCCCAGTCAAAATCAAAAATTGAAGATCTCCAAATTGCAGCTCGCGATTTAATATCTAAGAAAGAATCATTTAAATCTAGCTTAAACAAACTGCATGTTCATAATAAATTAGCTCCAGTGAGAGGCGATATTGAACTGTATAAAGATGCTGAAAACAATAGAGTAAAGACTAAGAAAAATCTTTCAGAGTACGAAGCACAAATATCGGAAGCCAAAAAAGGATTTGAGCTATCAATATCTCAAATGGCAAACTTATCAAAAAAAGAAGTCAATCAAGACAACTTCATGACAGTCATGAAGGCATTTGAAAATGAAATCCAATCTATAGATAAAGATATCCATAATAGTATTTCTCGGGGAAAGGAATTAAGAGAAGCTATCAATAGGCAAAAAGAAAATTTTCCCCACCAACTTGATAAAAGCCCAGAAATTGCGCTTTCATCTATAATAGAAAGAATTCAAAAGCTTGATGATATTTTAAGCAAATCAAATCTCACCTTAAAATCATCAACCACTGAGCATAAAGCGAAACTCAAGCATAAAAAAGAATATTACGACATCTTATTGCTTGTAAAACATGAACTTGAACATTTCAAAGAAACTCAACAAAAACTTACAAGGGCTGAGGCTAAGCTTAAAGTGAAAAAGAATGAAATTGAGTTAAAGACCCCTCTGAAAGAAAAATCAGAAAAATTGTTGACTTCATATCACGATCAAATTACTACTTTACGAAAAAGAAAAGAGGACGCTTTAAAGATTGCGAATTTCGAAGAGCATAGAGCTGCTTTGAATGAAGGAGATGCATGCCCATTGTGCGGATCCACGGATCACCCCTACTCTGATCATAAACCTGATTCTGAATTTTCTGAAATAGAGAAGCAAATAGAAAAAGTAAATATTAATATCGAAGCTCAAAGAAAAGAGCTTGATTCAATCAATAAATACCTTACAGAGAGCAACACAAATATCAATTTGATTTCAGAAGAAATTATTCAACATAATCAACAGCTCACAGAATCTGAAGAATCCCTGAAATTAAAGAAAGAGAAAATCTCAAATCCTCTTGACATTAAGAAGATTGAACAAACAGTAAAATCATTAAGCACTGAAATAGTAACGCTAGAACAATCTTTGGAAGCACTGGAAGAAATCAAAGTAGCTAACGAGCTTAAAGTTTCATTTACAAAACTTGATAAAGAAGTAAAAAAGCATAGTCAACTTAAGAAAGAACGCATAAGCAAGTTCGATGGTGAAACAATAACAGATAAAACAGACCAAATACAAAATTCTTTCGAGAGAAATAGAACAAGCATCAAAGTTTTAACAGATGCTATAGGAAAAGAAACAAAAGATTTACAAAGGGCAATTGATACTTCGAAAAAACATGAGTCAAAATTGAAAGTAAAGTTAGAAGCACTTGGTTTTAACTCAATTGATGAAATGAGTCAAAATCTATTGGATGAAAATGAGGCCTTAGAAATAGTTGACAAAGAAAATGAGCTAAAAAGACTTTTTACCGAAAACGAAACTCAACTAAAGTCTCTTAAAGAAAATGTCTCGAAGCTTTCAGCAGCAGACAAAACCCCAGATAGAACTTTTGATGAACTAAGCCAAGAGCTTTCACAAAAAGAAATAATCAGGGAAGAAACCAATATTCAAATTGGAGAAAAAACCAATCAATTAAAAAATGATGAGGAGAATAAGATGAAACAGAAAGGACACATTTCTGAGATAGAACATTTAACCAAAGATTTTGAGAAGTGGGATTTGCTCTCGAAAATGATTGGAGATTCAAATGGTCATAAATTTGCTAATTTTTCTCAAGGATTAACACTACAAAACTTATTGGTTTATGCCAATCATAGATTAATAAATTTATCTGAAAGATACTTGCTTGATAAGCCAAAAGATGGAGGACACTTGAGAGTGGTAGATCAATTTCAAGGGAATACACATCGTGCAGTTTCTACCTTATCAGGTGGAGAAAGTTTTTTAATCAGCTTAGCCCTTGCATTAAGCTTATCTGATATGGCATCTAAAAATGTGACGCTAGAAAGTTTGTTTATTGATGAGGGCTTTGGAACCTTAGATCAAGAAACTTTAGATGTGGCAATGAATACGCTTGAAAAACTTCAATCTGAAAGCAATAAAATGGTTGGGGTAATTTCACATGTAGAAGCTTTGAAGGAAAGAATTACAGTGCAAATTAAACTGGAAAAGAATGCTCAAGGTTTTAGCCAATTAAAAATCATAGATGATAGTAATGATCAGTAGATAACAATAGATACCAAAGCATATCCTTCTTCGTCGGAGACGCAGGGTATCATCATCCATTCTCGTGCATGGAATTTCCCGTTCTCCTCGCAAAGGCTAGGCGAGCCTCCCTTGAATGAATCGTATCTGACGGAAAATGAAAATTAAACGAAGGAATCGTTATCTAAACAAGCGAAATTGACAGTTTGCATTCAGTTCGAAACATATTATTTACTATAACTCAGGAAGTTAAAGAAAGGCCATTCGATAAACTTACATCAAACGTGATAATTTATGAAAGGTGTCATTATTCTATTAACGTGAAAGATGAAACCAAGGCTCAACTATGTGATCAAAGGTTATTAAAACATAATAGAATTAGCAAAGTTTTACCCAATTTTTTGGATAAAGGTATACCAAAGTATCATTGGATAATCTACGTTTCCAGAATGTTAAATGAATCCAGCAGGTAACAATATATCATCCCATATCCTCCTGTCGTCGGAGACCACTAAAGATATATTTTTGCTCATCTGACCAACGACATTCATTTTTGAAGTGTCTATTAAATAAAAACAATGAGAACAAATTCGAATTTTCTTCTATTGATGCTCCTATTATTTGGCTGCGGGAAAGATTCCAATGACAATTCATGTCAAGAAGATGGGCCTATCAACATTAGGATTCATAATTTAAGTGCTTATGAGGTAATCGATTTTAACTACGATAACATTCAGACATTTAATTCCATTTTGCCAGGCGAAACTACTGAGTATATGCAACTTGAAAATGCTAATGATGTCCCATGGCATTTAGGTATGGTAGTAAATGGTAACAACATTAGTACGCAACTCATAGACAACTTAGGATTAAATGCTCTTAAGGAAGGATGTTATACTTATCTTCATTATGTCGTTGAATATGGCGAAGGTGAAATTTGGACGGGAGGCAAAGTTTACAACAATAATGAATTAGTTGATTTTAATCCAATAAATAATGATTGCGTTGAGTTGGAAAAATCAGACTGTAATTCAGAATCAAACAAGACCAATGTTAGACTTAAAAATTCAACAGCCTTTGATTTTTGTAACGTAGAGATGAAAATAAATACTCAAGAAAATGCAATATTCGGCAATTTAGCATCAGGTGAAATCACGTGTTATATATCTTTTGAATCTTTAAAGCAATATCCTTTACAATGCAAATTTACCTTAGCGGATGAAGATTTTATAATTGAAAATCCAACTTACCATGAAAGGCTTGAGGATCTATCAGTTGGCTTCTATACTTACAATCTCACGATAATTAATCCAATCACTAAATTGGGAGAAATACAAATGAGTAATGAATAAATGAATACACAGGATACCAATTAGCAACAAATGTTCGTGATTGCGTAGCAACTCACAACATTTTTGGTGGTGTTGCGCTAATTAGCTATCTGTGAAAATTACCCTATTGCGTATTTTAAAAAGTGATGATGGTAGCTTTTAGAAGAGCTATAAAAACAAGCGACTATGATGATCAAAGGCTTTTACCTACGACGCATGTCGCCACGACGTTAGTTCCCATTACACCATGGCATTTGCACGAAAGCTAATTTATGTGTAGCTTTGTAGGCTAATATACGTGTAACGTTGTAGGCTAAATTTGGTGCTACGCCAAAAGCTAAAATATAGAAATGGCAAATCCAAATAAGAAACTGGCAGAATCACTGGAAATCTTACAAAAGGAACAGCAGAAATCCGGAAAAGCAATAAAAACTGACCAAATTTCAAGAACTCATCGAGAACGACTGGTAAAGAATAAATTTCTGACAAAGGTAACAAAGGAATGGTATATAATTAATAATCCAAGCAGCAAGGATGGAGATACGACGGCTTGGTATACCTCATTTTGGGAATTCTGTAAAAGTTATCTTGAAGAACGCTATGGCGAAGATTATTGTTTATCGGCAGACCAATCGTTATTGCTACATGCAGGAGTAACAAGAATACCTCATCAATTAATAGTGAGATCTTCCAAAGCTCCGAACAAAACTATTGAGCTATTACATGGAACCTCAATGTATATAATGAGATCAAATATTCAGAACGAAATAGAAATAGACGTCACAACACAGCTACAAATTCAATCTAAAGAAGAGGCACTTGTAAATATGTCTCCAAGAATGTTTGAACAAAATCCTATTGAGTTAAAAACCATACTAGCTAGTGTACGGGATGCATCCAAATTATTAAGAATTCTTTTAGAAGGGTCTCATTCGGTCAAAGCAGGGAGAATAGTTGGTGCATTAAAAAATATAGGAAATAAAAGAGCAGCTACTGAAATAAGGAAAACAATGGAGGCAGCAGACTTTAAAGTTCGAGTGATCAATCCTTTTAGTGGTGACAACCCGAAACTGATAAACCTTAGAGCACCAAGTCCCTATGTAAATAGGATTAACCTGATGTGGGAGTCTATGAGAAAGGATGTAATTGAGAATTTCCCAAAGAGCCCTAAAAGACCAAAAGAAGAAACTTATCTAAAATTAGTCGATGACATATATAAAACAGATGCCTACCATTCTTTATCAATAGAAAATTACATAGTATCCACTGAGTTAATCGAAAAGGTTAGATCAGGAGAATGGGATTTAGAAGATGAAGCAGATAGAAAACAAAGGGATGCAATGGCCGCTAGAGGTTATTGGCAAACATTTCAAGAAGTGAAAAAATCAATACAGAAATTATTCAAAGGTGAAAACCCAGGAGAAATATTTGAAACAGATCACGGTGAATGGTATAGACAACTATTTCAACCAAGTGTAACTGTGGGTGTTCTGAATGTTGCTGATTTAGCGGGATATAGAACTAATCAAGTATATATAACAAACTCGATGCATACGCCATTGAACAGAGATGCTGTCCGCGATGCTATGCCAGCCCTTATTGACCTACTACAACAAGAAGAACATGCGTCGGTAAGGACTGTGCTTGGCCACTTTATTTTTGTTTACATACACCCATATATGGACGGCAATGGTAGGATAGGAAGATTTCTTATGAACTTAATGTTAGCATCAGGAGGATATCCTTGGACAGTCATTCCAGTGGAAAGAAGAAAAGAATATATGGAAGCATTAGAGCAAGCAAGTGTTCATAGCAATATTGTACCGTTTGCAAGGTTATTAGGTAACTTAGTAAAAAAGAATATTGAAGGAAATCCTGAAGCAAAAATATAAACTTGAGCTAACAATATATTAAACGGAATATTCCCTACGGTCGTCCTCCTTATATCATGATGCGTTGCCAGCAAAAACACAAGCAGAAAAATGAAAATTCTAACCGAAATTTTAAAAGAGTCCAAACGTAAAAAGAAGTTTTTAGGCATAAGATTATATGGTAGCGATGAAGAGCTTTGGTGCGGATATGTATTAAATTATAATGATAAACTTGTTCAAATTCAACATTTTACTGAGAATGGCAAACCTGACGGTATAATAGTTGAACGTATAAGTAATATTGAAGGAGTCGACAGCAATTATAACTATGCAGATGCAATTGAATACTTATGTCAATTGAATTACAAAAGTGAAAAACTCGTTCAGGAAATAAAATTGCCAAATTCTGATTCATGGCAATCCATAATACTTAATAAATTCAAAGGAACAGATGATGTTTTATCATTAAAACATGAAGACGAGAATACATACTATGGCAAGATTGAAGATGTGGATACTGAATTTGTAAAATTATTCACAGTCGGTAACATTGGTGAATCTGAAGGGAGTTATACGATGAGACTCAACGATATAATTAGCATTCAAATCGGGAGTGTTGAATCAATCAAGCGAAATGAATTACTTAGACGATATAAACAACAGGTATCAGATCAGACTTCCTAAGGTTGTCCGCTCGATATTTAAACCATGCGCCATAAGAAATAAAAAAGTCGAAACACAATGAGCGAAATTAAAAAATGGTACGAAATTCTATTTGAAAATTCGGCAAAACATTATGATAATGAAAGATTTGTCAAAGGAACAATTGGAGAATGTGATTTTATAGAAAAGGAGCTAGCATTTAATAAAGACCTGAAAATAGTTGACGTTGGATGTGGTACAGGAAGACATGCAATCGAACTTACAAAAAGAGGGTATTCGGTAACAGGAATTGATTTGTCAGAATCTCAAATACTCAGAGCAAAAGAAAAAGCTAAATCTGAAAAACTTGAGATTCAATTTTTGGTAGGAGATGCAAGAGTGCTTCCGTTCAGTGACGAATTTGATATTGCAATGATGATGTGTGAAGGAGGATTTCCTTTAATGGAAACGGATGAAGAAAATTTTGAGATATTAAGAAGTGTTACCCATTCAATCAAACCAAAGGGTAAACTAATATTTACCACCTTAAATGGATTGTTTCCTATCTTTAATTCAACAACTGATTTTGCAAAGGATAAAGAAAAGGAGAATGCACAATTCCATAACAACAATTTTAATTTGATGACATTTAGAGACTATTTTGAAATCGAGTTTGAAGATGATTCAGGGAACAGAAAGAAAATAAAAGGTAATCAAAGATTTTACATTCCTTCAGAAATGACTTGGTTACTAAAATCCTTGGGTTATCAAACCGTTGACATATTCGGTGCAAAGCTTGGGCAGTTTTCAAGAGATGATAAGTTAACAACTAAAGATTTTGAGATGTTGATAATTGCAGATAAGTAGCACATTAAAAAATGAACATAAAAGATAAATACCCAGAAGGATGTTTCGAGCATTGGTTAGCTATGCTTTCAACTATGAATACGGAATACACTAAAGATGGTTTTGAAAGGCAAATAGAACATTACTTAAATTTTGAAGGCAAAGTAGAAATGCAAAATCTTAAAAGTGAGCTTATACTTATTCTTGAATCTGGAGACTTATGTGAATTTATGGATATTGCAAAGCAGTTTAATATCCAGGAGGTAAATGAACAAACTTTAGAAATAATGACTGCGGTTATAAAAAATTGGAAGCTGTAGTCTTCAAAAATTGCTAGTAAAATTTACAGAATCATGGAATGAAGAGTTCGGTCAAACTGCAGTACGGATATCCTTTAAAAATATAATCCGTGTGGCAGCAAATGTTTATAGTGAATTGCAATGTGTTATACACACAGTCAACACTATATAATCAGTCCTTGCTTAAAAGCATATACTTGTGTGTCGTATACTTACAATATGTGTATTATCGAAAACAAATAGGGTTTCCCCTTATGAGCACTTTATTTATCCTGATTACTTTACACTGATTTCATGGATCATATTCGAAACATTCTTACAGTACAAAAATAAAACGGATCAGAATTAAGGTTGCGTCTTTTCGTAAACTTGAAAAATCATCTAATACATACATTCATGAAATATCTTATCTGGAGCATACTCTCTATCTGCTGCACACAGCTCAGCCAAGCTCAAACCTATC
The DNA here is from genome assembly GCA_937959275.1 of uncultured Saprospiraceae bacterium. Taxonomy (GTDB): domain Bacteria; phylum Bacteroidota; class Bacteroidia; order Chitinophagales; family Saprospiraceae; genus CALFUK01. The sequence continues at coordinate 54,336 of CALGLU010000035.1, read as the reverse complement.
TCGGCGCTGGCAATGATGATGGCATCACTGTTAACTCCAGCAGCGAATTTCAATCTGACAAATGGTCTGCATCAGCAAGTGCAACCAATGTTGTCAATGGATCAGGATTAGATTATGAGCGATTTATGGCAGCTCGTTTTCTCGAACAGAGCACCATTGGCTTTGAGCAGCATCACATCGATGAGGTCATAAATATAGGCTTCGAAGCTTGGATTGATCAGCAAGTTAGTCTGCCCATGTCAGGAATGCTAGATGCAGCGGAAGGCATTTTGGACATAACGAATGATTTACTGATACAGAATGGAAGCGCTCCTCAGACAAGACCCAACAGCGAGTTTTTTCATTTTGCCTGGTGGAATGTGAATATGACCAATGACGATTTACTTCGCCAGAAGGTGGCAGGCGCGTTGAGTGAGATATTTGTGGTATCTGGCAAATCTGATCTTGAACAATACGCCTTTGGTATGGCATCCTACTACGATATATTGTTGGAGCATGGCCTTGGAAACTACAGAGATCTGCTCTTCGAAGTGACTATGCATCCTGCGATGGGTTATTATCTAAGTCATGCGAATAATCCCAGATCAGACCCATCAATTGGACGATTTCCGGACGAAAACTACGCACGTGAAGTCATGCAATTATTCAGCATTGGTCTATTTGAATTGAATACCGATGGCTCTAGGAAAAAGCAAAATGGTGCGGATATTCCAACCTACGACAACGATGACATCATCGAGTATGCCAAGATTTTTACTGGCTTGTCCTATGGTGCACTTTTTGAAGGAGTTAATGTTTCATTGATGTTTGGGGTAAACAAGCATCACTCGGATCTCACAGTGCCCATGATTATGTACGACGATTTTCACGAGCCTGGACCTAAACATCTGTTGAGAGGGGAGACAATTCCAACAGGTCAGACTGGTATGCAAGATATTAATGATGCAGTCGATAATCTATTTAATCATCCTAATGTTGGACCTTTTATATCCTATCGCTTGATTCAGAGATTGGTAAAATCCAATCCAAGTCCGGCGTATATATCAAGGGTAGCCAGCACCTTCAATAATAATGGAAGTGGGGTGCGCGGAGATATGAAGGCGGTTATTAAGGCAATCTTGCTTGACCCCGAAGCCCGAGATTGTTCGTATATGGATCATGACGAAAACTCTAGACTGAAAGAGCCACTATTTAGGTTGAGTCAGTTTGCGCGGATGGTAGATAAAGACGTGGAAAGTCATCTGTGGGATAGTAGTCGCGATTTCGACCTAAAAACCGGACAAGCCATATTGAGCTCACCAAGCGTTTTTAATTTTTACCTACCGATTGATGCCCCAAATGGTGAAATCAATGATCGCGGTCTGGTCGCTCCCGAATTTCGGTTGCATGATACTAGACTCAGTGTTGGGTATTTCAATAAGGTCTTTCAAATGACCAAGTATCGCAGACTGTTTGCTTTTACGCAACAGCATATTTCAAATGGGGAGACATTATGGAATTACGACGATCTCTTGCCAATTGCTCGAGAAGTTGAGCATTATATTGATTGGCTGGACCATCACATCTTGCATGGAAAAATGACGAAACACACCAGAGACGTCATGCGCCATTCTATCAATCGCTTTTCTCCCAGCCAAGTCGATTATCTCGCAGAACGAGTCGAGATGGGCATGTACATCGCATTGATTTCTGCTGAATTCAACACAAACAAATAACAACATGAAAGGAAATACATCAAGGAGATCGTTCTTACAGCAGGCGAGTTGTGCAGGTATGGGCTATTTCACATTCGCCAATACGATCATGAATTTAAAAGCCCTTAAAGCGGCATCGATCAGCAATCATGCGGTGGCGGCTGGCTCAGACTATAAGGCGATTGTTTGTGTCCTTCTAGCAGGGGGCAATGATTCATTTAATATGCTGGTCCCCTACGACACCGCTGAACATGCACATTATGTCACCGCCCGAAATGGCCTGTATGATCCGCTTGGAGGTCCAGGTTTAGCACTTTCGCGCAACGCCTTGCAGAACACTGTATTGAATTATACCGATGGTGGACGAGAATGGGCCCTTCATCCATCTATGCAAGGCGTCAAAGATCATTTCGAGGCAGGAAGAGCAGCCATGCTCACTAACATTGGTACACTTGTACGACCGACGACTGTTCAGAACTATGAAAATGATTTCAGGTTGCCCTTGGGATTGTTTTCGCATTCGGATCAAATTGAGGAATGGCAGACTAGCCTGCCGGATATTCGCAGCGCCAAAGGCTGGGCAGGAAAAATGGCTGACTTGATCAATGACTGCAACAGCAATGAAAATATCTCGATGAATATTTCGCTTAACGGAACCAATATCTGGCAACGGGGCAGTAACATCGCAGAGTACGCTATTGATGGTTCTGGTGTTGCTGACATTTCAGAGTACAACAGAGAATCAAGTAATTTCTTCGAACGGGTGCGCACGGAAGCGATTGATGGATTGCTGGCTCAAGAGTATGACAACGTATTTGATCAGACATTTAATGATGTGACAAAATCTGCGGTAGATGGATTTGTTGAGTTTGAAGAAAAATTTCAAAATGCGATCTCGTTTCCATCAGGGACCTTTCCTAATTCTGATTTTGCCGCTTCGCTTGAAATGATTGCTCGGGTCATGAGTATTCGCGATGATCTTGGATTTAAACGCCAGACCTTCTTTGTAAGCGTAGGTGGATGGGATCATCACGATGAGGTCATTGATCGGCAGGCAGGTATGTTAGCAGGCGTGAGTGAAGGGATTTCAGCCTTCCAGAATGTACTGGGTCCTGGTGTGGGAAATCTCAATATTGAAGATGATGTCCTGACTATTTTTATCTCTGAATTTGGCAGAACGCTATCTTCCAATGGCAATGGTTCTGACCATGGCTGGGGAGGAAACACCATGGTATTTGGTGGGCCCAATCTGATTGATGGTGGCAAACTGTTCGGTAATTATCCAACACTTTCTCAATCAAGCCCAGATCCAAATTTCATCATGAATCGTGGTCGCTTTGTGCCTTCCTTGTCTACCGATGAATACTTTGCAGAAATTGCTCGATGGTTTGGGGTTTCCAATACTGACTTGCCACTCATTTTTCCAAATATCGGAGAGTTTTACAATCTGTCTTCAAACGATAATCCAATCGGATTTCTTAAAGCCTAATCCATGAAAATCAGCATGTATACAATTCTCTTTCGTGTGTATGACAAAATGTACAAACAGTATAAAATGTCAATTGGCGATGCACGCCCTAAGATCCCTAAAGGGACAGCAGCGCAGGAATCCTTTAGGAACATAAGGCGCGTGGAGGAAAATCTGATGATTAGGAAAAGTAATTTGTCTTATACAATTCTCTTTCTATTGATTTCCTACACAATGAGTGCCCAATGTTTGGAAGACCGCCATACAACAAGCGCCATTGATGGTTGGTTATCCTGTGAGACTCAAGCAAATCCAAATGCGATCCGAGGCATGTCTCACTGGCTTCATCTAAACCTCGGCTCTATGAGGGTCTTGCATGATCTTCAGATCTGGAACATGAATCATCCAAACATGCTTGAGTCAGGCATAAAGACTGTGATCATTGATGTTTCAAATGATGCTAGCAATTGGACAACAGTCGATACATTCACCTTTGGCAGAGGCAATGGATCCTCCTATTATAAGGGGTTTCTGGGCCCTGATTTGGGTGGCATTTCTGCACGTCATATCCTGCTTACAGCTGTAGACAATTATGGTGGTGGTTGCTACGGCCTCAGCGAATTGCGTATGTATACAGAAGATTTCGAACCAGATGAAATGATACTAGATCAAATCATTTGTGAGCGTGACGGCGTTTTTAAAAATATGCAAGGCGGGCTCAACTACAATGGGACATATTCCGGAGTCGGCGTGACAGATAACGGTGATGATACATTTGACTTTGATAGTGATCTGGCTGGTCCGGGCTTACATCACATTCATTATGACTATTCAGGTGGTTCCTCATCTGCCATTTTAGAAGTGCTGCCGTGCAGTTCAGATGAGTGTTCAGGATGCCTCGAGTGTTCTACATATGAACAGAGTATTGTCGACAGTAATCCAATTCCGGGAGGAATCTATCATAGTGTAGAACTAAAGTCATCGGGAACTGTGGATCAGGAACCTGTCATTTTTTACGGTAAGACATCGGTTGAATTAAATTCAGATTTTACAGTGAACGAGTCCACACAGTTTACAGCGGAAATTCGGCAATGTTATGAAAATTTCTTGTCAAATCCTGGGTTCGAAATGGACCTAGCATCGTGGGCATTCCAAGCTAATAGTGATGCCGCAGCTGTTATAGATTTTGATGATCCAGCACCTTATGAAGGGAACAAGTCTGCAAGAATCACAGTCACAGGAATTGGAAATACGGCCAGTGATGTGCGTATGACATATCCAAATCTTTCTATGGAAGCAGGAAAGACCTACCAATTGTCATTTCGGCTAAAGGCTGATCAATCGAGGCTACTGGAGGCGCTCATCTCTGCACAAGCCAGTCCGTATATCACTTATTTAAGTCATGGTATCAATGCAGAGCCATTCTGGCAACGTGTGGAGATTAATCTGGTTGCCCCACATGATAGAATAGGAGATATTAAACTGATGTTTTATTTGGGTGTAGAAGTCGGCACATATGTAATAGATGAAGTGGTATGGACGGAGCTTAACTGAATGGCTTTTGGATATTGTTTCAAAGTCATAAAAACTTAAGAAGACACATCTGTTCTTAGATATGACTTCTTAAGTTGTGTTTCTATTCTTTTTCATATATGATTGTGGTCGTCACATTGTCCGCTATCATATACCGTTCACAGTATATGTTTATTATGCGGTATCCAACGTCAGCAGGGATCAAAGAAAGAGTAAAGCTATCTTTTTGTGTTTCTAGTAAATTCCAAGTGATATCGTTACAAACATCATTTAGATCGCAATTTATTCCTGAACCATTTTGAAATAATTCCAATGATGTTTTGTAATCATAAGGGGATTCTTGACACCCATAACAGGCAAATGATATAATTTTCCACTTCCCTATTAAGTTCGTTTCTACGTCTTCAATTGTCTTGAGACTGTTGCTCTCACATTCATTGAGAATCTCCCTTTCTTTTTCAGATAGATCTAATTCAAACAAATTTTCTGAACAACCAAAGAAAAGTATTGCGAAAGAACATGCTAGAATTATTTTATTCATAATTAGATTTATTGGTGGGAAGGTATCCACAATAAAAAGAGACGGCACTATCAGACGATAACACCATCTTTAATTTATTACAACTTTACAAGTTATTTCTCTCTTTTTAATTATCATCTTTTGCAAATGTTGATGTCTTTTGTTCATTGTTGCTATCCAAAAGTAAACTAACTTCTACTGTATATTGTAACGAATGATTATATTAATCATTTTGCTGTGTGACTATTTAATCAAATCTAGATTTGGCTCTTTTAAATGACAAGCCTTAGTCGGAGTAAGTTCTATTCTACTATATAATTAGCTTTAAAAATTCAGTTGCGTTTAACACAGGAATAATTGACTTTTTGAAGTCTTTTTTGTTTCGAGTAATAATTGCCTCGCAAGCGTTTTCAATAGCGATATAATATTGAATCCCATCTTCAAAATCTCTAAATTCTTCTTCAAGAGCTAGTTCTAGAATTTTGTCATCAAATGAAGCCACTTCTACGAGAGTTTTGAATTTTCTTAAAGAACTTCTTACCGTACCCATTTTAAGTTGTTCTTTAAGAATGTAATGTGTCTTAGCGGAAGTCAATGTAGAGACAACGAGTTTAATGTTGAGATCTATTGCTTGAGTAAAAAAATCTTGACTTGCTTCAAAAAAATTGATTCTTTGGCTTAGAAGATCTAAAACGATATTCGTATCTACAAAAAGCTTTTTCATCACTTGTATTTTTCTATCAAGTAATTTGTATACGCCTTTCGATAATCCTTTTTATCATCCAATGTTATGATTCCTGTTAAGCTCTTTACAACAGGATTGACCTTTCTCTTTTGAGTATCTTTAGTGGTGATCGCTGCCAGATAATTTTCAATCAATTTGGAAAGACTGGTGTTTGTCTCTTTTGCATAGATTTTTGACTATTGTTTTGTTGTCTACATTTCTTACTTGATAGTTTTCTATAGCAGTAAAGAATCATTTTATTAAAAATTACAGTACAAATAGATTTATAGCCACTTATGGTAGTGAATCAAATTATGTAATCCTGTCAGTCCAACTGATAAACCATCTAAAATTTAGAGCTATGAAAAAGAAACTATTTTATTCATTCATGTTTGCAAGCATTGTTTTTTTATTCTCCGCCTGTAATGAAGAGGAGGAATTAACCCTATTAGAAGACGATGAAGTAGAGGCAGTTATCGAGAACTCTGATTTTGAAGCTACAGATTGGACATCAGAGACGCATAGTAAAGACGCAGATCCAAATTTCAGTGAGGTCTTTGAAGACAACACAGTAAAGAGGTTGGACTTTGTCATATCTGAAGACAACTGGAATGTCATGTTAGATGATATGACTGATATATATGGACCGTTTGGTTCTCGATCAACAGGAGGTTTTTCAGACCAAGATCCTGTTTTTGTTCCTGGATCTGTTTTTTATAATGGTATCGAATGGTATAAGGTTGGCTTACGCTTTAAAGGGAACTCGAGCTTGCAGAACACTTGGGCTGCAGCAAATTTGAAGTTGTCTTTTAAGTTAGATTTTGACGAATTTGAAGACGACTATCCGCAAATTGACAACCAACGGTTTTATGGATTTAAGAAATTAAGTCTCAAGAATAACTTTGATGATAATTCGATGCTACGAGAAAAAGTTGCAGGAGATGTGTTTAGAGATGCTGGATTAGTAGCTTCTCACACAGCCTTCTATACCTTGTATGTTGATTACGGAGAAGGGCCACAATATTTTGGAGTGTATACGCTTGTTGAAGAAGTAGATGATACTGTCATTGAGACTCAATTTGCTGATGACAATGGCAATCTATATAAGCCAGATGGTGATGCAGCCACGTTTGCAGAAGGTAGCTATGATGAAGATGAATATGTAAAGAAGACAAATGAAGATGAAGCAGATTTTTCTGATGTTGAGAATTTGATAATGACTCTACATGATGACTTACGGATATCAGATGCAGCTCAGTGGAGAACAAACCTAGAGTCTATTTTTGATACAGAGGTCTTTTTAAAGTATTTAGCAACGAATACGGTGATCCAAAATTGGGATACCTATGGACGTATGACCCACAATTATTTCTTGTATAATAATCCTGAAACAGATAAACTTGTTTGGATTCCTTGGGATAATAATGAGGCATTACAAAGTGGCAAACGAGAAGGTTCATTAGCCTTAGACTTTTCAAATTTGCAAAGTTCAGATTGGCCATTGATAGGCTATTTATATCAAGATGAAGTCTATAAAGACAAATACGACACGTACGTACAGGAGATTATTGACGATGCATTTAGCGTGTCTCGCATACAATCGAAGTATGCTACATACGCTGCATTACTAGAACCTTATGCGACGTCTGAAGTTACTGGATTTTCATTCTTAAATAATAGTGCAGATTTTCAGAGAGCGGTTAGCGAACTCAATGCTCATGTTGTAGAGCGAGCCTCTGCAGTTGACAATTATTTGAATTACTAAGTGGTCTGTCAATGATGAAATGACTAGTTGAATTTGATTGAAGTTTGTGCATGAACTAGGCGCAGGTTCGGTCTGATAGCCTAGCTTTCAAGGCCGGTTCTGTAACGACGTGCATTTGCAAAATACGCCAAAAGCACTAGTTAAGTTTATCTTGACATACCACTAAGTGTGATAGAAGCATAAGTCATAAACTATTATTTCTCTTATTTCTAATGAGAAGGGAAATAATGTTTGTGGCTTTGCAGGACAGCCAATTGGCGGATCTTCGAGGCAATCTGCCACGAAGCAATACGATTGCACTTCAATCATATGCCTCTAAAGGTGAAACCTTCAAAGATCAGTCCGATATAGATTTATGTACATTCATTCTATTTAGGTGGTTTCTGCTCTACTGTATAATCCAAATCATATTGTTCTAATTGCCTCTTCTTCCACACAGCACCTTCAAGAAATACAGGATGAGGAAGTGACACGTCCCAGTTTCCTAATTGACGCAATAATCGTTTTGTGATTTCAATATGTTCCATGGCGACGTTATGTTGCTCACTGATGTCAGTGGATAGATTAAACAATAGAGGGAGTCGATCTGGCAGTCGAATTAATTTCCACTCTCCTTCGCGTATCGCGACACTGATGGTAAACCGCCATTTTAATTCACGATTACTCAAGGCCATGCTGTTATTAATTATTTGATTTATAATATTCACGCCGACGCCATCAAACATGTCTGTCGTTATGTCACCACCGCTGATTGATAAAAAGGTAGGTGCCAGATCGGTGGCGACAACTGGTTGATTAAATGTAGTTCCTGGGTTCAATACATTTGGCCACTTCAGAATAAACGGAACGTGAATACCACCTTCTAGGAGTGTTCCTTTCATGCCTGTATATGGAGCATTAATTGAATGGTTGTGAATGACAGGTCCTCCATTGTCACTAAGAAAGACAACTAAGGTGTTCTGACTGATGCCTTGCTGCTCCAATGAAGAAACGATCTTCCCCACATTCTCATCAAGCGTGTGGACCATTGCAGCATAGGTTCTCCTTCCTTTGTCTTCAATATGAGCATAGAGTTGTAAGGCGGATTCTTTCGCCTGCATTGGTGTGTGCGGTGCATTGAAAGACACAAATAGAAAAAATGGTTCAGCCTTATGTCTTTCTATAAACTCGACTGCTTCATCTCCTTTGTCATCTGTGATATAGGATATGCCTTTAACCGATTTATAATTACAATCTATACTATCCTTGATCCCACTCAGTGATGGGTCTGCAATAAAATAATCGTGAGATCCTTTTTTATACGTCCAATATTGATCGAACCCTCTATTGCCAGGATGATAGGCTGGCATTTCTCCAAGATGCCACTTGCCGATTAATCCAGTTAAATAATTTTGCTCTTGTAGCCTCTCTGCAATCGTTGTTTCTGTCAGCGGTAATCCTAAAAATGCTGGATCAAATCCGGGTTGGTTGCCGCCAATATTATTATCAAAACCAAACGCCACTTGATTTCGCCCTGTCAGAATACCAGCTCTTGAGGGACTGCAAACGGGAGCTGACACATAGCCTTCTGTACACATCACGCCGTCTCTAGCGAGCTGATCAATGTGAGGAGTCCGAATCTCAGTGCTGCCAGTGACACCCAAATCTCCATAGCCCAAATCATCTGCCATGATGAGAATAATGTTTGGTTGAGAAGGATTCGTTTGTGTATGACAAATACCAGTACAACTTATTAATACAGTCAATAAAAACAAGCGTAAGTACGTAAGCATGGATGCTTATTTGGTGATAATAATTGTAAGGTAATAAATAATAGTCTTGAGATAGAACAGATAACATTTTTCACGGATCTCTGAAGGTTTGACCTTCAGAGGCATATGATTCAACCACAATCGTATTGCATCGAAGCAGAATATCTCAAAGATGCGTATTTATCATTGTTTACAAAACCTATAATGACATGCTAATTAATTAACTGAATAAATATAGCTTTGCAAAGCTATGACAATGTTTTAGCTTCCTTTATATCCACCCCACAATGTTATCGCTAAGTTGATTGTAAAGAAATCATACATTTCACTTTTAGTTGTATAATGGTATTGCGCCATTATCCGAAGATGCCCCAATTCATATCCGATCCTCGGGGAAATTCCAACTGATGAAAATTTATCTGTTTTTATGTTATCAAAACCTTTTCTTGTTTTAATTTCTGAATTTCTATAATACCCAAGACCAGTCCCCGCAAAAAATCGTTTAGAAGACGTTGTACCAAAATATTTATCTACAGTCAGACTATTTGCTCCTGCAAAATCAATATTTGCATTTCCAGAATCACCTAAAGTCTCAGCAAAATAAACAAAGTCAGCTGCTAGACCAATCGAAATGTCATCCCTAAAATTAAACCTCACTTCTCCTCCTAGATTAATTCCCTTGTTAAGAGAATCAGAAGAGACAGGCGATGCAAATCCAATACGCACCACATCCCATTCAAAATTAGTGTAGGAGGATGCTTGTGAGAATGCAGCTGAAATTGTTAAACAAAGTATGACTAAGCTTAGATTATATTTTTTCATTTTTTATTATTTAAATGTTTAATGTTTCGTTTATTTTTTAGTTGGATTAATATTTTAGCTATACTAATATTGATCTCTTTTTATTCCTAAAAATCACTTGTTACTCCTAAGTCGTCAAGAGTTATCTACTACCCTAAGTAAGTACAACTATTAATTTAATTTTCTGTTCTAGAAACGATGAGAGTCGAAGCCCTTCATCTCAAACTATGACTTTAACTAGTTTTGGAATCACATTGGGCAAACGCTTTGACCTCTTTGATTGACGAAGATGTAAAATCAGGTAAAAGCAATGCGTGTCCCGTTCTGTGGGAGAACATAGATTTTCCTCCTTATGGGGGCTAGGAGGTGGAAATTACTTAAATGCTGGTTTGAGAAACAGATAAATAGCACCCCTTAATGCTCTTAATGCATGTTTTTTGTCGATTCATTTTCAGAATTTAGATCTAAAGACTTAGAGTAGTTTAAGATAGCTTTATCGAAATCTCCAGCTGATCGATATGCTTCACCAAGACTATCATGTGGGTTCCATGAATCTGGAAATGCCTCTACGTTAAAGTGGTATTACGCCATTATTCAAAGATGTCCTTAATTCATATCCATTGATACGAATGGGCCGTCTGTCATCATGGATTAAGTCTGCTTATTGAACAAAACAGACCATTATTTTCATTCCTTAACTTAAGTCAATGAATAAAAGTCAATTCTAGTTGACATTTGTATGACTATTTATAGTTATCAAAAATTGACTTATGAGAAAATCATTCCTTTCAATCACAGTCCTTTCCCTTTTGATGTTGAGTCTGCACGCTCAAGATAAGGCAACAAATAAATTCTCTATTGGCTATGAACTGCTTGAAATGTCAATGAACAAGTTTCAACATTTCGCTGGAGAAATTGCTTATTCTATTGATTCTAAGCATCAACTGAGATTAATGATTGGAGAAGTAAAACTAACGGAACAACATTTATCTAGTAAGTGGCAAGCAGTAGCGGTGGATGGTGATGATGTTGAAGGTTATTTTAGAATATATGAATTGTATTATGATCGGTTTTTTGGGAATAGAAAAAATTTCTATTACAGCGGTAGTGCTGCTTACGTTAGAGACAAGTACGTGCATCTTATTTCTGATAATAAAATTGATAATGAATCTGGCACGATTGGTTTTGCTATAGGTTATAGAAAGACTAATCTGTTTTCGATTAATGGTTTATATATTAATGCTTCCATGCCATTCCGATTCTATTTTAATGACATACCAAAACAGACATGGGGAGAGACTGAAATTCTTCCTCACAAATTCGTCAACAACATTTGGTTCTTTATTGGATATAAATTTTAGTTGCTATATGCGAAGTATTTTTTATTCTTAGTGTTCACCTACAAAGAATCTAGCTTTAGCTAATTGTGAGACGCCAAAGACAAAATATTGATCTTTTTACTTAGAACTTTAGAATTTTTTCAACTTGCAATTGAGCAGTTACTGGATTTGATACTCTGACTAAAAACGTGCCCAAAGGTAGGTCGCTAACATCAATACAAACAGAATCTCCAGTGTTGTCAAGAACTGAATACACATCACCATTTGCATCAATGATTTCGATAGTATATTGTGACAAAGTACCCATGATTGTAAAAACGGAGTTCGTTGAATTCGGATAGATTTCAATGCAGGCATCACTGAGTTGAATATTTGCAGTATCCGTGTATTTAATTTTAACTAAGCCAGTTCCGCTTTGGGCGATATAAACATATCCATCACTTGATACATCAATACCACTTGGTTGAATAGCTATGTTGCGGTAATCTTCACTTGTTACATCTATGAAGGATAAATCATTCTGTGGATCTTCCATCACAAAAAGTTCTGCATCGATATTATTTTTTGAATCTTGCTGTTGTGTAAGCCACAGTTTTCCGTCTGGGCCAATCCCAAGAGGGCCGGGTCGTTTAATCTGCGAATTATTAGAATGAAATGTAATGTCAGTAATATTATCAGAGGTGTCCGGGTCACCAAATATGGCTTCATCTGCGCCTTCCATTTTATATACCTTAAATTTTTTCCCAATACAAGACGTATTCTTGCTCTGCATTGAAAGGTATAAGGTAGTTGGATCATTATCGTCAGCAGTGATATAGCCTGTATTAAAAAAGTCATTGTTGTGAAATGTCATGCATGGCCAAATATTCGTCCAATTTACACCGCCATCATTTGATCTCAACAGGCCTGTCGATAAATCTAATAGATAAACAACTCCTGAATGACAATTGTCTGGCCAAATAAAACGACTTCGATTGGTTTTATTTGAAAAACTTATTCCTGTACTTTTTGTCCAGACACCATTATGATATCTGTACACACCATCTTCCTCAACCGCCGCCAAAATGCTTACGGTAGTTAAAGCAGAATTACCATCGTGGTAACCATAGCTTACTGCTCTAACTCTTCCTTGGTTAGACGTTTCGTCAATGAGTTTGGTGTTTAGCCATGGCACATTTAGATTCCCTAAATCTTCGGCAGGCTTTATAAAAACTTCACCGCCTTCGTTGTTATCTCTACTTCCTGTACCAACTATGACATCATCTGATGTTGCATCAAAAATAACATCATACCCTTTTGAAGAGGAGTTTGCAGGTTTGTCCCTAGAGAGACTGCTGTTTCGAAATCGATCACTGGTTTCAAGCACCACGTAATCAGTATTGGCGATGGCTATTTGAGTTGGATTATTGGGATTAATTGCAACATCATTATTGGCCGTCGCCTGCATATTATACACAGCAGGATTCCAGTTACCTCCACCATCTTCAGATTTCCAAATACCGCCTCTTCCAGAAACATATATGATATCATCAGTCACAAAATTCTCAAATGTTCCTTTTGCTACATCTATAGAGCTAACGACATTATTGCCTTTGCCTAGACTTGCATTCGGAAATGCTTTTGTGCTGTACCACCAATCATACGACTGTCCATAGATTTGGTGTGAAACATTGTCAATTGCATCTACCAAAGGCTCCCACAATTGACCTCCATTTTTACTTCTCCAAACGCTAGAAAAGTTTGGTCCTGCAATTTCGCCAATTCGGTTATTTACACTTGCATATACAATGTCTGTAGTGCCATTTTTCACATAACCCGTCACTGCAGTCCATTGGCGAGGTAAAGAATTATCAAGATTATTATTGACTAAATACCAGCTATTCCCATTATACTTGACTATACCTGCAGCACCGATAGCTCCATACACATGACCACTATTTAAAACGGCTAACCCTTCTGGTCGTAATGTCTGATAGACTAATGCTGTGCTTATCGAATCTGTATTTGAAAAATCAATTTTATAAATCCCATTTTGTAAGCTGTCTTGAAACTGGATGGCTGCAAATGCCATATTTGGTATTGCTGGGTTGTATGCAATGGAACGTACGAAAGCAGCAGCGTCTTCAAATATTGGATCAATGAACACGGCTTCTTTATCTCCACCTTCTGTAAAAACCTTCACACCATGTTTATACGTACCGACAATCACGACATCGTCTGTATACGTAGCTGTATCTTGACCAACGGCCACTGCGATAAGATCTCCATTAGAACGAGGATGACTATCTGGAACTGGATCGTCTTTAAATGAGTGATTTCCTGCGAAAAACGCACTGTCTCCAGCAGCAGTTATGATCCAAGTCTCACCACCATTTTCCGATCTAAACAAGCCACCGTTATTGCCTTTATCGCCAGAGCCAGCATAAAGAATACGCTTGTTATCTGGCGTAATTGCTATAGATGCAATTTTAGGACTTTGTAAGCCTTCATTGATCGTTACATATGACAAGCCTCCATCCGTGGATTTAAATATTCCTGAGACATCTGCTGCTGAATAGACTGTCAGCCCGTCATCAGTAATTGTTACATCACTTTGAAATCCTCCACCACTAAGATTGTTATCATCAACAATAATCGATGTCAAAATTGTAGCATTTTGAGCGCTTACAATCTGAGTATTTAAAAAGATAAAAACTATCAATAATACAAGTCGTAACATAATATCTAGGCGTGGTGTAATAAAGTCAATTACAAAATGAGCAAAGAATAAAGACAAAGTTATGAAATCAAAGTTTATTATGTTGGTTACTTAACATGAATGTACTTTAGGAGACTACCCATAAGGCACAAATTTCAACAAAAAAATACCTACCCCTTGATCAACTACGATTTTTATCGTAGGTTTGTACGAGTAAAATCGTAGTTCATGAAAAATAAGCAATCACAAAACGCCCCGACAGCCTCCGAGCTCGCCATCCTCCAACTGCTCTGGGCCAACGGGCCGCTATCCGTCAAAGACATCCATGAAGCACTGGAGCGTGATAAAGCAGTCGTGTATACAACAGTATTGAAGACAATGCAGGTGATGATGGAGCGTGGCATGCTCGACCGCATCTCCGAAGGACGCAAGCATATCTATAGCGCCCTGATCACACAGGACGCGACACAAGACAAGTTGCTGGACACCTTTTTGGATAAGGCCTTCGGTGGCTCTGCGACGAAACTCGTGATGCGCGCACTAGGTACACACACGCCCGATAAAGACGAATTGGAAGAACTCAAAGCCTATATTGATTCACTTGAAACTAAGAAAAACCCTAAGGCATGATTGACTATATATTAAGCCCACAATCTGTGGAGGCATTAGGTTGGACCTTGCTGCATAGCCTTTGGCAAGGGGCCGTATTCGCCATCTTATTGGCAGTGCTATTTATCGCATTGCGGAGCTATACAGCGCAGTCTAGATATGTCGTAGCGACAGGCTTATTGACCGCCTTTTTTGTGACAGTTGGTGCTACATTTTGGTTGCAATGGCAAGAGGCAAGCAATCGAGTTGAATTGGCTGCGATGCAGTCAGAGAGTGTACCGACAGAGCTTGGATTCGGATTTGATGAGACGAGTACGACTGCCATGAAAACAGGTATGGATGGCGCCATTGCTCAGTCAAATCATGCGGAAGTTGCAACTGCGGATCAATCACATTGGCTGACTGCCTTAAGTGAATATTATGAGCGACACTTGCCCTTACTTGTGACATTTTGGTTGCTAGGTGTCCTGTTTTTACAATTGCGCTTTTTAGGACAAGTAGCTTATGTGCAGCGCTTGAAGTATTATGGCACCCAACTTTTTCCGACCAGCTGGAGTGATAAAATAGAAGAACTCGAAAGCAAACTACGCATCCAGAAAACCGTGCGCTATCTCACCAGTCTGCGTATCGAATCACCAATGGTCATCGGCTGGCTCAAGCCTGTTGTGCTGATGCCTCGCCAACTCCTACAAAGCTTATCCGAAACAGAGATATACGCAGTCCTTGCACATGAACTGGCACACATTCGACGCGAAGATTTTGTTGTCAACCTCATGCAGACGCTGCTGTGCAATGTATTCTTTTTTCATCCTGGTGTCTGGTGGATGAGTAATCGAGTGGACGACGAACGAGAGCATTGTTGTGATGATCTCGCCGTGGCTGCAACTGGTCAGGCAGCATCTTATGCCAAAACATTAATCAATGTTTCTGAATTGCAATTGGCAAGACAAAGCAACGCTCCTTTAGCCATGGCATTTAGTGGAACGCGTAAACAACGAGAGCGTGGAGGATTTGCAGGTCGCATCCGTAGACTGTTTATGGTCAGTAATGGAGCAGGAACATTTAGAGAAGGATTTGCGACGGCCTGTATATTATTTGCTGCCCTCATTATTGGCATAGCGGCGACTGGCCATACTGTACAAGCTAAAGAGACGCAGGAGACATCAAACATTGAAAAGGAAGACGACGGAAAAACAGAAACAAATGAATCTGACATATTAGCTGTAACCGAAATAGAAAGTATTTCTGAAGGCGACACACTAAAGAAAGTCAATCGCTTTGGTATTGAAGGCGAGCGGATCTCAAATCGAAGAGAAACGCCTGAGCTGTCAGTAGGACAAACAAAAGAATCTGACATTTTAGTTGTTACCGAAATTAAAAGTATTTCTGAAGGCGACTCACAAAGGAAAGTCAATCGCTTTGGTATTGAAGGCGAGCGGATCTCAAATCGAAGAGAACTGCCTGAACCACCAGCAGGACAAATTGAAACACAAAATGGAGGCTATCCAATCTCATATCGAACAGAACCGATAGCAGCGCCTGAGCCTCCCGCAGAACCAATGGGACAGGCAGAGGCTCGGATTGATGCCTTGGTGATGGCTTGCGCCGAAGGTGATTTTGATTTTGTCAAAACATTAGTTAAGTCAGGCATTGATATCAATGGTATTGGTTCAGAAGGATTCACTCCGTTGATGACAGCTGCAAGTGAGAATGAACGTGAGATTGTAAATTACTTGATTAAAAAAGGAGCAGATGTCAATCAGGTCAGCGAAGGCTGGACGGCTCTTATCGAAGCTGCTGATGAAGGGTCGTTGGAGAGTATGAAGCATCTGTTAAAGGCTGGTGCTAATGTCAATTATTACATATCAAACGGAAGTCCAACAGCTATCTCAATGGCGGCATCTGAAGGGCATCTCGATTGCCTTAAATTACTTTTAGAAAATGGTGCGGACATCAATGGCATTGGCAAAAGCATTCCTCCGCTACATATCGCTGCTGAAGAAGATAAAAGAGACATTGTTGATTATTTAATTTCCCGAAAGGTAGACATCAATAAAAAAGATGCGGCTGGTCGAACAGCACTTATGTATGCTGCCTCTGAAGGTCAAGAATATATGGTAGAGATCTTGCTTGAAGGTGGAGCGGATAAATCCATTGTCGATTCCTATGGTGCTACAGCCAGAGATTACGCCATTGAGGAAGATGAATACGATGCACGTGATTATTTAGACACTGAGAAAAGACCGGATATACACCAAGCGACACTAGATGGAAAGATGGAAAAAGTACAGCGTATGGTGGAGCGGGGGACAGATGTAAATGCGCGGGATGACTATGGTCGAACGGCATTGCACATAGCATCTGCAGAAAATCACAACATTGATATGCAGCTTTTGATAAACTTAGGAGCCGATGTCAATGCGCAAGACCAACAAGGCCGTACACCGTTGATGTATGCTGCTGCGGATGGCTTACGAGACGCAGCTGTTCTACTCGTTTCAAGAATCGCTGATGTCAATATTCAAGATGCTGATGGCATGAGGGCTTTAGAATGGGCACTAAACGGTGGAAATTCAGACCTTGTCAATTTTCTTGGTTTGATTACGGAAAGCAAGGAGGACGCACCAAGACAAGTATATGGTCGTAACTCAAAAAATAGAAAGACTCAAGAAGAACTCGATAAGAGATCTGAAAAAGCAAGTCAAAAGGAATTTGAAAATGGATCTAAGAAGCAAAGTGAATTAGAAAAAAGATTAGAGAAAGCAACACAAAAGGAACAAGAAAATAGATCTAAAAAGCAAAGTGAATTAGAAAAAAGAGTTAGTAAAGCAGTTCAAAAAGAAAGCGTTCATCGAGCGAAAGACGGTTTACACATTCGACAATTTGACATTGAAAATGAAGGGACTGAGTTGATGTATGCCGCGCGCAATGGATCATTAGCAGAATGTCAACAGCTTATCGCCAATGGATCCAATGTAAATGCGACAGATGGTACAGGACAAACGGCCTTGATGGTAGCGTCAATGTCCAACCGCATTGAAAACGCAAAACTCCTGATCGAAAACGGAGCTGATGTCAATATGAGTTCTACGTCTGGAGTAACAGCATTACATTATGCAGCGCTAGAAAACCATGACCAAATCGCTCGATTACTGTTGAATAACAACGCAAGGGTTGATGCCACAATGCGGTATTCTAGCTCAGATGGAAATACCACAAAAGAATTGATCGCTTGGGAATACATCGGCGCAACGCCTCTATTGATTGCAGTAGAAGCTAATAATGTTGAAATTGCTCGCGCCTTAATTACTGCAGGAGCAAATCCAGATCATAGATTAACAAAAGTTGAATATCGATTAAAAAAAGGTAGTAGCTCTTATTTGGGATTGAGTGAAGTGATCGGGATAGATGAAGCATTTAAACAGGATGCTGAGATCAACGTAAGCGATGATAGCTGGACGCCTAAACGGCAAGCTCAACAAATGAATAAATCAGAACTATTGAACCTATTTCCTAAATAAAAAGGTGATTAAGTAAAATCATTGATAACAACACAAAGTGATCTTGACAAGCATGTTAAAATCACAACACTAAAAAAATAAGCTAATGAAAGTATTTTTCTTTCTGATGGCGTTGGCAATTGCCAGTAGCCTACCAGCCAATGCTTTGCCAGCCAAAGCCGATTTGACAGGACGCATTATTGATGCAGACTATAATCTACCCTTGGAGTTTGCCACTATCTCTGCTTACGATAGCGAGCAGGTCTTAGTGAGTGGAGCTAGTACGGATAGTACTGGAACTTTTTTACTCCGTCTACCTAAGGGAGACTATACGCTTCGATTTGAATTTATTGGTTATGAGCAAATAGATACAAGTTTTGTGTTGAGTTCAGATACTGATCTTGGCGATATAAAATTATACAATAGTGCACAGTTACTCGATGAGGCTGTAGTAACTGCAGAGCGCAGCCGGATGACCCTGAAGTTAGACAAACAAATATTTGATGTAGGTGCAGATATTATTTCTCAAGGCGGGACTGCTAATGAGGTGCTAGACAATGTGCCCACTGTCAATGTCTCACCAGAAGGCATCGTGAGTCTTCGCGGCAATGCTAGTGTTAAAGTCTTGATCAACGGCAAGCCAAGTGCGCTAGCTGATAATAATGCATTGCAAGGCATTCCCGCATCCAACATTGCCAAAGTTGAAATCATGACAAGCCCATCCGCGCGCTATGAAGCTGCAGGCTCAGGGGGAATCATAAATATCATTTTGAAAGATGCGAGCGCAAAGAATTGGGGAGGACAAGTGAGTGCTTCCGTAGGCGTACCAACCGACTATCGACTCAACGCGAGTTTTTCTCGGAGCGAAAAGAAGTTGACTTACTTTGGTAATGCTGGACTACGATATTCCAATTACTTCAGCACGGGCGAGGCTGAGCGTATCAGTCAATTGCCAAGTGGCAAGCAAATATTATTGGAAGATCTAGATCAAGATCGAAATGATCGAGCCCGGCAAGCATTCGCTGGTTTGGATTTTCGGCCAACAGAACAAACGACCCTTAGTGCCAGCTATTCCTACTATCACCAGCTTAATGATGATCTGTCTGCAGTTGATTATACATACCAAGATGGTTCGGGTAATTTACAGCGGGATTGGTTGCAGAGTTATGACTTTTTAGAACCAGAGACCTATCACCAGATTGAAGCGTCTTGGGCACAAGAATTTTCAACAGAGGGTAGCAAATTGTTTGTGTTATTTCAAAATGATTTTTGGAATAACAATGAGCAGGAACTGACGATAGTGAGTGAGCGTTTTCCTACGGAGTCTGAGGCTTTACGTTTGAGGACTGACAACAGGGAAAGCAGTAATGATTATTTATTGCAAAGTGATTACGAACAAAAGCTGGGAGAACATGGGAAATTAGAAATTGGGGTGCGGGGAGAGATGCGCATCATTTCTAGCGATTACCTTGCTGAAGAAAAACTAGGGGATGAATTTGTGACCTTTAGGGGTCTAGAAAATCTAGTTGATTATTATGAACGCATCGCTGCTGCCTATGTACAATACGCTTTAGAAAAAGACAAGTGGGGTCTCCAACTTGGCTTGCGGAGTGAGTACACCAATGTGCGTGTGGAAGACCAACAAGCTGAGATTAAAGATATTACAAAGTCATACAATTGGGTGTTTCCGTCAGCAACCATTAGTTACAAATTTTCAGACAAGGTCAATGCGAGTTTGGGTTATAGCAAGCGAATTCAGCGTCCAGGCTTTTGGCAATTGAATCCGTTTGGAGGCATTGAAAATCCAAATGAATTGCGTTTTGGTAATCCTGATCTGGATCCTAGTTATAGAGATCATGTCGAATTGAAAGTGCTTTTTAATGGTGATAAATTGACATTTAATCCTTACGTCAATGCGCATTATATCGATGGGTTTTATGATACACAGGTCTTGCAAGATAGTACGGGATTGGTGACATATTTTCCGATCAACTTGGATCAGGAGCGGATACTTCAGGCGGGCATGATATTGACGTATGAGCCATTTGAGAGTTGGCAGATTACAGCCGAAGCGAGGGCGGCGGAGTTTAAGCAGCGGGGATTTTATGAGGGTGTTGATTTTGGAAATTCCTTTACGACGTTTAGCAGTGAGATTGGACTGAGAGGAAAGCTACCTAAAGATATACGACTGCAGGCGACGTTCTATTATTATGGTGGGCAGCGGTATTTGCAATCTTATCGAGATCCTTTCTATGGCATGAATGCAGGGCTGAGTCGTAAGTTTTTAAGTGATCGTCTGCTGGTGACACTCAATGTGAGGAATCTATTTGAGCTGTCAGTGTATAAAGGAGGAGCGACCTTGCCGACGTTTACGAATTCGTATGCGCGGCGTTGGCAGGGGCAGCGGGTTGGCTTGACGATGGCTTGGGACATTGGAGCAGATGTGCGGGCGCGGCGGGCGCGTGGGCGGATTCGGTAGGTGTGCCGTACCTGAAGGCGTCTAGGCTTAGGTTCGTGTTGACGAAGAAGCATGATCGTGATCGTCGCGTGTTATATGGCGTATTCCATTTTTACTTATTTATAAAAGGAAGAATATTATGTTTCCAAAAAGTGATGAAATCAGGACAATTGAAATTACCAAATTAAATTTCCTTAGAAGTGTTTTCAATCCGTATTTCTCTTTGTTCGAATGAAATAGCTCAATAATAGTAATTAGAATTATACATGGTATTCCAATTACAGAAAAGGTCAAGGTTCTTAAAGTCAAATTTTTTATAAGTTTACTTTTGAGATTGTTAAAAGAGTCTTCATTTCCTAAGAAAAACCAGCTTGAATAGAAAATTATAATTATGGCAGTTAAGCTCAATAAGATCCAAGATACTAAGTTGATATTTGAATAAATATTTTTCATTTATTTTGTATATCGATTATTAACTTGTAATTCTCTATAACGGGACATCATTCTCTCAGTTTTATTACTTTTTATACCATATAACATTTGTATTAACGCACCATTCTCTTTGATAAGTGCATTTGTATACGCTATATCCCTTCCAAAATAGGAAATCTATAGCAGTTCTAAAACTTAATGCACCCAATCATTGTGCACATGCGCAAGACTGTTTAATTCATCTCTGTGGATTCTGGTTTCGTTCGTGAAGATGCACTCGCTTGTGTACTAAAATGTATTCTAGGTAAATAGGTGATTTTTTGGCCAGCTCTAAGTTTGACCATATTCGGTTGGCATCTGGAGTTAGCAGGGGCAGCGGGTTGGCTTGACGATGGCTTGGGACATTGGAGCAGATGTGCGGGCGCGTAGGGTACGTGGGAGGATTCGGTAGGTGTCCTGTACCTGAAGGTGTATAGCCTTAGGTTAATTTTTGAATTCTATTCTTTCAATCGTATATCCTCTAGGTTGAAAACCTTAAGAATCCTTAGTTTGCGAATTGATAAATCTTGTTCAGCCAAAGGAAAGATGGCAGATGTAAGTTGAACCGCAATCGGTAGCACCAGCTTTATTTCTTTTCTTTTCGTAAAATTTTCTCCATTTTACGACCTCTTGCCAATTCATCAATGAGCTTTTCCATTTGTCTACATTGTTTATACAATTCAAATTCATCCTCTATGTCTTCAATTCGATACCCACATACGACTCCTTTAATCAAGTGTGCGTTAGGATGTATTTTTGCTTTTTTAAAAAATGTTCTAAACGTTACTTTCTCTTCAATAAGTGTTTGTAAAGCATCGGTATCAAAACCAGTAAACCATTCTAGTACTTGGTTGAGTTCTTCTTTTGTTCTACCATTTTTCTCTAACCGATTCAAGTAAAGGGGATAAATGGATGCAAAGATCATATTGGCGACTTTTTCATTTTTTTCGGCAGTAACTTTCATTTTATTTTATTTTGAATTAATTGGTGCTAACGTGATGGCTGTATGCGACGTACATGCATTGGCTTGTTGTTATTGCTGTAGACGTTGTCATATATTTGCTGGTTCATATTTTATTTCATTTTGTGTTACGGATGAGCTGATATCTATTGTTCTCAAAAGTTAGTTACTTTGAGCAAGCTTTACAAATTTCAAATTACGTACTCTACTACCTCTATTCAAAAGAAAACCTGTTGTTTCTCCTATATTGTTAAACTCAAACACTAAACTACTAGCAATGTCTTGTTCGGGAATGAATATTTCTTCTGTTTTATTATTGAGTATAACTTCACCATTTTTGGAGTTAATAAGAATGAGTTCGTCATCTAATATACCAATTTCAAAAACAATTTTCAATTCATCCGAATAAAAAAGCCCTACGTATTTGTTGATATTAAGTGGAGTTTTTTCGTCAATTTCTATTCTGGAAAGTTCTCCTTCTTTTTGTTCATTCATCCATACTTCTACTTTGTTACAACTGCCTATCGAATCAAGAATAAAGTGGAGCTTTGATTTTAATGCAGGAAATTCAAATGCTGTTTGTGAAATGGGAATAAGTGGATTTACATCATTGTCTTCTAATTGGACAGTTAAGTTGTTATCATCATCTAATCGAATCTTTACGTCCATTTCACCATTGAATAAATAATCTCCTACATAAATGTGGTTATCGAATGGAGCTTCTTCTATTTTGACAAATTCTCCATCTTTTTCTCCATTCACCCATACCTCTACTTTTTTTAAATTACCCGTCGAATCATTAAAAACGTAGAGGATGGAATTAGCCTCAGGAAGTTCAAATTCTGTTTCTGAAATAGGAATAAGAACTCCAGAATGACCTAGCACTTCAAGCGTTAAATTGTCTTGTTCTCCCATCCTAATTTTTAAATCCGTTTCACCATTGAATACATAATCTCCTACATAACTGTTAGCTGCAGCTTTAGATAAAACAAAGGCTGAATGATTCGTTTTTGACTTTGCTAACTCTTCTTGTGTGGATTCTTGATCTTGTAAATAATGGTCTGCCATTTTAATGGCATAGTCTCTTATTGGATTAACTGTTCCCCAATTACTTAGTACTATTATAGAAAGGGATTGGTCAGGAAAAATAGCCATAGCAGTTCTGAATCCTGATGGAGTTGCGCCAGTATGTTCAATCATTGCTTCATTCTTATAGTTACCGAAACTCAATCCAAATCCGTAATTTATTTCATTACCATTGTCCAATTTCCCTTTTTGTTTCATGAGCTTGAAAACTTCTGGGAATACACTTTCATTGTTTAATGCTTGTATCCAAATAATCAAATTGTCAACAGTGCTAAAAATAGCACTTGAACCAATTAAGGCCATTCCGTTATTTTGTTGAAAACTAAGATTTGGGAGATTCGCATTGTATGCAATTGCTCTATTTTCTATAATCTCATAAGGGTTATCATTTGCAAAGGTGTTATCCATTTTTAGTGGTCCAAACAAGTTCTTATCACACCATTCCCGAAATGATGTTTCTGAAATTCGCTCTACCACCATTGCTAAGAGTACATAATTCGTATTAGAATAGTCATATTCAGTTCCCACTGGGAAATTTAAAGCATTCTGATTTTTGATCATGTCAAAGGCTTCTATTGAAGTAAGGTTTTCTCCCTTATATGCCAAACCAAACAATCCACCGATATCTCTTAGACCACTGGTATGGTATACCAAATGTCTTATTTGCATGTCTTCATCAAGAAATGTTAATTCTGGAAAATATTTTTTTACTGGTTCATTAAGGTCGAGTTTCTGATCATTGATAAGACTAGCTATAGCAAAACCTGTAAATTGTTTAGCCAATGAAGCGATATCAAAAACAGACTTGTTATCAAGGGGAATTTGGTATTCCAGATTGCCATAGCCATAGGAGTTATTAAAAACAACCTCTTTGTTTTTTATAATAGCAATACTTACTCCTGGTTGAAGGATTGAGGAATCATCCCATTGGGCAAATAGTTCATCAAATTGCTCGTTGTCTTGGGCAGCTAGTTTGGTGGTCGATGAAATTGATAGTAAGCAGATACATAAGGCATTGTAATATTTTTTCATAACTGTGCTGTGGTTGATTTTTTTTGATCTAAAATAAATTCAAGAGGGAACATCAATAAAAACATTATAATTGTAGGAGCTATAATCAAGTCGAAGGAGTTGGCTGCTCTAATACTCATCGTAAATAATAACGAGAGGATAACAATAAATGAAAATCCGACTTTCCCAAAAAAGGCATATCTCTGTTGCTTTTTTCTATAAATACTCTTGATTTCTAATTTCTTCCAGACCATTTCTTCCATGCCTTCAGTAGAGTAGCTTAGATCAGATTTTCTAAAAAGTTCTTTGATAATATTTTCTTCGTTCATTTTATTTTATTGTAACTCTTTATCAAATGATGGTAGAGATTTTTTCTGCCTCGGAAAAGCAATACTTTGATATTTGATTTTGAAAAATTCGTTATTTTTTCAATTTCATCCAGATGATATTCTTCTAGATAAAATAGTTGTAGACATAAAGCTTCATTTGGAGCTAACAGCTTAAGTCCTTTTTTAAGGAGTTTATTTAAATCCTGCCTTTTTAGGTTGAGTAATCCTTCATTGTATACGTAGGGTGTGTTGTCAATGAGTTGTTTTTGTTCAAAATTAATTTTCCTAGCTTTGTTTTGAATAAACCGAAAACTCTTATTCACCACAATTCGGCATAACCAAGTCGAGAATTTTGATTCTCCTTTAAAGCTTCGTAATGATTCATATGCTTGAATAAAACTGTTTTGGACAATATCTTTTGCTTCAGTTTCATTTTTAACAATAGACATTGCTGTTCTCATTGCAATAGTTTTATGTTGCCTAATTAAATATCCGTAGGCATCTTGTTCTCCATTAAGTACTTTATCAATGTATATTTCATCCATTAAATTTATTGCTTAATATTAAACTTTCGAACTATGAAAAATGAAAGTAGTAGTCCAAATCCTCCAAATAAAAAGATAAAGGCAGGATAAAAATCAAAAGCATTTGTAAATATTCGATTGAGAATAAAAGCGGTTAAAATGCCTATTCCTATTCCAATGAATAGAAGACCAAATTTTACCTCAATAAAGCTTTTATGGATCTCTTGAAGTGGAATTCCCATTTGCAATTGCTGCATGCGCTCAAGATGCCGACTTTTTATAAAAGCGTAAAGCGTAAAGCCAGCTACAATCGCTATGAGACCCAATATTACTTCTGGTTCTGCTGTTAAATGCATACTAAATATTTTAATCCTATTTACTATTAGATGCAATACACTGTTGTCAGGTTACAAGAGTTGCTCTTTTTTTTCATACTAAAACATAGACTATGTATTCAGATACGCCAACAAGTCTAATTTCTTACTATTTTTAATTTGTAGAATGGATATCTGTCGATCTTTTGTTTTAATCTGAAGAGGTAATCTAGTGGTCGATTGGATACCAGAGCTTTCGCAATTACTTGAGAACGTGTGGCATTTTATGAGAGGAGTTATGCTTTCGCTGGACATCATGTTGCTCTGTGTCTAGAAAGTGTCCTTAGCCAATCATGTCCTTGATGTTGACAACCTCAAGGATCCGTAGTTAAGAATTGGAAATCAAATCATGAACATCCTGAAATCTTATAAATCTTGTTCAGACAAAGGATTTTCCATTCAAAAAGTATCAGTTAGCTTACAATGAGAATACAAACTTCTGATTGCCAAATAAATTAGATATATTGAGTTGTGTTTGAATACGTACAGCCGTTTCAAACAAACTTTACAAATAGAATACTTTACAAATAAAATACTTTACAATTTATAAACGAACACTATGTTAGTCAAAACATTTGCGGGAGCCGTACAAGGCATCGATGCACAAGCGATTACAGTCGAGGTAAATGCCGGTGGCCCTGTCAGCCAAGGCAATTTTTACAATTTGGTCGGTCTTCCAGATAGTGCGATTAAGGAAGGTTTCGAGCGGATCGAAGCAGCCATGAAAAACATTGGCTATAAAATGCTGCGCTTGAAACTCGTTGTCAATCTAGCACCAGCTGATATTCGCAAAGAAGGGTCTTCCTACGATCTTCCTATTGCGCTTGGCGTTCTTGCTGCCACGAGACAAATTAGTGGTGACTTGCTAGATCAATATATGATTATGGGAGAGTTGGCATTGGATGGCGGGATTCGGCCAATCCGCGGAGCACTGCCTATGGCCGTCGAAGCTAGGGAGCGAAAATTTAAGGGCTTGATCTTGCCCAAAGAAAATGTGCGCGAAGCTGCGATTGTCGATAACTTACCTGTCTACGGCATTTCCAATCTGAGAGAAGCTGTGGATTTTTTTAATGGGGAAGCGCAACTCGTGGAAGAGATCGTGGATACAAAAGAGGTATTCAAAGATGACCTAAATGATTATGCACTTGACTTTGCAGATGTGAAAGGTCAAGAAAATATCAAGAGAGCATTGGAGATTTCTGCAGCTGGCGGGCACAATGCTATTTTGATTGGGCCACCTGGCGCAGGCAAGACGATGCTAGCAAAACGCTTACCCACAATACTGCCACCTCTTTCCCTTCACGAGGCATTAGAGACAACTAAAATTCATTCGGTTTCAGGTTTGTTAGATAAGCAATCATCTCTAGTGACACGCAGACCGTTTCGATCACCACATCACACGATTAGTAATGTGGCATTAGTAGGTGGAGGATCAAATCCCAATCCTGGGGAAATTTCATTAGCTAATAATGGAGTGCTCTTTTTAGATGAACTGCCAGAATTTCAACGTACTGTTCTGGAGGTCTTGCGGCAACCAATGGAAGAACGAAAAGTCACCATTTCAAGGGCAAAAATTACGGTAGATTATCCTGCTAGTTTTATGTTACTCGCCTCTATGAATCCATGTCCCTGCGGTTACTATAATCACCCTGAGAAGGATTGTGTTTGTGGTCCCGGCATTGTAAAGCGCTACCTCAATAAAATTTCTGGTCCCTTGCTTGATCGAATTGATCTCCATGTCGAAGTGACACCTGTCTCCTATGACGAGTTAGCTAAATTTAAACGGAGTGGCGAGACAAGTGAGATCATCCGTAGTCGAGTGATCGCTGCCAGAGAAATTCAAAAAAAGAGATTTGAGCCGATACAGAATGTATTTGCTAATGCACATATGCCTAGCCGCATGGTCCGCGAAGTGTGTCAATTGAATACAGCCAGTACGCTGTTATTAAAAACTGCGATGACTCGTTTGCAATTATCTGCTAGAGCTTACGATCGGATTTTGAAGGTAGCTCGAACGACTGCTGATTTGGACAATAGTGCTGATATTAATGCGGAGCATATTGCGGAGGCGATTCAGTATCGGAGTTTGGATCGTGAAGGGTGGGCTGGGTAGCCTTTGGAAATGTTGAGTATTGAGTGTTGAATGTTGAGTGAGTATGCCTTTGGCAATGTTGGGTGTTGAGTTTTGAATGTTGAGTGAGCATAATCCTAAAATGAGAATGGACTTCGAAACTATGAATGTTGATGTGCAATTGGTGATGTGTTAACTGGACTTTGATATTGATATTGACATTTACATTTACATTGATATTGAATCATCCTGTCTATTCTGATGATCTTAAAAATCCTGTTCAGACAGAAAAGCTGAGGCGTGATGCCTTTGGCGATGTTGGGTGTTGAATAAAGTTGTGCTAATTCCGTGCTGTTGTGGTTATTAATTGACATTGCAATTGATATTGATATTGATATTGAAATTGATACATCTTGTCTATCCTGATCATCTTAAAAATCTGCCTGCTAGAGAGGTAGGTTCACGCTGACGGTTCTAGTTCGTCCGATGTTTAAAGTGAGATCTTCATAAGGATAGATCATATCACTAAAGTGTAATAGATAATAACATCTAAAGATCAGCACCTACAGCTTTTTCGATTAGAGTTCGTACCTTGCTTTCGGTTAAATGACATAATTATGAATCGATATATAGTATTTCTATTTGGCTTGATATTCGGATTGTCCGCATGTAAAACAAAGGAAATTGTGACAACGGCCTCTGAGCCGATAGCAAAAATTGATACCGCAATACCTGCAGGGCCAACTGAGGATGAGCGATTGAGAAGTCATGCAGACGCTCTAGCTCAAACCTATATTATTACAGATGGGCATGTAGATTTGCCGTACAGATTAAAGATTAAAAACTTCAGATTGGAAAAGGAATTTTTAGGGATACCTATCCAAACAGACGAAGGTGATTTTGACTATGTGCGTGCCAAAGAGGGTGGACTTGATGCACCGTTTATGTCTATTTATTTACCAGCTGGACTGCAGCAAGTGCCAGGACAGTCTAAGGCATTAGCAGATTCATTAATCACAATGGTTGAGGGAATTGCTTCAGCGCATCCAGATAAATTTGGTGTAGCGCATACAGCAGCGGATGTTGATCGATTATTTAAAATGGGAAAGATAGCACTGCCAATGGGCATGGAAAATGGATCAGGTCTTGAAGACGATATATCGAATGTTAGCTATTTTAATGACCGCGGTATTAGTTATATCACGCTCACGCATTCAAAAGACAATCTGATATGTGATTCATCGTATGATACAACAGGTACTTATGGTGGTCTTAGTGAGTATGGAAAACTGGTAGTCGCAGAAATGAATCGTGTTGGTATCATGGTTGACATTTCTCATGTGTCTGATAATACCTTTTATGATGTCATGGACTTAACGGATGTGCCGGTCATCGCTTCTCACTCTTCAGCACGAAAATTTGTGCCAGGCTTTGAGCGTAATATGGATGATGCGATGATTACAAGACTAGGTGAAAATGGAGGTGTGATAATGATCAATTTTGGTTCAACATTTTTGGATGGAGAGGTAGCTGATCAGCGAAATGCACAGCGAGATGAAATCGTCAAGTTGATGGAAGAGAAGGGATTGAAGTATGGCGATCCTGGCGCTGATGAAGTCATTGCTGCTTTTCAAAAGGCTAACCCAAGCTTGTTTTCTGATGTCGAAAAAGTGGCTGATCATATTGATTTAGTTGTGGAGTTAGCGGGCATCGATCATGTGGGCTTTGGTTCTGATTATGATGGAGTAGGGGATTCACTCCCAACTGGTCTTAAAGATGTATCGACCTATCCGAATTTGATTTATGTACTCCTGCAGCGTGGCTACAGCGATGAGGATATAGAAAAGATTTGTTATAAAAATCTGTGGCGTGTTTGGAAAGAAGTTGACCGTCTAGCTGTAGCTGCTGGTAACTAAATATTGCTATTCAGTAGAAGAAAGTCAATAGCGTTCAAAACAAATAAGGCACTTAAATTGTGTGACTTGTACAAGACATATAAGAGAGTCTATTCTGATCAATTCATGTTTAAAATTCAGATTGTATATATCATCAGTTCGGAGTCAAAATCACTAGCATAGCCTCACCATGTTTTAATTCCAATTCCCGCAACAAGAATTAGATGCGAATCCTGCGTTGGTTCAAAACTCAGGGCACTAGTGCTTTGTCAAGATCAAATTGACGTCTGCCTTTGGCGAAATTTGAGCCTGAACTTCGTTAAAGATACTCGCCATAGCTACGGCTATGCCTACGTTTTTTGCCTCGATCAGATTCAATTTTCACTCAAACTCAACTCGTCATTTAAACGTTGACAAAGCACTAGTCACTAACTTGGTTAAATAGATCCAGGCATTTATGAAAACGATTGTTGTACGGATATCACTTCAACTCCAATTGCTCATTCTCTGCTATATTACTCCCTTTAATCTCAGCATAAAGCGCTTTCATTTCATCTAATTTGTCTGCGTGTGATGTGGCCAGATTTTCTTGTTGAGCCAGGTCCGTTGCCAGATTGTATAATTGATAATCTGGATCATTACCCAACTCAATATTTACTCTGTCGTTTTTTGCAGGCCCTTTATAAGGCGGAATCATGACCCAAGATCCTTTTCTCAAGGCAGTCCTCGTCGTGGCTTCTAAGACCAAATCATCTCTGCCTGTCTGGCTCTTGCCCATGAATACATCTAATAAATCTTGACTATCCTGACCCCTCAGTTCACTCCCAACCAATGTGGCCAAGGAAGAAAAGATATCGATCTGAGACACCAATGCATCGGATATAGATGGCTTAATGACACCAGGCCAACTCACAATAAACGGCACTCGTGTCCCTGCTTCAAAAAGACTGTATTTGCCACCCCGCAATCCTCCAGACGGCGTATGCGATCCCAGCTTTTCAACAGCATCATCATAATAGCCGTCATTTAAAACAGGTCCATTGTCACTCGACAGAATCACGATTGTATTCTCCAGCAAGCCTTCCTCTTTCAGTGTCTTCATAAATTCTCCTATGCACCAGTCAGCCTCCACAATCACATCACCGCGCGGACCCATTCCTGAAGATCCAATGAATCGCTCATGAGGAGTCCTTGGTACATGCGGCTGCTGCAAGGCATAATATAAAAAGAAGGGCTGGTCCTTATGTGCCTTAACGTAGTGTTGTGCACGGACTAAAAATGTATCTGCCATATTTTCATCAACCCACTTGGCTGATTCACCACCCTTCATAAAGCCAATTCGAGGGATACCGTTGACGATGCTGCTGTTATGGCCATGATGCCATTTTAATTTCAATAATTCTGGATTGTCTTTGCCAGTCGGCTCACCCTCAAAATTTTTAGCATAATCAATCTCAATAGGATCGCTTTTGTCGAGCTGGCTCACATAGCCGTTTTCAATATAAACCGTCGGTACTCGATCTTGTGTTGCCGCCATAATGTAAGCATGATCAAAGCCAACTTCATTCGGTCCGGGTGCGATGTGTTCGTTCCAATTGACATTTCCTGAACCTAAGCCCAAGTGCCATTTCCCAACAATACCGGTATGGTAGCCTTGCGCTTTCAGCATTTTAGGGATCGTCTGTTGTGTGGTTGAGATGAGCAGCGGAGCTGTCCCTGGTAGGATCTTGGCTCGTTTATTTCTCCACGGGTAGCTTCCAGTTAATAAGGCGTAGCGACTTGGCGAGCAGGTTGCAGAGGAAGCATAGCCATTCGTTAACCGCACACCACCCTTAGCTAGCGCGTCCATGTGCGGTGTTTTTAGTTCTGTAGACCCATAGGCTCCGACATCTCCATAGCCCAAGTCGTCAGCATAAATAATGATAATATTGGGTTTGTCATTTTCGCTCTTCGTACTTTCTGTACTGGTAGTCTCACCCATTTGGCAGGATAGCATCATCGCCAAGGATAGAATCATTAGAACCAAAGAGTTCAATTTTAAAGTGGTCATAGTTTGCAGTTTGTTAAATTGAAATTGTGATTGGCCAGCCCGTAAATTGTTCTGCGCCATCCTGCGTCACGTTGGCATCTCTTGGCCAGCATTCAAAGGTGACATCTTGTGTCTTCGTATTAAATTTTATTAAACCATAGCCGCTTCCTCTTGAAGGGCTCTCAGGATTGACATACGCTTGCATCGTTATCTTATTATTGAATCCATCTAGATATCTGCCAGTCCAAGGCAGTATATCATTAGAGTTGGCACCAGCTTTTTCATCTTCAGGCCACCACCATCGACTGTAATAATTATTCACAATAGCTGGAACGATAAAGGCAAAAGGTCCATCTTCATATTGGTCTATACCATGTTGTATAACTGTGGCTAGATGTTGATCGCCTCCGATATGTACAGCATTCGCTTTTTTGATGGCTCTAAGTGCTTTATTTCTACCAGTCTGAGGCCAGCCATTGGAGTCCATGTCGGCGTGTAATCTATTTTCCTTTTTTCCGTGAAGATGCGCTCCTCCACAAAATCCTGTTTGAGACAAAACAGCTTTCATGGCTCCTGTATTTGTTTGGCCCCATTGATTTAGGAATGTCAATTGGCGATCGCCTAGCAATGTCAGTCCTGCGACGTCCACAGATGTTGGATCATATGCTGGGTTGCGGATATGGTCTGGTCGTGGACCTTGTTGTGGTATTTTACCTTCTGGTCCTGATTTGAATTTTCGATCTTCTAAGATTGCAAAATCGACGCCTCCTATTTTCAGATTTGTATAGTAGACCTTAATGCCTTGCTCGACAGGTGTGGGGTCAAAGGCGTCAGGAAGGTGAGCCGTCTGGCATCGCTCGACCATCTTTATATATTCGTGATGAAAAAAGTAGCCACCATCAGGCCCTGCCATTGAAGAGGCGATTTTGCCATTTTCACCCCATATATTGCCCTGGCCGATATCATGATCATCTGGTATCGTAATACACGGTCTTTCTCTAAACACATCTCTAAATTGCATTCCCCATTTTAACCAAGCGGCAGTGTGTTCTTTGTGATCATAGGATTGGTCACCAGCAAAGAAGACAAGGTCTGGATTTTGATGATTGATATTGCGAATGTAATTCTTTCGGTCACCTCTATCTTTATTGCTATTGCAGGATAAGGCGGCTAGTTTTATTTCAGTTTTGTCGATTGGGTTTTTACGAATCATTCCTTCATAGCTTGCTTTATCACCATGGGTTAACTTGTAGGTGACATCTTTGGTGTCATCCCAGTTTTCAACTCGAAATAAAGCAGACCAGCCGATATCATTGATGCGCTGGCTTTGTACGGTGTTCCATTTACCATCTTTCATAATTTGTAATCTTACCTCTCGAGATTCATCGGGGTAGAGTGGAAACAGCTGTGCAGAGAGTTTGAGTACACGATCTGAAACAGTGTAAATACCGAAGGCGATGACGTCTTCTCTAGCAACATTGACATCGATGATTGGATTTGGTTTTCTATTCCACCAATCATTGGTGGCTATAGTGTCCAGTTTTTCAAATGGGGCCTTTACTAAAGGCGTTACGTCTTTTGGACGAGTAGTACTTTGTTGTGTACAGCTATTCAGGAGTAGAGAAAAAAGGATTATAGAACTGATTCTTACGATCATGCAACATTGTTTTAGCAGTCATTAAGATAAGTCCTTGATTGAT
This sequence comes from uncultured Saprospiraceae bacterium, assembly GCA_937959275.1. GTDB lineage: Bacteria > Bacteroidota > Bacteroidia > Chitinophagales > Saprospiraceae > CALFUK01. Next base: position 21,024 of record CALGLU010000035.1, on the reverse strand, counting down.
CTTATTCTAATAATACGGATTACAATTGGATTATTGAATACAAGTCTCTGATGTGTGTATAACCAAATTGCACAAAAGACATTAAATTTCAATATGCCAGGTTAGCCCTATGTTCCCTAAATGGACAGCAGCGCGGATATCCTTTAGGAATTTAAGGCGCGTGGCAGCAAATTTGATTATAAGGAAATCCAATTTATTGAATACAAGTCTCTGATCATAAAAGAGTTAAGTGTAGTGGGAGTTCTTTCTTCTCAGTAGCCTTATGAGCCTTTTAAATACTTCGAAACAGCTTGAGATTTACTGTTGACATGCAGGATAGAGTAGATACGTTTGATATGGGTTCTGACGGTATCGATAGAAACGTCTAGATCCTTGGCCAATTCTTTATAGCTCATACCATTGACTAAGCCTTTCATGACTCTTTCTTGTTGTCCTGATAGTTTTTGTGTACTTGGTTTTTTTCCATGTAGTAGATATTCTGAGAGCTTTCGAGCAATGCTTGGAGACATATAAGATCCGCCATTTTTAACGATCCGAATGGTATCCATGATTTGATCAAGTGGGGTCTTTTTTGATAAGTAGGAACAGGCTCCTGATCGCAATGCACGAATGATCTTTTCTTCTTCTTCGTAGGTCGTTAGCATGACAATATCCAGATTAGGCAATCTTGCTTTGATAGGTACAATCCCTTCTAAACCGGACAGTCCAGGTAATCCAATATCTAAAATTAAGACTTCAGGAAAATTTGATTCTGAGTCTATCATGCTTAAAAAACTTTCAACAGAATCATGGTCTGAAACGATTTCCATGTCTTTTTGAAAATCTACATACATTAATAAATTTCTTCTAATGTATGAGTCGTCTTCGATTATTGTTAGTCTTATCACTGTTTAAAGATAGTATATTGTTTAATTATAATTTGTCACATATTTATGTGACAAATTATGTTTTTTACTAATATGAATATTATAGCTTAAGTGGTACAAATACTGTTGTCTTATACCCGTCATCATACTCAAATTTATAGGTGCCTCCTAATGCTTTCGCTCTACCTTTCATGTTTGTAATACCCTGTCCCGAACTCTTTAAGTTAGCAAGAGATCCAAAGTCCTTGATGATTAGTGCTAGACTTTTTTTATCCACGTTAAGGGTTATTTCTACTTTTTCAGTATTTGAATGTTTGACAATATTATTAATCGATTCCTTTGCTATTAAGTACATGTTTTGCCGGATATGTGGCATAATTTTCATTTGACTTGTTGTGATATTGGATTTGATTGAGTAGCTAATATCTTTTGGATAGAGGGTATCTTGGATATAGTCTAAAATTCTGTCTTTCAGATCCATTGTTGTATCCTTTCTTGAATCGATTGCCCACACGGTATCTCGCATACTACTCATCGCAGCCCGACTTCGTAGTGCAATACTACGGGCGATGTCTTTATTTTTATCGTCAGCTATTTTTTCCAACATTTCAGATTGCATAGCAATTCCTGTCAACATTGTTCCGACGTCATCATGCAGATTTTTTGATATTTCAGAACGTAGTTGTTGATATTTTAATAGCTGTGTATATCGGATGCTAAAAAAGAAAAATAGAATCGCTATCAATAAGGCCACCATCAGTAATTTAAACCAAATCGTATTATACCACGCGTCTGATACCTCCAGATCAATTGACATGACATTCGAATTCAGATTGTTAATATCATGCCCTCCTTTTACACGTAGAGTGTAGTCACCAGGATCTAGATTCGTAAAGCGAATGATATTTTCTTCATTAGGAATAGACCAACTATCTTGAAATCCTTCTAGTGAATAGCTATAATATGTTTTAAGGTGTTGTCTAAAATCAGGAATGGATACCCTTACGCTTACCATCTTATCATGATGTTGCAATCGAATCTTATGACCTATTTCATGCTGAGTTGGCATTTGGATGATTCGGTTTGTATTCCCATCATAATATTGTGTAGAAATGAGGTTTATATTTTCACCATAGATTTTATTGTCTTTTTTCAAATGCTTAGCTTCAAGAATATAGACACCATTTACAGACCCAAAAAATAATTCGCCTTTATCGCTTTTGTATGAAGACTCTCTATTAAATTCTTCAGTCCCCAATTTTCCAAATTCAGAGAAGCTACTGAATCGTTTAGTCTGTGTATTAAAGTTTAAAATACCCTTGTCAGAGCCTAACCACAAGACGCTATCTGTCTCTGGTAAAATGGAAAATATATTTCGATTTATATTCGATTCTTCCAAGTCGTCTAATTTTCTATGCTCCTTCACTAGTCCTGAAGAAAGATCAACTTCTAAAATGGATCGAGACGTCCCAATGAATAATTGATTTTCATTTGTTTCATAAATACAAAAATGTCTAATGTTATCTGTAGCCCAATATTGCGATGGTGTAATTGATTTGAATTGCTTAGTTTCAATATTAAATTCAAGAGAACCACTTAAAGCTGTTGTCATCCATAAGCTTTTCTTGTCTTTACTAATTTCTAAATCAGTTATCTGGCCAGATTGAAGTATGGTCTTGGGGATGTCAATTGTAGTTAATTCCGAAGTGCTTAAATTATAATTGTATAATCCAATTTGATTGCCATCCGCATAGCATGTTGAAATCCAAAAATCATTATTTGCTCCAATAGTATTTGTAACATGACGATTTTGTTTATTCAGAATGAGCTCTGTTACTTCAGCTGTTTTCATATTGTACAACAAATCGTTGACCAATAGGTAGGGATCTTGTATCGATAAAGAGTAAATACCGTCTAAGAGATATTTATCCAGTTCATCAAGTTTTGATAAGACTCCATCTGACGAATATCTGATAAGGCCAGAGTATGAGGCTAACCATATGTTACCTTCTTTATCAGCGGCAATTCCACGCATGCTGCAAAAGCCATTGCAAAACAAAGGATCACTTTTAAGTAATAGCGTATAAGCATCTTGCTTAGGGATTAACTGCACTAAACCATATCCTGAAGTCAACCAGATCATATTATTATGATCTGACATGATGGATGTATAATGACTGATCAGCGGAGGAGACTCCAAAGACTCAAAGGACTTAGAAATATTTGAAAAGATGTCAACGAATATATTTTGATCCGGATCGAATTGAATTAATTTACCAACGCCAAAAAACCAAAAAATACCATTGTCTTTTCGAATCTTATGTATACCCTTTAATGCTAAAGATTTAGGTAGTATATACGGAAGAAAAGATTTAGTCTTTTTGTGATATTTATATAATTGACATTGATTACTCGTGCAATTCTCATATGCCCAAATATTGCGCTCATCATCTTTGAAGATAAATGGTGTCTGAGAGCGAGAAAACGATAAAGAATGTCGCTTGATAATATTGAGATCAGTATCTAATTGTAAAACAGAATCGACATCTGTAAGGAATAATTCATCTTCGAGAAATACCAAATTGGGAATGCCTTTTAACGAAAAGGATTTTTTAAAGACGAGCTTAGACCCATTTGATGAATGAAAAATATAAAACAATTTATCCTTTCCTTTGAGAAGGGCATAGTAGCCGTTTTCATCATCAGGTACAACTTGGTTTTGATTAAAAATGGAACCAGTTTGATCACTAGATAAGGTATTCTCTAAAAGCTCTGAATAGGCTATGTCTGGAGAAGCCTGATTGATAATTTCTTTCGTGTACGGATTGAAAATATAAAATTGATTGTCAGAACTGACGATAATAAAATTACCTTCTGCTGTTCTATCAAATAGCTGAAAATTTGAAATATCTACGCGGTAAATCGCAGCCTCTTTTGAATAGTTTATGATTGATTTTCCATCATATAAAAGTAGGCTTGATGGAGTGGCTAACCATAACATCCCCGTACTATCAACAAAGAGATTTTCTTTACTGTTGATATAACTATTATCCTCCTGAGTAATGAATTGATAGTCATAATCATCTAAACTATTAGATTGCCCGTGTAGACCAATTCCAAAAAAAATCAGAAGACAATTAATATATATTCTATATCTCAAGATTTATATGTGTTTTAAGTGTAGCTAAGATAAGTCATCTATTTAATTTTGAACCTCTTAAAATAATTTAGCATGCCGCTAAATTTTAGAAAACACATTCAGTAATGTTTTAATATGTCACATATTTATGTGACATATTGTTAATGATTGATTGTCTATTTTTGAGTTACATGTATGTTTACCTCATAGCGGTGTCGAATTAGAACGTTTAAACCTTCATATAAAACAACCAATACCTTTAACAATCTAGATTTTTGACACCGCTTGATTTTTGTGCTAAGTGTTGTTCAATATAGACAAGCTATAATTCAATTGGAGAGCTGTTTCAAAGTATGACTTGAATTTTAGGATAAATATTTCCCCACAATTGGCATTCTTCGACCCATTCCAAACGCTTTAGAAGACACCCGCAAAACAGGGGATGTCTGATAACGCTTAAACTCATTGATATTTACCAAACGCAGGATTCTTTTCACCAATGCCTCATCATATCCTAATGCAACAATTTCTTTTGGGCCTTGCTGCCGTTCAATATATTCATATAGAATTTTATCTAAAATATCATACTCTGGTAGACTATCGCTGTCCTTTTGATTTGGCCTCAATTCTGCCGAAGGTGGTTTGACAATCGTGTTTTCAGGAATCAACTCACGTTCTGTATTAATAAAACGAGCTAACTCAAACACTTCTGTTTTGTACACATCTCCAATGACAGACAAGCCTCCCGCCATATCACCATAAAGTGTACCATAGCCTACTGCGGCTTCACTCTTGTTAGACGTATTTAAAAGTATATTTCCAAATTTGTTAGAGATTGCCATCAATAGAACACCTCTAGTCCTTGCCTGTAGATTTTCTTCAGTTACATTAAAGGGAAGGTCCCCAAACAAAGGCTGAAGTTCTTTGACGAATGATTCATAGATGTCTTTAATCGCAATGATGTCATATTGAATCCCAAAATTTTTAGCCAGCGCTACTGCATCATCCACCGAATGGTCAGATGAAAATTGGGATGGCATCAATAAAACACGCACATGCTCTGGACCCAATGCTCTTACAGCTAGTGCTGTAGTGACTGCTGAATCAATGCCCCCAGAAAGCCCAATAACAGCGTTGCTAAATCCTAGTTTTCCAAAGTAATCTTTGATGCCTAAGACCAATGCGTCATGAATTTCTAAGATCTTATTTTTAGGCTGCTCAACAGATTGACTACCTTGTTTGACATCATTTAAATCAAACACGCGCAAGCTCTCTTCAAAATAGGGCATCTCCTCAAAAATTTCTCCAGAGGGGCTCATGACAAGAGATCCACCATCAAAGATTAATTCGGTTTGTGCACCTATATGATTCACATAAAACATAGGAATTTGATAACGCTCTATATTTGCTTTGCAGACATGAATCCTAGATTCTGCATGATCATAATTAAAGGGAGAAGCTGATACATTTATAGCAACATCTGGACGTTCCTTTATCATTTCATCCATCGGACATATCGTGTATAGTGGATTGTCATTGCCCACATTCCAGATGTCTTCGCATACCGTTAATGCCAATCGCACACCTTTAAATAGAACGGTGCTCCATTTGGTGGACGGTTCAAAATAACGATACTCATCAAAGACGTCGTAAGTCGGCAATAAGGTTTTATGCTGTACAAACTTCACCTCACCCTCGTGCAGTAAGTATACAGAATTAAATAAATCTTTTCCTTCTATAACGGGATTGCGGCTCGGCGAACCAACGACAATCCCGATGTTGCTTGATGCCGCTGTCAGACCTTGGATGGCTTCTTCACATTGTTTGATAAAATCATCGAATTCTAAAAAATCACGTGGTGGATATCCGCAAGTCGCTAACTCAGAAAAACAGACTAGGTCTGCGCCTTGATCCTCTGCCCATTTGATGGCTTCGAGCATCTTAGAAACATTTCCTTCAAAGTTGCCAATGTGGTAGTTGAGCTGCGCTATTGCAATTTTCATCTCTCTGCTTAATTTTAAAATTGAGAAGCAAAAGTAAGGATTCAAAGATTCGTTTCCTAACCGAGTTAGAAACCAGAGCAGTTAAATAAAAACGAACGATATGATTCAAGGACATGTCGTTCGTTTTTTTTAGAGGACAGTATCCTCAGATGTGGTCTATAGGACTTATTTTAGGCCGATAAAAGACTTGTAAATCGATCTTTGTAGGCATACACTAATGCTAAACTGAGCACTAAGCCAACAACAGCTCCACCAATATTAGCTATATCGTGGAGAGCATGAAAAAGAAAAGCATTAAACATAATCGCTACCGCAATCGTAATCGCTAGCGGTGCAAATTTATCAACTAAAATCGCTAGACCTGCTAGTATTTCTAGAATACCAATCACACTCAGAAATCCTGATGTTGCATAAATACCCATTAGCGTACCACCGTCACCTGGAATGGGAGGGAAGGGCATAAAATGAGCAAATTTATTGATGCCAAATATAAGCATGAAAATACCAAATAGAATTCTTAGGCCTAATTTAATTTTTGGATTCATAGTGTTTTGTTTATTGGTTTAATTAAATGTACCAAATTGCAAGGCACTAAATGTCGATTTTAATAAAGTTTCTGTCGAATGTCTCCCTCAAAACATTATCCATGGGTATTAGTCCACAGTCGATTGATGGCTTATTTAATCTAATATGCTTGATAGTATTCCTGAAAACATGAGTAGACCAGTTTCTAGGAGTTCGTCTGGAAAATCATAATTTGAATGGTGTAAAGCGGGTGAATGAATACCTGCTCCTATCCCGAACATGGCAGTCTTGTATGCTGTAGAAAACCAGCCAAAATCTTCTCCAAACTTAAATGGATAAGGCCGTTCGATCAATGCAAAATCATTCTGTAGGGCTACCTCTTTGACAAGGTCATTGCAAACGGTATGGTTTGAGCTAGCAGGGAAATACTCAAACCAATCAATGTTATAATCTAATGATTCCGATTGGCAGATTTTTTTAATGATATGCTGAATCCTTTGTTTGAGTTCATCCATGATCTCGGTCTTCCAAGTTCGAATAGTAAAATGAAGCTCTCCCTTTCCAGGAGAAATACCGTAGGCTTTCTCTCCCATGTTCATATAAACTGGTGTCAGCACTGCGTAATTATTTAGTGTGGGAGACAGCTCATTTAGTTGTGCTAATTCGTGATTGATAGCTGAAAGCGCAAGGGCAGGATTTATTCCTTTTTCTGGTTCGGACGCATGTGAGTCTTGACCATTTACATGGAGTGCGAAGCTCTGCACCTCTGCTGAAAATCCCTCTTGCATACTAATGATGGTATGTAAGGATTCGCCAGGGATATTGTGGAGAGCAAAAATATAATCACAATTCAATTGTTTAAATCGATCATCCTTCATGACTTGCTGAGCGCCTTGGCCAGTTTCTTCTGCGGGTTGAAAAAGTAAAACAATCTTACCTGATGTAAAATGTTGTTTTTTTATCCAAAAGATAAGCCCGGCGACAATTGCCATATGTCCATCATGTCCACATTTATGAGATACACCTGGACACACAGATTTATAATTAAATTCATTGACTTCATCGATAGGCAAGGCATCTAGTTCGCATCGAATAGCAACTGTTTTCCCCGTTTCTGAAAATTTAAAAATGGCGAGTAATCCATGCCCTCCAACATGTTCTATTATCTCGCATGGATGATGTTGTTGAATGAACTCTTTAATGCGTTTCGCCGTGTTTAGCTCTGTGCCAGATAGCTCAGGGTTTGCGTGGAGTTCTTTGCGTAATGTTAGAATATCACTTTGTATCAATGTATAGATTTATAATAACTCAAGATACGACTATTCGTTTTGTAGATCACTCTGTTAAACTGAGTCCTTACTCAATGATGAAAATTATTTGAGTCAACTATGTCTAGCGCCTATTGGTTCTGTGTTGATGATAGAAAACGCGCATAGTCAAACCCACAAACACCATCATTCCCATAAGGCGTATAAGCCAAACTTACAGATGCCTCATCGCCATAAAAAAAATTAAAAATCAAATCGTATTGTTCTGATTGTTTGTTGCTTTTATAAAAAGAATCAATGAATTCAAACTGATTGTTATCCTTGTTTTTACCGTCTGGTGATACATATTTTGCAACATATTTTTCTTGCTCTACATAGTCCATGAGTCTGGTTGGTTTTGGATTAACTTTTGCGTAAATACTACGTAATAAATATGCTTTTGTCCTACATTTTATTAATTCACTTGAATACGTTTCACTAGTCCAAAAATATGGTGCGCAAAAATTTCTCTTAGTTAATGCGTGTCTATTAAACTTACTTTCGAAATCTGTTGTGTAAAAATTTGTCCATGCACCTTTCAGGTCATCGGCTACATTTAAGACGACAAGAATGTCCTCAAGAATACGGGTATCAAAGAGTAAATTGACTTCATGTATAGCATCCTGCATGATGACTTCTGCATTTAATTCTTCAAGCTCTTCTAATTTTAGTAAGACGTGTTCTTTGCCCATGGGGTTAAATCCCATGATTGGTAATATCAGTTCTCCTTTAGTATTGCCTTGTAGTTTAAAAAGATATTCCTGAAATCGGCTACCAGAAATGGGCTTTGAATACATGTCTTTCATTTCTGAAAGGATTGGTCTTAGCTTAAACGGCATCTTGATTAGAATTCAAAAATAAATATAGTACCATTAAGTCTGAACATGGAGTCATTATACTACTTTATGCGATATTTAAATTATTGTGCTTTCTGTAGAAGTGCTAAATCCTTTCACACCCATTTGGATTCAAATATCTTGTCTAATCAATTTTTAATGATTTTATATGTCTCGCTTTTGTTCTCTACTATTACATTGACAACATAAATTCCTGCGGGGTATTGTGATAGATCTAATTCAATTTGATGTTGTGATAGTCTACTTGTCGAAAGTATTTGTCCAGCCATTGTCATCAAGTCAACTCTATCATATGGAGAGAAAGATGTGCGCTCTATTGATAGTAGAATAGACGAATGGGTTGGATTAGGGAATATAGATGTTATAACCTGTGGGCTGTAATCAGAAAGAGCTGTTGTAAATAGATCGTTATTACATTCATTGATAAAAGCAGTACTCAGTTCTGTGCTTACAAGACTAATGGCAGTACTGTCCATCGTAATACATCTGCCATCATTAAAATTGTATGTGATATAAGGCGCATTCGCTTCAAATGCTTTGGATGTGCATTGTTCAAATGTAAGTGCAGGTCCAGTAAGCATTTGAGTAGGATGATTCCAGTTACTGAAAAATACATTCCCATTAGCCCAGCGATTGTTGCCAGGTAATTGGTCTATGGTGCAGGGTTTGAAAGTCAAAATATATAATGCACCTGTACCACTGGCACCACTACCACCAGCACCACCTCCAATATTCACGGCAATGCTGCCATCGCCTCGTAAGTCTCCAATACATGATATAGATCGAGAAAATCGCTCTTCCGGGTTTAATTCAATACCAAAACCACCTGCAGTATTATTTATCTTAGTAAAGGCCTTTACTGTTTTGTCAGCATTTAGATAAATGATATAGCACCATCCTTCATCTTGTTGATTAGCACCTGTAATTAAATCAGGAATTCCATCTCCATTTAAGTCTCCTGGCGCACACAGCGCATGACCAAAACTTGCACCAGATGTCCCATTGGGGTTTGATCCATCTGTTAAGATATCTGTGAATCCGCCTTCTCCTTCTGTTATTTTAAGTTTAGAAATCACCTGATGTGTCATACTATCAAGAGAGACTATCCAAACGGCACCCTTGCCACCATCTGACATAAAAGCGCCTATGGCAAGCTCTTTATTTCCATCATTGTCTAAGTCTCCCAATAAGGCAACTTTTCTTCCACCAAACCTGTCATTGTTCTGAAGACCATCTCCAAATCCTCCCTGTGTGGAATTGATCGCTACAGTTTTTTCTGGCATGACCTGTGAGTTTTCGTCAAAAAATAAAATCTCTATTGCTCCACGTTGCTGCCCACCTTGATTCGAAAGTGAGTTGCAAGCAACCAGATCTGTCCTACCATCACCATTTAGATCTCCAATAGCAGAAAGCCCTTGAGAATCAATATTTCCATTTCTGACGAAGTCTTTTACTGTGCCATCACGATTCAAGTGAATGATAAATATTGAATTCGTTGGTGCAGAGGATGCCGTCACAGCAATATCAGGTATGTCATCATTATTATAGTCTCCAATGCCAGCAACACCATATCCAAAAAAGCTTCCCTCATTTAAAGTGCCAGTAAAGCCTCCTTCCAACATCGATATTTTCTGATTGGATTGGACTGTACCATCGCGATTCATGAATAAGATATACACTGCTCCGGCATCAGTCTGTCCATCATCGTCCGAACGAGCACCGACAACAATGTCTAATATGCCATCACCATTTACATCACCTGCAACATCGTGACCTCTGCTAAATCGGTCTCCCGAATCAAGTGCTGCATTAAAACCACTAAGTCCTTCCTCTATCTTAACAAATCCATCAGGACCGTATTGAATCGTCGCTTGTGATATGGCGACCATCGATATGAAAAACCATAATCCAAAAATTAAACTCAGGTCAAAAATGAATTTCATTGTAGCAGGTGTTTTGGAAGCTATTACTAATTATATCAGATCTACGTATACTAAGACCTTTGTATTAGTAATAGGTTTAGTCTACAAGCTCACAAAGAATTAGAATGATTTGATTTTGATAATTCTATCAGCGCATTCATTGCCTTATCCTCATCTTTTTTATCAATAAAAATATGGTCGTGGTAATAGCCAGCAATGACATTGCAACTGATATTCTGATTACCCAATGCAGTAGAAAAAGCTGCAGTCAACCCAACAGCCTCTAGAGATGAATGGATGTTGAGTGTAATCCAGGATGCAATGAAGTCGAAAGATAAATCATGATCTTCAGCGTCTTGTTTTCTAAGGACAACTGTTATACCTTCTTTTTCCTTCATTTCACAAATTGTCATAGATCTTGGTATTGACTCAATGTCTGAAACTGTTACAAAAACGTATTCACCCTCATTCAGTACGGGCTCCATGTTTTGAATCAATGTCTTTAATGCCTTTTCTCCAGTTTGTTTTTCCATCTATACAATATTTTATAAGTGCTAAAAATGAAACCAATGTCCAAGTACCTTCCAGCAGAACAAATGGCATATATTTCATTAGGATCGAAGCAAGACATGCTAGACTTGCTCCACATAGATTGAGTAAAATATAAATAATATGATCTGAATCCAACGCGCCTATTAGATTTAGAAAAAAAGCAATTAAAATAAGAAGAACACCGATGAACCCAATACAATCGACAACACTCATTTTGTATTCTTTATTTTTTCACATCGAATCACATTTTCTCCTTCCACAATTAATGCAGCATCAATGATCCCATCTTTATTTTTAGTAAATACTATTTTAGGGTCAAAGTCTAATAGAAAAAAAGTGTCATTGGTTTCTGGTAATAATTCCAAATTAGGTGTGCCAGGCATTTTAAGCAGTAATCCATTTTTGTTTATTGAGATAGACAATTCTCTGCCGCTAGGCTGAACATATTGCCCTTCAAGCAAGGCGAGTTTTTCTGTTGACATATCAATCGGTTTTGGAGAATCTTCAATGCGCTTACTTCTGTAAGATCTATGAATGATTTCAGTGCCAATTGTAGACCATAATTTCCTGACTATATTATTGCACATGAATAGGCCACTATCTCCGTTTGTCAATATGACGAGACCATTTTTTGATTTTGGCAAAAGAACAATGAGAGAAGCAACGCCAATATCATTACCCCCATGCTGAATGGCATATTCGCCATTTGACAAATTGTTGATGACACGCCATCCTAAACCTTGACTCATATTTGGGTTGATCTCGACTTGAGATTTTTTTCTTTCATTGAAAAGAGTTTCTGATACACTCTGATCTCTCATTACATATTGACCAAATTTAGCTAGATCCAGAACGGTTGTAATGAGATCGTCGGCAGCATTATCAATTGTAGAATGATCTTTAATGTCATGTAATTGACCATCAGAATCATAAGCAAGGCTAAATTTATCGTAATCCGATTTCCCGTCCCAACTGTGTGTTGTTTTATCCATTGTTAATGGTTCAAATAAGAGCGAATCAGAGAGATGGGATAGACTTTTATTGAATTTAATTTCTATTGCTTTTCTCAAATATTCCATGCCCTCGCCGGAATAATTATATGTTGTACCAGGTTCAAAGTCGAATGTTAATTTTTCTGTTGGATGGTTCCATCTCCAATTGACAAATCCGGATTGCTGACTGAGGATATGACGTGTTGTGATTCGTTTATGTCTATCGTCTGCAGCAACATCGGGATCTATATGGTACTGGTATAAGGGCTTATCTAGATTCCAGTCTCCGTTGGCAATGGGTTTTAGCACTAGCTCTGTAAAAATCACCTTGGTCACTGATGCTACATTGAAGAGCATATCGATTGGTGCGTTTTTAGCAGTTGCTGTTTTCCCATATACTTTTATCATGGTAATCTTTCCATTCTCAATAATACCCAGACCTACATTTGGGAGTTTCAATTCTTGTTGCCATTGTTTGATGTCAGCATCAATTCTATGAGCAGCATTTAATTCGATAGCTGTTACAGGGTTCGAATTTTCATTTTTGCAACTGGTGGTTAGTAGAATTAGTAAAAACATTAATCTATTCATAGTGAATGTAGTTCTGATTGATTAATACCCTATTTAGGATAGAAAGATAAGCTTTTGATCGTCCTAGATATTCTGTTTGAGGCAATTCGTAGGCTCAACTCATTGTACATGCTAAATAGAATCATAGGCTAAAACGATATGAATCCTTCTTCGAGATCCTTGGTGTGTCCGAGTCTTGTCGGCTCCTTACCATATGTATGCCAGGCCCCAAAATCATTAAAATTCCTTAAAGAAATAGCTGTAAACGCTGAGTTATCAGCGAGGCAAGTATATTTGGTTATTTAGTTGACAATGGAAAAAGGGCTCCTTTACCTAAAGCCATAAACACGCAGATCTCGACACAGAGAAACAGTTACAAATTCCGGTTAAATGAAGCATTAAGCAGAGCGGTTAAAAAATAATATGCGAAATTTTGACTGATTATCAGTGAGTTACGAGGTGAGGTGTAAAAAATTTGCTTCCATTTTCTTTGTTTTAAGTATAAAAGAAGCCTACATTTGCACTCCTTTTGAAAATGAAGGAATTTTATTCAGTCTAAATCATTAGATCGTGAAGACATTAAGTTATAGAACAGAAAGTGCCAAAAAGCACGAAATTGACCGAAAGTGGCACATAGTGGACGCTGAAGGAATGGTTGTCGGACGTATGTGTTCCACAATCGCTGCAGTACTTCGAGGCAAGCACAAAGCTCAGTATACGCCGCACGTTGATACAGGTGATTATGTCATCGTTATCAATGCAGATAAAGTCAAATTCACAGGTAAAAAGTGGGATGACAAAGTATATCTAAGGTATTCAGGATATACAGGTGGTCAGAAAAAGCGAACTGCCAAGCAAGCGGTTGCTAAAAAGCCATTTTTTATTGTAGAAAATGCAGTGCGTGGCATGCTACCTAAGAATAGTTTAGGTAGACAAATGTTTAGAAAGTTATTCGTTTATGCAGGTACAGACCATCCACATGGTGCTCAAAAGCCTGAAGAACTTAAAGTAATATCCTAATTATGGAAATGATTAATACAATCGGTCGGCGTAAAGCTGCAGTCGCTAGAATTTATATGAAAGCCGGCTCAGGGACGATCACAGTTAACGGAAAAGACTACAAAGAGTATTTCACAACTGCGAATATGCAATTGTCAGTTGCAGATCCTTTGAAAACAGTCGAAAGTGAATCTCTCTATGATATCAAAGTCAACGTCAAAGGTGGTGGCTTTAAAGGTCAGGCAGAGGCGATTAGAATGGCAATCGCAAGAGCTCTTGTCCAGGTGAATGAAGATTTCAGAACGCCACTAAAAGGCAAGAAATTCCTCATGAGAGATGCACGTGTTGTAGAGAGGAAGAAATACGGTCGACCAAAGGCGAGAAAAAGCTTCCAGTTCTCTAAGCGTTAATCTGTTATTATTATTTAAAATTGAAATTATGAGTAAGCCAGAATATAAAGATCTTTTAGACGCAGGGACACACTTCGGACACATGAAGAAAAAGTGGAATCCGAAAATGAAGCCATACATCTTTATGGAAAGAAAAGGTATCCATATTATTGATCTTAACAGAACAATAGAATGCATGGAGAAGGCGACGACTGCAATGAAACAAATTGCAAAGTCAGGGCGTAAAATCATGTTTGTCGCAACTAAAAAGCAGGCTAGAGATATCGTTAGAGAAGCAGCAGAAAGTGTCAATATGCCTTATGTGACTGATCGATGGTTAGGAGGGATGATGACAAATTTTGCGACAATCAGACGATCTGTCAAGAAAATGAATAACATCGATAAGATGTTGGAGGATGGTAGTGCGACTTCATTAACAAAGAAAGAAAAGTTGACTCTGACAAGAGAGAAAGCAAAGCTCGATAAAGTGTTAAGTGGAATTGCGAGATTAAATCGAATTCCAGCGGCTATGTTCATTGTAGATATTACTCATGAGCATATCGCAATTAAGGAAGCACATAAATTAAACATTAGAACATTTGCTATGGTGGATACCAACTCTGATCCAAATCAGGTTGATTTCCCTATCCCAGCGAATGATGATGCTTCTAAATCTATTAAGGTGATCACTGATTATGTAGTGGAGTCGATCAAAGAAGGATTGAGTGAGCGAAAGAAAATGAAAGAAGAAGCACCAGCACCAGCTACAGCTAAATAATTAATAACAGATAAATAGTAATAACATGAGTGGTATTTCAGCACAGGATGTCAAAAAGTTAAGAGACTTGACGGGTGCAGGTATGATGGATTGTAAAAAAGCCCTTACAGAATCAGGTGGAGATTTAGATGGTGCGATAGATTATCTTAGAAAGAAAGGTCAGAAAGTGGCTGCTAAACGAGCAGACAGAGAAGCGAATGAAGGTGTCGTCGTCGCTATTACGAATGATGATAATTCTAAAGGAATAATAGTAAGTGTAAGTTGTGAAACAGATTTTGTAGCTAAAAATGATGACTTTCAAGCCTTCGTTAAAAATATAGCGAATGTAGCATTGGAAAATCTTCCTGCAGATTTAGAGGCTCTCTTGGCACTTCCACTAGATGGCGCTACAATTGGAGACAAACTAATAGATCAGACAGGAAAAATAGGAGAAAAGATAGAAGCCACTAAGTATGAACTTTTAGAAGGTGAAAACATAGCCTCATATATCCATGCAGGCTCTAAGATAGGTGTATTGGTCTCCTATAAAGATGGTGGAAAAGAAGGTGCAGATCAGTTTTTTAAAGGAATGGCTATGCATATCGCTGCGATGAGTCCGTCTATCCTTCACTATAATCAGTTTGAAGCTGACTATATAGCTAAAGAAACGGAAGCATTCCAGAATCAGATAAAAATAGAAAATGAAGAGCGTGAACGCCTAGGTAAGCATCTTTTGAATGTACCAAAGTATGTCAGTCAGACTCAATTGACTGAGGATGTCATGAATGCTGCTGCAGATGTAATCAGAGAAGAATTGAAAGCAGAGGGTAAGCCTGAGCAGATTTGGGATAAGATCCTACCTGGAAAGCTAGAAAGATTTGTTGCAGATAATACACTTCTAGATAAGGAACATTGTCTTTTGAATCAAAACTATGCGCTAGACGATAGTAAAAGTGTAGAAACAGCGATTGCTGATTTCAACGCAGATGCATCAATAGTAGCATTTAAAAGAGTAGCTGTAGGATAATTTCTACCTTTTCTTTTAGTAAAATAAATAAGTAAAAGCGTCTTTGATGAATATTGAAGACGCTTTTTCTATTTGCGACTTTGGCTTAAGAAGCAAAGAATCTTTCAAGCACCTAAGACCTATAAATAGATAAAAAGAAAAAGCGAATAATTATTTAATCGCTTTTTTTATGTATTCTATTGATGTGCCGCTCAGTATTGACTACATTTGGGCAGGTTAATCATCAGAAGACTGCCGAAATAAAAAGAGATAATATCAATTTATATATGGCGCTGAAATATAAACGTATCCTTCTCAAGCTTAGTGGAGAATCACTCATGGGGAAACATGAGTATGGTATTGATCCCAATATGCTCGTCCATTATGCTAAGCAAATCAAAGAAATTGTCGATTTAGGTGTAGAAGTCGCTATCGTTATTGGTGGTGGAAATATTTTCAGAGGCTTGCAAGCAGCTGAAAGTGGGATCGAGCGTGTGCAAGGCGACTATATGGGCATGCTAGCCACCTGTATCAATGGTATGGCATTGCAGAGTAGCTTAGAAGCCAAGGGTGTTTATACGAGGCTCGTATCTGCCATTGAGATTAAGCAAGTCGCCGAGCCCTATATCAGACGTCGGTCCATCCGGCACTTAGAGAAAGGCCGCGTTGTCATTTTTTCTTCAGGTACTGGGAGTCCTTATTTTACGACTGATTCTGCAGCTGCACTTCGTGCTAACGAAATTAACGCCGATGTCATTTTGAAAGGCACGCGTGTCGATGGTATCTATTCTGCAGATCCTGAAAAATTTCCAGACGCAGAACGCTATACACGGATTTCATTTGCCAAAGTGATTAGTGCTGGGCTTGCAGTAATGGATATGACAGCTTTCACCATTTGCCAAGAAAATGATTTGCCAATTGTCGTTTTTGATATCACGGATGATATTAATAATATGTCCTTGATTGTGAAAGGGGAACAAGTAGGGACTTTGGTGGAGACCTACTGATAAATCAAAATTTAAAATTAAAAGGGAAATTGAAAATGTCGACCATAGTTAATAGTCCATGGTCGATAGATTGATATTCTGATTAAACTAGCAAGGTATTTTTCGGCTTGCTAAATTTTACCTCGCACTCCCTGCTATCTACTACCTACTGTTCACTATCTACTACCTACAACTTGGATTTACACTTTGGTTTTTTTGTTCAGTTTTGTGATTTTGCAGCTCTCGCTTTCACTCGCCTGCCGGCAAGCAGGCTCAACACCCAACATTCAACACCGCGACCAAAGGGAGCTTACCCAGTCACATCCAAATCTAATCCAGCATAATAGCCCGTGTCCACATCTAAAATATATTTTGTGTAATAAGTGATTTGGCCGACGTGATAGGAGAAGTGTTCGGAGACATGGATGAGGATGCTGATGACGTTTTCATCAAAGCCTTGGACACGGCGATCTTGGGTGAGGTCAGTGGGTTGAATTCTGTTTAGGGCGGCGGTGACTTCAGTTTCCAGGTGATTGAGTTTGTCAATGAGCTGTTGGGTTGGGAGCGGGCCAAGTTCAGAAAATTCGAGTGCGCGCTGGCGGCTGTCTGGCTGGCCATCGATGCCGTGTAGGACGTATTGGGAGACATTGCCGCAGAGATGGAGGACGAGGTTGCCGACGCTGTTGGTGTTGGCGTTTTGTTTGTGCCAGATCTGATCGATGGATAGGTGGGAGAGACATTTTTTAATACGTGTGCTGCCTTCTGTGAAGAGTCTGCGGTGGACATCTTTGAGTAAGAGCTGATTAATTGTAACTAATTCACTCATATTGATTAGAGGAGTTTGTAGATTTTAATTTTTGGAAAAGAGCTTGATTTAGCGGATCAATCGGATCGAGTGGCTTATCTAATTCGACTAATTTATTCGGCATGAAATGAGTGACTGTTTCATCAATCTCTAGTTGAGGCATTGTCAATAAGGTTTGCTCATCAATCTTTTGGATACGTAGACTATAATTTGTGCTTCCAAGCAATACACCGGTGTCTGTAATTTCACCAAGATGTTTTTTTATTTGTAATCTATTTTCTGGTTTCGGCAGCTGCTCGGTTGGATGATCTGTTACGATGCCAACTTGCGCATAACAAATTAAAGCACCACAAATAAGGCTTCCAAAAAGTAGAAATTTGAGTTTTGAATGTTGCATCATAATGTTATAACGAATGTAAAATAAATAATGTTAACTGAATTCTGAAGTAGATTCTATTCAATATGAATTGAGACCTGTCACGCCCACTAACCAGATGCTGGGTTGAGCTCGGAATGACGGTTGCCTTACTTATGTAATATTTTCTTCAATAATCTATCGGCAAGCCTACACAAGCCACACTCAACCGCACACCTTCCACATGCACGATCTGCTCCAAACACCCGGTAACCGTCGACCCCGTCGTTACCACATCATCAACCACACAGATGTGTTTATTTACCAATTGCGTCGAGTCATGTAAGCTAAAAGCACCACTCATATTCTGCCTACGCTTACCCATGCTCATCGATGTTTGAGTTTTAGTATGCTTTGATCTGATGACGGATGTAGTGTCGATCGGGATATCTAACAGCTGAGACAGCCCTTCACATATGCGCTCGCTCTGATTAAATGTTCTTTTTCGATATTTCTTTTTATGCAAGGGGACAGGTAGCAAAACATCAACATCAGAAAAAAGCTTATTTCTCATAATCCATTTACCCAAAACCATTCCCGCTTCCACTCCAATGGACTGCCGACCATTATATTTAATTTGTCGAATCAATTGTTCGATCTCGCTGTCTACATCCATTGTAAATAAAGCAATCCCATATTGCAATTGAAATGTCTCACTGAATTTTTGTGTGAGCTCATTGTCACTTGGATTTTTAATTGTGCTTGAATACGGTGCCTTATGTTCACAGTGCACACAGAATAAATTTTCTGGAGGTTTGTTGTAGTGATCGCAGCCTGGACACATATCCGGATAGATCAAATCAAGTAAGCCTTTGATGGGTGTTGTAAAGTTCATTCTTGTTGTTGTTACTACATGAAAATAGAAAATTAATTCAATGAATGTAGCAAGTGGTTAAAAGCATTTAGATTGATTCATAGTAAGAATAACTGCTTCGTCGAAATCGCTTGTCCCATTTTACTCGTCCTACATAGTGACTTGTCCCTTGATAAATCATTCCTTCTCATTCCGCTTACGCACATACTTTGTCAAGATCACGATGTGCTGCCCATCCACTTTCCCTTCAATGTGCTCTGCATTATCGGCATCTAGCGAGATCCGCCGCACAGCCGTCCCACGCTTAGCTGTAAAGGACGCCCCCTTCACATTCAAATCCTGAATCAACACAACCGTATCACCCGCAGACAAGACTGCCCCATTGCTATCCCGATGCACAACTGCCTCTTCATCCATCCCTCGCTTTGCCCACTTCAGTGTCTCCTCATCCAGATACATCATATCAAGTAATTCCGCAGGCCAGCCCTCATGTCTCAGCGCATGCAGCATTCGATATGCCAATACCTGCACAGGAGCTTCTGTATTCCACATGCTATCATTCAGACATCGCCAGTGGTTAGCATCTGCACTATCTGGATTGAGAAGTTGATCTTCACAAGTCTGGCAGATCATGACGCTATGATCCATGCTTTCATCAGTATGTGGTGACACAGTATGGACGAGTAAGTCCGCCTTACCTGTGCAAAGTTCGCAAGCTGAAGCACTGCGCTCTTCTAATCGTTGTTTGATGGTCATAGTCTGTTTTTCTCTTGGCAAGATAAGGTATATCAGCTTTAAACAGATCTCCTTCTTCTCAAATGGGAACACATCTCTAAAACTTTTGTAGATCGAATGATTGATTCCGTCGAATTTCAAGAAAACGATAGTATAGTCTTCAAAAAGTAAACTACTTTTAGAGTATGGCAATCGCAAAGCGAGGCAAGATTAAACCACTTGGAAAGTTTGTCAAAGAGCGTTTCCAAAAGAAATTTCCAATTCAACAGCAGGATTTAGGTCTTGTCTTGTCTGGTGGTGGTGCTCGTGGTGCGTATCAGATCGGCGTGTGGAAAGGGATGAAAGAAGCCGGATTGACTCAATATATCAAAAAGGTATATGGGACTTCAGTTGGCGCGATCAATGGTGCAGCGATGGCACAAGGAGACCTCGGCTTAGCTGAAGAACTTTGGAAAGAATTACATTACAGTAAAGTGTTTCATGATTTTGATGCAATCGCCGCGTCTGCAGAATATAAGCCTCGTGCGATCTATACTGTTATCCTAAGATTGATAAAAGAGAAAGGCCTTAATGTCGATCCTCTCAAAAAACTCTTACACCAATATCTGGATGAAGATAAGATCAGACAATCAGGCATTGATTTTGGATTGGTCGTTTTTGATGTGAGCACGTTAAAACGGAAGTATCTTACACTTGAGGATATTCCAAAAGGTGAGTTGATTGATTTTGTGATTGCAAGTGCGACCTTCCCTTTATTTAAAGCTCATTATATTGATGGGGTGAGATATATGGATGGCGGTTTGGTTGATAATAGACCTTTTCGGTTTTTCAGTGATGACCAGAGTATACTACAAGCGATCTGTATCGATTTGACGACAGCTAGACATTTCTATTTAAAAGAAGGGAAAAGAAAAGACCTGACCGTCAATTATATTAAGGCGTCTCGATTGCTCGGCTCTCCATTAGCCTTTGATCTCAATAAGATTGATCGTAACATGAAGCTCGGGTATGCTGATTTCTTTAGGCAGGTTGAGTTGGAGGAAATATAAATGTCTTTAATTTATTCTAAACAAATAGGGTAAAGCGACATGGACATGCTTTTACTCAATATAATTTTAGGTATAAATAAAAAAGCAGCCGCTGTTAGTCTCCGAACCAACAGCTTTTACTAAGCTGTTGACAAGTTCTGATAATGGTCTTTGACCATGGCAACTAATAAACTTACTAAATTGTATTCCTGTAACGTTCAAGCTGTTGTTCACTTATTTTGTTGTTTTCTAATGAATCATGTAGACCCCAATGTCATTTATGTTAAGGATATCATGACACCATAGGTGTCAAATATTGGTTGCACGGCACAAAGTGCCGTGCATTATTATATTAAA
>CALGLU010000034.1 GCA_937959275.1 uncultured Saprospiraceae bacterium | reverse complement strand
CCAAGGTACTGACACTAATTTTACTTTCCCATTTGGTAGTTTTATACGAGGGACACGAGCGTGAAGTTCGCACTTATGTTCAAAAAAATTCAAATGTGTCCATGTCCGTATTTGATGATCATAAACGGAATATTCCTTCTTTTCATATTTAAACTTTGTTAGAGATTTATGATCAATTTCGATATGCAATATTAAACCTTCTTCTTTTTTTTCTAATGAAACTTCTTTTACAAACCAAGGTGATGGGAGATTTAATCCCAGTTCACATAATTCTTTCGTATCCATGCGCCAAAATACAGAAACCCACTATATTCGGCTAAGAACCGATAATACCTCTAACACAAACTAAACGACGTTGGGTCGTGGCCCAATGTCATTTAGTTAAGGATATCATGACACCATAGGTGTCAAATATTGGTTGCACGTCCTACCTGCCGGACAGGCAGGTACAAAGTGCCGTGCATAAATAGATTAAAAGAGGTTAATTTGGCGTGATTTTTTGTAAAAATCGTGACAAATTAATGTTTCAATAGATTAAGCTGTTATTAAATTAATTCATATGCCACTAACTATACGACATTGGATCATGATCAATTGAATAGAAATAGTGAAGATTATTGTATTTTAGAATGTGAAAGATCCAAGACAATTCATAAAACATACCAGTTTATTATTTGCCATTCTTTGCATTGCCGTTTTTGCAGCAAGCTGTGTTGAGATAAAGCATCCTGATCTAGATCCAAAAAACAAACCCAATATAGTCTTCATCCTTGCGGATGACTTAGGCTGGGCTGACTTAGCCTGCTATGGAAATCAGTTTAATGAATCGCCCCATATCGATCAATTAGCTGCTGATGGGATCAAGTACACTAATGCCTACGCCGCCTGCCCAGTCTGCTCGCCAACCAGAGCTTCTATCCAGTCAGGCCAATATCCAGCAAGGGTAGGAATCACAGATTTTATTACAGGCCACTGGCGTCCATTCGAGAAGTTAATTGTCCCTAAAAACAGGACTCAGTATTTACCTGCTGAGATTGTGACGATAGCAGAATCACTACAAGCAGCAGGCTATGCAACTGGTTATTTTGGTAAATGGCATTTGGGAAATAAGCCAGAACACCTGCCAGGCAATCAAGGCTATGATGATTGGAGAGTACACACAAGAGGTACATTTTATAATTTACAATCTAAAAAAGCGATTATACCACCTGACCAAACTTTAAATGACGAACAACGGATTTCTGAAGTGCTCACGGACTATAGTGTCGACTTCATAGAGCAGCACAAAGATCAAGCCTTTTTTTTATTCCTCGCCCATTATGATGTCCATGTGCAACTGGATGCCGATATGGATTTGATTCAAAAGTATTTAGCAAAAGAGAAGCCAGACGATTATCCCTCTAATGCAATCTATGCGGCCATGGTAGAACACGTAGATAGGAGTGTTGGTAGAATTGTAAATGCACTTAGACTTCAAGGAGTAGAGGAGAATACAATTGTGATTTTCTATTCGGATAACGGCGGCTTAGTGAGTCGATTTGATGAGATCCCTTTACTTGTTGATGACAAGCAAGATCTTTATAAAGATTCGGATTTATTGTATGTCGCCTCTTCTAACAAACCACTTCGAGCGGAGAAGGGTACAATCTATGAAGGAGGTATCCGAGAGCCATTGCTGATCAAATGGCCTGGGAAAATAGAAGCAGGTTCAGTATCCAAAGACTTGGTAACGAGCGTAGATTTTTATCCTACATTATTAAAGTTAGCTGGCTCTTCATTGCCAGATCAAGTGTTGGATGGTCAGGATATATTTAACACTGAAAAAGAGCTTGACACACAACGTGCTATTTATTGGCATTACCCTGTCTACCATCATGATGTGCCAGCAAGCGCCATCCGTAAAGGCAATTGGAAATTAATCGAATATCTAGATGATTATTCCATCGAGCTCTATAATTTAAATGCGGATATTGGTGAGGAGAATGATGTATCCAAAAATCATCCTGACAAAGTCAAAGAACTACACGAACTATTATTGAACTGGAGAGCTGACGTCAAGGCCGAATTACCAATTGAAAATCCAGAGTTTGATATTGCTAGACGAGGCGAGTGGGGGAGACATCCAGATAGAGGTTAGCTTGATAAATGTCAATGTTAAAAATAGCTGCCGCTGTTGGTCTTCGAACCAACGGCATAATTATACAATGAATCTTGTTGGTGACAACACGAACAAGGCAATCCCCTGAGTTGACCTCAGAGCCATTAACATTGATGTAAAAAAACGCTGAATGCGTGACACGATTATAGAAATGCCGAATGTGTTGCATAGAACGCTGAATGCGTGACATAATTATAGACGTGACACGATTATAGAAATGCCAAATGTGTTGCATAGAACGCTGAATGCGTGATATGATTATAGACGTGACACGATTATAGACGTGATATAATTATATGTGTGATATGTTTATATAAATAATCCTGTTGGTAGTAAAACCAATAACGGAAAGAAAGCTATCGATAAAAAAAAGCCTGGAAAGTCAAACGACCTTCCAGGCTTATTATTTATTATAAAAGTTATTGCTAACTATACATTAGTTATTTCTAACAATAAATTCTACTCGTCTGTTAAGTGCTCTTCCGGCAGCTGTATTATTATCAGCAACAGGATATTCTTCACCTAATCCGCTTGTAGATAGTCTTGACATATTGATTCCTTTAGAAACAAGATAATCTCTTACAGCATCTGCTCTTCTTTGAGAAAGAGCTTGATTCTTTTCAGCAACACCTTGTGAATCTGTATGACCTTGGATCAATACGTTGATATCTGGGTATTCATTTAAAACAGCAACAGCTTCATCCATTCGAGCATATGACTCATTTTTGAATGTAGACTGAGAAGAATTAAACTTAAGCCCTTGTAAGCTTGCAGTGAACCGTCGTGAGATTTCTGCATTTCTAGCACTTAGTGCAGCAGCTGCTTTAGCTCTTTCTTCAGCTTCCGCTTTTGCTTTCATTTCAGCTTGTTCAGCAGCAGCTTTTTCTGCAGCAATTTTTGCCAATCTTGCATCTTCAGCAGCTTTTGCTTGTGCAACTTTTCTAGCTTCTGCTGCTTTAGCTCTAGCTTCTGCTTCCGCTTTAGCTTTTGCGTCAGCAGCTTTTTTAGCAGCGATTTTTGCTTCCTCTGCAGCTTTTGCTTCTGCAGCCGCTTTGGCTGCCATATCTGCTTCGCTCATTGGACATCCTTTGAATTTTTTGAGTCCAGGAATCTCAGGACACATGTCTTTGCTATCTCTGATACCATCACCATCTGCATCCATTCGTTTATTTCTCTTACCACCAGTAACAACATCACCTGGGCCTAGTGTAGTGCCAGGAGAAACAACATTAGATAACGCTTTTTTTGCTTTACCAGAACAATTGTCACCCCCAAAGATATATCTCAAACCAACTCGAGCACTCCATCTTGAAGCACCATTACTGATATCAAATCGTCCTTCATCTATTTGATCCTCTTGGTAAGTATATTGAGGCGTCGTACCATCATCTTCATATCCTTCAAAGTCTAATAAGAAGTAGTTGTTAAAGTTACCAGGTACACTGTATCGAGTACCCCAAGACGAATTAATCAAGTTAGCTACATTAAAGACATCAAATGATAATTGAAATTTATGCACATTACCACCTAAGTCAGCTCCAATATCTTGTCTGATAGCAAAGTCAATAAAATTAACCCATGGTGCTCTAGCTCCATTTTTCTCAGCATACTCACCTCTTCTACTATTTAAAGAAGGCTCACTTTCTATTAATGCATTTAAGTTTTCCCACTGCTGAGCTGCAGTACCACCATCATAATCAATCAGGTTAATATCATTTTGATCTACTGGTACATACACGAGTGATCTGTTTCTTGAAGTACTACCTCTTTGGTTACTTAAGTTTCTAGCGTTACCGCCACCAATCACGTATGAAAATGCCTGACCGCTTTGTCCATTATAGAACAATGAAAAAGTTGTCGCTGTAGTACTACTAGGGCCCCAGTTTAATTTATAATCAACTGCAGCTAATAATCTGCTACCCATAGAGAAGTCTGATCGACCATAAGATGGCTCATTTCTACCATTGACATGAACTTGTCCTCTCCAGCCTGATGAGTTTTGAGAAGATGTGCCCTCACTTGATGCGTATGAATCTCCATACGTGTATGCAATTGATGTATTTAATCCACTTGCAAAACGTTTCGCTACACTTGCTGTTAAGTTATAGCCATAACCTTGATTTGTATTAGAAGCTACATATACTGCACCGAAGTCATCTTCATCAATTTCAGATCTTTCAAAAACAGGACGATTGTCTCCAGAACCAGTTAAGTTGAAATCGACAGCTGTAGACGTATTAATATTTGTATACAGAATATTATTTAATGTCTTCGTGTAAATACCTTCAACTGATACAGCCCATCCACTTCCTAGTTGTGTATCGTAAGCTAGATTTCCTCTAAAAACTTGAGGGTATTTAAAGTCATTTGTAAATAGATTCATATCGCCTGAAGGGATTCTTGGCGTTTCATAAGTATATTGATTTTGAACGTCAGGTCTAAATTGAATATCATCAATTGCAAATCCTCCAATGAATGTAGAAGACAATCCATTTGTGTTAAACATAGCACCTGGCCATACGAATGGAATTCTACTCGTAAATACACCAATACCACCTCTCAGCTTAGAAACCTGATCATCCATCTGATAGGTGAATCCAAGTCTTGGGCTCCACATCAATTGACCATCAGGAGCTTGGCCAGCAGTCACATTGTCTGCAAGGTCATATGATGCTGCTAATCTTGGTAATACCTCACTGTTAAATCTTGGCGCTTCTGCAGGATCATCTGTAATGATTGGAATGTCCAATCTCAGACCAGCTGAAATGGTTAGGTTATTACTAACCGCGATTTCATCTTGTGCATAGAATCCGAGTTGCATAGCACCAAATTCTGCAGCTGCTGCAGTTTCATCACCAGAAACATTGTCTACTAATGAATAGACTCTAGTATAATCAGAAGCTGAATTACCATTAATAAAATCATCTAATGAATCAAACTCATATTCTCCAAAATTCCAAGCTAGGAATACATTTCTGATATCATAAAATTCATTATGCGTACCAAGTGTAAATGTATGCTTCCCTTTATAAAATTTTAGATTATCTGTAATCGTAAAGATTTTTTGATTTAAAACATTCGCCGTTGAGAATTGCTCAGAACCGAATCGAATCTGTCCACCATTATCATCAATGATCACATAAGGGAATGGATCACCAAGAGGATCTCTATCATCATTCACTGACGTATAACCAATGATTAAGTTGTTTGACACTTTATCACTGAATCTAGAATTCAACTCAATGGCACTACTATTTGTAACCGTTGGAAAAAATACGCCATTATTAGAAAAGTTGACGGTTCTTGATCCACCACTGTTTCTGTTGAATTGTTCTGCTTTTGTATAATTATGACGTAGAGTTAGATTGTGTCTATCATTTAAATTGACATCAATCTTACCAAATAGCTTTAAACCATCAACATCATCAGATGTATCTCCAAAAGTACCAGCATCATAGCCATATTGATTCATCAAGACATTTCGTAAGTTGTCAAGATCAGCAACTGATGCTCTGCCTGATTCACTTGTATATGTTTCGATGGCAAATGGACTTGGTGTCTGATCTTTTTGGATCTCAGCATTGACAAAGAAAAATGCTTTGTTCTTTATGATCGGACCTCCAAGAGAAGCACCGTATGTTTTTTCAGTAAAATCGGCAACTCGAGTTCTGTCGCCAAGATTAAATCTGTCGACAAGCTCTTGATTTGTTTTACCTGTTAAATTTTGATTTTTCAAAAAGTAGTAGGCTGTTCCTGATAGACAGTTTGTACCTGATTTTGTAACCGCATTGATACCACCACCTGCAAATCCACCAAGCGTCACATCATATGGTGAAAGTACAATTTGTAATTGATCAATGATATCTATACTAAATGGTGAAATTCCAGTTTGACCACCATTCGTTCCAGATCCAGCCAGACCGAATACATCATTATTGACTGCACCATCCACATAAATTGCATTATATCGATTGTTGATACCTGCAAATTGGATACCGCCGTTTGACGTATTAGCTTGAGGTGTAAGTCTCGCATAATCTGAAATGTCTCGATCAAGAGTCGGCATTTTTTCTATGTCCTCAGTAGAAATTTGAGTACTTGTTCCAGAACTTTCACCCACAGAACTTGATGAAGCTGTTACTAAAATTTCATCCAATTCGACACCTCCTTGCTGCATGACAATGTTGAGTCTTTTCTTTTCACCTAGTCTAACATATACGTTGTGGATGACTTTGTCAGCCTGTCCGACATAAGTAGCGGTGATTTGATAAGGGCCACCGACTCTCATGTTGTCAATTCGGAAAGATCCGTCAAGATCAGTCGCAACTCCATAAAATGTGCCTGAAGGTCCGTGAATTGCCGTAAGTGTCGAACCGATCAACGATTCTCCATTTTGATCGCTGATTTGACCCGATATGGAGCCTGTAGTTGTACCTTGACTAAATCCAATAATTGGAAGAAGAAAAAGTAATAAATAAACTAGTTTTTTCATGATTTTGTAAAAATTAGTAAAGAATTATGGTTTCAAATGTAGATAGTCTCATGTGAGCGCAAACATAAAGTTAAAGGGCGGATGGTATATTAATTGAGTGTTAAATATTTGAAAAACATATATAAGTTTTAACTATACCTACTGCAAAGTTATCGAATGTGCACGAACTAAGCTAATTTTTGAGCTAATCAATATTAATATAATTAGTAATATTTTAACGTTTGAATGTCTTGATTATGAATGGATTATCACGATGGAATGCTATTTTTGCGCAAAATTGTAAAATCACTCTAAAACATACATTCATGAAAAATTTAGTTTTTATACTTTCATTATTTGTTTTTGCATTGGTCACGACGGACCTCTCAGCACAAATTAAAACACCTGCGCCAAGTCCTAAGAGTGTGCTCACTCAGACAGTTGGTATGACAGATGTTACGGTTGAATATTCAAGACCAAGCATGAAGGGCAGAACAATCTTCGCTGCTGACGGACTCGTTCCATTCGGCAAAGTATGGAGAACGGGAGCTAACCAAGCGACTAAAGTTACATTCAGCGATGAAGTAACAGTAGGTGGTAAGGCTTTAGATGCTGGTTCTTATGCATTGTTTACAACGCCAGGAGCAACATCTTGGGATGTTCATTTTTTCCCTCACACGACAAATAGTTCTGGTGGATATGGTGATGCAACTGCAGCAGCAGTCGTTTCAGTGACTCCAACTGCTTTACCGTTTGAAGTTGAGTCTATGATGATCATATTTGATGAGTTAACTTCAACTGGAGCAGTCATGGAATTGATTTGGTCTAATGTTGTTGTACCTGTTGAAATAGGCGTACATGCGCACAAGCAAGCAATGGCTTCTATCGAGAAGACTTTAGCTGGTCCTTCTGATACTGACTATTATAATGCTGGTGTCTATATGGCGAATAATGGTGGTGATATGGACAAAGCGTTATCGTATATCCAAAAAAGAACTCACGGTGAAAAACCTGGTTTCTGGCAAGTAAGACAGGAAGCTGAAGTTTTAGCTAAAATGGGTAATTACAAAAAAGCAATCGAAGTTGCTGAGAAATCATTAGGACTAGCAACGACTGCTGGTAACAATGACTATGTAAAAATTAACAAAGACAACATTGCAATGTGGGCTAAGAAAGCCATGTAAGAAGCTTCTATAACCGAAATATAAGCGGCCGCTATTCTGAAAAGAGTAGCGGCTATTTTTTTTGTATATCATGGGACACTCCTGACATATCTCCAAGATATGTGAGGTAAAAAAACACCAAATGTAATTAGTTAGATAAAATTAGAACAGCAAAATATGTAAGGTCTTAGAGACCTTACATAATATTAATCATAACTCTAAATTACCCCTTTACACCTTAATAAAAACTGTCATTCTGAGGGAGGCGATAGCCGAGTCGAAGAATAACATTGATATCCTTAAATCTATTTCGAACGCAGTGGAGAAATCTATTTTCGATCATGATTTAAAACATAAAGCTTACTCGTTTAACAAAGTGTGAAGCAATTTAGATTTCTCCACAAGGTCGAAATTGAGTAATACCGCAACAATCTATGTCTCGACTACGCTCGACATGACAGACTTCACCACTACATTGTAGACTATTCTTAAGAGCTCAATCTATTTGTCATTACTTTAATTTTATTCACGTGAGGCGGGAATTGGTCTCTCGTTATGATAGGACTTGTGAATAAAAATTCAAGAGTTTATGTAACAAATTTCTTATTGTCATCTACTTGATTTTAATGGCGTGAAACCCAAAATGCGAACTCGGAATCACGGTGTAAATTTGTTTAAAAGACTTGGTCGTCTCTATTCAAGCTTGGTAGTAGTGTCCTTGAAAAACGGATTTAGAATCAAAGAGATAATGATAACCCCAATCGCACCGATTAAATTCAACCAAAGATAACCCACAACATCAAGCCAGAAAATGGTGACAATGAGAAGCTCAGTGATAATCGCCGCAATGAATACAGGTGTCCCTTTGATATGCTTTATATAAAATGCCACTAAGAAAATACCCAAGATCGTCCCGTAAAAGATAGAGCCAATGATATTGACAAACTCAATTAAACTTTCAAAAAGAGTACCTACTGAAGCAAACATCAACGCAAACAAACCCCAAAACAATGTCCAGCCTTTAGAGACTTTGAGATAGTGAGCATCATCTGCATTTTGATTCAAAAGTCTCTTGTGTATATCCACAGTACTTGTCGAGGCTAATGCATTTAATTCAGAGGCAGTTGACGACATGGCAGCAAAGAATATGGCTGCCAATAACAAACCAACTAGCCCCTTAGGCAGATAATTCAAAATGAAATTAATGAAGACATAGTCCTTATCATTCACTTCCGCTAATTGATCTACTTTAGTGATGACTTGCTTGGCTCGACTTCGAATGTCCTGCTCATCGACACCCGCTTGTCTCAATTTTAATTTTGTGCTTTCTGCAGCAGGATCATTTGTTCTTTTCTGAGCGATATAGGCTGCACTTAATGTGGATCTAGTTTCGAAATTTAAATCATATTCATCCATGATCGGTGCTAACTCACTGGCATACTCAGATGCTTCCACTTTTTCAATAAGCTTCTCATTGAAATGGATGGGTGCTTTATTGAATTGATAAAACAAAAACACCAATAATCCCAACATCAGAATAAAGAACTGTAAGGGGACTTTAAATAGGGCATTAAATATTAATCCTAGCCGACTCTGAGTCACCGATTGCCCAGATATATATCGCTGTACCTGACTCTGGTCCGTACCAAAGTAGGAGAGAAATAGAAAGACTGCAGCTAGCGTAGAATAAATGTTATACCGATCTTTTATATCCCACTTCCAATCAATAATTTCTAGCTTATCTCCTGAATTAGCCACATACATTAATTCTTTGAATGAGTAATCATCTGGCATGTAATTCAACAATAAAATGAAGATGATTATAAGCCCTATAAAGATGGTTATCATTTGGAGTTTGTGCGTCACATGGACTGCTTTGGTCCCTCCTGAGACTGTGTAGGCTATGGCAATAAAGCCTATGAATATGGTGGTTATATTTAAATTCCATCCCATCACAGAAGAAAGTATAATGGAAGGCGCATAGATTGTGATACCAGCTGCTAATCCTCGCTGCATTAAAAACAAACCGGAGGTCAGTGTACGCGTCTTTACATCAAATCGATTTTCTAAAAATTCATAGGCTGTGTATACCTTGAGCCGATAATACAAGGGGATAAACGTAATGCAAATGATAATCAAAGCAACAGGCAACATGAAGTAGAACTGTAGAAACTCTAAGCCAGTCTGATAGGCTAGGCCAGGTGTCGATAAGAAGGTGATAGCACTTGCTTGAGTGGCCATCACCGATAAGCCAATTGTCCACCATTTGGCTTCATTCCCACCTAATAAAAACTCCTCAATATTTTTGCTGCCTTTCGTTTTCCAAATCCCATAACCTATGATAGAAATCATAGTTATCACCATTACAATCCAGTCTAATGTGGTCATTCTTTTCGATTAAGCTATCTGGGAGAAGTAGTTATAAATAAACAGAATAAATCCCAAATTAACTATAATAATTAGGGCATACCAAAATTTCCACTTTGACTGTGAGTCATTATCAATCTGAGATGGTTGCATATTATGGTTTGGCTTCATTTCCAATTGAAATCATATTTGCTAATAGTCGATAAGCACCAGGTACTCCAGCAGGGACCTCTCTAAAGAATGAAATGCCCGTATACATGTAATAGCCTTCGCCATATTTCGTGAATAATAATGAGCCTTCTTGTGGCTCGTCACCTTTATCATTCATGGATAAAATTGTTTCATATTGGGGATCCCACTCTCCTGGAAAATATAAGCCTCGCTCTTGTACCCACCCCTCAAAATCTTTTTCCGTAATCTTGTTTGGCCAGTTGAGTAAGGTATGGTCCGGATTCACAAACTTGACAGCAGCTGTTTCATCAGTAACTCTGTTTCGAGATAGTTTGAAAGGATAAGGGCCAATATTGGGTAGGCTAAACCGTCTAGACGTATTGTATTGTATAATTAAATTACCACCGCTCTTCACGTAATCCAATAAAATATCTTGTTTGAATTTTATATTATCCAAGGTGTTATATGCTCGAATACCTGTAATGACGGCATCATATTGTTCAAGTTCGGAAGCACTTATTTGTTCAGGAGTAATCAAATCAACCTCGTAGCCGATTTGCTTTAATCCAGTTGGTATTTCATCACCCGCTCCCATGATATAACCAATTCGATTTCCTTCTTTTTGAATATCCAGTTTTACAACTTTTGCTGATGCATCTTTTAATGTTGTTTGTCTTGGTATGTGCCCATAGTCAACAATATTTAAGTCGTTCGTAATACTTGATTCTCCTATTCGAAGAAGAGGTACGATGTAGTTAACGGATTGGGTGTCAGGAGGTGTCAGTGTGAAAGCGTAGACTTTATCCATTCCTTTCTTCTCTAAGTTTACATCATAGTTTTCGGGGCTCACTGTCCAATCACTTGGATGACATAGCTCTATTTTTCCTGCCACTTGATCTTGGTGAGCGACAACTCTTACATCTATCTGCTTGGCAGCCTTGCTATTCAATATGTAAACTTTGTCACTCAAACTGACCGACGCTGCAGGTACAATGCTGAACGGTTGATACACTTCACCATCGACCGGATCATTCTTTTTGTAAACTAAATCTTTGATGATCGTAAACGGGCGGTTATCAATGCTAAATTGATATTCAACTTGTATTGAAGATGGGGTTTCAGGCTTACCGATGTCTTGTCTGTCTTCGACATGGTACATGCCTAAGCTTCCTTTCTTCTCTAACCAATATGGCGTAGAAGCTTGTATGTCTGTTGGTAACTCAAGTTCTGCGAAGAGTTTGCTGTTTTCATTATTAGCTAGGACTAAATTAGTTGCCGTATCTAATGTTGCACCATGAAATTTGATGTGATTTAACAAAACAGGAATAGCAGAACGGTTAATTGCTTCTATGGTAATGTTGATCGTTTGCCCTGGGACTGCACTGTAATCTTCACTCGTTGTTTCTACATAGAGTCCTAAACATGCTTGGATCACTTGATCTATTTCTGCTAGTTTAATGTGTTTCCAATGATCATCCTTGACAGTGGTGATCATGTCTCTGACCGCCATTAATTCTGGTACGCTTGCGGATGGATTAGACAGACTATATGATTGTTGAATATGCTGTAATTTTGCACCAATGGATTCGCCACCTTTTACGCGAGACCATGTCGTATTAATCCCTTCAAATAAATTCAGTTTGTCAGAGGGCATATCACCGTTCAACAGTTCTAAATATTCTAATTCTGAACCTCTGGTCCCTGTTGAACCAAAACCTTGACATTTATGCATGCTACGGCTCTCAGCAGCGATTTCTGTGTTGGACTTACCCAAAGTAGGGTAGTAAGTACCGACATCGAGATTCATTAAGTTTGTTTTGTCAGCTTCTGCAAATTTATCTCGGCTGCCATAAAACCACCAGGATGTATTAAAGAATTGTCTTGTTGTTTGCCATGGTTCGACATATTCTAGTTGATCTGGATACACCTTAGGATCATTTGTCAGATCAAAGGCTTCTACAGATAACATTGCAGAACTTGTATGGTGACCATGCGTACTGCCTGGTGAGCGATGATCAAACCGATTGACGATAATATCAGGCTTGTGCTTGCGAATAGCCCAAACGACGTCTGATAGAACCTCTTCTTTATTCCAAATACTCAAGGTCTCATCAGGATGTTTTGAATAACCAAAATCTATTGCTCTAGAAAATAGTTGATTACCTCCATCAGTTCGACGAGCTGCAAGCAGTTCTTGCGTTCTGAGGACACCCAGTTGGTCAGCTAGTTCTGTCCCGATTAGGTTTTGTCCACCGCCACCTCGGGTAAGCGAAAGATAGGCTGTATTTGCTTTCACGTGATTGGCTAGATAGGCAATCAATCGTGTGTTTTCATCGTCTGGGTGTGCTGCGACATAAAGAGCTGAACCAAGAAATTGAAGCTTTTCAATGGCATGATAAATTTCAGCACTGTTAAGTTTTTTTGGAGCCTGCGCTTGTGCTAGTTGAATCGTCATAAAAGCGAGGGTCCATATCTGGATTAGTCTTTTCATAGTATCTCTCAATGAGTTGTAAATATAAACTTTTAGGAATATATAGTGGGATATGAGCTTGCCAATGGAGGTTAAAGTATTCTTATGACTTCAAAATTCTTAATGTCGTAAAAAAGCAGAGAGCTGTAATATAATTCTCAGAATTGCTAAAACCCTGTGATAGGCAGATATACTGGAATAAAATATGTATCCAAATGCTCTTTTTATCGTCTTTAAAGTAAGATATTTGAAGTATTCCAAAAACTTACTATTAACACCATGTTAGTTATTTATGTTGCAGGAGGGTTTCTAGTGCTCAGTATCATGTTTTCATTGTCAGCACAGCTGTCTAAGAAATAGAGACTGAAAGAGAAGCTAACTCTCATCAAGGCGGAAAAATTGATTCTAAATGCTGAGCTCTAACCTAAGCTTGGACTTCAGGCATTTTACACTCTTCTTCTGGTTTTTTACCACACACACCACATTCACCAATTTCATTTTTAAGCATTGGATTATTCGATGCGCACGTCCCTCTAAAATCTTGTCCTGTTACGATTTGTCTAATATTGATAAGTATAAAAGACACGCCAAAGGTGACACCGATAATGAGGAATAAAGCGAAGAACTGTGACATATGATAGTTTGAGTTGGAGAAATAATTAATACTTCTATATCTTTAACACCCACAAAGGTAGATAGTTTTTCTATGAATGAGAAGTTAGAAGCATTTAAAGAATTGTTAGAGATTATGGACACGCTGCGAGAGAAATGTCCATGGGATAAAGTTCAGACAATCGAATCACTAAGAAATTTGACAATCGAGGAGACGTATGAGCTAGCTGATGCCATCCTTGATGAGGATTATCCGAATATCAAGGAAGAAATCGGTGACCTCCTGCTACACATGGTTTTCTATAGCAAGATTGCAGAAGAAAAAGGAGAGTTTAATATCGCTGATGCGCTAACATCTATTAATGAAAAATTAATTAGAAGGCATCCTCATATTTATGGAGATGTAGCAGTGAATGGTGAAGAAGATGTCAAAAAGAATTGGGAGCAAATCAAAATGGAAGAAGGGAAGAAGTCAATTCTCAGTGGTGTACCCAGATCTCTACCTGCGATGGTTAAGGCTTATAGAATGCAAGATAAGACGAAACAAGTCGGCTTTGAATGGGAAAACAAAGATCAGGTTTGGGATAAGCTAGAAGAAGAAATAGGAGAATTCAAAGAAGTCGTTAATTCATCTGCTCCAAAGGAGAGGATTGAAGATGAGTTTGGCGATATCTTATTTTCCTTGATCAATTATGCTCGATATATAGGCGTAGATCCAGAAACAGCCCTTGAAAAAGTCAATCGAAAATTTAAATCCAGATTTGAGTATATAGAAGCCAATGCGACCAAAACCCTTGAGGCCATGACCTTAGAAGAAATGGATGCGCTGTGGGATGAGGCAAAGCAGCGACTTTAAATCTTATTTCCATACAGAGAATAAAAAGGCCCAAAGTTTGCTTTATCACATAATGATCGTAGATTTGCGGCTGCTAAAATCGCATTTACATAATCTTTTTTGGTTAAACAAAAACATATGGCAGCATATTTAACAAACGAGAAAAAGCAAGAAATCTTCACTACATACGGAGGCAGTAAGGAAAACACTGGCTCAATTGAAGGACAGATTGCGTTATTTACGTATCGGATTACAAGTCTTTCTGAACATTTACATACAAATAAGAAAGATAACTCTTGTAAACGTACTCTTTTGACCTTGGTCGGTAAACGAAAGAGATTACTACAATATCTGGCGTCTAGCGACATACAGAAATACAGAGAATTAATAGATAAATTGGGTATAAGAAAGACATCTATAGAATTTAGCAAGTAAATTCTGTTTTTTATACTGCTCTTCTTATCAGTACAACAACCGCTATTGTCTGGTTAGAACTAAGTTCTAGTCTGTAACGGTTTTAAAGCAAATTCAAATGGGTTCACAAGTTGGCACTACTGTGTCTTTTAATCTTCCTGATGGACAGGAAGTCGTCATGGAAACAGGCAAATTAGCTACACAAGCACACGGTTCTTGTGTTATTAAAATTGGAAAAACAATGTTGTTTGCATCTGTCGTTTCTAATTTTGAGGCAAGAGAAGGAGCTCCATTCTTCCCCTTATCAGTTGATTACCAAGAAAAATTTGCTGCAGCAGGTCGAATCCCTGGTAACTTCTTTAGAAGAGAAGCACGATTATCAGATTATGAGATACTTACATCAAGATTAGTTGATAGAGCGATAAGACCTTTATTCCCAGATGGTTATATGAATGATACTCAAGTGATCATAAATTTGATTTCTGGAGATTTGGACGTGTTACCAGATGCGTATGCAGCTTTAGCAGCATCTACAGCCTTATCTGTATCTAGTATACCATGGGCTGGTCCATTATCAGAGGTAAGAGTGGCTAAGATAGATGGGGCTTATGTTGTCAATCCTTCAAAATCTGCGTTAGAATCAGCAACTTTGGAAGTCATAGTGGCAGCGACTTTAGATAACGTCATGATGGTCGAGGGCGAAGCGAATGAATGCAGTGAGTCAGAGCTCATCGAAGCCATTAAAGTTGGTCATGAAGCCATCAAAGTGCAGTGTAATGCACAATTAGAGCTTGCTCAAAAAGTAGGCGAAAAAGCAACTGTCAAAAGAGAGATAGTCGTAGTCGAAGTAGATGAAGAATTAAAAGCTAAGGTCAAAAGCCTAACCCACGATGGTATATTAGAAGTTTCGAGAGGTGCATTAGATAAAGAAAGCAGAAAAGATGGCTTCAAAAAAGTAAAAGAAGAATTTAAAGCTAGCCTATTAGAAGAATTGGGAGAAGAGGTGATGGCGGAGAAATGGGATGAAGCTAAAGGGTATTTTGAAAAAATTAAGAAAGCGACCATCAGAGAGATGGTATTGAGCGAGCAAGTCAGGCTAGATGGTAGAAAATATGATCAAGTCAGACCGATTTGGACAGAAATAGATTATTTACCATCTGCGCATGGTAGTGCCATTTTTAACAGAGGAGAAACGCAGGCTTTGGCTTCATTAACC
This sequence comes from uncultured Saprospiraceae bacterium, assembly GCA_937959275.1. Classification (GTDB taxonomy): domain Bacteria; phylum Bacteroidota; class Bacteroidia; order Chitinophagales; family Saprospiraceae; genus CALFUK01. The sequence continues at coordinate 3,503 of CALGLU010000034.1, read as the reverse complement.
TTAGGGACTAAGCGTGATGAGCAAATGATAGATAATGCTTTAGAAAATAAAACTGAGCGATTTATCCTTCACTATAACTTCCCAGCATTGTCTGTTGGTGAAGTAAAGATGATGAGAGGTCCAGGAAGAAGAGAGGTAGGTCATGCGAATCTTGCTGGTCGATCGTTAAAGAAGGTATTACCAGACGAAAATCCATATACACTTAGAATTGTAGCTGATATATTAGAATCTAATGGTTCATCTTCAATGGCTACAGTTTGCGCAGGATCGCTATCGCTACAGGACGCTGGGATCAAAATTAAAGCACCGGTATCAGGGATTGCAATGGGTATGATTGCTGATGGAGACAGAATGGCCATCTTATCTGATATCTTAGGTGATGAAGATGCGATTGGAGATATGGATTTTAAATTGACAGGTACGATGAAGGGTATCACTGGCTGTCAGATGGATATAAAAATCGATGGCTTACCATATGAGACTTTGGAAAAAGCATTGATACAAGCTAAAGAAGGTCGTATTCATATTTTGAATGAAATGGCTAAGACTATATCTGAAGCAAAAGAAGATCTTAAACCTCATGCTCCTCGAGTAACAGAAATTATTGTTGAAAAAGAATTTATTGGTGCAATAATAGGCCCAGGCGGTAAAGTCATACAGGAAATTCAGAAAGAAACCGGAACAACTATCTCTATTGAAGAGATTGATGAAAAAGGTCATGTGAATATCTTTGCAACAGACGGTGAAGGTATGGCTGCTGCAGTCAAAGAAATCCAGAGAATCACTTACACAGTGAAGGAAGGTGAAGAATATGATGCAAAAATTGCCTCTATTAAGCCTTATGGATTATTTGTTGATTTTGCTAATTCGGGTGGACTTGTTCATATTTCAGAAATTTCTCATTCTCGCCTTGAAACGCTAGATGGTTTGTTTAAAGAAGGTGACTCCATAAAAATTAAGATTATTGGGATCGATCCAAAAACAAAAAAATGGAGATTGTCTCGCAAGGCCTTACTACCTAAGCCAGAGCGAAATTCATAGTCAATTCATAGTCTTTACGACTTCATTTGGACTAAACCTGAAAAAAGTATACATTCCCGAAACTAAATGCTACCTTCAAACGTATTAACTACAGGTAATAGGGATCACCTATAGTCTGGTTTATTCCTCTTAACATCTTTGGGCACATTTTTTTTAACAGTTTAACCCGAGTTAAAGGCGTCAATGATATGAGGCAACTAAAAATAACAAACAAAATTACTTCCCGAGAGAGTGTCTCTCTTGACAAGTACCTTAATGACATCAGCAAAATCGACATGCTGAATGCTGAGGAAGAAGCAGTTCTTGCGAAAAAAATTAGAGAAGGAGATAAGGATGCGTTAGAACGCATGACTGAGGCCAACCTAAGGTTTGTCGTATCTGTAGCAAAGCAATACCAAAACCAAGGATTGTCGCTTAGTGATTTGATCAACGAAGGTAATGTTGGTTTGATGAAAGCGGCTAAGCGTTTTGATGAAACTAGAGGTTTCAAATTTATATCCTATGCAGTATGGTGGATTAGACAATCGATACTTCAAGCAATTGTAGAATACTCAAGAATTGTCAGATTGCCACTAAATAAGGTAGGCTCTTATAATAAAGTCAATGAAGCTTTTATTTCTTTTGTACAGGAATTCGAAAGAGAGCCATCAAATGAAGAATTAGCAGAGTTGCTAGATGTGAAGCCGAAGGACGTGGTGACCATGTTGAAAAGTAATAGTAGGCATGTATCCTTTGATGCACCTGTAGGTGGAGAAGAAGGAGATGCAACTATGATAGACCTAATGGTTTTTAAAGATCAGGTAGATCCAGATAACAACCTCATGGAAGAATCTCTTAAAGGAGAAGTGAAGGAAGGTCTGAATATTCTTTCTCCTCGCGAAGTTGAAGTGTTATCATCTTATTTTGGATTGAATAACCATAAATCTTTAACCTTGGAAGAAATAGGTGAGTTATACGGTTTGACAAGAGAAAGAGTTAGACAAATTAAAGAACGTGCGATTCGACGCTTGAGAAAATCAGTCAATAGAAATGCACTAAAATCATACTTAGGATAGTCAACATGATGACATGTTCTTAGAAAAAATTAAAGCCTATTAGAATTTATTCTGGTAGGCTTTGTTGTTTTATATAAATACACTTTATCTGTGATAAGATTCGCTTTATTATTAACCATCGCTGCTCTCGGGATTCTGTTTATCTTGAAGGAGGTGTTTGGATTTTTCCTGAATACTCAAGGGGTGACATCCAAAATGAAGCAAGATATTAATGATTTGAAGGATGAACTAGAGCCACTCCTTCCAAAATTATCACCTTGGGAAGAGAATGATTTTGAATTACTATCATTTAATAGAACAGATGAAATTAGAGAGACTGGAGTTAATCCTGTGATCAAGGGCATTCTTACAAATATTTATCAAGAGAAGTTAGTCGCTTTTGCATACAAAGAATACTATCATAAAAAGAAGAAAGCAATTCTGATCGCTCGTACTTCTGCGCACGAATTTTATTATAAAATTTCAAAAAAGACAGTTGAAGCATTTAGAGACAATGTTCACCTAGGAACTCTTTTACCCGATGGGTCGTTTATTGAGGGTAATGATACGATAGCCCACATTGATAAATCACAGTCAATGTCTTTACTTCCAATTAATATTAGAGGTAAAAAAGTGGCTTCTCTCGTAAATCCGATAAACCACACTTACCCTAATACCAGAGCCGTCAAAATTTTTGAAAATGTTACCGATGATGATAAAGAGATAATCTTATCCTTATCACTATTTGAATTAATACACCGTACTAATAACACTTAATTATGAAATATTTCTTTAGCATTATTTTCTGTTTATTCCTCTACTCATCGCAGGCACAGACAGATCCTCAGCAAATGCCAGATTTAGATGATATTGATCTGAACATCGATTTCAATCAGATATTTGGTATGTTGGATTCTCTTCCAATGGAATTAGGAGAATTTGGTAATTTAAATGAATTGTTCTCACAGCAATTTGGTGATCTATCACAGGATACAGAACTATTAAACAATTTAATGGAGCAGGGTCTAAAGACGTTTCAGCAGATGGATATGACTGAAATACAAGGTCTCATGGATTCTTTTATGAAAGACTTTGAGGGATTAAAGTTAGAAGAGAACTTTGATATAGAGGAGATAGAGAAGATTGTTGATGATCATGTCAAGCGGAAAAAAATATAATACTTCAAAAGATTACATCTGATTGAACGCCTAGTGATCTATCAAGATAAAATTGACTAATGCTTTTGGCGTATTTTTCGCATCCACGTCGTTACAGAACCGGCCTTGATAGTTAGTGCCTCAAGAACTAAATATACAGCCATATTAAATTGTTCTTTTCCGCCTTCTCTGCGTTACAGAACCGGCCTTGATAGCTAAGGCTATCAAAGCGAACCTGTGCCTTGAGTAGACGCAAAACAACTGCTTTCAT
>CALGLU010000033.1 GCA_937959275.1 uncultured Saprospiraceae bacterium | reverse complement strand
GTCTTATGCAAAGTTAGGTGCAGAGCTATAAATCTAAAAGGTCTGGTCTCTGCGAGCCCTGGCATCCCGCTATACAGCGGGACGTTCCACCTTGTAGATATATTTCTCTTCCCTTTTTATGCATCGATAGTATGCAATGTCATACACTTCTTTTCATTTAAAATTTTCATTATGATTACTTCACTATTCTCGATGGGTCGTGTATTAGTCTCATCCTCCATTAAGTCATTGATGACTACTGATTTATCTTTTCATACTTTTATTTATACTTCTCTAATGAGGCATGAGAAAGGAGACTGGGGAGAGATCAGTAAAGATGATCATGACAGTAATTCACATGCTCTGACTTCTGAGCAGCGTCTATTCTCGGTTTACCACTGTAGCACCCCTCACTCTTTTAAAGGAGATCGTATCTATATTATCACTGAGGCCGATCGATCAGCTACTACAGTTTTATGGCCTTATGAGTACTAGATCTTTAATAAATGATCTAAATCAATTGAACGAAATACTCTATCTTTAGACGGAACAAAAGAAGTTCATCTAACTACAACCTAATGCATTCTATAGGTGAGTAAATCGGGAGTAGTTTAACTTGATGTTTTGTAAGTCACTGATATACAGTACACTTATTGGAAAAGTTCGAATCCTGACGGGATCACCAGGATGCTTTCATCCAATATTAAAAGCCTGTAAATCCTCTGATTTACAGGCTTTTATGTTTTTAGGGATTTCATTATTTTCATCTAAATGCATATGGTCAGGATCATGGGGCAAATCTCTGAGTCGCTGTGATTAATTTTTTAGGTTTATTTATTCAAAGAATAAAACAAAGTATTACCTTAATAAGGTTAATAGTTGTCAAGATTATTCTCTAGAGAATCCAAAACATGCTGAAAAACTTGGCTTTTGGTATTATCATGGATGGAAAGAAGCAAATTATATAAACTAAAGTCGAAATTAAACAAAAGCATTTTTTATACTACAGAACAAAAGTTATTTTACCTTCTTGCTTCTTACATTTATAATTTGCTTAGAAACAGGAACATCGAAGTAAATATTTAACTTAGAATAAAAAAAGATTTATTGACCCTGTCGCTATCTCCAATTTCTGATGAGGTTCGGAGATAGTAAAGGGTCAATTTTTATATACTATTGAACATGATTGTACTCTTATCCGAGTTTGGGAATTCTATTAATTTCATTTGTATCATAGGGCTGCTAGTCATAATTGCTAGTTTCATATTAAAGAAGTTACACCAACCTAATTTAGTAGCATATATTTTAATAGGAATAATTATTGGTCCACAATCCTTAGATATAATTGAAAACCCAGAATCCGTAAAATTTATGGGCGAACTAGGAATAATACTTCTGTTCTTTTTTATTGGGATGGAAATTGATCTTTCTAGTTTTCTGAAAGATTGGAAGTTAGCATTTTTTGGAACAATAACTCAGCTTGTACTGAGTATTGTCAGTGTATATTTAATTGGATACTTTTTAAGCTGGAGCACTGCCAGAATATTGGTATTAGGATGTGTTATCGCCTTATCTAGTTCGGCTGTAATATTTAAATTATTAGAAGAAAAAGATCTGTTTAATAAAAGAATAGGTAAAAATGTATCGAGTATACTACTGGCTCAAGATATCGCCATCGCTCCTATTTTAATAATAATCTCGATTATAGGAGGAGGTGCCGATGTGGCTGAGGATCCCATATTCTTAAAAGTTATCGGGGGTATAGTTTTTATAGCCATAATCGCTTTTATTGCTATTAAAAAAGAAATTACATGGTTGCCATTTAAAAAAGAGCTTAAAAAAGATCATGAACTTCAGGTTTTCTTAGCACTATTCTTTTGCTTTGCCGGAGCACTAGTGGCTAATTTATTTGGCATCTCAGAAGCCTTAGGTGCATTTGTGGGAGGGCTGGTAATGCATGCTGGAAAAGCTACCGACTGGATACATGAAGCTATACATTCCTTCCGAGTATTATTTGTAGCTATATTTTTTATAAGTATCGGAGCTCAGCTAAACCTGGTTTTCCTTGTTGAGAACTGGTCGAGCTTATTACTTATGTTATTGGCCGTTTATCTAACTAATCACTTTATAAATACTTTAATTCTTAAAGCGTATAAAAACACTTGGAACGATGCTATTATAGGAGGTGCATTACTAGCTCAGATCGGTGAACTTAGTTTTTTAATTTGCATGACGGCTTTTAATGTGAGTATACTGACGCAGTTTGCATATGATTATACAATATCACTAATATCGCTTACGATCTGTATAAGTCCTATATGGATCATGTTATCGGAAAAATTAGTGCATGCTTTTTTTTCAACAAAAAAAAATCTTAGTACATCGACAAAAAATACATTGGTATAACTGATATACCATTATGCGAAAGATATATTTTCATTTTTTTAGAATATAAAAACCAATTTAAAATTTTAATGCTCTACTAAACTTATTTAAAAGCTTAGATTTTAATCGAGGTAATCACAATCCTTTTAATCGAAAATTATCCCCAAAACTTTACCTTCATACCATGAAAATGCAAGGGGTACATATCATTCCTTCTTGGAAAAAAGTTTTACAAAAAGAGATTTCTAAACCTTATTTCCAGGATATACAGAAATTCTTAGATGCAGAAAAGAAAGATGGTAAACTTATTTACCCTTCTGAGACTTTAATGTTTAACGCTTTTAATCATACACCATTTGAAAAAATAAAAGTCGTCATTATCGGGCAAGATCCCTATCATGGTCCGAACCAGGCAATAGGTCTTAGTTTTTCTGTCCCGAAAGGACTAAAAGTGCCTCCTTCCTTAAAAAATATTTATAAGGAATTACAAACTGACCTAAACATAGATATCGTTGATCACGGAGACTTACGTCAATGGGCGGCCCAAGGTATCTTTCTTCTAAATTCGATATTATCTGTGGAGCATAAAAAAGCAGGATCACATAAAAAGATTGGTTGGCAGAATTTTACAGATCATGTAATTAGTAAAATATCGCAAGACAGAGAGGATATCGTATTTTTGCTTTGGGGGAATTTTGCGAAAAGTAAAAAAGAAATGATCGATCATAATAAACATTTAGTTTTAGAAGCGGCTCACCCTTCTCCTTTGGCAAGAGGAGCTTTTTTTGGTTGTCGTCATTTTTCTAAATGCAACGAGTATCTCATTTCTAAAAATATAGAACCTATAAACTGGAGCTTATGATTTACGACGATATAAAAATAAAACGTAAAGTAAAAATTATAGCGACACTCGGAATTTTTGCTGTGATATTAGGAGCATTTGGTTCGCATGGATTAAAACCAAAACTTGCCACCTCTTCTTACAGTGCCTTTCAGACTGGAATACAATATCATTTTTACCATACACTGGCGGCTTTAGCAACAATATTATTATCAACCGTTTTATCTAAAAACTGGCTGCATCGGAGTTTTTACTCTTTTATTATCGGCATTGTCCTCTTTTCTGGATCATTATACATTCTAGCGATTAAGGATCTATTAGATATTCCATTGCTAAAATTAGCAGGTCCTGTTACACCTATAGGAGGTATATTCTTAATAATCGGCTGGAGTTGTTTGCTAAAAGCCTGTTTTGCTAACCCAGATCAGCATATATCTGACAAATAATAGAGTAACTATTAGTATTAATACACGTCAAAACGGTACTAATTGATTCTCTAAGCGTTAAATGCCACGTTTTGGTAATACATTTTAGCTATCTTGCGGCGTAATTGAGAGACAAAAACTTAAATAATTGAAGAACTTAATAACGGGTTTTTTCCTACTCTTTGCCGTCACTATTTTATCTGCACAGGATTACAACTCTGCTATGGGTGTACGTGTAGGTAACGGTGTACAGTGGACAGGAAAAATTTTCACTACAGAAACGACTGCATTAGCTGGATTTTTAGGCCTTACTAATCGTGGGGAGGATACCAGAGCTGGAGCAAGTATGTTATTCCATAAACATCACAGGATCTTAGATGAGGATAATATATTTATATTTTATGGAGCTGGAGTTATAGGTGAGTTTGGAGACCAGAGTGGTTTTGGAGGTGGCCCTACCGTAGGTCTGTCGATAAATCTATGGAAAAAAATCAATTTTGAAATAGATATATTTCCTGCATACTACTATTCGGAAGAGCTCGATTATGTAACTAATTTTGGGGTTTCTTTACGATATATCGCTTCTCATAATTAGAATTAGCACCCAACATATTAATAGGTAATTTTTAATTTTGATAGATCGCTCATGTTTTTCACATCAGTGTCTAAAGATCAATATTCTCGAAATAATTATAGTCACTTATATTTAAAAGATATTTCTTTTTTGGGTCAAACCCAATATTATATTTTATTTAAATGATAGAGTTGGTTCTCAAATATGATGCAATAACATCTATCTAATCATTATTCGCTAATTGGAAAATTCAATATTGGCGAAAGCCTGACTCGGCACCTATGTTTTATAAATACTCTACTCTGAAGTCTTTGACCGCTTTAATACTTCCATAACAAAAGACTAACCCTTCTTAACTTCTCATAATCGATCTTACTACAATGAATTTATAAACCATAAAAAGTGAGTTATGAAAAAGTCAAGATTATTTTTAGTAGCGATAGGAACTCTATTTTTAACTAACGTATTTGCACAACTAGAGGCAGATATAAAAATGGGTTTAAATAATACTAGCGTTGTAATGAGTGGAATCAGTGAAAGTGTCATACCCTCAACGGTTAGTCATACGTCTTTTACATTCGGTACTGATATTGCATATGCTCTCGATCGCCATTTTAGCATTGGAACAGGAGTACACTATAGTCGTGCAGGATTTAATGTAGAGGAAGGAACTGCATTTAATTTAGCTGGGATAGATGTTCCTGTAGGTGTAGAATTAAGAGTTACAGAAAACATGCTAAGCCTACCCTTATACTTAAAATACACGTATCCAACTCAGTGGGCAGACCTATATGCCAAAGGTGGAGCATCTATAAGCACAGGTATAGGTGGACGGGCTAAAACTGTGGCTACATCTTGGATAAATGTAACACTCGATGATCGAGATATAGGCTATTCAGCAGAATCATTATTTAATCGTAATTCATTAAATATGGACTTAGCTGTGGGTGCAGGTTTCCCTTATGGGAATGGAAAATTAATTACAGAAATAGGTGTGAGTAAAGGATTGACTGATAAAATAGAGAATAATTTATTGGACGCAAGTCTTAGCTATAACACCCTGTTTGCAAAAGTGGGATATAGTATCAAATTTTAAAAAAGCTGATTAAAAGGGACGATTATTATAGAGATAAAAATATCGATAACATCGATTAGAAAAGAGCTGCATAAACAAAATATGTGGCTCTTTTATTTTCTAGTTTTGAGCAGAAACTATAATAACTCGATCTACTCTTCTAGTAAGTCTTCCTTCTTATTTTTCCACCATAAATAAGCAAATCCCCCTACCATTAGGTACGGTACTGATAGCATATAAAGGATACCGGTATTAAGTCCTTTACCCTCGCTGCCACCATGCTCTAAATTAGACTCAGCAGCCATACGACACATAGGACACTGAGCTTGCAGATCCACTATAATGAACAAGCAGATAAAAGCAACTAAAATAAATTTTGCGAGCGTTTTATACATACTACAAAGTTAAGGTTTATTAGTAACAGGGTTTAAGCATTAAATATACTATCGGTCCAGTCAGCATCACATAGAGCCAAATCGGATAAACCCACCTTGCCATTCTTTTATGTTTATCAGTCATGTAGGTAATTCCTCTACTAAACGTGAGTAATATAAATGGTAATGATGTTCCTGCTAGAATGATATGGGTAATCAAAATAAAAAAGTAAACATATCTGATGAGCCCTTCTCCACAATAAGAGGTTTCGTCGTTAGTAAAATGATATACTACGTATGACAGTAGAAAAAAGAAAGAACAGGTCATTGCAGCAAAAATCATATTACGATGTGCAATGATCCTTTTTTGTTTTATAAAATATAAAGCAGCTATTAAACAAATGGCCGCCAGCGTATTTACCACCGCATGGAAGGCTGGAAGAAAACTGAGATCTACTCCTACTTCAAATCGTTGAGCAGGTCTCATCGCAATCACTATAGCAATAACTAAAACAGACACTACATAAGCAGCAATATCTAGTTTTTTTCTTAATTGATCATTTGGTATCATACTTCTTTTCTATAATGTCCTTCTGGACTTTACGAGGTAAAACAATGGCGATATCCTCCATCAGCTCATTAAAATCTTCAAGAGAATAACCGTAGTAATTTCTAATCATACCAGCAGTATCGATCAGTATCATTTTACTGTCATCTAGCGTGCATTCTATTTTTGTAGAAAGTGATAAATCTACTTCTCCGCTGGCAGTAGAAGGGATCGATTTTATTTTAAACTTGGATTCGTCTTTAAACTCTAAGGCAACATTATTTAGATGCTGTTGTACATTCTTATCAGATTGCCTAGCTTGATGAACTAGTACTATAGTTTCGCCATTAATCACTGGAAAACTATTACAGACATCTGCAAGAGGTCCTTTTGCTTTTAATGATTCTAATGCATCTTTTCTAAAATGAAAACCCTCGTTTAAATAATAATAGGAAACCAGAGGGAAACCTATTAAGAGTGTCAGCACTACTATGGACTTAAAATATTTCATATAGTTATAACAAATGGTAGTTAAGAGTGTTTTCTGGATAAAAAAAAAGACGAGTAAAACTCGTCTTTTTTATTTATATATTTTTTGTGAGAGTATCTGCTTCTCTATACAAGGAGCCTTGCATCCCTGCTTTTTCTTTCATCTCTATTTTCGTCTTGGCAGCATTAACAGATTTAGCTCTGTTCCCTTTCCAGTAATTTCCTTCACTAAAAAAAGCAATGACTCCCCATAATAAGAGGAAGACAGGTAGCAACACAGATTTTACCATACCTGGCACCTCATACTTCATGTGCATAAATTCGTAAACAATCAGATATGCTTTTACGATACTCATAAGTATCATAACTCCAGCTACCAGGATTAAAGGAAATTTAAATCCTTCTATAAGATATCCCTTTCCTAGTAATGCAAATATTACTTCGCCAAAAGTAATGGCAGCTAAGATCAAAATGATCTTTAGAGCTTTAGCTTTTGATTCTTCATATGATAAATGTCCCATAGGAATTTATAGTTTTATTTTTTTATCAATTATATTAAGTAAAACACTAGAAATACAAATACCCACACTAAATCTACAAAGTGCCAGTACAGGCCTATCTTCTCCACCATCTCGTATCCATTCTTACGTTTTACATATAGTCCAGTCATTACGTTAAGCATAATTACCAATAGAAAAACTACTCCAGACAAAACGTGTGTTCCGTGAAAACCTGTTATGAAAAAGAATAATGCTCCAAAAGCCTTTGGTCCAAATTCCTCATAAGGTTGTGATTCTACACCATCTAAACCTCTGACCATTACACCCGCCATCTCTCCTTCTGTCACTTTAAACTTACGGTGTATAAAGCCTTGCTCATCTACATAAGCTTCTTTATAATGACCAGGTGCATCATAAGAATGAGCTCCATGAGCATCCGCTCCGTGGGCATCGTCTCCATGAGCATCTCCGTGATCGTGATCATGTCCAGCCGCAAAATCAGCTTTATGTATAAGATAAGATTCTCCTGCGATTACGGGTTCTGACTTATCTATATTCCCGTTTTCATCCAGATAGAACCCATTTTGGGTATGTGTACCAAAGGTGTTTCTGGTTACAGACATATTTTCATGACCTATCAGCTCTGTCCATTCCCAAGCCTGACATCCTAAAAAACCAAGACCTCCTATAACCGTCAGAAACATCCATGCTACTACTCCATTTTTATTTTCTCTAGCTCCTTCCTGTACCGCACGTACCATGGTATAGGAACTAAATAATAAAACGAAAGTCATAAACGTAACAAAATATAGTGGGTATCCCGTACCAAAAAACGGCACTGTTTGAAATACAAAATCAGGTACTGGCCAAGCCGGCATACTGATCCTTAATGTCCCGTAGGCAATTAAAAAACCCGAAAACGTAAATGCATCCGAGAGTAAGAAATACCACATCATCAATTTTCCATAGCTAGCTTTAAAGGGCTTTTTCTCCCCTCCTGACCAATCTACTTTGTTATCATGTAGTACAGCTGTATCTGTAGCCATATCCTAAAATATTTATCTATAAAGCAATATAAATCCAAACAAATAAAGCCACAAAAAATCGACAAAATGCCAATAATGTAATGTGAGCTCAAAACGTAATTTTCTCTTTTCTGTCACTCTAAACCTTAATGTAAAAGCATGAACGATGGCCACAATAATGGCTGCGATCCCTCCTACTATATGTAAAGCATGTACCCCTGTGATTAAATACACAAAAGAGCCTGATACATTTCCTTTTAAATCTACTCCGACAGCAAACATATCTTGCCATCCATAGTACTGTAAAATTAAAAAAGCAATTCCGAGTATAAAAGATACTATAAGTAATGTTTTATACATTCCCTCTTTACCCGCTAAAAACGATTTATAACTACTGTGTAAAGTTATACTACTCAATAGAATAACTACAGTACTGATATAAAACATATTAGGAATGGCAAATTCTAACCAGTTGCCAGCTGCTTGCTTTACAATATATGCACTGGTAAAAGCGATAAACATCATCACTATACTGGCAAACGAAATATACAATGCAAACTTTTGTGCATGTATTTTATTACGCATTTCGTTTTTTATAATCATCGTGCTCATATTATAATCCTAATAGAATTAACAAAACAACAGGTAAATAAAAAAACGAGCTGAACATTAGCTGTAAAGCTGACTTGCGATCAAATCTCACGTGAAAGTTTATACTAAATATCAAGTATGCCACACTGCAAATTATACATATGCTTACTGCAATTACAGATAGATTAGGAACATAAAACAACATAAAAGAAGTTACTAGTAAAATGGCAGCATAAATACTAGAGTGTAATCCTAGCTTACGATCGATATTCCCGTTTTCAATAGGCAATAATTTAAATCCTGCTTTATCATAGTCTTCTTTAGACACATAACCTATTGCCCAGAAGTGCGGAAACTGCCATAAAAATTGCACCGCAAATAAAAGCAATCCTAACATCGTAAGAGAACCACTTGCTGCAGTACATCCTATCAAAACGGGTAATGCACCAGGAATAGCTCCTACTGCAACTGCTATCGTACTATGCCTCTTAAGAGGTGTATATACAAATGCATAAACTAGCAAAGAAATCATTGCTAGCAAACCAGTCAGTGGATTTATAATAGCTAAAGCCGAAATACCCACCACACTACAAAGGCCAGCAATCAATACGGCCTCATTTACAGACATTCTTTTCTGAACGATCGGGCGATCAACTGTACGATCCATCAATATATCAAAATCTCTTTCTAGTACCTGATTTAAGGCATTAGCCGCTCCTGAAACTAAAAAACCTCCTACTCCTAATAATACTGCCACTTCTATGCTAATAGAACCTGAAGCTGCTATAAAATATCCTATAATAGAGGTAAATACAACTAACAGCGTTAATTTGAATTTCATCAAAATACCATAGTCTCTGATCTTTGAAAAAAGATCAGACTTTATAGATACTGCTTTTGTATTTTGTTTGTTCAAAATCTGTAACTCAGTTTATTTTAATGATCACTTTCTTCTTCCCCTTCTGCTAGTGGTTCTATCTGAGCGGCAAATTCTCTGCTATCATCTTTATTATAATCATAAGCCCATCTGTGTACTACAGGAAGTTTACCTGGCCAGTTTCCGTGACCTGCTTCTATAGGAGTAGTCCACTCTAAAGTAGTTGCACCCCATGGATTTTTGGTCGTTTGTTTTTTTCCTTTAAATATGCTGTAGAAGAAATTTATCACGAATAACAATTGAACAAAAAATACAATAATCGCTGCGATGGTTATAAATTTATTCATGGATTCGAATCCTTGGAAAGCATCAAAGGTATTAAAGCTATAGTATCTTCTAGGTACTCCCGCAAGACCTAAATAATGCATCGGCCAGAAAATTAAATATGCTCCAATCATCGTACCCCAGAAATGTATTTTACCCATTGTCTCGTCCATAAATCTTCCAAACATCTTAGGGAACCAGTGATAAACTCCTGCAAACATTCCAAAGAATGCAGCAACCCCCATCACAATATGGAAATGGGCTACTACAAAGTATGTATCATGCTGTTGTATATCAATTGCTGAGTTTCCTAAAAATATACCGGTAAGTCCACCAGAAATAAACATTGATACAAATCCGATTGCAAATAACATCGGCGTATTAAGTCTTATATTACCTCCCCAAAGAGTGGTTATCCAGTTAAATACTTTTACCGCTGATGGTACTGCTATAATTAACGTAAACAATACAAAGAAGTTAGAGATAAATGGGTTTACACCTGACATAAACATATGGTGGGCCCAAACGATAAATGATAAAAATCCAATCGCTAGAATCGAATACACCATCGCTTTGTATCCAAATATTGGCTTACGAGCATGAACTGATAATACCTCTGACACTAATCCCATCGCCGGTAGTATAATAATATATACTTCTGGGTGTCCTAAGAACCAGAACAAGTGCTGATACAGTACTGGTGATCCACCTATATATTCTAAAGCTTGTCCTTGTATAAATATTTCTGATAAGAAAAACGATGTTCCTAATCCCCTATCACACATCAGCATGAAGAAACCAGAAACTAATACTGGAAAAGATAACAATCCTAATATTGCTGTTACAAAAAACGCCCATATTGTTAAAGGCATTCTCCATAGAGTCATTCCTTTTGTTCTAAGATTAAGTACCGTGGTTATATAGTTTACACCACCTAGTAGTACAGATACTACAAAGAATGTCAAACTCACTAACCATAAAGTCATACCTGAACCAGATCCAGATGAAGCCTGGGGTAATGCACTGAGCGGAGGATAGGCTGTCCACCCACCCGCAAAGGGACCAGTACTTAGAAATAACGAATAAAACATTACTACTCCTGCGAGGAAGAAAAACCAGTAAGATAGCATATTAAGGAATGGTGATGCCATATCCCTAGCCCCTAACTGTAGTGGAATCAATAAATTACTAAATGTTCCACTTAGCCCAGCTGTCAATACAAAGAAGACGATAATCGTTCCATGCATCGTAACCAAAGCATAATAGAATTCTGGAGCTAGCGAACCAACACCATCATTTATTACGATCCATTTTCCTAAAACAGGTTTTAACCATGCTAGACTTTCCTCCGGAAAACCTAACTGAAGTCTAAACACTACAGACATAGCAGCACCTATAATCGCCCAGAAAATCCCCGTTATAAGAAACTGCCTAGCGATGATCTTATGATCCTGGCTAAAAATGTAATGCGTAATAAAATTAGACTGGTATTTATCTCCATGATGGTGATCGTGAAAGTGATCATCCCATCCATGTTCTTTAATCAGTACGTTTTCCTCATGTGTTCCTACATGTGCCATAAGTACCCTTTTTTATTATTATTTAGATAAAATCTTTAATTCTGTTCTTCGATTCTTTGCTCTTCCTTCTGCAGTATCATTTGATTCTACAGGAGTATTTTCTCCATATCCTACTGCTACCATTCTTGAACTCTCAATTCCTTTCCTAGATAGATAGTTCATCACATTAGATGCTCTTCTATTAGATAAACTCATATTACCATCATCATCTCCTTGACTATCTGTGTGACCTCCTAGTTCTACTTTTACAGTATTATTAGTTTTCATAAGATCCGATAGGTTATCCAATTCATACTTAGAGTTATCCGCCAGTTCTGCAGAACCTGTCTTAAAGAAAACATGTTCTAGTCTAATTAAGTTTATACTATCTGATTTTAAAGCTGCATTAAAACTACTTGTCAGTTCTTTTTTTCTTTGCTTGATTTCTGTGTTCAGAAGCTGACCTTTTCTAGGATCAGATTCTTGATTTCTAATGCTCGAGAAGTAAGTAGACTTTTGAGCTGCCGCCCATTCTGCATATTCTTCCTTTGTAACTATTTTGAGTACTCTACGCATACTGTAGTGACCTTTTCCACATAACTCAGCACATGCAAGCTCATAGTTAAATTCTTCCCACTTCATTTTAGACTCTGGATCGGTAGGATCATAAGGAACCTCCCAATCTGGATGACCTTTTAATTGTTGTCTATATTCCTCTGTGGTTGTTATCGGAGTAAATATAAAGTATGTAGGAAGTCCTGGAATAGCGTCCATTTTCACTCTGAAGTGAGGAAGATAGAAGTTATGTAAAACGTCTTTTGCTGATATTTTTACTCTCACTTTAGTATCTACAGGAAGAACGATTTCCGCAGATCCATCTATGACGATATCATCTAAGGCATTATCATCTAACCAGTCCATACCTAATGGATTTACAGCAAGATCTATTTTTCTATAATTCTTTTCTCCTAGGATTCCATCAGGTCCCGGGTATCTAATATCCCAAGCAAATTGATATCCTGTTGCTTCAATTTCTAAATACTCTTCATCTGGACCGATATCAGTCATTACATCGTTCCAAACCATAAGACCTTGTACAACCAAGAATGTCATTACTACAGCGGGTATTGCTGTCCAAATCATTTCTAGTTTAGTACTATGTACAAAGAATTTAACATCAGCGTTATCTCTTTCTCTATACTTCCATGAGTACCAGAAAAGGATAATGTGCGTGATGATAAATACGATACCTGTAAAAAACAAAGTTACGTTAAACAGGTAATCTATATCTCCACCATGTGCAGATGCAGGTTGCAACGGTCCATATCCAAGCATTGAATCCTTGTAATACATAGCAGACGCTACACAGAATACTAAAAATACGACCATAAACACCATTAATGACATGGCTGTACGATCATTATTTTGTCTTTCTACTCTTGCCTCACCTCTAATTACAGATGCAAGGTTTCTCACTTTACCCAGTTGGATAATAATGATGACGATAAGAAGTAGTATTAGAAAAAGAACTAAAAAATTCATTTATCTACAATTATAATTTTATCAAACGTGGTGATGTAAACTCTCTTCCAAATAAGGATCATTTTTAGGTAACAGTGCTGCCTTAGATAAAGCATGGAATGTTACATATAAAAAGAATCCTAAAAATCCGATAGCTGTTCCTATCTCCAAAAATCCTGGTAATGTAAAACCAGCATTAAAATGATCAGCATGTCTTCCAGCTGAATGTAAGGCCCCTGGTTTTATCATTTGAAAGAAATCCCACCAGTGACCAAAAATCACTAATGTTGCTACAAATGAAACAGAACCAAATTTTCTCTTTGTGTCATTTCTCATCAGTATGAGGAATGGTAAAGCAAAGTTCATGATTAGGTTACCCCAAAATAAAACAGGATAGTTATCATGTCGTTCACGGAAATAGATAGTTTCTTCTCCGACATTTGCATACCAGATCAACATATACTGCGAAAACCATAAATACGTCCAGAAAATACTAAAACCAAATAAGAATTTTCCTAAATCGTGAATATGCTCTCCTGTTATATTTTCGTAATATCCTTTACCTTTTAAATAGATCAATAAAATGATCGTAAAAGCTATCATGGATACAAACCAACTAGCTCCAGTATACCATGCAAACATAGTACTATACCAGTGTGAGTCTAGTGACATGATCCACTGCCAAATTAAAAATGCACTCGTAAATCCTACGATCGGTAAAAAGGCTGCTGCCCATACTCTCTGCATTCTATGATTAGAGAAATTATGACCTTGATCTGAGTCTTCAGTAATAGATAATGATCTTAATTTATATCTAAAGAAGTACCAAATTAAGCCCACAATTATGGTTCCGAATAAGTATACATTCTTATTTAAGAATCCTTTTTTACCGTAAAGTATTTTATCAAATTTTTCTGGATTAGAAGGATCTAAAATAGACTCATCAGCCCAGTGATATAAATGATGCCAGTGCAAATAAGTACCTAAAGCGATTACAAGTAATACAAGTAAACCTGGTCCTAAAAATGCAGACATGGCTTCCCATACTCTTTTGAAACCTGAACTCCATCCAGCCCAAGCCGTTATACAAACAGCTATAAAAAAGGTGGCCATCAACCCTATTCCCGTAAAGAAAGTAGCATTGTGCAATAGATTTGTCCAGAACCTAGTATGGTAATCATCATCTCCTATAAATGTTAATCCCATCGAGACTAAACCTATGGCTATCATGACCAATAAAATGATTCTCTGTGTTCCTGATATGGTGTATTGATTCATCTGTGTTTTAATCAATAGTAATTAACAATTAATGTCCGTGACCATTATGATCATCGTCATGCTTTTCTCCATGAGATTTATTATGATCATGATCTTCTCCATGATTATAATCTCCATCGTGCCCGTGTCCTTCTGCATCATGCCCTTTTGCATCATGCCCATGGTCTCCATTCATATGATCTCCATGATCATCACTATGACTAGCGTCTGCCACCATCACGATTTCTCCCGCAGGCATATCTACATTATTAAGCGTATTTTCAAATTGGGTGTAAACCAATCCTTTATCTTTTGCTTGTAATGATCGGATGTAATGAATTACATTCCATCTCTCATCGTGAGACAATTTATCTTTGTAAGCTCCCATTAGATTTTTTCCATACATTATGGAATGGTAAAATCTACCGTTAGTATTTCCTAAAGTTTTAAAACCATCGTCTAAGAAATTTGCAGGTTGTACAGGATATTTTCCTTCCGTTATTCCTTTAGCTGGATCTGCTTCTCGGACAAGATATCCTGCACCGTCTCCTTTATCTCCGTGACAAATTCCACAGTTGATCGTATATAAAATTTTCCCCTCAGCTAGACCTTTATCAGTAATAGGAAGTGGATTTTTAATGATCTCATTCATAGCACGTGTACGCTCTTCTTCTGTATCACCATAATAATATGGTACAGATCCATTTGCTGGAATACTGATTCCATTTTTACCCGTAGTACTCCTTGGAACAGTTCCCTTTACAGGAACTCTAGGCTTAGCCATCTCATAGTAATCATCCTGACTACCCCATGTGTTATTATAGTAGTAATCATACGCATTAGCCTCGTAAGCAATGGAGTGAGCCATATCTGGCATATATTCTGAACCTGGATTATTACCTCCTGGCTGCTGGCAACCTGTAGTAACTAATACTACTAGACTCAGAAAAAATGATATTTGTATTAATAATTTCATATCAGGTTTAGATCGTCTTTGATTTAATAATAGCTGCACCTGTGCTGGAAAGAAAAGATTCTACTTTAGAAACTTCTACTTCTGCTTTATTAAATGCTATGCAAAATTTATCGTCCGTAATTCCATCATCTAGGTAAGCGTTAGTCACACCAGGTCCCATCCCACATACTACGTAAAAAGAAACCACCATTCCGATCGAAGCAAACAATACTGTAAGTTCAAATGTAATCGGGATAAAAGCAGGTACAGACCAATATGGTTTACCACCGAATACAATAGGCCAATCTTTAGTAAATATCCAAGTCATACCTAGAAATGCTGTCAATGTACCGATCATACCATATACAAATCCAGCAATATGAAGACGAGATTCCTCTAGACCTAAAATAGGATCTAAACCATGAACAGGAAAAGGAGTATACACATCCATAATTTCCAAATGCTGCTCTTTAGCGACTTTCACCGCCCGCATCATTACTTCTTCATCATTGTACAGCCCAAATAATACTTCTGTATTTTTTGCCATAATTATTTATTTATTAAACTCGACCTCCGTCTAGTCTATCTTGTAAATCATTTAATTCGTCCCATTTTCCTTCATCAGCTAATTTTGCTTGCTGAGGCCACGAAGTTGGATCATGCATTTTAAACCTATTACCTGCAGCAGTAAGTACCTCTTTTATAAAGCTCGGCTCAGTCTTAGATAATTTATTCCATGTATGTATACCTGCATCATTTAAAAGGCTTTCGATTTTAGGACCTATTCCTTCTATTTTTTTAAGGTCATCAGCATCACCTATAAAAGATTCTGCTGCTGACGTGATACTCGTAGCTTCTGTCATTTCCGGAGCAACATTAGTTCCCATCATATTACCCTCTTTATGATCCGCTATCCCATGACTATGAACTGCAGATACTACAGGAGCTGCATGATGACTATGGTCATCATGATGATGATCTATTTTATTAGGACCTATATACTGATCTCCTGATGATTTTAATATACTCTTTACCTCCGCAATAGCCACTACAGGTGCTACTCTTGTAAATATTAAATAGAGTACAAAGAATAATCCGAATGTTCCAGCAAAGATTCCCATCTCTACCCATGTAGGAGAATAATAACTCCATGAAGATGGTAAGTAATCTCTTGCTAATGTAGTCGCTATAATTACAAAACGCTCAAACCACATTCCTATGTTTATCACTATAGATAAGAAAAATGTAAAGGCAATATTTCTACGTAATTTCTTAGACCAGAAGAACTGAGGACTGATTACATTACAAAACATCATCCCAAAGTAAGACCACCAATAAGGACCAGCTGCTCTGTTAAAAAATGCAAACTGCTCATAAACGTATCCTGAATACCAAGCAATAAACAACTCAGTTAAATAAGCTACTCCTACAATCGTTCCTGTAACAAGTATAATCTTATTCATCGATTCTACATGTTCCAGTGTTATATAGTCTTCTAATTTTAATAGTTTTCTGGTAATAATCATTAGTGTCAATACCATCGCAAATCCAGAAAATACCGCTCCTGCTACAAAGTATGGAGGGAAAATCGTGGTATGCCATCCTGGAATAACAGAAGTAGCAAAATCAAAACTTACAATTGTATGTACAGAAAGTACCAGTGGTGTCGCGATACCTGCAAGTACTAATGATAGAGCTTCCCATCTTTGCCAGTGTTTAGCAGATCCGGTCCAGCCGAATGATAAGAAGTTATAAATCTTTTTTCGTAATCCTTTTGCTCTATCTCTTACAGAAGCAAAATCAGGAACTAAACCCGTATACCAGAATAATAGGGATACCGTAAAATAAGTAGATATCGCAAACACATCCCATAGTAGTGGCGAATTAAAGTTAGGCCACAAAGGCCCCCTTGTGTTTGGATATGGGAAAATGAACATTGCCATCCATAATCTACCCATGTGTATCAATGGAAATAAACCGGCACACATTACGGCAAATATTGTCATCGCTTCTGCTGCTCTGTTTACTCCTGTTCTCCATTTTTGCCTAAATAATAAAAGGATCGCTGAAATCAATGTACCTGCATGACCGATACCAATCCACCAAACGAAGTTAGTGATATCCCATCCCCATCCTATGGTTCTATTTAAATCCCAAGTTCCGATTCCATGCCATATCGTCCAAAGGATACAGAACACACCAAAACCTAATAAGGCGACAGAGATCACAAATCCAATGACCCATGCGGGTGTGGGGGCTTTCTCAGTAGGCCCGACTAAATCCTCCGTTATATCATGATAGGACTTATGACCGGTAATAAGTGGCTCTCTTATTGGACTTACGATTGCACTCATAATTAATGTTTATCTAAATGCTTCTTTTTATTAAATTTTATGCTTCTAATGCTTCGTCTCTATTATTAACCTTCATCGTATATGTAACAGATGATCTCACGTTTATCTCTTCTAAAGCAATATAATTAAGTGGTGATCTAAGTTTTTTGCTTAGTTCGCCTTTTTTATCATTTTGATCTCCAAATGTAATAGCACCAGTAGGACAAGAAGTCTGACATGCTGTTTTTACATCTTTATCTACTAGACTTCTTTTCTCTGTTTTAGCAGTAAGTTTACCTTCTTGAATTCTCTGTACGCAGAAACTACATTTCTCTATTACTCCTCTCGATCTTACTGTAACGTCCGGATTAAGAACCATACGAGTCAGGTTATCTGCTCCATAAGGAATATCCTCTCCAAAAGCTCTTGGCTGATTAGCAGGAAATATATCGGCAGTGGTATAATCTAACCAGTTAAACCTTCTTACTTTATAAGGACAGTTATTTGCACAATATCTAGTACCTACACATCTGTTGTAAGTCATTTGATTAAGACCTTCAGCAGAGTGATTTGTAGCATTTACTGGACAAACATTCTCACATGGAGCATTATCACAGTGTTGACACATCATCGGCTGATATACTACATTTGGATTTTCATGATCTCCGTAGTAATATCTATCGATACGCAACCAAGTCATCTCATGGTGTCTCGATACTTCTTTTTTACCGACAACTGGAACATTATTTTCTGCCATACAAGCAACTGTACATGCTCCACATCCTGTACATGCATTTAAATCTACATGCATTCCCCAGTGATGCCCTTGTGTATATCTTGTTCTTTCGTACTCGTCCGCAGGATATAGGGTCTGATCATTAAGATGCTGAGCCTCATGTCTTTTTTCATGTAGGGTCTCTAACTCTTCTTTTAGATTCTTAGCATTTGCAGTATAGATTACTGATCTATCCGTCAATGCCCCCTGATAACCACTCAGACCATAAGCCATACCTAAAGTCTCCTCATCTGCATTTATAGTCTCGCCTGTCGCACTATCTGTTCCTTTTACACCATAGGTATGATGATACTGAACTGCAGAATAGTGATCTTCTGTGCCTTTTTTATTAGAAACAGAAACGTTAGTATTATAATATTGAGCTCTTCCATCAATGATAGTAAGGCAATCATTTACATTTACACCGACGCCAGTTCCACATTTCCCTGCCTCTGTTCTACCATGTCCTAAAGATAAAGCCACTGTTCCTGGCATTTGCCCAAACTGCTGGATAACAGGAACATTCATTACTTTATTTCCGATTGTTAATTCTACGAGATCTCCATCGTTTAATCCGTTAAAACCTTTGAACCGTTTTACACCGTCAAAATTTACAGGAACCGCTAGGTAAGACCCCCAAGAAGTACGTGTTACTGGATCAGGCATTTCTTGTAACCATGGGTTACCAGAATGCTCACCGTTACCTATACTCACGGGTTCGTAAAAACTAATTTCTAATTCGCTCGAGGCAACTTTACTGGGTGCTCCTATAGAGGCACTCGTAAAAGATGATCCTACAGCTAGATTATCGCTTGCTCCGTGAGCAATCCCATCTCTAAGTGCATTATCAAAAGAACTGGTTCCTGACCAATTAGATTTTAAATAACTATAGTAAGGCTGATCTCCACTCGGAGCAGCTCCTGCCCAAATCAATAAGCTCAACTCTCCTTGTCTCGTATCGAATAATGGAGCTATGGTAGGCTGCACTAAAGATATATGCCCCTTTTTAGGTTCTGCATCACCCCAACTTTCTAATGTATGATGTACTGGAGCAAGAATATTACAAGCTGCCACTGTCTCATTAGGAGCATAAGATAAAGCAATTCTATTTTTTACTTTGGCGAAAGCCGAAACAAACTTACCAGCGTCTGCATAGTCATAGCAAGGATTAGAACCCATAACAATAACGTTACTTACAGATCCAGAATTCATCTCATTTACTAGAGCTGCTACTTCTTTATCATCTCCCTGTCTCTGCATAGATGCTTGTCCAAAACCCATCGTTTTACCATAATTCCCTAATGCATTATTTATGGCATTTACCATAAGTTGTTCATTTAGGTTATTAGAGCTACTAATAACGATAGATGTACCTGGTGCCCCGTAAAGAGATTTTGCAAGTTTATCAAGTGCTTTTTTAGCTCTTTCGTTTAAACCAGAGGTGGAAGCACCTGCACCTACTATTTTATTATATAAATAAGCGATAGCTACTCCTTGCTCGGATGGCTTTACGAGTATTCTATTATCCGCGTTAGATCCTGTCATAGACATGTGGCTCTCCACTTGTATATGTCTAGACATGTTAGGATTTTTTACATCTTTGATACGCCTACGATTTGCATACTGTCTTGCATATTCTGTAGGAGAAATCCATGTTCCTAGAAAATCGGCATTGAAACTAACGATTGTATCTGCTTTATCAAATCGATAATCAGGAATTG
Source organism: uncultured Saprospiraceae bacterium (assembly GCA_937959275.1). Classification (GTDB taxonomy): domain Bacteria; phylum Bacteroidota; class Bacteroidia; order Chitinophagales; family Saprospiraceae; genus CALFUK01. The sequence goes on along the minus strand of CALGLU010000033.1, from coordinate 77,609 downwards.
ACTTTTGTCCAAAATTCTTTTGGTTTGCTTCTAACATTGCACCACTCGAAACTGGATCGTAAGTAACTACTTTTGTATTAGGATATACTGCTTTAAAATCAGCAATTGCTTTTTTAGAGGTCGGACTTAAAATCGTGTTAGTAACGATTCTAGTTGCACCAGATTTAAGAGCTGCCTTTACTTTTTGGTCGACATTGGCCCAAGAGGCCTCCCCCCAACTCTCTCCATCCGTTATTTTAGGAGCTTTAAATCTATTAGTATCATATAATTCTAGAACTGAGGCTTGTGCTCTAGCAGAAGTACCACCTCCTGTCATATCACACATGTCATTTCCTTCTATCTTGATTGGTCGACCTTCTCTAGTTTTTACCAGAATAGAACAAAAATCACCTCCTTTTACATAAGAAGATGCGTAATATGTGGCTACACCTGGAACAATTTCGTCTGGTTTAACAACATATGGAATCGCTCGTCTTACTGGAATATCACAGCCTGCCGCAACTGTCGCTGCACCTAGGCCAAATCCCATAAGCTTAAGGAAATCTCTCCTATTAGAGCCTACGTTTTCCATAACCTGCTCATCAGCTATATGTTCCTCTAGTGAGATAAACTCCTGCTGAGCCTCTTTCATGAATTGCGGATCCTTAGATAAATCTTTTTCTCCGACCCAAATGTTAGATTGATTCTTCATCATGGTTTGACTTAAAGTCTATATTAATAATGACATTTTTGACACTCTAGTCCACCGATATCGGAGACCGTAACTTTATCCTTCTTCCCTGATGCTATGTCATCATGATATTTTACATAAGATTTATAATACTCATTAGTACTAAACTGCACTTCTGTTTCTCTGTGACAGTTTATACACCATCCCATAGATAATGGGGACATTTGCTGTGCCACTTCCATTTCTTCTACTGCACCGTGACAATCTTGACACTGTATCTGACCGACAGTAACATGCTGTGCATGATTAAAGTATACGTGGTCAGGGAGATTATGTATACGCGTCCACTCGATAGGACCTTGTACTGTTTTCTTTTGCTCGTTAGTAAGAGAAGAAACAATTTCTTCCCATTGAGTAGACACTAAGTCTTTTCCTTCTTTATCTAACTCTTCTATACCTTTTTCTCTTAAATACTCACTTTCTATCCACTTAGTATATATAGCTTCTAATTCCTCTTCTGATTTATCTCCGTCTATATATTTTTTCTCACTCGGATCATATCCTACAGAAGCATAGATCTTAGTAATCTCTCCTGTCCCATACTCAGATCCATAATTTATAGCTGCATGACAATTCATACAAGTATTAGCGGCTGGTATTACGGCATGCTTAGACCTTCTTGCCCCATCATGACAGTATTTACAATCTATTTTATTTATTCCCGCATGCGTAGCATGAGAAAATTTTATGGGCTGATCAGGTGCATATCCTTGCTGTCTTCCTAGTCCTACTGCGTTATTTACTGTGGTATAGCCCGCAAAAACAATAAGAGCAAAGAGTAATAGGCTAACAACCCCTTTACTTGTCAAAGTCTCTAGAAGGGTTTTAGGCACATAAGCTTCTCCCGTTTTCTCCGCAGCAATCTGCCCCATACCTCCAGTAATCCTGAAAAGTACGAAAGCAATAATTCCTAGCAAACCTAACAGTAACCAGTACATCCATGCATTACTCGTCTCAGCCACATCTGATGCACCTGGAAGCGGAGCCCCAGCAACAGGTGCAGGGTAAGTACCCAAGTATGTGCCTTGTACGTAAGATAGGATTGATCCTATATCATCATCTGATAATGCCTCGAATGAGTTCATTACAGATCCGTTCCACTCCTTAAATAAGGCGTTTGCTCTGGCATTACCTGTAGCAATTAGTCCTTGCGAATTTCTGATCCATGCGTAAAGATCAGCTTCGTTATCCCATCTCTCTTGAACTCCTCCTAATGCAGGTCCTGTAGCATCTGACTTCATGTTTTTAGCATGACATCGAGCACAGTTATTTTTAAATAATTTTTTACCAGCGTCTGGAGAAACTTCTGCAGAGAGAGAAAATGACAATAAAGCCGTAAGAAAGATAAGGAGGGCTTTGCGATTCAAATGATTGTATATCATTATATTCTCTATTAGTAGTTCTTCTGTAGTTATCAGATGTGACATGTCATAGTAATGTCACTTACACGGCGACAAAGTTAAAATTACAAGACATCATGACCAATTAATATATGACTTACCGAATTATTTAGACTGCATCTAAATAACACTATTGCTAAGCAAATTCTTTTAATCAAAACTATAGTTATAAGAAGTCCCTAAAATGAAATCTCTTTCGGGTGAAGAGGTATTAAATTCGGACTGAATTCCGTAGTACAATGCTATATTTTGGGATTTAGATATTTTATATTTTAAACCTGCTTTTGCTCTAAACTGATCCATAATCCACCCTCTATTTTTATTTGTAGTAAATAGCTCATAGGATAAGAAAGGTCTGTACTTGCGCTTCTTTTTACGATAAGCGATCTGGAATTTGTTCCTTACTCGATCCAGAAAATCATCATTTCCAAAAAAGTTATCTGCTCGCAATCGATAACTAACATCAAAAGGCTTGAGGCGATACTTATATGCTCCTATCATCATGATCCGCTGTTCTACCTCGTTATCCTTTCCATCAACAGCATATCGGTAATGAAGCGAAAAGGATATATCCTTTAACTGGTTAAACTGTATACCTAGTTGTGCAAAATTTGTTTTAGAAAACTGAGCATTGTTTTCGTATCTACTGGCTAGAGCCAATGATGCGTTAGTCTTTTTAAAAACACCATACTCCACTTCTGCAGCTAACCAAACTTCAAAATCTTGACGAATATCACTTTGGGCCCCGACCCAAAAGGAAAAGGAAATAAAAAGTACTGCTAATGCGGATCTATACATCTGGAGTAAAGTATACTTTTAAATCCGCAGAGTCATTAAGAAAATTCATGTTTTTAATCTCGTATCGCGTAATATTTAATTGGCTTCTGCTTTTAAGATCACTTAGTATCTGATCCTTTTTACCGTCTCGTATAAGATCTATCTTCTCGTATGTAAATATCTTGTACTGTTCCTTATTAGAGAACCATAATTTTTCCATGACATAAATAAACAGAACAATCGCTACATTCATAAACAAGACCTCTCCTGTCAAAGGAGCTACCGCATTTATCAATGCAAGAGCGATGGCAGTAAAAAGATAGGTCATTTCCTTAATCGGAATGGTATCTGTACGATATCTTAATATTCCAAAAATAGCAAAGAGTCCAAGTCCAAAAGCCATCGAAATCTCGATCTTCATCATCAGGAAACAAATAAAAAATATGAGGACATTAAATAAGAAAAAAGTAAATACATACTCTGTATCCTTCCTATAATTATAGTAGACCCCACGGATCAAGATGGTGATAACCAATAAGTTAAGTATAAACCTTATTAGTATATTAGCAATATCATTAAATTCTAAAAGACTGGATAACATATTAGCTGGCTTTTCCTATTTTCTCTAGCATCCTAAACTTGCGCTTAAACTGATTATGTTTAACATGAGGCACACATTCCATTATACCGATACAATATTTAGAAAGACCTGTCTCTAATAGTCCCAGATCTTGTAACAATCTTTTAGTATCGAGATTCTTATTAAACTGTTCTTGTTTTAGCTCAAGGATTGCTACATTCTCTAAATTATATACAATCTCGTTAAACGTGATTTTGACATCAGTATCGATCGTAATTTTTTCTTTAGTAACTAAGTGGAAAAGAGTGATCCGATGATAGCTTACGCGAATGTTTTTTTCCAATAATTCCGGATTTAACGAAGATCCCTGGTTTACAAATATCTTTATTGCTTTGTTATATTCTTCGTTGTCTACCAGGCATCTTTCTTTCTCAGTTATTCCTTTATTATTTTTTGTTTTGATCTCAAAAAAAGAAGTACCATTTTGATATCTTCTAAATCTAAATTTTTTACGATTTGCTCGATTATTATGATGGTGCTGATAACACTCGTAATCTGCAGTATCTAAATATATAGAATTATAAAACTGATTCCTGACTCCTCCTACCTCTAATATGCTCCAGTTCCTATCTGCAAAAAGATCCAGCACTTTTTCCATCTCCTTTATATTAAAAACAAACTTAGTATCCCGCCTCGTCAATAAGGCATCTTCTCCTAAATCACTAAGACCTATAGAATTAAATTTATTTAATAATATGTCAGAAACAGTGCTCATTAATCTATGACTCTCAAATCTTCTAATTCTATTACTTGATCAGCACTTGTAACCTGTGCCTTAATGGTTATAGGTTCTATATTATTAGCGCAGGCATTACATTTAGAATATGCGTATACTTCATAATCCCCCTCGTATAAATACTCAAATATGTAAGTACCGTCATAGTGGGTAGTCGTCGCATCACTGTAAAAATCATCTTCTCCATACACAATAAAAACGTCCCAGTCTGGTGCATAATCCTCAACAATCAGTTCACCTTCTCCATTAAAATCTTGCACAAAAACTTTACCCGTAATCGTAGCCCTACCTCCTTTCCCTTCCTCGACAGAGCAAGAACCAAAGGCAAATAATACGGCGAGAAATAGAACAACTCTCATAGACTTATTTTTATTCATACGAAGGTAAACAAATTGTTATGTATGTTAACACAATGTTACGACATGAGCCGTACCACTTAGTCGAATTTAAAAACGTTCCCCCTATAATGGAACGTATTTTTTATACATAACTGATTAATCGAGAAGTGATTTTATGTAAAACCACCCGTTTTTATCCGTTTTAATTAAGAATCGATAAGATCAAAACATCTACCATACGAGGACAACATCTTGGAGGTGTTTCTCTTTAAACTAAGTCTGTCAACTTTGTTGTATCAAAGTATATCAAAACATATTTTATAACGAGGAAGTTGCTTAGCATAATAAGATCTTTATAAGGATTTAAACTAAAAATTACTTTTATATCTGATTGCCTTAAACCTATTTTTTTTAGACAGACACTGCTGCTTTGATATGAGGATGGGGATTGTAGTTTTCTAGGGTAAAATCTTCGAATTTAAAATCAAAAATGGACTTTACCTCAGGGTTAATTTTTAATGTCGGCAATGGTCTATGTTCTCTTGCCAATTGGAGATTTGCTTGCTCTAAATGATTACTATACAGATGTACATCTCCGAAGTGGTGTATAAATTCGCCTACCTCCAGATCGCAAACTTGAGCTATCATCATCGTTAGTAATGCATAGGATGCTATATTAAAAGGAACCCCTAAAAAAGTATCGGCCGAACGCTGATACAATAAGCAAGATAATTTTCCATCAGCTACATAAAACTGAAATAAGCAATGACATGGCGTCAAGGCCATTTGTTCTAGTTCTCCAACATTCCAAGCGTTAACTATGATCCGTCTAGAATCAGGATTGTTTTTTATAAGATCTACAGATCTCGAAATTTGATCGATTACTTTTCCATCAGGTGTTTCCCATCTTCTCCATTGCTTACCATATACAGGACCTAGATCTCCATTCTCATCAGCCCAAGCGTCCCATATCTTAACTCCATTTTCTTTAAGGTAATTTATGTTTGTATCGCCGTTAAGGAACCAGAGTAGTTCGTGTATAATAGATTTAAGATGTAGTTTTTTGGTGGTTAACATCGGAAAACCTTCTGATAGATCAAATCTCATCTGATAACCAAAGCAAGATAGTGTCCCAGTGCCTGTACGGTCGGATTTTTTATTTCCATTTTTTAGGATATGCTTGAGAAGATCGTGATACTGTTTCATGAGATTGATTTGATATAATAAAAGTAATAATATGTGCTGAGAGCATTATTATTGATTTAGGATTATTAATTACTAAAGGCATAATTGCAGATTTATTACAGCATTTAATAATGAATCACTAAGATAATTTTCTTAAAATCTAACGAGTACAAAGATTTCTCAATGCCTTACAATGGGTCGAAATGAGAAAGAAAGCTATTATAGCTTTAGGTGATCCTACTTCATGCATTCAATGCTTCCTGCGGATTACATATTATTTATTACTAAACACTTAAGACCAGCTGCAGTATATTTGGATGATAAATCATACTTCCTTATAAGATGTCTGGAGATTCGAAAAATAAAAACAAAAACAAAACTTTAGAAAACGATAATGATGTGATGGCTTTTCTGGAATCCATAGATCATGAAAAACGTAAATCAGATAGTTTTAAAGCATTACGATTATTGACGGAAGTCACTAAAACTAAACCTAAAATGTGGGGAGGTAGTATCGTCGGTTTTGGGAAATATCATTATAAATATGAAAGTGGACGGGAAGGAGATATGTGCAAATCTGGGTTTTCACCTCGGAAAACAGCCCTTACTTTTTATGTGATGTCTGGATTTCCTCGCAAAGAAGAGCTGATGCAAAAACTAGGAAAATATAAAACGGGAAAGGCTTGCCTTTATATTAAAAAATGGGAAGATATCGACGAATCTATTTTAAGAAAAATCATCGATGAAGACTGGAAATACATGACGCAAAAGTATGGCTAAACTTTTTGCTTTTTAAAACCTTTTATTAACTATATGTATAAAAATCTAAGAGCTTGCGTAAATGATTTAGAGAAGGACGGACAACTTCTTAGAATAAAAAGAGAAGTCGATCCTAATCTAGAAATGGCAGAAATCCATCGTCGTATTTACGATGATAAAGGTCCCGCTATCTTATTTGAGAATGTAAAAGGAAGTCCATTCCAAGCGGTTTCTAATATTTACGGCACCTTTGAAAGAACAGAATTTATTTTTAGAGATACATTACAAAAATTAAAAAAAGTAATATCACTAAAAGCCGATCCGACTAGAGCTCTAAAATCTCCATTAAAATATGCTTCTGCTCCATTTACGGCTTTACAAGCCTTACCAAGAAAAAGTCTTTTTAAAACTGATGTGGAATATGGACAAACGACTATAGATCAGTTACCACAAGTAGTTTCCTGGCCAATGGATGGTGGAGCTTTTGTGACTCTTCCACAAGTGTTTACAATGGGCCCAGATGATGATAAGATTATGAAATCTAATCTAGGTATGTACCGCATACAACTATCCGGTAACGACTATATCCCTAACAAGGAAATCGGATTACACTATCAGTTACATAGAGGAATAGGAGTCCATCATCAACAATATAACAATAGTGATAAACCGTTCCGTGCATCCATTTTTGTAGGAGGACCTCCCTCTCATGCGTTCTCTGCAATTATGCCTATGCCAGAAGGGCTGAGTGAACTGACATTTGCGGGAATGTTAGGTGGTAGACGCTTTTTATACAACGTGGATGATCAAGGTCATTACCTATCCGGAAATGCAGATTTTGTGATCACCGGAACGATCCAAAAAAATGTCAAAAAACCCGAAGGCCCATTTGGGGATCATTTAGGCTACTATAGTCTGACCCATGATTTTCCGGTGATGAAAGTAGACAGAGTTTATCATCGTAAAGATCCGTTATGGCAGTTTTCTGTTGTAGGTAGACCACCACAAGAAGATAGTAGTTTTGGGTACCTCATACACCAGCTCGTAGGCGAACTAGCTGCACAAGAATTTCCAGGTTTAGTAGAATTAAATGCGGTAGATGCTGCCGGTGTACATCCGTTACTAATAGCTATCGGTAAAGAAAGATACATGCCATGGAGAGAAAAAGTTCCAGAAGAAATCCTAACTGTAGCTAATCGTATACTGGGCTCAGGTCAGACCTCACTTGCTAAATTTCTATTCATTGCAGCGGATGATGATGGTCCACTAGATACTCATAATATAGATCATTATTTTCGTCATGTACTCGAGAGAGTGGACTGGACAAGGGACTTACATTTCCAGACTAAAACAACTATCGATACTCTAGACTATTCCGGTAGTGGATGGAATGCGGGAAGTAAACTGGTAGTAGCTTGTAGAGGAGATCAAAAAAGATCACTTGCCACTGAGATGCCGTCTAATTTTACCCTACCCTCTGATTATGAGGAAGCTTGTATTTTAAGACCGGGTATTATAGGAATTAAAGGACCAAAATTTACAGATTATAACCAGGCAAAAGTAGAACTAAATACACTTACCGACCACCTCAAAAACCAAATCTTAGAATCCTACCCACTGATAGTTATATGCGACGATCCTAAGTTTACAGCTGCAACCCTTAATAATTTTGTCTGGGTCAGTTTTACTCGAGCAAATCCGAGTCATGATATTTACGGAGTCGATGCGTTTACGGAATTTAAGCATTGGGGATGTAGAGGCTCATTAATTATCGACGCCCGGATAAAACCACATCACGCTCCTGAACTTGTACATGATCCTGATGTGAGTAACAGAGTAGATAAGATTATGGATGGCCTTGTTTAAATATAATTTAAAACCTTATTTCGAGACCTATCCCAGAAGATACTAATCCGAGTTTTACCTGAGGAATTTCTCTTACTGACTTTAGTTTAGAATCTTGTTCTAGCAAAGAAATTCCGTAAGCATCGAAGGCATTATTTTTAGATCTATTTGCTGATACTAACGCGATAATCCCTGCAGTACCTAAAATCGGGGTTCCTCCTATTATTATCAAAAACCCAGCTATTAGACTTGGGAGGTCATTACCTGCGGCTGCAACTCCTAAACCTATAGGGATACAAACTATCGATGAGAATCCTAAAACATTAGCAAGATGTTTTTTATTCTTATAGGATTTAAAATGTTCCTCAGCATACTTATCTAATATTAAAAATTCCTCTATTTCTTTTAGCGTATAATCTCTTTCCCCATCAACTATAAATTTATTACCAGAGCTTGATTGCTTAGATATTTTAGGCAATCCATTTATATCACTTTCGGATGGAAGCGTTTCTACATATTGGATTTTTAGAATTGAAGATTTAGGCACTGTAAAAAGCAATTGATAGGGATCATCAAACTCCCGATAAGTTATCGTCTCAAAGGATTGCTCTATGATATATACTTTAAGCACCTCCCCTTCTTTAGTAGTAATTATATCCTGAGCTAAAACGGATAATGAGGTTAGGCTCAAGCCTAAAATAGTGACTATTAAAATCAGAAATTTATGATTATCCATTTTACCCATTACTTTTTTATGGAAAATAAATATCCGATATGTAAGCCTGCAGATACTCCAGTATTACCACTGCCATACAAGTCACCGTCTTCGAATAAACGTACCTCAGTGGTTTCTAATACGCCATTTCTGTTTTTAGTTGATTCAAAGTTACCAATGACATAATCAAGACCCATAAAAACATCTAGTGTTAATCTAGTCCCTAATACCCACTGATATCCCAAATCTAATCCAGCATGAACATACTCTCTATTTACATTTTCAAATTTGACCAAACTATTATTAAGGTTTTCTATTTGTTCATTAATAGTAGATCCACCGACAGCTGCTTTAATATATGCTCCATGTAAATAATGATTATCTATTAGGTTTTGGCTTTCTACTGGGGCTGTTAATTTAAACTGTAACCCTATTTCTAAACCTATTCCCGACTTCCCTATATTATTTGGAGTTATTCCTGATCCATGAGATGATAATATTACATCAGTCCGAAGTCTGAGATTGAGTGCTCTTTCATAACCTATCATAATGGAGCCATTTCCAAAGCCTGTAAAACTCATTTTTACTTTATTACGATAAGCTTCGGGAAGGTCCGAAATATTTTGAATTTTAACTTTGTTCTCCTCTTCCTTTTTTTGGAACCCTGTTTCGTTACCAGCTAGAGAAGAGTTTTTGATGATTTCTTTGACGTCACTCCTTGCTATCTTTACGCTATCGTCCATTTGTAATCCGTCAGACTGTTCTAGGCTCTTATACACAATTTCATCTTTAGTAATCGATATGATTTTTACGGGAATAATTTTATCATCTTTAGTAATAATCACATCTCCATTACCCTCACTAATTATCTTTTTCCTTTCTAATTTATCTTTAAACTTTTTACTTTTCTTATGTTTTAAAATTTCCTCATTTTTATTTCGCTCCTCTTGCTCTCTTTCTTTTGTAAGTTTTTTTAGTTTTTCTTCCTCTTCTTTTTTCTTTCTCTTTTGATCTTGTTTCTTATTTTCCTCTTCTTCCTTTATTCTTCTTTCCTGCTCTTTTCTGACCTCTTCTCCTTTAATGATTTGGGATACCTCAGATCTTAATATCTCAAATTGGTTCTCGTCCCCATCTAATGTAAATTGTACGGAATTCTTGAGCACTTTTAAAATTTTACACTCAATTTGATCGCCATTAGTTTTAATGATCATGTCCTGAGCGACAGCCCCTAGATGAATACATAAAGCAAACAGAATAATGGATAGTGATTTCATGTACAATTTTAATTAGAATAATTTGGTAATTAATTGCTGAAGTAAATTAGCATTAAAATCAGTTTTTACTTAGACTCTCATCCTAGAACCCAAAATTAATTTTCCGTATTTATCAAAACAACAGATTTAAAAGAATAAATATTTTATAAACTATCAAAATATAAAATGTAATTTTCACTAATCATAAAATCACTAAACATGCAAGAAATTTATCAAAAGAAATTTTTCGATATCATTTCTAAGCGATACGCTTCTCGGAGTAGTTCCATCCTCCATGATGTAATGGAGATTCTAAATATAAGAAAAGGAGCTGCTTATAAACGTATGAATGGAGAAACAGCCATGACGTTAGAGGAGGTCGTTAAGTTATCCCATCATTTTGAGATATCTTTAGACGCAATTTTTAGAAGCGATAAGTATATTTCTTTCTTTCATCCTTTTATAGGATCTCAGCGTAAAGGAACCACAGAAGAATTTTTTGAGCAGTTTACACACTTTCTGACACCACTCAAAAGTAACGATCCAGCGGAGGAAAAAAGTCTTGCCTATCTCGCTAACGAAATACCCATTTTCTACTATTTTTCTCATCGCTATATTTTTAATTTTTTACTGGCAGTATGGGGACATCTACACTGGGAAGATGGACAGATCAGTATTACGGATCATAACGATTACGATGCGGAGATAGAGCATTTTAGAAAAGAAATTGCGACATATTATTATGGCCATCCGGTCACCGAAATATGGAATTCTAATATGCTTAATAATCTTTATCAGCAGATCATTTTTTGTATTACAATTAGAGGATTTAAGGACCAAAGTTTTGTAAGTAGACTGATTACAGATATAGAAAAACTAATTAACCATCTCAGAGAAGTAGCTATTTCTGGAGTTGCTGCCATAGACAATGCAGGTCGTGATGATATCGAACTTAAAATTTATCTTAACGATTTTGGGAATTACCTTAATCTAGTGCTATACAAATCAAAGTACATACGCACCTCATTTATTGGTTATGATTATCCGCAGTTTATCGTCTCCCATAATAAGCAGTTTTATGATTTTTCGATGGACTGGATTAATAAAATAAAGAAAAGATCAGCTTTGATCAGCTCAGAAGGATATCAATATAGAGAACTGTTTTTTATTAAAATGGAAAACGATTTTAAATACTTTAAAGAAAGAGTCGACAAACTAATGGGTATCTATTACAATTAGATTTATATGAAATTTAAGAAAGGTTTTTTTTGTAAAACCATTCTAACTAGATACCTTAACGCTTTACATATACACGAACCAAAACTTTATGAACAAACTACTACGAGGTTTCTATGCTATTACAGCACTAGTTTTACTTCCTTTATTTTCATTTGCACAGGAAGAAGTGGGGATAGATCAAAAAATCGATGCGGCCTTTAAGCCCATATCTGATTTTTTTGGAGGTCTTATCTTTTTTACAATAGGTGGAACCCCTTTTGTACTTATTCTATTAGTAGCTAGTGCACTTTTCTTTACGATCTATTTTGGTTTTGTAAATATTAGAAGATTTGGGACGGCAATAAATGTAGTTAGAGGGAAATATGATGATATCGAAGGTCATGAAGGGGCATCCGATGATGCCACTGTAGATGGAGATATAAAAGATACCATACGAGATGAGAGTAAAGACGGAGAGGTAAGTCATTTCCAGGCATTGGCGACAGCCGTATCAGGAACAGTCGGAAATGGAAACATTGCTGGTGTAGCACTTGCCATAGCACTCGGTGGACCAGGAGCAACCTTCTGGATGATCATATGCGGACTTCTCGGGATGTCTACTAAGTTTGTAGAATGTACACTAGGGGTACAGTATAGAGATGTAGGAGCAGATGGCACTGTATATGGAGGACCCATGTATTACTTATCTAAAGGACTAAAAGAAAGAGGATTTGCGACAGCAGGTAAAGTGCTTGCCGTAATCTTTGCTATATTTTGTATTGGTGGATCTTTTGGTGGAGGTAATGCTGCCCAGTCTAATCAGGCAACTATTGTATTAAAAGAACTTTTAGGTTTAGAAAGTACGATGGCGGGATTTCTGATTGGGGTCGTATTATCCATTTTAGTAGGAATCATTATAATCGGAGGAATAAAAAGAATCGCATCGGTTACAGAAAAAATAGTCCCTTTTATGGCGGGCTTATACATGTTAGCATGTTTATATATTATACTAAGTAATATCTCTTTAGTAGGTGGAGCATTCCAGCAAATTTTTACAGAAGCATTTACGCCTAAAGCGAGTGTCGGTGCAATGATCGGTGTTTTACTGATCGGTTTTAAACGGGCTGCATTTTCTAATGAGGCTGGAGCGGGTTCTGCTTCTATAGCTCACTCGGCTGTAAAAACAAAATACTCCGCATCAGAGGGATTAGTAGCATTACTAGAGCCATTTATAGACACTGTAGTGATCTGTACCATGACCGCATTAGTGATTATTATATTTAACTCAGGTGGTATTTTTGAGTACGGAGGAGATGCATCTGGAGCTGTACTTATCGATGGCATATCATATGAGGGAGCAGGTATTACCTCTAAGGCTTTCGCCGAATATATCCCTTATTCTAATTACTTTCTGACCATTGCTGTAGTACTATTTGCCGTATCCACGATGATCTCATGGTCTTATTATGGACTACAGTCTTGGAAATTTTTATTCGGTAGAGGACAGGCTGCGGATATAGCATATAAGATTATTTTCTGTTTATTTATCATAATCGGAGCCGCTGCAAGTATGCGTTCTATTTGGGATTTCTCAGATGCCATGATTTTTGCCATGGTATTCCCTAATATGATCGGACTATTCTTCTTATTCCCTGTCGTTAAAAAGCAACTAAACAGATACCTAGTAGCAATAGGTATTAAATCATAAAAATTTATTATTGAGAAGCCATTAACCGCTCTTTAATTTAATCTGAACACGGTCCCGATCTTCCCCGATCGGGACTTTTTTATTGGAAATAATAGAATGTGGCTTTTAAAATTGATATTATTATTTGGCTTTAAGCCAATGATTCATATGAGCTATTTTTACATTTGTATCTTTATGACTTTAAGTCAATAGAATTTATCATTCTGTTAAATCAATTATCGATTGAGGACCGCATACTTACATCTGGGATCTAATGAAAAAGAACCGCTCAAGCAGCTCTTAAAAGCGTTAGGAACAATCGAAGAACAGATCGGTCATATTACCGCATACTCCCCTTTTTACAAAACAGAAGCCTGGGGAAACAAAGATCAAAATGATTTTATTAATATGGCGATCACTGTTTCTACAGAGCATGACGCCTCTTCAATTCTCAAAAGAACTCAGCTTATAGAAACCCAAATGGGCAGAGTATCTAAAGAAAAATGGTCCTCTCGTATAATAGATATAGATATCATTTTCCTCAATAATGAGATTATAAATACCTCTACACTGATACTCCCCCATCCACATATGGAGCAACGTAACTTTGTACTGATCCCGATGATGGATATAGCTGCAGATTACATACATCCCGTTTTAAATAAAACTATCGAAGAATTATACCTCTCCTCACCTGATACTTGCGAAGTGATTTTGCTCTAACCTATGGATAAAAAAATACCATATAATTATATCAGTATAGAGGGAAATATCGGAACCGGTAAAACTTCTTTTTGCCGAAAGATGCAACAGTATCATAATTGCAAGCTTGTTTTAGAGACCTTTAATGATAATCCATTTTTACCGATGTTTTATAAGGATCCAGCTCGTTATGCCTTTACGGTAGAGCTGTTTTTCATGACAGAACGACATAAACAATTACAGCACAATCTGGTTTCTCAGGATCTCTTCCATGACTTTACTATCTCTGATTACATGTTTATGAAGACCGTTCTTTTTGCCAGAAAAAATCTGGAAGAGGAAGAGTACGGATTGTTCCAAAAATTATTTTCTGTTTTAAACCAGTCTTTCCCTTCTCCAGATCTGTTAGTTTACTTTCATCGATCTGTAGATGTTCTGATGAAAAACATCCAGGATCGCGGTCGTAAATTTGAAGAAGATATCAAACCAGAATATCTGACGAAAATTCAAAATTCTTATTTTGAGTATTTCCGTAATATACTCTCTTTTCCAGTGCTCATCCTGGACCTCGGCGAACTAGATTTTATGGAAGATGATAGAGTATTTCTAGAAGTTCAAACACTACTTACTAAGGAGTATACACCAGGTGTACATCGAATGACCTTAGTGATGTAAATTCCATCTTTTATTGCGGTTACAAGAATTTATGATGCTTCTACCTTACAGAAAACCTATATAAGGTCTCTGATCTAAATTGCTCACCTGGCAATAATATTGGACTGGGAAAATGCGCATGATTAGGAGCATCTGGAAACTGCTGAGTCTCTAAACAAAAAGCATCTATCGAATCTTGAACTAAATCCTCTTTATCCTTATTTTTCAGCTTAGGATTACTAGCAGTATACAGTTGCATAGATGGCTCTGTCGTCGATACTTCTAATTGTATACCGGTAGATGGTTCATGCACTACTGCAGCGATCTCTAAGCCATCTCCTACTCTATCTAATACAAAATTATGATCATAACCATTTACGCTTTTCATTTTGAAATCAGAGAGATACTTTAGCTGTTTCCCGATCGATCGGTTTTTTTTGAAATCAAAAGGAGTATCCGCTACTGATCTGATCTCTCCCGTTGGAATTAAAGAGTCATTTACAGGTGTAAAATGGCTCGCGTTAATTTGTAAGTGATGATCTGAAATACTGCCTTTACCTGCCCCTTTTAAATTAAAATAAGAATGATTAGTAAAGTTTACTATTGTCGATCGATCTGTCTTTGCAAAATACTGTATCAGTAATTCGTTCTTATTACTAAGTGTATACTTTACTGTTACTTCTAAATTTCCGGGATATCCTTGTTCTCCATCTGGGCTTATTGCTTCTAGTATTAAACCTACTTAATCAGTAAATGAAAAAGTCGAAGCATCCCATATTTTTTTATCAAAACCAAAAGTTCCTCCATGCAAAGCATGTGGACCATTATTTTTTTCTAGAGTATATTGTTTATCGTCTATTTTAAATTTCCCAAACGCGATACGGTTTGCATATCTGCCTATAAATGCCCCCAAATATGCTTTGTTTTCTAAATAAGAATCGATGTCATCATAACCAAAAACAACATTTTCTATGTTACCGTCTTTATTAGGGACTTTAATTTTAGTGATGATACCTCCGTAGTTAGTTATCTCCACTATCATCCCATTATCGTTAGATAGACTAAACAAAGAAACCTGTTTATCTCCCATTAACCGCTCACTCTTTTTTAAAATAGATAGCCTGTTTGTATTTTGATTTTTACTAGAAGAATCCATATTTCTATTACAAGTATGTAGGTTAAAAATATTAAAAGTAAAAAGAACTAATCCTGATTTTTAGGACCGATAAAAATAATGGTATACAACACTCGATTTTTTTAATTTAAAACAGGAATACTTTGAATATGACCTTTGCTTATTTATCAATAGAAAGCTTATAACCATCTTGCAATAAGGTATAGCCAAATTGGAAAAAACGGACAAAGTTTACCAGTGAAAACGGTTTAAAGTTTACCAGTCATTCCGGTTTAAAGTTTACCACTTTGGATGGGTATAAAAAGCGTTGTTTTCATGGGTTAAATTTAAGATTTTTTTCTACGTTTTTTTCTCATGGAATCTCCTTGTAAATTTAGTCTAAAAGCATGGTGTACGATGCGATCTAAAATAGCATCTGCGATGGTGTTTTCTGCGATTATTTCATGCCAATTATCAATAGGTAATTGTGAGGCAATCATGGTAGATTTTTTACCATGACGATCTTCTATTATTTCCATCAGATACTGTCTGTCATTGTTATCTAAAGTCTTTAATCCAAAGTCATCAAGGATCAATAGGTCTTGTTTTGCAATTTTATTAACTTCTTTTAAGTAGGTGCCATCTGCTTTAGACATCTTTAATTTTGTGAACAATTTATAGGTATTATAGTACATTACTTTATGACCAAGTGAACAGGCTTGATAACCTATGGCAGAGGCTAAATAGGATTTACCTACTCCTGTTGATCCAGTAATAATTATGTTTTTTGCATCTTTTATAAACTGACATTCTGCTAATCTGTAGATCATATTTTTATCAATATTTCTGGTCTGATCATATTGAATATCTTCTATAGATGCGGTGTATCTAAATTTTGCATTGGACGTAAGTCGATCTATTCTTCTATTGTGCCTATCGTCAGATTCGCTCTGTATGAGGAACTCTATGAGTTCGTCTGGGGTATACTTTTGACTGTCGGGTTCTAGACTCTGAGTAAAGGCTCTATGCATTCCATGTAGTCTTAGGAGCTTCATTTGGTTTAAGATTTCTGTATTCATTTGTTTAGATATTTATTTATAATAATCATTTCCTCTTATGTTTTGATGTTGGGGTATTTCATTGTTTTGTTGGGGTGAATCGTTTTGATCTTCCCATCCTTTTTCAAGTATTCGTCTTAAAATGCTATAGCTATAGGCGTCATATTCTAAGGCTCTTTTGCAGGCTTATTCTAATCGATCTTTGCCTACTTTTTTAGTCATATGTAAGATACCCGCACAAGACTTATAGGATTGCTCGGGATGCTGCTTATTGTCTAGAACTTTCTCTATATATTCTTTACAAAAAGGGCCGATACTCACTGCCCATTCGATAAATTTTTTGCTACTCCATTCGCTTACAAATTGATGTTGAGAGGGCATATGATCACTCTTTGTGCTGTAACCATAGGCTTGCTCATTTCTGATATGAGAGGCTACATATTCTTGCTTTATATAGATCTGCACCACGGTGGAGGAGCTGATAATACGGGCCTTCTGAGAGATATATCGGTATGGAACACTGTAATAATGTTTATCTCTTTTTAAATAGATATAACTGTTTTTATGTACCGTTCCCATCTGGATATGTTTTATTTCATATCGTTCTAGTGGTAGTGAATTTAGGCTCTCTAGTTCTGTTTGTTCATAGATGTCTTTTCTAGAGTACGACCTTCCTCTAAAGGACATATTATTATGCTTTTCTAGATGTTCTAGAATCGCTTTGTTTAGTGATTTTAAGGTGTGGAAAGTTTGTGTTCTAAGTTTTGCAAATACTCTTGTATATATAATTTTCACGGCATTTTCTACGATGGCTTTATCTCTGGGTTTATAGGCACGAGTGGGTAATACCGTGGTTTGATAATAGTCTGCAAAATCAGAGAAAGTCTCGTTTAATACGGGTTCGTATTTACTTGATTTCTTTACGGCTGCTTTTAAATTATCTGTGACTAAAGCTCTAGGCACTCCTTTAAAAAACCATAAAGCGTTCTCTATACTTTTTATAAAATCTTCTTTACGCTGGGTATAGGTTGCTTCTACATAAGTCATTTGCGAAGAGCCTAAAACACATAATATTACTACTGCTTGTTTTACTTCTCCAGTGCTCGGATCTATGACTTGTAATTTTTTACCTGTGTAATCGATAAATAATTTATCACCTGCTTTATGGTTAAAATGCATGACGGGTGATACGGCTAAACACCATTGATTATACCAATAACTAAACTGGGATAGCTTCAGACCATCAGGATGTTTTGAGATATATTCTTCCCACAATAACTTTCTAGTTACTCCTGTCTTTTTTAATTCTTTGTCAAAGTGAGGAAAGTACTTTTTTAGCACTTTTAGTTTTCTACTATCCTCTTTTTTAGCTTGTCCAAATAACTGACTTAATTCTTCGATACTCATCAGTTCTACTTCTTCAAGCGTTAATTCATACTTCTTTATTTGTTCTAGATATTTCTTAATTGTAGGCCTCGATACGCCTAACTGAATACTGATTTTTCTGTGTGACACACCCGCTATATCAAGCTTATATATCCTCTTTATTTTTCGCATTTCTATGGGTTTATTTGACATGATCTTTTTCACGAAAAGACCACATTTTTTAAACTTGAAATACGCTTTTTATACTCTTTTATTTAGTCCTACTTTTAGGACTCAATTTTATCCATTTTTAGTGGTAAACTTTAAACCGTTTTGAGTGGTAAACTTTGTTCCGGTTTTGCTGGTAAACTTTGAACCGGTTTAGGTGGCAACTTTGAACCGGTTTAGGTGGCAACTTTGACCGGAATATCCAATCAAGCATCGACATGATGTTTGTCATAAAATCCATCTATGAAAAAATGCCTAACTCAACTGGTGAATTAGGCATAAACCATAAGGGTGATTTCAACTGATCACTAATTGAAATATCTAACTGGAAACAACCAACAGAATTAAATTTTAATCTTGGATTATCGAAAATTGCTTAAGAGCTTCAAGAGCTTCACAACCATAAACTAATGATGGTCCTCCTCCCATCATTATGGCCACTCCAATGGTTTCAACGATTTCCTTCTTCTCCGCACCAGCCTCTAAGGCATCATGGACATGATACACAATGCATCCGTCGCATCGAACAGTAATGGCAATGCCTAAAGCAATTAATTCTTTCGTTTTTTTGCTCAATGCACGATCCGTGATACTAGCCATATGTAGTTGTCCAAAAGCCTGCATTGTTTCTGGAATTTCTGCTCCCAATTGTTCCATCAATGAAACACATTCTTTATACTTATTAGGGTAATCTTTCATTTTGTCTTTTTAGTTAATTAATGAATTCTCTCAATACTAGGCCGTTTCACTATTAATAAATAGCAGAGGGATTTCTGATTTCATTATCAATTCCTTCGATACACTTTTAAAAAGAAGAGATTTTATAAACGTTTGATTTTCCGGAATAGCTATTATTAAATCTGAACCATAATTATAAGCTGATGCCAATAAGGACTGTGAAATATCTTCGTTGTTTTTGGAAATAATTTCAAAACCAAATGTAGGGTCATCATCTTCAAAAAAACTATCAATAATTTTCTTCTTTTCAGTTTCAAAATTTGGCTTTTTCGTATTCCTAATATGTAAGAATCGAATGAAAGATTGATGAGGTAAATTCCATTCCTTAATCCATTGCACTAGCTTTTTATTGCCAATATGATAATCACTCGCTACCAACGTACTTTTTATGCTTTTGTACTTTGCGAAAGGCGGTATTAAGTAAACGGGAACATTTATTGTTTTAATTACAGAAAGAGAAATTGTACCAATCCATTTATCCAATTGCGAATACTTATCTCTTGTCCCCATAACAATATTATGAATGTTTTTGTCTTTACAATATTGTTGAATTACAGGGGCAGGATCACCATTTAGTACTTCAATAGATATATTATCCGGCAGAACTTTTTTATTTAAAACCCTGAGAACATCATTAGTTAATTCTTGCTGTAGAATTTTCTTCTTATCGAGTCTTGGTTCATCAAACATAGAATCACTATAGTAGGATCCATGGCATGTATGAAGGATAAATATTCTTTCGTCTTCAAATAATTGCAATCCGAAGGATAAAGCATTTTTGGCGACTTCTGTGAAGTCCATTGGAATCAGAATGTTTTTCATCTTATTGCTGGTTTAATATTAATAATGGTGTCTCAGAAAAAATTGCCATTTCTTTAGTAAAGCTCTTGTGAAGAAAACTTTCAAAAGCGCCTCTTTTCGGTCTTGCAAGCACAATTAAATCTATTGAGTTCTTCTTGCAAAAGTCTTTGATCCGATCCTTAGTTATTTTATTTTGATTGGCCGTATAGCTTACTTTATTTTCATCATAAAATGCATTCCACGTCGTAAGTAGTGATTCGTGATCATAATCGTCAATGCCAAAATGAGTTAAATGAATATTAGTATCATGTCCTTTGAAAAAGTTCATTAATGTTGGCACACTATTGCCGTCTAAGCTTATATCATTCCCACAATACATTACATTTTTAAAGCCCGCATATCTTGCCTTTTCGGGTACAATTAGAACTGGACATTTTGCTTTTTTTGCCGTGTCGATGGAAACGGAACCAAAGATTCTTTTTTGAATGTTTGATTCGCCCTTACTTCCCATCACAATAAATCCATCCTCCAAATCTTCTGAAAAAGAAATTATTTCATCACTTGCAAAACCCACAGAAAATTGAGATTTAAATGGAATCCCTCCATTACTTTTTTCCCCGATCCATTCACTATTTAAAAAGTCTACATATTTTGTAAACTTCTCCCTTTCTCTCAATTCTTGTCCTTCATCAATGTAAACTTGATTATTCAACATTAATGGTGATGGAAAAAATGTGTGGAATATATTAACAACATATTTTTTCTCTTCACTCAAGCTTTTAGCATACGCTAAAGCATTTTCCGATGATAAAGAATAATCAATTGGAACCATAATGTTTTCCAACGTCCCAAAGTTTTCATTTTGAAGTATCCACTTCTTAAGTGATGTAGAAAATTGATTTAGATTTGAATCGTTATAAATTTTTGTTACCCCATTATACCTTACTGCAGGAATATGCTCAATTTGATCTTTTATGAAAAGATCCATGTCATGAATTTCATTTAACCGAAGGTGTAAATTCGCTTCTTTGATTAAAGACTTCAAAGTACTTTTAATGAAATCATAAGGGTATGAAGGCTTGCCGTAAATATTAATTGTTTTCATTTTTATTCGTATTTATTTGTGGCTCCCTTATCGTTGGCCAGGTGTGAAATAATATCGTATGTGGTGACAATTCCAATGAGTTTGTTATTCTGAACTATTGGAAGTGCATGAAATAAATTTTTCTTGAAAACTTCCAGTGCTACATTTATCTTATCCGTTGGATCTAGCTTTGCTAATTTTCTGGTCATTATTTGCTTGACTTTATATGTCTTTAATCTATAGGCATCAAATTTGTCTTCGCCATTATTAAACCCTCTTTGAAAAAAGAGTAAATCAGATTTACTGACCATTCCCACAATTTCACCTTCATCAATAACTGGTAAATGATGAAATCCATATTTTTTAAATATTGCATTCACATTAAGTAGTGAATCTTCCGGCTTAGCCGTTATGACTTTGGGAGTCATTATTTTACTTATTGGTGATAATAGATTCATATTATGTTATTTAGTCGCAATTTATGAGGTAGGATGCTTCGATAAAATGATTTAGATCAATGAGCATTATGACATTCATTGCCTCAAGTAATAAAAGACCAATTCAACGAGTCCAAGTAGAATTGAAAAGCAACAAAGAAAAATCATGGCAAACTGAAGTAGGATAACTATCCATGATTTCTTTTGAGCAAATAAATACATGTTGAACAAAAAAGTGATGGCTAGAAGACTCCCTAATGAAATGATTACTAAGTTACCATCATAAGAAAAAGCAATATTGTAGAATAGAATCATACCAATAGCTAATGCCATGAAAAGCTTAGTTTCAAGATTAATTGCAGCGTTCCATTTTTTTAAATCAGTTATTTTCATTTGTATGATTTTTATATTGATTGTTGGTTCAAAGATCATGGACTAGCAATGAGATTAAAATGATCTTCATTATTTCAAAAGCTGATTGTTATCAGCCAATTATTAGAAAACGAAAGTCTTATATTAGTACTTACAGATAGGCTCAACTTTATGGATTACAATCAAATGCTTAGTGCTATTTTTAATGAAGCCAACGTTGGCATCATTGTCGTAAATCGAAGTGGGAAAATTGTTCATCATAATCCATATTTGGCAAGCTTATTCGGATACTCTGAAAAAGAACTAGCTGAGTTATTTATAGAAGACCTCCTACCAAAAAAATATAAAAAGCAACACGTTCATCATAGAGATAACTATTTAGAAAATCCTCGACCCAGGGCAATGGGAGCTCACCAAGATTTATATGGACTCAAAAAGGATGGGTCAAAATTTCCCGTCGCTATTAGCTTAAGTTATAGTACAATTGATAATGAATTATTTGCATTGGGGTATGTCACGGATGATACCAATCAAAAAAGAATGTTTAATGCATTAAGTGAAAGTAAAACCAAACTTGATGAAGCCCAGGAAATGGCTCACCTAGGTAATTTTGAAATTGATTGGAAATCAAGTAAGGCCAGTTGGTCTTCAGAAATGTTTCGAATTTTCGAATTAGAAGAAGATAAAAGTCAGCTTCATTTGGATGACATAATAAAGTATGTACACCCAGATGACCGACAAATGGTTATAGATGATACCAACCAGATTGTGAATAATCAAAAAGGTGCAGAAATAAATTTTAGAATTATTACTGAAAACAATAAACTAAAATACATTCATGGGAAAAGAGAAGTCCGTACCGACACGGAAGGAAACGTGATTAGCCTTGTTGGCGTAATTCAAGATGTAACCAAACTTAAACTTGCTGAAATAGATTTAAATGAAAAAATATCCAAAATTCAACAAGTCGAAGTTGAGCTAACACAATTAAATGAAGCGCTCGAAATAAAGGTTGAAGAAAGAACTTCCGAACTGGAAGAAACGGTAAATCGCATGTTATCTACCAATACTAAATTGGAGCAAAGTGAATTGCAATTAAAAGAAGCATTAAGCAAAGAAATTGAACTGAATGAATTGAAATCAAGATTTGTTTCGATGGCCTCACATGAATTTAGAACTCCTTTAAGTACAATACTATCTTCAGCCTCTCTCATTTCCAGATATGTTGAGGCTGAGCAAAATGAAAAAAGACAAAAACACATAGATCGAATAAAGTCTTCGGTTAACAATCTAACAGGCATATTAAATGACTTTTTATCACTAAGTAAAATTGAAGAAGGAAAAGAAAAATTAGAATTCGAAGAAATAGATATTAAAGTATTATGTCAAGAAATTCATGATGAAACGAAAGGGCTATTTAAAAATGGTCAAAATTTGATTCATGAAATGTCTGATGGCGAAATTTTTATTGAAAGTGATAAGCGAATATTAAAAAACGTTCTATTCAATTTAATTTCTAATGCAATAAAATATAGCCCAGAAAATAGCCTTATTTATTGTCATGTTATTTTGGACAATGACCAATTGACCATTGCAATTAAAGATGCTGGAATTGGTATTCCTTCTGAAGAACAGAAACACATATTCAGTCGATTCTTTAGAGCTTCTAATGTTGAAAATATTCAAGGCACCGGATTAGGATTAAATATTGTAAAGCGATATGTTGAGCTAATTGGGGGAGAAATAATATTCGAAAGTGAAGAATCAAAGGGAACTACATTTAAATTAACGATACCCAGAAAAAATGAAAAAAATCTTAGTAATTGAAGATAATCTCGAAGTTCGAGAAAACCTTTGCGAAATTCTTGAACTGTCTGGTTATGAAGTAAGCTCAGCAGAAAATGGAAAGCTTGGTTTGAAAAAGGCCGATGAAGTTTTACCAGATCTTATATTATGCGATGTGATGATGCCGGAATTAGATGGTTTCGGAGTTTTGAAAATATTGAACAAGACCGCCAAGCTGAATCATATACCCTTTATCTTTTTAACTGCTAAAGCCGAAAAGAGTGATTTTAGAAAGGGAATGGGATTAGGTGCTCAAGATTATATCTCAAAACCATTTGATGATGTTGAGTTATTAGAGGCTATAGAAATGCGCCTAAAGAAAGCCGAGAGAATCAATAGTTCTTTTGAAGAATCTTCAGATCAGAATTTACAACGCTTCTTTTCTGATGCTCGAGCTCAAAAAGAATTGGAAAAATTGTCTTTAGATAAAGAGATTCGACAATTTTCGCAAAAAGATATTATATACGAAGAAGGCCAAACGGCTAGGTGGCTGTATTACGTTGTGGAAGGTCAAGTCAAGGAGTATCAAATTAATGAATATGGAAAGGAGTTAACGACACAGTTAATAAATCAAGGAGAATTTTTTGGTTATTTCCCATTGATCAAGGAAACTGCTTATGGAAACAATACCGCATGTACCAATGATACAACTTTGAGACTAATACCTAAAGATGATTTTTTCTTATTGCTATATAATAACAGAGACTTCGCCGCAAAGTTTATTAAGATGATCGCAAACAGAGCTGAAGAAATCGAATTGAAATTAATTGACGTCGCCTACAGCTCAGTACGTAAAAAAGTGGCAAACGCTCTTTGCACGTTCGCCACTAGTAACAATTCGGATGAAAACAAAGACCACTATGAAATAAATGTTTCTAGAGATGATTTAGCTACAATGGCTGGAACAGCTAAAGAAACATTGATAAGAACTTTATCTGATTTTAAATCTGAAGGATTAATAAAAATTGAAGGCAAATCTTTGGTGATTCAAAATTTAAATCAGCTTCAAAATCTTATTGGTTGATCTAAGCCGCAATTCTTCCTAAATCGCTTTTCTCCAAATTGGGATAATGTACTTTGGCTTTTCTATTCTTGCTTTTAAATTCCATTCCCAAAATAGCGGAGAGGAAAATTGGTAAACCGATTAGACCAAGAATAGGAGCTCCTAAGTAAAAGCTTCCAATGATCACTATCATCATTAGATAATATCTTATGATTATTTTATCGAAGCGGGCGTTGAATAATTTGATGTTCATAACTATTTTTTTTATTGATGTTATAAAGATCAGTGGAAGAAACAATTAAATAAATGATCTGTGTTAGCGTGATTAATGATTTAAATCATTCTCCAAGCTTACTATGTGATACCCATGCCTTTAATTCTCTCTTGGTGTATCAAAAAGTGTATCAAATAAATAATTGAGGATATAATAAAACCGCCTCATTACCATAAATTATTGATAACGAGGCAGTTATAGTGGGCCCACAGGGACTTGAACCCCAGACCCTCTGATTATGAGTCAGATGCTCTAACCAACTGAGCTATAGGCCCTGAATCTAAATTCAACCGCAAAACTACACTATTACATTTCTTTTTGAAAGACTGTGCCCTAATTTTTTCGATTATTTTAAATGTGTTGTATCAAATTCTGAAATCAGCAATATGTAAAGCTTTACTCAAGCCATTCATCATAAAAAGAAAATTGACAAGTTCTGTACAGGCATATGCGTTCCTGTTTATCACATTCAGTTACGCTCTCTAATTTGGACCTAAATCCTGTTTGGAAACCAATGAGTACATAAAACAAATCCGAAATAAAGATTTCGCAAATTTTATTGCTATTTTTAAGTAGATGCGTAGACGCAAATTCTTACACTCCTTTGTATGTACACCAGTGGTAACATCTTTACTGATCAACTGTAAGGATGATCAGCATGCACAAGAAAAGTTACAATTATTTATTAAACAGAATGATGAAGCTGTAGAGCGTATCCTGTCGAGACAACAAAGCCACACAGACCACCCTTTCTATGGTGGATTCCCAGATCAATATGACATCTACCATCACAGTAGCCCTGCTGGATATGCTAAGTCATTGGTCATATCTTATATTTCAAAAGCTTCAATATATTTTAAATCGGAACGTGTTGCTGTAGTACTTTCTTTAGCAATGGATTACTTGTTATCTGTTCAAAATCAACAAGGGAATATTGATCTATTGACGACTAATTTTAATTCGCCTCCCGACACCGCTTTTGCAGTAGAGCCTGTGAGTGTAGCTTTAACATTAAATAGAAAAATAGCCAGTGATCTGCTAGTCGGTTTTCAACGTAAAGCAAAGCAGTTTTTACTCAAGGCAGGTGATGGGCTTACGATAGGCGGGATACACACACCGAATCACCGATGGGTTGTCTGCAGAGCACTAGCGAGAATTAATTTTCTGTTTCCCAACTCAAAATATATTGCTAGGATTGACCAATGGTTAGCTGAAGGAATAGATATAGATCCTGATGGGCAGTATACGGAGAAGAGCATACACTATTCTCCTCTTGTGGATGATTGTTTTATTACAATAGCGAGATTGTTAGATAGACCTCAGCTGTATGATCCCGTACGGAAGAATCTAGATATGATAAAGTATTTCGTTCATGCAAATGGTGAAGTTGTAACCGAGGTTTCTACTCGTCAGGATCAATACAAGAGAGAGGACTTGAGTAGATTTTATTTTGCGTATCGGTATATGGCTCAACTGGATGATGATGAGCAGTTTTCTGGCATGGCAACGTTTATCGAAGAGAATGTTGGATTAGAAAAACTGAGTTTTACTCTTTCTCATTTTTTGGAGCTTTCATCTTTATCAGCAGTGCTTCCAAGACAGTATGAGCTGCCTACAAACTATGAGAAAAATTTCTCTCATTCTAAGTTGGTGAGAATAAGAAGGGGTAATCTCGATGCCTCTATCCTTGGAGAAAATTATTCCTTCTTTACGTTCTTTAAAGGAGAGGCTGCTCTGCAAGCAGTTCGGTTAGCTTCTGCATTTTTTGGCAAAGGGCAATTTGTTAGTGAAGAACTTGTCGTTGACAATGGTAAATACATTCTCACACAGGAACTAGAGGGACCTTATTACCAGCCACATCTACCTGAGAATATTGCTCCTGATGGAGACTGGAATAAAATGCCAAGAAGTGGTCGGGTGCAAAGTGAAGTGCAGCGCTTAAGATCAGTTATCACAATTACCGAACAAGGAGGAGCTTTCAAGATCCACTTTGACATTGCAGGGACACCCAGAGTTCCATTAGCGATCGAGCTTAATTTTAGGGAAGGCGGCAAGTTGACTGGGGTTAAGGATCTAGGAGAGGGCAGTTACCTGCTAACGAGTCCTGGTACATATACTATGGGAAAGGATACAATACACTTTAGTCCTGTAGCTGCTAGTCATTCTTGGACACAGCTGAGAGGGGCGTTACCTAAGTTGAAGGGGATGGGTGTTTATTTGACGGGTTATACGCCGTTTGAATTTGATCTATCTATTTCTTGAGGAGTATGATGGAGCACAGGTATCTTATCCAATTATATTAAATCCTGTGTGTAACACAAATTGCACTCTTTAGATGATATCAGAACCCTAGTCATGGCAAGACTGGAGGAAGAAGAGGTAGATAAATACAGCAATATTTTTCATTAAATTTATCTATTTGTTATTCAATATTTGCTCTTGTTTGATCAACTCTTTTTCTAAATTTTCATATTCTAAATCTTGAACAGCAATATTCTCATCAATTGCTAAAGACGCTATTAGACCTGCACTTTGCCCAAGTATCATGAATACAGGTTCCATACGAATAGAGCCAAATGTGATGTGAGAGGCGCTCAGGCATACGGGAACAATCAAATTAGAGCATTCTGATTTTTTTGGTACAATAGAACGGTAGCTTATTGGAAAAGGAGCATTAACATGGGCTTCAACATTACCTTCATTTGATACATATCCTTTGGCATTGACATAACGCTTTACATGATGAGAATCCATACCGTAGGCCGCCATGCCGATTGGGTCTTCGATGGTTTCAATTCTTTCGCAGTTTTTTTGGGTCATCACATAGTCGCTGATCATGCGCCGGGCTTCTCTAATATAAAGTTGCTGCTGCCAGCCATCGTCTCGTTCATATTCATCCTTACATGTTCCCCATTGCGAGACAATATCTCGGACTTTTTCAGGAATTCGTGGATGATAAGCCAGGGTCCACATTAATCCCTGCTGATATCGTCGATGACGTTCGACAATTTTTTCGCGATCTTCATAGGAAGCTTCTGGGTAGTCCCAGTTTTGTCCGATGAAATCAGTAGAAAATCCTTTTTGGTTGTTCGTATCTGTTTTGCGATTGGGCATAGCTGAATTGATCCAGGGAATGAGTGGGTCTCCATAAGAATACATGTCTTCTAGTGGTCCTGCAGCCGCTTCATAATTGCGGAAAAGGAGTTCATAATCCAACTCGTTATAATTGGCAGGTTTTTTAAATGCTATTTTATTATCTGGATGGTCTGTCAGCGTCATGCGGAAACAGTAAGCTTGTATCGCATTGTCAGCTTCGCCATTGGTTCCTGATCCGCCTGGTGTAATAAATGGCAGAAGGCCACTTGTAGGATCGCCTTTTACTCTATAAGGATCAACGCGATCAATAAAATTATGATGGACTCCATTATGTGAAATTCCCCCGAGTAAAGTCCTGGCAGTATCATTGGCTTGAACTCCATTTAATGATTCTCCATACTGAGCATTAGATTCTCGTCCCGATGTATAGGAGATATCAGCTGCAGCCATCAGATCGCCTTCGTATGTGGCGTCAATAAACACCTCCCCATAATATGTTTGACCCGATTCCATGGTAATGGACTTAATTTGATTATCAAGTTTTGTGATCCCTGTTGATCTGTTGAGTCTCTGATTATAATCTATAGTGATGTTCACATGTTTGATCATCTCGTGATAAACGGTCAATGCAACCGATGGCTCGAAAGTCCACATCGCATCTTCTTGAATACCAGAACGTGTTTGCCCTCCATCTTTATAGTCTGATCTGAGTTGCCAATTCCAATTTGCAGGATCTTCATAATGTCTCTTAATGTGTCTATAAAACTCACGAGCAATGCCACCAATCACTTGCTTATTGCCAATATCAGTCTGCCCAAGACCGCCTGTCGTGAGTCCACCCAAACGCGTAGTTGGTTCTATGAGTATGATAGACTTTCCAAGTCTGGCGGTTTGAATTGCAGCAGTTATTCCTGCAGAGCTGCCTCCATAAATAATCACATCGGCGGAGTGTTTATCACCATGTTCATCACCGTTACTGTGGCAGCTACTTATTAAAAAAGACAGTATCGTTATTAAAAGAAGAACTTCTAATCGTTTGGTTGGCTTCATTTTACATCCGTTTATGTCATTAACAAGTATTTTTCGAAATTTAACCAATCTCAAGCATCATAGGCGAATGATCAGATACTTTCGCCTCTCTATATTGATGCAGGTAATAACACGATTGGACTAAGGGCAATAAGGCCTCTTCTACGTAGCTGTGATCATACCTGAATCCATTTCCTTGGTGGCTGTACCAAGAATAGTCTGACATGTCTCCGTGTAGATGTCTGAATGCGTCGACCATACCTGTTTTTTCTAGTGCTTCTAGATCATCTGTATACCAGAATGAATTACCTTTTTGATCGATGTAGTTTTTGCCTGTGTTATAGTCACCAACGATGATACAAGGTTTTGTATGTGCTTTTACTTGCTCGATAAGGAAGTCAAAAAGCTTGTGTTTTTTCTTGTGAGGTAGATAGACAGCTAAAACATAGAATGCACTAAATTCTGCCATCACCACATTGTGAGGAAATTCGTCATCAGCTTTTGGAAATACGGAACTATTGAATGGATATCGGCTAGCGATTAATACAGAGTTGTCATTAGATTTAGCTGCGGTAACTACTTGGTATCGATAGTCGTGCTTAAGTAACGCCGTCCTTAACTGTATCCCAGATTGATTATTTCGAAATTCGCTAAGAGCAAGCACCGCAGGAGCTTGCGCTTCAATTGCTTTTACAATTTGTAGTAGTCTAGACCCTCCGCCCTGGCGTATGTTCCAGGATAGAATTTTAATCACGAGAAGTGAGATTAGTGCCTATACGTATTCCGTATATTTTGTATTAAATCAGGTGAAACTGATGGGCGTCTTACATTGTTTCGGATAAACTCCCGCGCAGTTTTTTCTTGATTATACAATTTAATGAAGTGAGGATCTTGATTGACATCTGTCATAAAAGACTGTTCATCTTCTTTACTAAGAGCCTTGTCAAAAAAAAGGCTAACTCGATTTCTCATTTCCTGATCATCAAATCTGTGTGCCATGTTTAACGTTTTAAAGGTATCTATAAATGGATGTGTATGCGTTTTACAATGTACAGTATTTATTCTTGCTCATCAGACTTTTTACTCCTCATATCTTTATACCCTAGATTCCCAGCGTATTTTTTCAACTTGTCTTTGAGCATATTTCGGGCTCTGAACAATCTAGATCTTACCGTTCCGATAGGAACATCAATAATCTTCGAAATTTCTTCGTATGTGAATCCTTCGACATCACATAATAATACAACAGTTCTAAAATCAATCGGGAGAGAATTAATGGCAATTGTCACCTCATCTCCCATCATATTTTTAAATATCTCCTCCCTCAAATCTAGATAACCAGGAACGCGACTGTCGTCGCTGTCGTGGTAACTCACGATATCTTCAAAATCAACACGAGTCGGTCGTTTGCTTTTCTTCCGATACTCGTTTATATAGGCGTTCTTCAGAATCTTAAACAACCATGCCTTCGCATTAGTTCCCTGTTCGTACTTATCTATAAAACGATGTGCCTTCATGTAGGTCTCTTGGACCAAATCATTAGCATCATCTTCGTCATAGGAAAGGTGGAAGGCAAAAGTCTTCAATGCATCGATGTGAGGCAATAATTCTGTCTCAAAAACTTCGTCGTTTTTAGTTTTAGCTGGCCGGCTCACGTAACAAATTTTATCAAACATACGATTTTACTTTCAATCAATTTTGATGACTTTATCCCCAGCGATTATGAATACATGATCAGAGACTTTATACGGAAGTGTATGTTTACCCGTAAAAGTACCAAAAGCAGGTAAAATGGCATGCCTTTTTGAGAAGAAATAGCACGATAATCTCAATGACTGGCGGGCTTTCCCTTGAAGCCTGATCGCAGGATGAATGTGCCCATGAATGTTGTATAATGCATGTTCTGACAAGGCATCGTGACTAAATACAAAAGGACCGATCTCCAAGATCTCTTCATGTGTCACTAATGGAATGCGCTCGTAATTATGTAGGCCTAATATGTCATGATTTCCTATCACCAGATGAAATTCTATCTCACTATTTCGATACAATAGATCAACAAAGTCTTCCCACTCCCGATTCATCTCACTATGGAATAAATCGCCTAAAATCAAGACCTGCTTGACATCAAATGAGTTTAACAGTGATTCCAATCTTATTAATCCATCCTCTGCAGCCTCCATCGGAACAGCAATACCTGCTTTTCGAAAATGGCTAATCTTCCCCAAATGCAAATCTGCCAGAATAAGCGTGGATCGATTATGCCAATACACTGCTTTTTCTGGTAAGAGCTCTAGATCTTGCTCACTCAGCTCATAGCTTATGCTATTTCTACTCATTTCCATCATAGTCAACTAATAGTAAGCGAATTCTATAGTATTTATTGTGTTTTTTGTGAATACAATCTAAGCACAGGGGCTTAATTTGACTGTAAAGAAAGACATTCTCATAAAGGATAACTTTGGAAAGCCTATCAAAATTTTCTAATCTTGCAATCATGAATTACGAAACTACTTTAGAAGGCATCTCAGAGGCACAATTACAAGAATTTATTGTCAAAGGACTCGAAGAGGATGTGCGTAATGGAGACCATACTTCGTTGGCTTGTATTGACCCGACGTTAAGAGATACTGCATTTTTATATTCTAAGGATGAAGGCGTGGTGGCTGGTATTCCAATAGCAGAACGGATATTTAAGCATTTAGATCCTGATGCGACAATCAATGTCAAAATTCCGGATGGCACAGCTGTACACTATAAGGATGTTGTCTTTGAATTAACATGTAATTCTCAAGCCTTATTAAAGGGCGAGCGACTTGCCTTAAATTTGATGCAGCGTTTAAGTGGTATTGCGACCATGAGTGATCGATTTGTTGCGGAAATTGAAGGGACTCAAGTGACGATCTTAGATACCCGAAAAACAACGCCACTACTTCGATTTTTGGAAAAGTATGCGGTGCGAATCGGCGGATGCACTAATTATAGAGATGGCTTATATGACCGCATCATGATTAAAGATAATCACATAGATGCCTGTGGATCAATCACTAAGGCAATTGAAAGAGTGAAGCTTTATTTGACCGAAAACAATCTCGAATTAGAAACAACAGTAGAGGTCCGTAATCTCGTAGAGCTAACAGAAGTACTAGATTGTGGACAAGTGAATCGCATCATGCTCGATAACTTTGAGTTACCATTGCTTAGAGAGGCAGTACAAATTATTGGGTCAACATTCGAGAGCGAAGCATCTGGTGGGGTCGATTTATTTACGGTCAGGGAAATTGCTAAGACAGGAGTTAATTTTATATCTGTTGGCGCACTGACACACTCTGCTGGGAGTTTAGATTTAAGTTTAAAAGTGCAGAAATAAAAAAGAGAAGAACTTTAAAACCATAAAAGTTCTTCTCTTGGTAGATAACAAACTATTCTGTCTATACAGGATAGGTTAAAATTAAAAAGCTGATTAGTGCTCCGAAGAACAGCAATGCTAGCCAAAAGCGAGCATCTCTAAACACTGATTCGTCGTTATTTGATAACATATGAGTATTGTATAAAATGACAATCAGATTTTAGATCTGAAGTTTACATTAGCGGACATCGATCTCCGACATCCTTCGTCTTGTTATAATTACTAGAACGTGGCAATGGTCTAGAATAGATTTATCATTGGTTTATTGAAATCATCAGGTCATCGGTCATCGCTACACCTTCTATAAGTCAAATACGATACCATAGCAATAATCTATAATGTGTAAGGTACTTTGATTAGTGTAGGCTCAAATACTCTTATTTAGAATGACGATTAAGTAGATGTCTAACTCGCTATTAATCAATCTTTTAATATATGTGACATATTATTTATTCGACCAATTCATGAATTTCTTAATATTAAAAAATACCCTAAATCTTTAGTAAGTGAGAATTTTGAATTTCACTGTTTTACCGGTGATTGTGAAGTGGATTGTTTTACAAATGCTTAACGAGGCGTTTTACAATGCCTGGTCCTTGATAGATAAATCCTGTGTAAAGCTGGACCAAACTGGCACCGGCGGTTAGTTTTTCTTGTGCAGAGGCAGGGCTATTGATGCCTCCTACACCGATAATGGGGATGCTGCCATTGGATTTTTGATTGATATAATTAATTACCTCTGTTGATCTGACCTGTACGGGTTTTCCACTCAAGCCGCCATTACCAATTTGTTCGATTGCAGTGTCGGTGGTTTTCAAATTTGATCGGTCTATAGTCGTATTGGTCGCAATGATCCCATCTATGCCGACCTGAGTAACGATCTCTATGACATCATCAATTTGCCCCTGTGTTAGATCTGGAGCTATTTTTAATAAGATAGGCTTTTGGGTCTCAAACGTCTCATTTTCCTGTTTGACACTTTGTAACAATGCCTTCAATGGTTCTTTTTCTTGGAGATCTCTAAGGTTTGGTGTATTCGGCGAACTCACATTGACAACAAAATAGTCAACATGGGGATGAAGCTTCTTAAAACAAATTTTGTAATCGTTGATAGCCTCGTCATTGGGCGTGATTTTATTCTTGCCAATATTGCCACCAATAATGACATCTAATTTTGGTAGTGATTTAAGTTGCTCTACTAAGTAATCAACACCTTTATTATTAAAGCCCATTCTATTAATGAGCGCTTCGTCTTTTGGTAGTCTAAACAGTCTGGGTTGTGGATTGCCGATTTGAGGGACAGGCGTAACAGTCCCGACTTCGATAAAGCCAAAACCTAATGCCGCCATTGCCTGTATATACTCACCATTTTTATCAAATCCAGCTGCTAATCCGACTGGATTCTTAAATGTTAGACCACAAAATTTGACGGGTTTATGGGTATCAGGCTTGTAGATATAGCTTAATAGATGAGAAATACCGGGAATGGCTAGTCCTAATCCGAATAATTGTAAGGCTAATTTGTGTGCTTTTTCCGGAGAGAATAAAAATAAGAATTGTTTTAGCAGGTGGTACATGACCGCTAAATTATCTCTTCTCCCAATTTATCTAGGTCTCTAACTAATAATCTTTTTCGATTAAAAGTCAATAAATTTTTATTCCTCAAGTCATTCAGCACTGTCGTCACGGTCTGTCGTGAGGTTGCTGTCAAATTTGCTATTTCTTGATGCGTATTAAATTTTCTCACGACCCATTCATACCCAACACGTTGTCCTTTCTTTCTCACTGATTCGACAAGGTATTCTACAATCCGGCTTCGTGAATCCTTGAACACCATGGACTCTAATCGCTGCTCCATATCCAAGACTCTCGAACCCATAATTTTCATGAAAAATAAACTCAGAGCATTATGATCCTTAATCATTAGTTTCATCTCATCCACTGTCATTATGCAGCAAGTGGTCTTTTCGATAGCAATCGCAAAGTCTCTACGTTTGTCTTCACCAATTAAAGATAGCTCACCAAACAGTTCACCTCTAGACAAAATCGCTTTTATGATTTCTTTATTTTGGTCATTGAGAGATCCAACTTTGACGCGGCCTTCTATGATAAAATAAAGTTTATCTGCGGCTTGATCGGGTAAATAAATGTATTCGCCTTTTGGGTATTCTTTATGTGTGTGAGAGTCAATAGCATTACCCATTTTTTTCTCACAAAAGATTCCCGAGACATCGATATTTTCTAAAAACCAAATGGACTGATCCTTCATTTCAATTTGACTGGGTTTGTGGTATAACGTTTTTTAAACAACTTAGTTGAGGTCATCATTCATTTTAAACACCTTTATGCGGTAAATTGGTATGCATTTGACAAAGAAAATCTAAAAGTGTTTTATTAATTACACTTAGTATCAAGCATTATTATCTTTTTTCAGATTTAGTTTTTTGATAAGATTCTCCAACTCTGGGTTTTTTTCTACCATCAGATCATACTTTTCTCTAAAACTCAAGTACTTTTTAGGCAATTCCACTTCGGTTACTGGAAATCTTGTCTTATCGATTGTTATGGTGATATCTAGTTCGTTGTTATTGAGTGACGAACGAATCTCTTGCATCAATCCAATCTCTTGTTGAATGATCTCTTTGCCAATCACTGAGGCAACTATGATCTCAATTGTATTATTTTCTAATTCTAAATGAGATTTTTCAAGCACGCCCCGCGTTGATGGTGTTGTTGTTTTTTCTTTATAGGCATCCCATATTTGTTGGACGTCATCGATTGTAATATTCTTTACAGTTCGCTGTTCCTCAATCGCTCTATCTTTCTTGACGATGGTTAGGAGCGAATCAATATTTGAAATAGAGGGTGTGTTTTGCAATGTTGCTTCACTTGTGGGTTTGATTAGGACCTCGTTGATAGGCTTTATTGCTGGCTGAGGATCGGGCTGAGTCTTGGGCTGAGTTTTTTCAATTGGTTGTTCTGCTTCAGTTTCTAGCTCATCAGACAGGTCAATGACTTCTTTTTCTTGAAGAGGAGAGACTTTAACGATAGGTTTTGTTTGTTCTTGCGGTGTTAAGGTCGGGTCAGGAGTTTTTTTTTCAGCGTTAGGAGCGGCGGCTGTCGTTGATGTTTTATTTTCAATTAACTGGTTGATATAACAAATCTTCAGCAAAGCGATTTCAACATGCAATCGTTTGTTTTTTGCTTTTGGATAATTAATATCATTTTCATTGCAAATGTGGAGAGCTGTCATTAGAAAAGAACCTGTTGTCAATTTAGATTGAGCTAAAAATCGTTGTTTGACAGCTTCGCTCGCATCTATGAGGCGCACTGATCTTTGATCTTGGCAAAGTAATAAATCTCTAAAATGATCTGCAAGACCCATGATAAAATGATCGCCTTCAAAGCCATTCATCAACACTTCATGAAACAGCGTCATGACAGTGGTTTTGTCTTGCGCTAAAAGTGCTTCGGTCATTTTGAAATAATAGTCCTGATCGAGTAGATTAAGCTTTTGTACAAGGTCATCGTAAACGATATTGCCATTTGACGAACTGGCTATTCGATCAAAAATGGACAACGCATCACGCATGGCACCATCTGCCATTTCTGCAATGACATACTTCGAATCGTCATCTATTGTAATCGATTCTTGCGCTGCAATCGTCTCCAATTGAGTGATCACTTCTGAAATTTGAATTCGTTTGAAATCAAAAATCTGACAGCGCGATAATATGGTAGGAAGAATTTTATGCTTTTCGGTCGTTGCCAAAATAAAAATGGCATAGGGTGGTGGCTCTTCTAATGTTTTCAAAAAGGCATTAAATGCAGACTGGGACAACATATGGACCTCATCTATAATAAAGACTTTGTATTGTCCTTGCTGAGGCTGAAATCTGACCTGCTCGATTAGATTTCTGACATGCTCGACCGAATTATTCGAGGCGGCATCTAATTCAAAAATATTTAAAGAAACGTCTAAATCGACTTCACCAAAATCATGATCTGTAATCGCTTTTTTAGGATCTGGCGAATTGATGACTTTGGCCAGGATTCGAGCACAGGTCGTTTTCCCAACACCTCGGGGACCTGTAAATAGAAATGCATGTGCTAACTTGTCAGCAAGTATAGCACTTTTGAGCGTATCAGTGACATGGCTCTGTCCAAGTACTTCATCAAATGATTTGGGTCTATATTTTCTTGCTGATACGACGAAACTCATCAAGGGCCAAGATAGGATATATTAAGTTTATTTGATAATTGAAGGGTAGTAAGTCTTAAAAGAGACGATAAAACTGAAGAAAGCTAAGCATTGATGCTGTGCACATCCAGCTACACAAGCCGACATGTGTTATGAAACGACTCTTGTCAAAGCTTATCCATTTTTAAAACCAATAAGGATTAAGTCTTACTATCTTTGTCAAAGATGTTAAGCAATCTATCTACGCGCTGGAAATCTCTATGGAATCATGATATGTATCATGGTTGGAACAAACATAACAACTATTTCGAAGGTTGGTATTTCAAGATTGTTAGTCGAGATCAGAAGCATGCTTTTGCTTTTATACCTGGGATATCAAAGGAGTCAACATCCAATTCGCACTCCTTTATTCAGATTATGAATGGTGTGGAGGCATCAAGCCAGTATATTACCTTTCCGGCTGAGGAGTTTAAGCCAAGCAGGACGGGATTTGATACATACCTGGGCTCTAACAGATTTCATTCTGATGGTATGGAATTGGCACTTGATGGTTTTGCTGGTGTGATTTCATTTGAAAATACCCATCCTTGGCCAACACGGTGGATCGCTCCTGGCATTATGGGATGGTATTCCTTTATGCCTTTTATGCAGTGTTATCATGGTGTTGTCAGTACTCATCACGACTTGAAGGGTGTTTTGACAATAAAAGGAGAAGACGTTGATTTTACTGGTGGGATAGGCTACATTGAAAAAGACTGGGGGACCTCTTTTCCGAAAACGTGGATTTGGATGCAGAGTAATCACTTTGCAGGAGAGCAGGCTCCAGACTATTTTATGGCTTCTATCGCCCATATCCCATGGCTGGGCACACATTTTATAGGTTTTTTATGTGGCCTTTATATTGATGGCGAATTACAAATTTTCACCACATATAATCGCACGACATATGAAGCTAAGGTTGAGGGTAATGATATCTATTTAGTCTTTAAGAGACAAGACATGATCCTACATGTCCATGCCCATAAGAAGAAAGGAGCAGAATTGATTTCACCAATTGAAGGTAGCATGACCGGTAAGTTAGAAGAGAGCCTTCAAAGTGAGATTGAAATTCGATTCGAAAAAGCTGGACATATAGTATATGAAGGATTAGGCACATCAAGTGGTTTGGAAGTCGCAGGTCCCTATGAAGAATTATTGGCTTAAGTTGATATGATGAAGCTTATATTCACTTCATGAAACGAAGTGCAACTCTTTTATTGAGAAGAGACTATTGATTATGTATAAATAAGAAACTACTTTTCGGATATAAATTTTACTATGAAATATTTATTTACAACTTTATTATTCTGCCTTTTATGTTGTTGGTCTTCTTTGATCTGGAGCCAAACCGACACAAGTATTGGACAACAAGTAGAATTAAGGACAAGTGATGGGAATACGTATGTGGGTGAAATATTAAGTATGACTGAAACTGAGATTGTACTAAAAACCAGTTCCTTGGGTGAGATAACCCTTGATAGAGCAACAGTGAACAAGGTAGTTTATCGGGATAGCGAACAAGAACTAGATGACAAGGGCTATCCTATCGATTATCATAACTCCACTCATTACTTGGTTAACCCTTCGGGATATGCACTACAAAAGGGCCAGAGCTATTATGAAAATATTGGTGTTTTTTTTAATTCCTATTCGGTTGGTATCACAAATAATTTCACCCTTTCTGGTGGGCTGGAATTAATTTCGCCTCTGTTTTTGCAACGAGTACCTTCATTGTACATCTCTCCAAAATTGAGTTTTAATTTTGGTGAAAAAGCTGGAGCATTTAGTGTTGGTAGTACTGTGTTGGCAGCTTTTGATGATGATGATGTTTTTTCAGTTGGTGTTGTTCAAGCAGCTCTGACTATCGGGAGTCGCAACAATAATTTCACATTTGGTACAGGAATAGGCTTTTCTTTTAACGATGGTCTTGCAGAAGGCTTGTTGCCTTTTTATTTTTCGGGTATGTGGCGATTATCTAAGAAGATCAGTTTTGTCACAGATAATTTTGTGTTCACTGATTTTGATGGAGGCTTTGGATTACTATCAGCTGCAGTGAGGATTCACTTTGCCAAAAATGGATCTGCCTTTAATGCTGGGCTGTGGCGACCAACAGAAGACACTGGTCCGGTTTTGGCATTACCTTTTGTTTCAGCAACGATCCCGATCAAATAAGATTTCTATCGTATGCTATTGCTCAGCTCTTTTAGTTAATGTTTGGTATAGCATGGGATAACATGCTGATTAAAATATGGCTCCTGATTCGCCCAAAATAAATAGCTTACCCTTCAGTGTTTTAGTGTTTGACAGCTCACTTGCTTAGCTTATTTGATGCCTTCATGATATACCGATAATCTGCAATAGATTCCACCTTGTCTTTAGTATAGTACAATGGAAAATAGGAATCCTTTGACCAATCATTAAATAAGTTCTGATAGTGAGGATGGTCTGGGTCCCCAGATTGACCAGGCGAATTATTCGCGATTGAAGCATCCCAATCGCCTGTGTCAATAATGACTCTGAACGTGCCACCAGAGGGCTGATTATCTGCGCCACCAGTTGAGCCAACAGTATAGCTATTCCCACCACGAGGGTTTGGACCGACCTCTAATTTTTGTTTGATATCAGCGGATACGGCATGACTCATAGGATGTTTCATGGTGACATGCTTGAATTTTGGACTGCCATATATCCATTCAGCTTTATTGTTTCCAAAACGCTGATTAAGTTGGACAACTGATGCGGCTAGCATGTTTTTTAATATGTCATCTCGCTGTTTTTTAGGCTCTCGATCAAAAATCATATCGGGCTTTGTCAACCAATCGATGACTCGCTTAAGCTGTATAGAAGTGATGTATTTTTTTGCTTCTTCTGGGACCGCGAGCTGCCATAATTCCTTCTTCAGCAAATTCTCCCATGTGACATAAACTGCAGCAGCTCTTGAATGAGCTGATAGTACATAATCCCAATTTTCCAATTCAGACTTTGCCCACTCTGCATCTGTCGAATTCATTTCAAGATTCTGTAAAAGGGGAATCAACTCTCTGGCAGGCAAAGACAGATAATCTGTTTGGAGTCGTGACATCTCTTGGACTGAGTGTGTCTGTTTTGATTCTATAACTTCTTTCACGCGCTCACCTCTATAAGGATCTGACCAGTTGTACGCAATCGCATCCCACTCAGTATAATCCAGTGGTGTTACGGATGCATTGGCTGTAATGATAAAGCCATCTTCCGGATTGTTATCATTAGGTCTTTTGAGCATGTCTATGTACCCATCCCATTCATATCGGCCATCTCCTGGTACAGGCACCATCCCACTATGTGTACGTCGATACGGATTGATGCCAACGACTTGCCAGCCAATATTACCTTCTCGATCAGCCCACACCATATTTTCACCAGGGATATTGCTATATCGACAAGCATCTCTAAATTCATCAAAATCTTTAGCTTGGTCCATCCGCAAACTTGCTAAATATGGCGAGCCGCCATACTCCAACCATCCACACTTCACAGCAAAGGCGACCTGCTCTCGACTGTCTTCAAAACACACTGGGCCATGGATAGAATACTTCATATCAATGTCTACTGCCTCCATGTCTTTCACTTCAATCAATTCTTTAATAATGGTAAAATCAAGCCATTCTCCCTTATGCCAATATTGGTTTAGGTTTTCTGGGTTGGTCTTATAGATATACAAGTCCTCGGCATCTGTTCTAAAGACCGTTAAGCCCCAAGCACCATATTCGTTATGACCTATAGAAATACCTGGTATCTCTGGCTCGCCACCACCGATCACATTCCATCCGGGCGCCACAAGATGGGCCATGTAGCGGAGTGAAGGCACTGCTAAAGATCTGTGCGGATCGTTGGCCATGATGGGATAGCCTGATGTTGTGCGATCACCTTTTACCACCCAATTATTACTCCCAATACTATAATCATCTCCTACTAGGTTATTTTGATGAAAGCCAATATCTTTTGCAGGATTGGACTCGTTGCGTGAGGCAATATCAATGTCTTCTGGTTGGAATTTAAGCGGTTGACGATAGGCATTATATAAGCCCAAAATGTCAAAATCCAGATGGCTGAGATCTATCGTCGAATCAATTGTTAAATCTGGATCTTTAGGATGAAACCAGATTAATTCTTTTACTTTTTCTGCACCAATGGCAGCGACTGCTCTCGCTGTAGAGAGTTCTTGATTAATATTCCCTAACAATCCTTGATGTCTTGAAATAACAACATCAGGCGTCCAGACTTCGGGTAGGATTTTAAGTAATTTAAACTCTATGGGGAGCTGGTCAGGCTTATTACGCATTTCTGTGATGTACGCATTCACACCATCGACATACGAGCTTATAATCTCTTCACCATCTTCATGATAGTGATTCATTTCTTTACGAATGTCCTTTCTGAATTTAAATAAACGGGTGCCGATATCTCTTTTTAATTCTCGTTTACCAAGTATCTCAGCGACTGTCCCTGTGGCCTGTCTGCGCCACACTTCAAATTGAAACAATCTGTCTTTTGCCGCATGGTAACCTTGCGCAAAGAATAGATCGTTTTGGTTTTGGGCATAGATGTGTGGGATGCCGTATTTGTCTACGATGACTTCGACATCTTGACTTAGACCTTGGTGATGACTATTCCGTTGTAATTGGTTCGTCTTGCAAGATAGGATGGCTACGACAAGGATAAGATAGAGAGTTCGCATGTGTATAGATTATGACTGAAAGTAGTGAAATTGTTGAGTATCCCAATTGAAAGCAAGCAGCTTTCTCTTCTTGTTGTCGATTCATACAGTTTGTCCGTGTTTAAATTCAAATTAAACAATCATAAAAAAGGGGCTAATTCTATCTGGGATGGGAAATGTGGGATGTGGGAATGTTGAAAATAGACATCAGTCAGAAAAACCTTCTTTATGATATTACTAACACCAAATCAAGTCCATCTTGCACTGACAGAGAGAGAATCAAGACAAAATTAGTACTTGATTTTTAAGGAGTCCATCATCAATATCATCAAACATTAATACTACATTTCCCCTTCAAAACATAAGCACATTGAATTGGAATGTATATTTTCACTCCATACATGAAAACAATCCATTATCTCTACATGCTGATCATCCTGTTTTTGGGCATCATCGGTCTATTATTCATGACAGCTCCACCGCCCGATGTCACGGGACAACTGCATGATGTCTATAAAACCATGCTACATGGCGGTACAAGCATGAGCCTTAATGGGACCACTAAAATCCTAGCCTATCTATTTGGACTATGCGCTACAGGAACACTTTGTTTGTTCATCATCGTAGGTGCAGTCAGAAAGGGGAAATTAGACGGGATTAGACCATGGTTAATTTTTGCTTCAGTTGCTTATTTGATCGTCTATTCCCTCACGTATTTTGCAGATGCATCCTATGTGTCAACTGGACATACACGATTCTTTTTGGGATGGCCGATTCCAACAGCATGGATGATCTATGCCATGTGGGCAACGCCTATTTTATTTATGTTGATTTATATATTCAAATTTAGGGATTGGATTCTCACTGAAGAAGATGAAGCTCGATTTAAAGAATTAGTAGACGCAAGAAAAGCAGCAGAATCTTAAGCGATGGAAGAATATAGGAATCCCATTATTTTATCGGCTGTTGGTCTTTACATGTTTTTGTGTATAGTCGTCGGCATTTGGGCGTATCGAAAAACAAAGTCCAGCCATGATTTCTTTATGGCAGGGCGAAATTTAGGCGTTGTTGTTACGGCGTTTGCTGTCTTCTCTACCACACTTAGTGGCTTTGGATTTGTTGGTGGTCCAGGACTCGTGTACAGGATGGGGATGAGTTCGATCTGGATGGTGGTTATCGCCGTCTTAGGTTTTAGTTTGACTAATTTTCTTCATGGTAAACGATTGAGACTTCTTTCAGAATTGGGAAATTCTAAGTCGTTGCCAGATGTTGTCTTCCTCAGATATAACAATAACAACACGCGGATCTTGATTGCGATAGCGATTATACTTGGTGTATTTGGTTATTTAGCGACACAGATATTAGCGATGTCTGTGGTGTTAAGAGACATCTTGACTGAGACGGAAATGTTTAGCTCCATGACACTTGAAATGAGCATGGTCATATCCTGTTCTATCCTTGTTTTTTATAGTGTGACAGGAGGCATAATCGCATCAGTCTATACAGATTTGGTGCAAGGGGGCATCATGATTGTTGCAGCAATATTGATCTTTTTAACGGTTATGTACACCTTTGATGGTGGCATCACTGAGATGAATCAAGTCATACAAGCAGATGATCCAGCGGCGATTGGTCCTTGGGGTACTTTGGGTATGGTAGGGTGTATGTCGTGGCTGTTGATGTTTGGCCTTGGCGGCTCAGGTCAGCCGCATGTGATTACCAAGCTAATGATGAATAAAAAGGTGAGCGATGCGAAGCACATTTTGCCAGTTTCGATCATGGGGTATTTATTCTCAGGACTTTTGTGGATAGGCATTGGGCTTGTGATGAGAGCTTTAGTTGTCAGCGGTCAGCATCCTGAACTCGCAGCCCCTGATGAAGCGGCATCACAGTTTTTACAACATTATGCACATCCAGTGTTGGCGGGTATTGTCTTTGCGGGACTCTTTGCTGCGATCATGTCGACAGCAGATGCATTTTTAAATATCGGAACAGCAGCGATCATGCATGATATCCCAAAAGCAATTGGAAAGAAGATTAAAAATGA
Source organism: uncultured Saprospiraceae bacterium (assembly GCA_937959275.1). Lineage (GTDB taxonomy): Bacteria > Bacteroidota > Bacteroidia > Chitinophagales > Saprospiraceae > CALFUK01. The sequence continues at coordinate 34,134 of CALGLU010000033.1, read as the reverse complement.
ACTTCAATGGGCGAGAATTACAACGGGCTTAATTACCATCATTGCTGCCTTTTTTGCCTTATGGGCATCTAACAATGGAGATCTTGTTGCCTTGCTTGGCGCTTTTGGCTGGGGTACCTTTGCAGCCGCCATTGTGCCAGTCGTGACCCTTGGGTTTAATTGGAAGCGAGGGACAGCCATTGCTGCAAATGTTGCTGTGATAGCAAGTTTGCTGATTAATTTTATTGTGAAAATTGGAAAGTTTAGTGTGCCTTATGGGATTGACATAGGTGCTTTATCGATGCTTGTTGCTTTATTTTTATTCATTACCATTTCGTTTGTGACAAAACCAGATGTCTTAGAAGCTGATGTTGCGGAAGTCATGGATATGTAATCTCTTCCACTTGCAGACCGTTAAAAAAGATGAGAATTGTAACAATAGTGTGAATTAAAACGTGTCAGATGTATTGATGAAAGCTTACACTTCAATGCTAAATACTATAAGGTGTATATGAAAAGGTTTAACTTTAATTCATGAGATATCTCATTTTATTTCTTTGTGGCTGCGCTATAGTGGTGGGATCCTATTTCAGTATCCAGCTGCATCAGAATTATAAGCAGAAGAATGTCCTCCAATATGATATTGCGGAGATAAAGAGAATCAATTATGGTCTGTTCAATTTGCAATTGTGGAAAGAGCAACTCCTAGATATATTCTCAAAAAAGATCAGCGAATTCAAAATATCGCCAAAGGCATATGATGGGTTGGATAAACAGATAAGTGTCTTTGTCAAGGATATGTTTGATGAATATTTGTTGTCGGGCAAGTTGGTGGATGAGATAGCGGCTGGCTTTGCTGAGAACAGTAAGATTCCAAAATTATTCATTAGTAGTATTACAGAACAAGCGAAGGAAGCGATGAAGGATCTGGATTTGTCTAAGCAGATACCAGCAATTACGAAGCAGATATCAAAAGAAGTTAGGAAAAGTGAGCCGGAAATTCGGAAGATCATGCAAGACGAACTGATGGGGCTGGTGATGGAAGGTGATGAAGAAAAAATTGTCGAGCGAAGAGATGTCATTTATCAGAAATATGGAGTCGATAACCAAGAGGCTACGATTGAGTCAATAGAAGAGACAATGTCAACACTTGATATGGAGAATAAGACTTTACTTAACTATATCCTTGGGTGTTTAGCATTGGCACTTGTACTTGCTTCAATTTTGTATGTATTGATTGGCTTCAAATCCATTATTTTAATCTTCACAGCAGTATCTATCGTCTTACTTTGCTTAGGTGTCACATTACCAACGATTGATTTAGATGCGAGGCTTAATGATTTTAGTATTTCTGTTGTAGGAGAAAAGATTGAATTTGATGAGCAGGTATTGTATTTCGAAAGCAAGTCAATATTGGGCGTGACGAAAACGCTATGGGACGGTGCTGGCATAGACTTAAAAGTAGTCGCAATCTTGATTTTTCTTTTTAGTATAGCCTTCCCGTTCTTGAAATTAATCTTATCAACGTTGTATTTGTTTTGGGATAAAGCTGTAGAGAGTAAGCTTGTGCAAAATATTCTATTCTATTTAGGAAAATGGAGTATGGCAGATGTATTTGTCATAGCACTATTTATGGCCTATATAGGCTTTTATGGGCTCGTGACCTCCCAGTTAGGATCGATTGGAAAAAATCAAACAGGATACGCTGTAGAGACGCTCAACTATACAAAGTTAGGACCAGGAGCATTATTCTTTACTGCATATGTTATTTTATCTGTCATAACAAGTATTATTATCAACAAACATCACCTAAGAAAACATCACAACTGATTGAATTCTATTTAGTTAAGATACTTTAAACCCCTATATTTGATCACAAATGAGCATCATTGAAATTGACCCCGTAAGCGATTTCGTGAATTGATGCATACATAGGTATGGCCAAAGTTTTTAAATCAGATCAGTCATTTGAGGAAGTATTCAAAGAATTCTTTAATCCTTTGGTCAATTACGTCAATAGTAAAATCAATAATTGGGAAGATTCGCGTGAAATTGTCCAAAACACTTTTCTTAAGATTTGGGAGGTCAGAGAGAAATTAGATATTGATACTTCATTGAAGTCATACCTCTATCAGTCGACCAAGAATGGCATGATTGATTTTATAAGGATCAAAAAACGTAATCAGACACTTAAGGAACAAATCAAGATTGGATCATCTGAGATAGAAGAAAAAGATGAAGGACTCGATGTTTACATCATAAGGCAAGAACTAAAAAAAGCACTAAAAACACTTAAACCTAAGAATAAGGAAATCTTCCTATTGCACAAAGTTGAAGGTCTAACTCACAATGAAATAGCTGAATTTTTAGATATCTCGGTTAGATCTGTTGAAGATAATGTCAAACGAGCGACATTAGCATTAAGAGAAATTTTAACTGAAAATAAAGGAGTATTTAAATGAAAAGATGTGGTTTAACTAAGCAATTGAGTCTCTATAGTAGAAATGCTGCACGTCTGATTTCAGTAAAATAACAATGAAAGAAGAAAAAATACATAAGGAGTTAGTTAACTTGATAGATTTCAAAGAGTTTGATGTCGATCAAGAATGGAATTCCTTTTTGGATAAAGCAAAGACGATTCAGCCTGCCCAACAAGGCAATAGGGTGGAAGATAATGTTAAATCTGCTCCCGTTAGGCGCCTGCCTAGATTGGGTCTTTCTGTTGCTGCCAGCCTCATTCTTTTGATAGGATGTATGTACTTTTTCAATTTAAAACCGGAAACAGATATAGATCCCATTTTAGCAGAACAACAAGTTCCTGCAGAAGTTATACCTGAAGTACAAATTACAGATACAGAGCCTGCTGTGACTGAACCTGAGATTGTAGAATATGTCACACCGAAGGAAAAAGTCATACCCCAGGAAAAGCTAACACCCAAAGAAACGGTTACTTTGGCAGAACAGATCATTATTGAAAATAAGCCCTTCGTTGTTGCTGATATTCCAATGCCAGACGCGCCTGCACCTGAATATGAAATATACGAAATAGGTGAAATTTTAAAATTAGAAGATGGGTCTACAATTGAAATTTTAGATGTTGCCATCATGAAAATTCCCGAAACATTTAAAGGAGCTTCATCTAGGAACATTAAAATCAAAAGAGGCAATTCAGAATTTACCGTTACTAAAAATGAGTCTCAACCTTTTTCTGTGACCACGACTAATTCAGAAGTCTCTGTTCTTGGTACTACATTTAGAGTATTGAGCGAAGGAATAGAGACCACAGTTGGGACAATTGAAGGTCTTGTAGAATTTTATGCGATTGCAGATCCTGAGCAGAAAGTTCAGATCAGTGCAGGTGAAGAGTATAAGTTTGATGGCTCTGCTATGGAGCAATTAAGTGGTCAAGTTGAAACGCCAGAAGCAGAAATGACTCAAACCAGCCTAGAAGGGCTAAAAAATCTATTTGAACAGAATTTTTCAGGTAAGGTTAATGTTAAAGGCAATGCAGTTAAATCTTCAGAAATAAGTCAACTAGTTGATATTCCTGAAAACTTCGAGGAATTCGAGGATTTTCTTAAAGTAATAGAACTCTTAGAAGAACATGTTACAATTAAATATAAAGAAAGACGATGCGATAGTTGTTACACCATCGAATCCATAAGAGTAAAAGACAACAAATAAGCCTAAAAAATAAGCCCTCTATCAACAATTTGAAGAGGACTTATAAAATACTAAGGGTGTTAATACTTCTTAGTTTGTTCTAAGTATAAATGTACTTAAAAATTGCTTTAATCTATAATTTAGTCATTATAGTTAACATTTTCACTACATATTTTAACAAATATTAGGTAATACCCTTATTAAGTAGAGGTTATTTATACCCATTTTTGTTGTAGAAAAAGAAAGTTAATGATTTAGAAGACATTTTTAGGGGTATTTTCTATCTCATATGTCTTATATAACATAGACCCATAATAGAATTATGAATCAAACGGTAGCTGAGACTTTAGATCATTTCGAACACTTGAAGCCATTAAATGACTTGCAATTATCGCGACTCAAGCACAATGTAGTCTTTCATTCGATTACGAAAGGCGAAATTATTTACCAGGAGAATGATCCAAAATCGCACGTTTACCTGATCGCTACAGGGTCTGTTAAGTTAGCTAGTCATACAGGAGAAGGCAAGACCTTAATTAAAGATATATTACACGACCATTCTATTTTTGGCGAAAATATCTTTGCTGGTGATGGCAAACGAACTGAATTCGCTGAGGCGCTTTCAGATACCTCGTATTATGTTATTCCAGCTGAAACTTTCAAGCGACTGACTGAAGAAAACGATGCATTTGCTTCTCATATTCTAGATGTCATTGTTAGCCGTTTGTTTGATCTGGAAGAACGATTGAAAAATTTTGTCTTTAAAAGTGCGAAAGAACGGATCATGTTCTTCATCAAACGTACTGGAGAAAAGAGAGGGATTAAAATTGGAATTGACGAGTGTTTGATTAATCATGGTATGTCTCATAAGGAAATAGCATCGCTGACTGATACATCTCGCCAAACGGTTGCTAGGGTGTTGAGCGAGCTTAAACGCACAAATGTGATCCACTTTAGCCCAAGAAAACCAAATAAAATATTAATAAGAGACATGTCTTCTCTTTAAGGATGCATTCGTTTGACATCTCTTAAAGAAAAGTGAGGTATGATAATTAATTTAACGCGTTTTGTCTTGATGGTTTCACAATCTATCAGATCTTAGATAAGATGTTGCAATCAGGCTCCCTGATTATTTAATTTCGAAAGAACGTTTTCAACAATTTATATTTTCCAAGTGTTCACTTACCTTTAAGCAAAGTTGAGTATGAATACAATTGCTTTAATCGCCCATGATGGGAAGAAAGCTGATCTGGTTTCATTTATTCTTCAGAATAAGGAATACCTGATGAGTGAAAAATTAATTGCTACTGGCACAACAGGTAAGCATTTGGAAGGCGGTGGGTTTTCTGTAGAAAAAGTTCTGTCTGGGCCGCTTGGTGGCGACGCTCAGATTGCTTCTAGGGTAGCCGTAGGAGAAATAGATTTAGTAATCTTTTTTAGAGATCCTCTGGATAAGCATCCGCATGAGCCTGATGTCCAAATGCTTATGAGATTGTGTGATGTGCACAATGTAGCTCTAGCAACCAATCCAGCAACTGCTCAATTATGTATCCTGTCTTTAATGAGATCTAATTAAATGGTAACCGCAGATTATCAAAAATTAGCCCCAGAGATTCCTAAACAACCTGGAGTTTATAAGTTTATTGATAAAACCGATACTGTCATATATGTGGGTAAAGCCAAAAATCTCAAAAATAGGCTGTCGTCTTATTTTGGAGAAAAAAAGCACCAAGCATATAAGACTAAGACAATGGTTAAGAATGCTGACCATTTTGAATATATGGTTGTGGATACCGAACATGATGCCCTATTGCTGGAGAATTCTCTGATAAAGAAAATTCAGCCACGCTACAACGTCATGCTGAAGGACGGCAAATCATATACGTATATCTGCATTAAAAAAGAACGATTCCCTAGAGTCTTCTTCACACGTAGAGTTATACGTGATGGGTCTACCTACTTCGGTCCCTATACATCTAAGTTTAGAGCAAAACAAGTCCTTGACGTTGTCCGAAGACTCTTTCCTCTCAGGACATGCTCCTATAATTTATCCGAACAAAACATAGAAGCTAATAAATTTAAAGTATGTCTGGAATACCACATCAAGAATTGTAAGGGTGCCTGTGAGGGCTTAGAGGCAGTAGAAGATTATGATGTTAAGATTGATCAGATTAAAAATATACTAAGAGGACACGTTAAGCCAGTCAAAGATTACCTTAAAGATGCGATGAAGAGGCAGGGTGAAGACTTAGAGTTTGAGGCTGCCCAGCAGACTAAAGAACGCATATTGTATTTAGAAGACTACCATTCAAAATCAACAGTCGTAAGTCATACCATAAAGGATGTTGATGTGTTTTCAATATTGGATCAAGAAGAATGGGTCTATGTCAATTATTTAAAAGTGATTAATGGAGCGCTTATTAATTCTGATACCGTTGAATTAAAAAAGAACCTAAATGATAATCTTAACGAAATTCTGGTTTTTGCAATAGATCTTCTAAGAGATAAATTCAATAGTATTGCGCCGGAGGTAGTTAGCCCAATGCCATTGAAGCTATTAGACGAATCACTCACAATCACGATTCCCCAACGAGGCGACAAAAAGAAATTGCTTGAATTGGCTCAAAAAAACCTTGTTTATTTCTCCTTGCAGAGAAGAAGAGAAGAGATGAATAAGCAAAACAAGCAAACACCGGCTGAGCGAATACTAAAAACCTTACAAAGTGACTTACAGATGGACGAGATTCCATATCATCTTGAGTGTTTTGATAATTCTAATATTCAAGGCACACATCCCGTCGCCAGCTGTGTGGTGTTTAAGAATGCAAAGCCATCAAAGAAAGACTATAGAAAATTTAATATTAAAACGGTAGAAGGGCCGAATGATTTTGCATCTATGGAAGAAGTTGTCCGTAGACGATATACAAGATTAATAAAAGAAAATGATGCCTTGCCTCAGCTGGTGATCATAGATGGTGGGAAGGGCCAATTGAGTTCGGCATTTAAAATATTTAAGGAGCTAGGTATAGAAGAGAAAGTGAAATTGATAGGAATCGCAAAACGCTTAGAGGAAATCTATTTTCCGAATGATCCGATTCCAATTTATATCAATAAGAAATCAGAATCCCTCAAGCTTATACAGCATGCTAGAAATGAATCTCACCGATTTGCAATTAATTTTCATAGAGATCAACGATCTAAATCATTCACAAGATCTGAATTGTTGGACATTGATGGAATCGGAGAGAAGACCTCTCAGAAATTATTAAAACATTTTGGATCGGTAAAAGATATTAAGATAGCCTCCGAGAATGACTTGAAGGCTGTGATTGGGCAATCTAATGCAAAGAGAATAGTTGACTATTTTAAAAATAAAAAAACCGCCTAAAATGGAATTTTAGACGGTTTGGGTTTTTGGTTATTTATTGAGTTTAGGGAACAGCTATTATCCTAAAAAGTACCTAACAGCGGCTTGAATTTCGTGATCTTTCTTAAGCTCTGGCAAAAGATCGAAAAAGAATTTCAAATTATCAGGATTTTCAGATATAGCTTCTTCTAATACCAAAAGAGCCGTTTTCTTTTGACCAAGTTTTATCAGTGTTGCAGCTTTACAATATTGCAATTTATCACTGTATGTATGCTGCTCAGCTTCATCAATGATTAAGTAAGCTTCTTCATATAGATTTAATTTAATCAAAAAGGAAGTATACTCTTCCCAGTATAGATTCTGCTCTAAACCTTTGACAGCAGCACTATGATAGTTTCGTTTTGCTTTTCTAAATTCTCCAATACTTACATAACATCTGGCTAATGAGTGGTAATATTCTTCTCTTGTGTCATCCAAGTAAATGGCTTTATTTAGCGCTTTAATCGCTTCCTTGTACTTTTCTTCTTGGAGAAAGCAATTAGCTAATAGATAATAAGCTTCATCATAATAGGGGTCAAGCTTTATCGCTTTCTTCAAGCTCAGTTCTGCCTGATCAAAATAATTCAAATTAAATTGGCAGTGGGCGATATTCAGAATGATATCTGAATCAAAACCGAAATGCTCATATGCCTCATCATATATTGACAATGCTTTTTCATAATCTTGAAGCTGAAAACACAGCTCAGCACAATCCATATAACCTTCTTCAAACATTGGATCGATAATGAATGAATATTCAAAAGCATCAATAGCAAATTCATATTCTCCAACACACGAATAGGCATGTCCGAGATTATACCATGCCATACCGTTATAAGGAGTGGCATCAATCACATGTTTGTGTAAGAAAATGCTTTCTTCAAAATTCTTAGATAGCTCCACACTTTCTAAAATAAGTTTCATTGCTTGTTTATGAGAAGAGTCAAGCAAAAGCGTCTTTTTTAGAGATTGGAACATCAGATCAAATTCACCATCTTTTTCATAGATCAAAGCCTCAGTTAAGAATAGATCAGGAAGGTCACTCTTAGAACAAGTTTGCTCTAATTCTTTGACAGCTTTTTCAGCTTCTTCCGTTTGACCTAACTCAATATAAACTTGTATTTTAAACAATTGAATATCAAATTCAAAAGGGGCAATTTTTTCTGCTTTCAGAATACACATCAAACTCTCTTCTAATCGACTCGTACCAAAAAGTAGCTTAGATTTAATAAAATAAAAATCTGAGCGAAATTGAAATTGCACAAGCGCAAAATCAACAACTTCTAAAGCATTTTCGATTTGATTTTCTGACTGATATAGATCGATCAGATCAAGATATGATTTGTCTTCAAGAAAAAGGACACTGCCTTCAAGCCTCATTGTTTCAAAATCTAAAACAAGATCTTGGAGGGTAGTTTTTTGTTTTGTTCGATTCGTCATTATCAATACTGTCAGGGATTACGATAATCAAAGGCTAATATATGTAATAATTGACCTAATAATCCATCACGATTTTATTTTTTTTCCACAATTTCAATGGCATTACTAATAATTGTAATTTATTTTAAATCGCTGAAAACCAGTTGAATATATAATTAGAAGTTAACACATTTATTTTTTGAATTTCTCTAATAGTTTAGCACTCATAGAGAAACATATGCGCTGTATTTCTAATCTTGAATGCGAATCTTAATTTTTAAATGGTATTATTTTTAAAATAAATCGAGATTCTGCAAAAAATCAAAGCAATTTCAAGGAAGAATTGAGAATTGAGCTTGAAAAAAAATTGTTACTAGCTTATTGGTTTAGATCCCACTTTTTTCTTTTATCCGATCAAACATTTGTCTTCGAAATTGATGTTCTGCAGATTTTAAAGTCAGAATCCGCTGTGAAGAAATGATATCTGCCAAATCTTTGTAGAGCTGTCGTTTGAGATCTAATCGCTTTTGATCACCTGTTAAGTGATCATTTAATATTTGCAATGCTTGCGCATCTGAGGTAATTTCTATTGCATCATGTCTGTAGCTGTGCGACATTTTTCTAGCCTTGTCAGAAGCTTTTCGATAGGCATTATAAATTGGCCAAAATGCTCTTGATTCTTCTGGGCTCAAATCCAATTCACTAGTAATATGCCCTATAAAAAGGGACTCTATCTGATCATTATGATCACCTGAGGTTTGGCTAAAAACGAGTGCTGGAATGCAGAAGAGTGAAATAAGATATATTGATTTCATGGCTTAGTATTGAAAATTTAAATCTAATTGGTCTAAGTTGTTTTCTAAATAGGATATGAGCTCCGATTCTGGTATGTCATCTAATTGTCGGGTTAACCAAGATTCGACTTCCTGATCGTCGACAAGTATATCTTCATATTCCTCAAGGTTTTCCAAAACATAACTTTCATATACCTCTTTTTGAACATCGACTTGCGGAGCAGGTTTGAGCAAGCTCACATAGGCTATCATAACTATACATGCAGCTGCTACCGCACCAAGTATTGGTAGATTGAATCGTTTTGACTTTGGGTTTTGAGGTAAATCTGATTTTATTTTTTCAAATAATTCTTTTTGATAGCCAATAGGCATATCAACTGGACTGTGATGTTTTTTCAGATCAGCTAACTCAGGACTTAATTCCTGAAGCTCTTGTAGTACTTTAATATTCATGATCCACAATTTTCAAATTGGTGATATATTTTTCAATTTTTTTGACAGCGATATGATAAGACGCTTTCAATGCTCCGACTGTTGTGTCTAACATGTTTGATATGTCATTATAACTCATCTCGTTGAAATACCTCAACTCAAACACAAGACGCTGGCGCTCCGGCAAAGATTTAACAGCATCTTGTAAGACTCCCATGATATACTGCGGATTTGGAGAATCATAACTGATATCTCTCGTGTCTTTATGTTGGCCAAACTCTGATCGAACTTCTGAATACCTTGACTTCTGTTTTAAAAAAGTCATGGTTTCATTATAGGCTATCCTATAAATCCATGAGTAGAGTGCCGATTTCTCTTCAAATGATGAGATGCCTTTGAATACTTTGACCAATGTATTTTGAAACACATCATCAGTATCTTGATGGCTATTTGTAAATCTGTATATCTGATTGTATATAGACTTACCAAAACGCTCCATCAGCATGCTATAACCCTTTTCTTGTTGCTTCTCACTTTTGAGATATGAAATAATTAAAGCATCTGACGGTTTTGTCATTGACCTTAGTGTTTTGCAAGGGTTGATACTAAGACGATTGAAAGCGGCATTGGTTTAAATTTAGTCTTTGATTTGTAACAATCTTTTATTTTCGTAGATAGTAATGTAGTTGCTAAATTATGAAAAAGACGTTTTATAAGTTTCTTTTTACCAAAATTTGGGGATGGAAGGTTGAAGGCAACTACCCAAGAGAGGTCAAAAAATTCTTAATTACTGTTGCTCCACACACCTCATTCCACGACGTGCCAATAGGTATTATGTTTCGAAACTGGTATGAAGTTCAGATTAATTTTGTCATAAAGTCAGAAATAGCTAACCACAAAATCGTTGGTCCATATATCAAATGGCTAGGCGGTATTGCTGTGGATCGAAGCCAGGCGAATAATTTTGTGCATGCCGTTGCAGATCAATACGATAAATATGATAGTTTATATATATGTATAACCCCTGAAGCGACTCGAAAAAAAGTAGCAAAATTCAAGACTGGGTTTTACTACATTGCCAAACGTGCCAATATTCCCATCTTGCCAATCATTTTTGATTTTGAACATAAAACCTTACACATCAAAGAACTCGTTTATCTCAGCGGTGATGCAGCCGCAGAAATTAGGCGTGTAGAAGAAATTTATAAAGGATATAAAGGGAAGCATCCAGAAAAAAGCTTTTCGTAGTCGTTTGTCTACTATAACTTCAATTTAGTATAATTAATCAAAGTTTAAAGATTTTATAACATCTTGGTCCCTCAAGTCCTTGTATATTCGTAGTATGTATAAGGTGATCGTCATATTATGTCTGTTCTGTAGTTTGCCCTTCAACGGGAGCTATCTACAGGCATCACCTCCACTACATGATATAGCTGCTATTGATATCTCTATTAAGTTAAAGCTCTATCCGAATCCAACCACAGATCTGATCAATATTGAAGTACAAGACCTTGAAGCTGGTGCTTCTTATGAATTTAGAAATATCATTGGCAAACGCTTATTAGCGGGCACTTTAGATAATGCAGTCACTACTTTAAATATAGAAGAGTACAACAAAGGCATCTATTTAGTCTCCATTTTTGATGCACAAGGCAATCGCCTAGTGACTAAAAAAGTACTGAAAAAATAACATTACTTTCTAAAAGGAACAATCCTTCTTATCTTGTTCCACATGTATTCAATTGACTCTCAGAAACTAATTTTAAAGCTCACCCAAGAGCTCTGTAAAAGGCAATTATCCGTTGGTGATATTGACGATTTGAAGATTGTGCTTCGTTTTCATGAATGGAGCTATTACATTAATAATGAATCATTGATATCGGACATGGATTTTGATCTTCTCTTTAATCAATTACGAAAGCTTGAAGCCGATAACCCATTGCTTATCACTCCAGATTCTCCAACTCAGCGCGTTGCTAATGATTTGACAGAATCAAAGGATGCTGTTAAACATCTTTCTCCGATGTTGTCTTTGGACAATTCGTACAATCCAGCAGATTTGAATTCCTTTGACGAAACGATTAAAAAATTAACAAGTATCGACAGCGACGTTAAGATTACGTATTGTGTAGAGCCTAAATATGATGGCGGTAGTGTTGCCTTTGTCTATACAGCTGATGCGATAGAGCGTGCAGCAACAAGAGGTAACGGGAGTATGGGCGAAGAGATGACTGCTAATGCAAAGACTTTACCCACGATCCCCTTGCGGGCAACATTTTCAGAACACGGCATACATCAGGTAGAATTAAGAGGCGAAGCAGTCATACATAAGGAGCGATTTTCTAAAATAAATGAAGAAAGAGAGAAGGCTGGCCTACCTGTATTTGCTAATCCTAGGAATGCTGCTTCTGGTGGATTGCGTATGAAAAATCCAAATGAGACAAGACAACGCGGAATTGAAGTCTTTTTGTTTCAAATGGGTTATGCCGTTGACCTTGATGGCAATGATGTCCTTAAAGACATGGACTCGCATTATGATCAAATTAATCTGCTAGGTCAACTCGGATTTAAAATCCCGACTAGCCAAAAGAAAAAGTGCGAGGGGATTGCTGAGGTGAATGAGTTTATTCAATCTTGGGAAGAAAAGCGAGATAGCTATGACTATGAAATTGACGGCATGGTTGTCAAAGTTGATAGTCAAGAGCTTCAAAATAAATGTGGCTTTACACAGCATCATCCGCGATGGGCAATCGCTTATAAGTTTAAAGCCAAGCAGGCTTCGACTAAATTGTTAGATGTGGAATATCAAATTGGTAAAATTGGCTCTATCACCCCAGTCGCTAAGTTAGAGCCTGTACAATTGGCTGGTGTCACGATTTCTTCTGTGTCTTTGCATAATGAAGAATTCATTCAGACCAAAGATTTGAGGTTAGGCGATACAGTGCTAGTCGAGCGCGCAGGTGATGTGATACCATACATTGTAAAGACGATTGAAGAATACCGAGATGGATCTGAGAAAAAAGTTGTTTTTCCGACACACTGTCCGAGTTGCGAAACCAAGTTGATCAAATCCGAAAACGAAGCCGCTTGGAGATGCGTGAATAGCGAATGTCCTGCTCAGGCTTTACAGCGAATGATCTATCATGTATCTAAGGAAGCCATGGATATTGATGGATTTGGCAAGTCCTATGTGGAGCAATTTCAGGCCTTGGGTTGGCTACGTGACATGAGTGATATCTATAATCTTGATTACGATTCAATAGCCTCATTAGAAGGATTTGGTCAGCGATCTGCAACTAATTTAAAGCAAGCCATCGATAAAGCGAAAAGTAATCCGATTAGTCGATTATTAAATAGTTTGACCATTCACCACTTAGGAAAAAAGGCTTCAAAATTAATAGCAGGTGAGATCCAACATGTCCTTGACTTGAAGGATTGGACGACTGAGCATTTTACAAATATTAAAGATATAGGTCCAGTCGTGGCAGATAATGTCATCGCCTATTTTGCTGATCAAGCGAATATTGATCTGTTGGAGAGATTAGAAGCAAGAGGTGTGAATTTGTATCAAAAAGAAGAAGATAAGCCAGTCGAGTTGGCGACTGATGGCATTTTTAGTGGGAAGACGATTTTATTTACTGGTAGCCTGCAAACAATGGGAAGGAAAGAAGCTCAACAATTAGCCGCCACTGCTGGAGCGAAGGCGATTAGTGCGGTGAGTGGTAATTTGGATATTTTAGTCGTGGGTGAAAAGGCAGGATCAAAACTCAAAAAAGCCCAAGCCTTAGGGACTGTAGACATATTAACAGAAGAAGAATTCGTAAAACTGATTTCTGATAAATAAACCTCCTCGATGAATAAATACACCTTTATTATATATGCTGCTTGTCTACTAAGTTTCCTTATTTCCTGTAAAAATGAGAAGGCCACTAGAGACCAAGACAGTCTCGTAACAAAAGTAGATCAAGATGGTCCCTCAACTAAAACGGAACAACTGTCTGGTCCTCTAACACCAGAAGCTGATCCTGATAAACAAATTGTCGAATCAAGATTTAAAGCTCCTGATGGCTGGGTCGAATTTACAGATCAAACACCAGGTTTTGTTACAGATATTCGCTACGCGACAGACAATAATTTTGTGAAGGCTGTTATGTATGATTGTGGAAAATGTTTTCTACGAGAGCAGGCAGCAAATGCTTTATTTCTCGTGGCGGCTGAGTTAAGTAGATATGATCTTGGCATCAAGCTATTTGATTGTTATCGACCTGCGCCTGTGCAACAAAAGCTGTGGGATAAAGTCCCCAACGCAAGTTATGTAACGCCTCCATGGAAAGGCTCGCAGCACAACCGCGGTGTCGCTGTGGACTTGACTATTGTGGATGAGGCAGGCAATCAACTTGATATGGGGACGAGCTTTGATTACTTTGGAGAAGAAGCGCACTACACCTATACAGGTCATTCTGCTCGGGTAAATCAAAATCGGATGCTATTGAAGTCGGTTATGGAACAATATGGTTTTGCTTCCATACGCACAGAGTGGTGGCATTTTTCCATTAAAGAATTACAATCTCTAGAGGTGTCTGAGTGGGAATGGGGATGTGAATAATGATCAATGGCAATGACAATGACAATAACACAGCATTACACTTCAATTGGATAATTTCATATCTTCATTAAAACTCTTTCAACATGCCACAATTTAATTTTTATATTTTATTTCTTGCTGCTTTAATCCCTCTCCTTATTGGGTCAGTGTATTACAATCCTAAAGTATTGGGTCGAGCGTGGATGCAGGCAGCCGGCATTACAAATGAGCAAGCGATGAGTCGTAAGCCAATAGTGACCTTTGGGTTGACCTATTTATTTTCATTGTTGTTAGCCTATATTTTAGGACTCTTTACGATTCATCAGAGTTCGATATTTCAATTGTTTTTGCATGACCCAGGTTTGGCAGAGGCCGGTACGGAAGTGAATACAGTGATCACAGATTTTATGTCAAAGTATGGTGATCGGCATAGGACGTTTGGTCATGGAGTGATCCATGGGATTGAGTTTAGCCTGTTTACGGGGTTTGCAATGATTGGCATTAATACGCTCTTTGAGGGAAGGCCGATGAAATATATGTGGATTCATTTAGTTTTTTGGTTGATCTGCGGAGCATTGATGGGTGGGGTGTTGTGTGCCTTTGTTTAAGGGTTGACATGAGGTGGTGAAATTGAGCATCCTGTTAGAATCAACTGGTTGCAATTGAGCAAAACTTGACGGATGTGAATGCCAAGTAGTCGCGTAAACGAATAATAGATACAACCTAGCGAATACGAGAATTGAATAATCAATAGAATTTTGGAGGATACATTTGATGTATATATTACCAAGACGTATCATTAGTAGAAGTCACCCAAAATTAAATTTCATGAATGACATTTATTGTCAGCAAATCATACCTGGAAAATTAAAAGTAGACATTGTATTCGAAACCAATCTTGTGATGGCTTTTCATCACACGCAACCGTATTGGGAGCATCATGTTGTCATTATTCCTAAAGCTCATATAGATTCACTATCTAACTACCCAAATAATGCAGACTTGAATAGAGATTTTTTTGAGGCTATCAGAGTGGTCACCAAGATGTTTGAAACGAACTTTGGAGCTTGTCGAATTTCATCCAACATAGGCAATTATCAAACAAGTAAACATTTGCATTGGTATGTGCACTATGGCAAAAGATTAGTGCTCTGTCAAGATATAACTGACTAGTGCATTTGGCGTATTTTGCACATGTACGTCGTTACAGAACCAGCCTTGATAGCTAGGCTATCAGACCGAACCTGCGCCTAGTTCATGCACAAACTACACTCAAATTCAACAAGTCAATATATACGTGACAGAGCACTAGTTGAGGAAGATGACAACCATTAAATTCGAATCACCATCGGCATCAATGATAACTTCAGGTGTAGGTGTATTGTTAGGTCTCTGACGGCTAGGGTGCCATCTGCCTGTCTGCCGACCATATCAGTGATTGTAAGGGGTAGGGATTTTTTAAAAAAAACATCCTTTTTTCAAGGGCTTTTCATCTTAGTTATGAGTTATGTTATAAAATCGGTAAACCCATAATTTCATACAGGTTTTAAAGCATTTTCACATACTGATAGCTTCTCTTATGACGTTTATCTATCTTTACGCACTATTAGAAAAAAAATAAACATAAATAATGCAAAACCAGCAGAAATCAGATGTTGAGGCAGTAGACTCTCTTGCACAAGCATATACAGATTTAACAAATGAGATTGGAAAGGTCATCGTAGGTCAAAAAGAAGTCGTTAAGGCTGTTGTTATCTCCTTATTTAGCAATGGACACAGTCTTTTGGTCGGTGTGCCAGGCTTGGCAAAGACGCTATTGGTCAGTACAATATCTGATGTATTAGATTTAGAATTCAAACGGATTCAGTTTACCCCGGATTTGATGCCTTCTGATATCACCGGCTCTGAAATACTTGATGAAAGTCGAAATTTTAAGTTTAATCATGGGCCATTATTTTCAAATATTGTCTTAGCCGATGAGATTAACAGGACACCGCCTAAGACACAGGCAGCGCTTCTAGAGGCGATGCAAGAACGGTCTGTAACAGTAAGTGGTGTGCGACATGTCTTGCCAAAACCATTTTTTGTGTTGGCTACACAAAACCCGATTGAACAAGAAGGGACATACCCTTTGCCAGAAGCACAGTTGGATAGATTCATGTTTAATATCCCTTTAGATTATCCATCTTACGAAGAAGAAGTCGAAGTCGTTAAAAAAACAACAACATCGCAAAGTGTAGAATTGTCTAACATTTTGACTGGCGAACAAATCATGGCATATCAGGAATTGGTCCGTAAAATTCCAATTGCTGATAATGTATTAGAATATGCCGTAAGCCTTGCAGCTAAAACACGACCAGGTACTGATCGTGCAACAGATCAAGTCAAAAACTATATATCTTGGGGAGCAGGTCCTCGTGCCTCACAATATCTCGTGTTAGGTGCAAAGTGTCATGCCATCATCTCAGGCAAATACTCTCCAGATATAGAAGATGTTCGTGCAGTCTCGAATTATGTGTTGCGACATAGAATCGTAAGAAACTATAAAGCTGAAGCCGAGGGAATCACGGAAAATGATATTATCAACGGTCTATTATAGTCGACCCTGCACCACTAAGATGAATTTTGTCATCTATAGTATAGAAGTGATTCAAATGATGACTTCGTGAGTATTATTCATTAGAATATGACAATGCTATACAGAATTCCTAACTTTAAACATGTTCCAAACAAGACTATGAGTCATATGATCATGCGGTTTTTGTTATTTATAGGGCTGTTCTCCATCATGAGTGCTTGTAGTAATGATGTTATGATTGCGCCTGGCAAACCAAAGCCAAAAGCCTTAGGCAAACTGAATAGTATCACAGTATTAACAGATCCGATTATGTGGGAAGGAGCTGTAGGCGATAGCATAAGGTATTATTTTGGTGGAGAATATCCAATCACACCTCGTCCAGAGCCTTTATTTGATTTACGATTTTTTCCAGGTGAAAAAATGGAATATGAAGAGATCTTACGCGAATTAAGAGTCTACTTGGTCGTTGCCAACCTAAATGATGAAGAGTCATCAACAACAAAAATGCTCAAACGAGATCTGGGCGATGCTAAATTTAATCAAGCAAAAACAGATCCTGAATACACTACTTCTGTTGGTAAAAATAAGTGGGCAACCAATCAATTAATCATTTATGTATTTGGGAACTCACATGATGAAATCATGAAAGAGATCAGGGAGAATTTTAGCGCGATTGCCCTCCGGATCAAAGCTCATGACACAGATCAACTCGCCTCTCTAACCTATGTCAAGGGAGAGAACTTGGGACTCAGCAAAGAACTTAAGGCCAAGTACGGTTATTCGTTTAAGATTCCAGGAGATTTTAAAGTCTTGATTGATGATACTGAGAATAATTACTACCAACTGCGAAAAGATTATGACGACGATGTCTTAATCATTGCCTTCAGTGAATATCCATATACATCAACTGATCAATTGTCTAAAGCCTATTTAAAAGAAATAAAAAATAAACATGGGCGAGATCGTACGTATTCCCTTGAGCCTAATTCTTATATGGTTGTCAATGATGAAGATTTACCCATTTTAGAATATCCCTTTGATAAAGAAGGTTCCTACGGCAAGGAATTTAGAGGGATTTGGGAACTAGAGAATGATTTTATGGGAGGTCCATATATCAGCTACTTATTTATAAATGAAGAAAAAGGGAAGATTCTTTTTGTTGACACTTGGGTCCATGCTCCTGGTAAGAAAAAGAGGAATTATCTCCAACAACTCGAACTCATCGTAAAAGGAAGTTAAAATGCGTCTTCTGAGACATCAATTGGCATAAAAGCTGCATATGATATATATGTTTTCAGTAGTATTGCATGTTTAGGATAGGTGGTATACGAATCCACCCGTCTATATACTACTTTTGGACATGTGCATTTAGTTATTTCATTAGCTTTCAAAATACGTAGGATGAAGCAGTTAGCGCCTTTTATACTGATAATCTCCGCTTTTATCATCATTTCATTTAGCAGCAATCCGCGGGATGCTAGTA
Organism: uncultured Saprospiraceae bacterium; assembly: GCA_937959275.1. Classification (GTDB taxonomy): domain Bacteria; phylum Bacteroidota; class Bacteroidia; order Chitinophagales; family Saprospiraceae; genus CALFUK01. The sequence goes on along the minus strand of CALGLU010000033.1, from coordinate 15,795 downwards.
CAGGTGCACCTGGTGAATCGACTTGCGCATCATCAGGATGTCATAGTAATCAAAGTGCAACAATTGATGGTAATCTAGTATTGAGTGGCTTACCTGAAATCTTGGACGCAGACCTAACTTACACTTTGACATTTAGTATGGTTACGACTGCAGGTTCTCCAGTTAAAGGTGGATTTCAGATGACTGCACTTTCAGAAGGTAATGCGGCAGGTACATTTACAAATGCTGGGACATCTTCAACAATCACAGAAACTGCAGGAGGAAGAGTCTATGTCGAACATGATGGCGGAGCAGCAAATTTTGAAGGAGATACACTTAAATATACAGTGGATTGGACAGCACCGTCTGATGTTAGTGAAAAAGATGTTACATTTTATTTAGCGGGAATCTTTGCAGATGGAGACGGAAGCAATAACAATGATAAATTTGTTATGGATAGCTTAGCAACGACAGGCATCATCTTTCCAGATGTAGATGGCGATGGTTTTACAACAGAAAATGATTGTGATGACATGAATGCCGACATCAATCCAGACGCTTTAGAAATACCAAATAATGATATTGATGAAAATTGTGATGATGTTATATTACAGATAGACGAAGATTTAGATGGTTTTAATTCCGATGATGATTGTAATGATATGAATGATGCGATTAATCCAGATGCTATAGACATCCCTGATAATGGGATTGATGAAGATTGCAGCGGTATGGATAGTTTGACTATAGTTGATGCAGATATGGATGGCTTTTTATCAGATGTTGATTGTAATGATATGAATAATGCGATTAATCCTGGTGCTATTGATATCCCGGATAATGGGATTGATGAAGATTGCAGCGGCATGGATAGTATGACAGTATTAGTTGATGCAGATATGGATGGCTTTTTATCAGATGTTGATTGTAATGATATGAATGAAGCGATTAATCCGGATGCTATTGATATCCCGGATAATGGGATTGATGAAGATTGCAGTGGCATGGATAGCTTGACTGTATTAGTTGATGCAGATAATGATGGCTTTTTGTCAGATGTTGATTGTAATGATATGAATGAAGCGATTAATCCGGATGCTATAGATATCCCAGATAATGGGATTGATGAGGATTGCAGTGGTATGGATAGTTTGACAGTATTAGTTGATGCAGATAATGATGGCTTTTTATCAGATGTTGATTGTAATGATATGAATCCAGATATTAATCCAGGTGCTGATGAGATCCCAAATAATGACATCGATGAGAATTGTAACGGTATGGCTCTCATGATTGATGAAGATAATGATGGCTTTAACACAGATGTGGATTGTGATGATATGGATGCTACAGTCAATCCGAATGCAACAGAAATTCCAGATAACGACGTTGATGAGAATTGTGACGGTGTCTTTGGAATGACCTTAATGGATCTTGATAATGATGGCTTTCTATCAGACGTGGATTGTAATGATAATGATTCGACTGTGAATCCAGATGCAACAGAGATACCCAACAATGATGTTGATGAAGATTGTGATGGCGTTGCCAATATAATTGATGTCGATGAAGACGGGTTCAATTCAGATGTTGATTGCGATGATATGAATGCTACCATTTTTCCGGGTGCCACCGAGATTTTTAATAATGCTATCGATGAAGATTGCGATGGTATTGCACAGAGCACTATTTCTGATAATGATAATGATGGATTTACATCTGATGTAGACTGTGATGATAATAATCCAGATGTCAATCCTGACGCTGATGAAATTCCTAATAATGCAATTGATGAAAATTGCGATGGACTTGTAGAATTAATTGATGAAGATGAGGATGGCTTTAGTTCAGCTGTCGATTGTAATGATAATGATGAGACAATTAATCCTGGCGCAACAGAGATACCCAATAATGGGATTGATGAAGATTGTGATGGAGAAGACCTAATGCAGGTTGTCGACATGGACAATGATGGATTTGCTGCAGATGTTGATTGTGATGACTCAGACCCTAACATTAATCCGAATGCAGAAGAAATCATTAATAACGACGTCGATGAAAATTGTGATGGGACAGTAGAAGTAGTTGATGTAGATGGAGATGGTTTTAATTCGTCAGAAGATTGTAATGATAACGATGCGACGATCAATCCGAATGCAGTGGAAATTCCAGGTAATAATATTGACGAGAATTGTGATGGCTTTGATCCAGTGACTGGAGGCTCATCCTTGCAAGGTATTGTGAAGGATATTAATGGTGCTGGTATCAATGCGGTATTAGTAACATTATCTGATGGACAAACAACAATGACTGATACCTTAGGTGTATTCCAATTTTCATCTGTTAGTGATTTTGATAGTTTGTCTGTCAGCTTTTCGAAAACAGGTATGATCGGAAATGGTATTTCTGGAGCAGATATTGTCAATATCACAAACCATATACTAGGTATTATACCTTTTGAGTCAAGCCTCCAGATATTGGCTAGTGATGTCAACAGCAATGGTGGTATCTCAGCATCAGATCTGGTATTGCTAAGAAATGCAGTCTTAGGGTTGATTACTGAATTTCCAAATAGAGATACTTGGGGTTTTATGCCAGCTCAACTTAATTTGACTGAGGCACCTACCTCTTCGTTTAGTATAGACGGCTATAAAGTTGGTGATGTGAATGGGACTGCGGATCCTGGTATTAATTAGATTACTTAATCATTAAATTTCATTTTTTTGCTAAACCACTTATACAAAATTGGTACAACTAGCAAGGATAATAAAGTAGATGATATCATGCCTCCAATTATCGTCCAACATAGCGGCGACCATTGATTTGTCCTTTGCAAAGTCAGAGGCAACAATCCTAATATTGTCGTTATTGTTGTCAATAATATCGGCTTAAATCTTCTCGTACTACCCAGTATGATTGCTGTCACTAAGTCTTCTCCTCTTCCTCTGAGTTGATTAATATAGTCCACCATAATAATTGAATTATTGACAACTATTCCTATCAAACTAATGAGTCCAACAAAAGCAAAAAAGCTAAATGGCCATCCAGTGACGTACAAGGCGACAAAGGATCCACTGATCGCAAGTGGGATTGCTGCAAAAATTATGATTGGCTGTAATGCACTTCTGAATTGAAGAACCAATACTGCAAAAATCGCAATCTGTGCTAAAATTAAAATAATTCCTAAATCTCCAAATGTCGCTTGCTGCTCTTCATATTCACCACCAATCACAATGTCATTGCCGACGGGCAGATCCAGATCATCCAGTTTTTCAATGATGACTTCTGTGGTTGCCAAGGTGTTATCAAGATTGACAACACTTGCCAGAACTGCTACATAACGTCTCAAATTATAATGTGAAAAACTAGGTGGACTACCTTCAAACTGAACATCTGCAATGTGTCGTAATGGAATGTTTCTGCCCAATCGATTTGTAACATAAATACGATCTAAATCCTCAATATTCGGTTTGTCTGTAAATGGCATCCGAATCACTACATTATAATCTTCTTGATCTTCTAAGGTGATTTCATCAATCTGAAGACCATTTAAGCTCGCCCGCACGGTTCTATCAAAATCCAGTGCGGAGACATTGAGCAAACCAGCCTTCTCTTGATCTAATTTTATTTTTAAAACGATTTGCTTTCGACTGAGTGGATTGATGATATTGATCACACCTTCTGTGGAAGCTAGGATGTCTTCGACATCAGAAGCGATCTCAGTCAGTTCATCTAAGTCATCACCGAGTAGTCGAATTTCTATGGGTGCCGCTACCGGAGCGCCATTTTTTAATTCTTCTACGGTAATACGAGCACCTACATAATCTGTAAATTGCTGTCGCAGCGTTGATATCGTTTTATAAAATTCTCGTTGATCCCATGAATTTAAATTTAGTAAAACCTGTCCATGCTGTTTAATAAATTGCTTTGGAATTCTATTATAATAAATCTGAGGACTACTATGTCCAATATTAATGGAATAGTCTTTCACTATAGGCAACGTGTCAACCAAGGACTCTACAAATCTGACGGCTTCTTCTGTTTCTTGCAGACTAGACCCTTGGGGCGTATCGACATCAATTAGTAAAAGAGGCTTGTCTGCAGTAGGGAAAAAACTAGTTCCAATTTTTGGAAATAAACTAATACTGCCAGCAGTGACAGCAATAGCCAAAATAATAACAAGCCAAGACCACCTCAAGGCAAACTTGAGTACAGGAGTGTAAAAGGTGTCCGTAAACCAACTGAAAAAGCGATCGGCCAAAGTCGCTTTGCCTGCGTGCTTAGAAATTAGCCACTTAGACATAATTGGTGAAAACGTCAATGCCAGAACCAGTGAAATAATTAAAGTGAATATGACTGTTAGTGGTAATGATCGTAAAAATAAACCAGCTCCTTCTCCTAGCTGAGTCAGTGGGAAAAATGAAAGTAAGGTCGTCACAGTAGAACTCAGGACTGCCAAAGCAACTTCATTTGCGCCCTCTTCTGCAGCTTCAGCTTTACTATATCCGGACTTCACAAAGCGATTAATGTTTTCGATCACAACTATTCCATTATCCACCAGAAGGCCTAGTGCCAGGACTAGGGAAGCGATTGATATCTGCTGCAATCCGAAGCCAGCTCCATTTAACACAGCAAGTGATAAGATGATACAGATAGGCACAAGTGTTATGATAATAAATGCTGAGCGCCAACCAAGAAATAACATTATGACGATGCCGACAAATAAAATCCCTTGTATGAGACTTTTAAAAAATTCATCGATCTTAGTTTTAACGCCAGATACCTGTTCAAAGGCAACAGACAAATGTACATTTGGAGGCAAGTCCTGCATAAACTCATTCGTAATTCGATTTATTTTTTCATCGATTTCAAATAGATTAAATCCTGGGCTCAACTTCAGGCCAACATAAATACATCGTTCTTTATTTATCTCAGCTTTCCATCTGACATCTTCATGAGTCTTTTCTATCTCTGCAATATCTCTCAAATAGACAACACTACCATTACCTGCAGCGATAATCGTATTGCGGATCGACTCCAAATCTTTTATCGAACCAGAACTCTGGATTGAAAATGTCTTAGCACCTGCGCTGACCTCACCACCAGGAAGATTAACATTGTTTTGCTGTAATATGCCAGCGACCTGAGTCAGGCTGATATTTTGTGCAGCCATTCGCTCAAAGTCAAGAGAGATTCTAATTTCTAGATTTGGCATGGCTTCAATAACCACATCATTTAAACCATAGACTTGCTCCATTTGATCCTCAAGTCTTGTCGCTATGCTATACAGATCAGCATAGCCCGCTACATCTGAGCTTAATGCAAATAGCTTGTAATTGACGCGATCTGCAGGTTTTATTTGCTCTGTTCTGAATAGCACAATGCCATCTGGTAGCTCCGGCCTCACTGCATTAATTTGCCGAACGATTTCATTATATTTTTCATCCGAGTCGATATCAAATTCAGCTTCTACACTTATGATAGCGACGCCTTCTCCGATCTCGCTGACGATTGTAGTAATGTCCTTTAGTTCATTTAATACCTCCTCGACGGGATCTACGATTAAGGTTTCCATGTCTTCTGGGCTTGTGCCTGGGTAGACAATGGTGCTGACATAGATGGGGAAGTTTACTTGAGGGTCCTCTGAACGAGGCATGCTGATAAACGATCGGACACTGAGCACAATCCCAATTAATAAAAGGATGATGACAAACTGTGCGTTTCTTAAAGCTAATCTGGTCAAATTCATATTAACTAATTGGCTTTTATTTTAATCTTGTCTAAATCCTTTAAATAGGGTGCACCTTTTGTAATGACGCGATCTAAATCAGGCAGCCCTTCCCTAAATACAGCGACATAATCTGACGTTATTTTAAAGGGTCTGACAGATAATAGATGAGCGATTGTATCAGACTCATGAGGCGTGAATATTTTCAAGTAATCACTTTCACCTTCGACAATTGCATCTATCGGTATTTTATAATAAGACTGGTGCTGTTTGGGAAAAACACTGACTCTACCTACATAGCCATTGCGCATCCGTTTATTGCCACGGTTAATTGCAATATCGACTAGAAAGGTGCCAGTCATAGGATCTGCAGATTCTGACAATTGAGAAATGGTGCCTGTGATAATGTCATCAGGAAATGCATCAAATTCAATTTCAGCTTTATTCCCATATTGTATTCTTGATATATCCTTATCGGAGAATGTTGCCTTGACGATCGTCTTTCCCTTGTTGGATGATAGAATAAATATTGGATTTCCAGGAGATGTTAATTCGCCAGGTTCAGCAAGTCTTTTGATTAATCGACCAGATTCTGGTGCAATGATTTTAGCATATTTTTGGTTAAACTCTGTAATGTCTACATCTGATCGACTGACCTCTACTAAGGTTGTTAAGTCCTCTACATTTTCTAAAGTTGCCACTGAGTCTTTGTACATGGCTTGTATTCTTTCGAGATCACGCTCAGCTTTTGTCAGCGCTCTTTTTGCTTTGAATACTTGTGCATCGATTTCTGTAGTGCGCAGGACTGCGAGCAAGTCACCTTTTTTGACATACTTGCCTTCATCTGCATACATATCCTTAATGACACCGCCAATTTTAAACGCTAATTTGATGTCTTTATCAGAGGCGACAGTACCAATACTAAAGAGTGGAATCGCTTCATTGGACAATTCTACTTTTTGCGTTTGTACAAGTGTATATTTTTTCTGGACAGTAGTCGACTCGACTTCTTCCAATTGTTCTTTGCAAGACATGACAGCCACTAAACTCAGACATGTGATTATGAAATATATTCTAGACATAATAGATTTAAATTAAAATTGTGAAGTAGATGATCGTTTAGAAATCGCCCGATCTAACTCTGCGCATGTTATCAAATAATCATACTGTGTTAATAATTGATTTAATTCGCTTGACGTAATTCTATTTTGAGCTTGGATCAGTTCGATCTGAATTGCCCTTTCATTCTCGTATCTCTTTTTAGTGGCTTCATAGCTTTTGTTCGCATACCTTACTGCCGCTTCCTCCGAACGCATTTGACTTTGTAGTGATTTTAATTGATAATAATATTGTATGATTTCTATTTCTACCTTTTGCTTTAGTTGGTCTTTATTGTTTTCTAAGATTTGCTGATCGATTTGTATTTCCTCGATCTTTTTATTTCGTAGGCCTCCATCTAGAATATTCATATTCAGTCCTAAACCGACAGTAAACAAGGGCCCATATTGATTAAAGTCAAACGCTTCTACTTGCATGCCCACTCCCGCATTAATGCCAAGTGTCGGTAGCTTCTCTTTATCGATTCTCTTTTTATTTAGTTCATTGACGGACTGCGCCAATTCTATACGCTTAAACTCAGTCCTGGAATTCAGGGCTTTTTCATTTAGGTCTACGACACTTTCTAAGTTAGATTGTAGATTCTCTAGTAAAGAATTGTCTATTTCTATGTCATCATCCAACTCTCTATTTAGCAACAAATTGAATAGCGCTTTAACTGTGGATTGCTGCTCTATGATTGAACTGCGTTGTGATTCTATATTTTCAATTTGATATTCTATGTCATATAAAATATCTGGAGTCGCCTTATCGTATTTAATTAATTTTCGATTAAAGTCATTGACATCAAGCAATAGGCTCTTCGCTTCGTTGAGTACGTTTTCTGCATGCATACTTTTATGATAATTATAAAATGCAGTCTTGATTTGCAAAACTAGATCTTCTTCTGCGATGTCAATATCTAAACTATTTAATTTGAGTAGTTCTTCTTGGATGAGTTGGTTGTATTTTATACTACTATTGATTAAAGGCTTTGAAATATTAAATTGTGCATCTAAAAAATTGTTAGGTATTAATTGTGTTTCAATATTTTCTAGATCTGTAGGGAATTGGTTTGAATTCGTCAATTGGTTTAATGTGGCGTAAGTTGGATTAAATAAATCTCCCACAGGAAAATCAATGTTTCGACCACCGCGAGCTAATAAATAGGATGCATTAATATCCGCTTGAATACCTTTCAATTTTTTCGCCTGCTCAATTCTAGATTCTTGCTTCAGAACAGCCAATTCTCTTGATTCTAAAACTAGATTGTTTTCAATGGCTTCTTGAATATAGCCTTCGAGAATAGTTGACTGACCTTTGCCTATACTACAGCAAAATAAAAGACAAAATAGTGTACCACTTATTCTCATCATATTCTATTTAGGAGTTCGTCAAATTGTTGGAAAGCAAGTTCTAATAGTTTATCATGCTTGGTGTCATTGATCATTTTCATTCTATCCATAATATATAGGGATACCATGCCATGCACAGCTGACCAAATCATAAATGCGCCCACATTAACATCAGTAATTCGAACACTTTTCTCCTCAATGCATTGAGCCAATACCAATTTGAGAAGCTCATAATTTTTGGCTCCGATTTTCCATTTGGGATCTATTGCCTTAGCTCTATTCATTGGTTCTCTCATAATAAACATGAGCTCATAGTCCTCTTTATGATCAATACCATATCGTATATAGGCTTTGCCCATTTTACGTAAACTCTTTTTGCCTTTCATTTTAGTGGTCCTATAAAAGTCGAATTCTTCATAAAACGACTGAAAGGCACGTTCTTGTAAGGCAAAAAATATGTCTTCTTTATTCTTATAGTAATTATAAATCGTTGCAGGGTTGTAATCGATTAGCGTCGCTATTTTACGAAGCGTCGTTTCCTCATAACCATTTTTATAAAAGAGAGTGCCTGCTGCATCTAATATGGTTTCTTTCATTTCTTCAATATGACGTAACCGTCGTGTTGAAACAGACATATGCTAAATTTTGTAAATAACGTTTATATAATAAACATTGTTTAGATTTTTGGTAAAAAGCCTCATTTGCTTATTTGTTGTTCAATGATAGATAGAACTATGCGCTATGTAAAGAGCTTTCTGTTCAATTGTATAAAATCACAGGTGAGGTGTATAAATAAGGACTTGAGCTACTGTATAGATTAGTAAAACCTTGGTTTTAGTCCTTTAAGAATGAGCTAATTGCGGTTCCGACTTCTTTTGGTAATTCATCTACGATAAAGTGGCCACCTTGCAGCTGTGCTATCTCTACTTGAGAATAACATTTTTCAATACCTATAATATATTCCTTAATAATCACTGGATCCAATACGCCGTGGATGATTTGTGTTGGTGTATTTATGACTTGGCCTTCAAACGTCTCTTTCCATCTTTGCCTATTTTTATGCAGTGTCCTGTATAAGTTAGATGTAGTTGAGATTGTTTTTGGGATTTTATAACAGCGGATATATTCTTGAATTGCATCTTCTGGTATCGGATTGGCAATTCCTCTACTGAAAAATCGAATCCAAATCTCTTCCTTCCCTTCAAGCAAGGCTTCAGGCAACTCCTTGATACTCATAAAAAACTGATACCATGATGATCGAAATAATTGCTTAACTAATAATTCTGATGCTGCCAACTGTCCTGTCGCATTATTGATAATAACCATATTCAGAATAATTAATTTTAATATCCGATTAGGATATAAGAATGTCATTTCTTGAACAATGGCTCCACCCCAGTCATGTCCGCCTAAATTAAATTGCTCAATACCTAACTCATCTGCAATAGCGAAGATGTCTCTTGCCATTTGGTCTTTTTCATATAAGGCAATATCTAACTCTCGGTTGCTATCACCCATGCCACGCAGGTCTGGACAGATGACATGAAATTCGCTAAGATAAGGGGTGACATGATGCCAACAGTAGCTGGTCTGAGGCCAGCCGTGTAGGAGTATGAGTGCTGGATTGTCTGTGTTACCATAAGTGCGTATGTTGAATAGTCCTCTAGGTGTAGATATTTTTCGTTGGTTAACTAGGTTTGACATAACTAAAAGTAAACTTCTTTGACGAGAAATGACAATGACAATGTCAATGTCAATTTCAATGTCAATGTCAATGTCAATGTTAATATTGAAGGCTAAGCTGAAGCTGTTGGTTCGGAGACCAACAGCGGCAAACACACTCAGCTCTAACTATTTACTACCATCCCGACGCTCGCTATGTTCAGTGCGAGGATTGCCGCTTCGCTCCAACTGTCAACTGTCAACTGTCAACTGTCAACTGTCAACTGTCTACTGTCTACTATCTACTGTCAACTGTCTACTATCTACTATCTACTATCTACTATCTACTATCAACTATCAACTATCAACTGCCTACTGTCAACTATCAACTCAATTCTTCCATCTCCAACCTTCCAACTTCCCCCCTTACTTCACAAACTCCAAACTCCGCTCAATGAACTTACTCATATCCTCACCCTTCAACATATTCTGATTCAATCTAGCTAGATCATAGAGATAGGTTGCAAAGCGCTCCTTCTTTTCTCCACTTTTCATTTTCAAGAGCTTTTGAGCGATCAAGGGATGATTTGTATTCACAACAATATTGTGACTATCCGGCATCATGCTCATATCCATGCCCTGCATGCTTTGCATCTCTTTCATCCGTCGCATAAACTCTGGTTTAGTTATGAGGACAGGATGATCTTCAGGTGATAAGGCTTTCATGTCGAGTTGGCCAGAGGTGCCATCACCTAAAGCTGTCTCGAATAAGTCCTTTATCTTTTCCTGTTCTTTTTCGCCCAGGGCAGACTCACGCGTTTCTTCTTTTTGTACGAGGTTATCGACAGTGTCACTATCCACTCTGACAAAAGTAATATCAGCTTCTTTTTGTTCTAGATGCTGCATGAAGTGATTGTCAATCACATTGTCAAACTTAATGACATCATAGCCGTAGGATTTAGCAGACTCGATATAACTGTGATGTTCTAGCGGTGTATTCGTATACAAACAGATAATTTTACTGTGTTTATCAGTTTGAGCCGCTTTTATTTTTTCCTTGTATTCTTCAATTGTGAAGAACTCTTTATTTAGATTTTCAAGCAATGCAAATTTGACAGCTTTGTCGTGAAATTTCTGTTCTGTGAGCATGCCGTATTTGACGAAAGTACCAACCTCAGACCATTTCGATTGAAATTCTTCTCTGTCCTTCTTAAAGAGCTTGGCTAATTTTTCTGCCACTTTCTTAGTGATGTAAGAGGTGATTTTCTTGACATTAGAATCTGATTGCAAATAACTTCGAGAGACGTTCAATGGGATATCTGGAGAGTCAATGACACCATGTAAGAGCGTTAAGAATTCTGGTACGATCTCCTTCACATCGTCAGTGACATAGACTTGATTACTATACAGCTGAATTTTGTTTTTCTGTACTTCCATTGAATTATTGAGCTTTGGGAAGTATAGGATTCCTGTCAGGTCAAAGGGGAAATCAATATTCAAGTGTATCCAGAATAGGGGAGTCTGACTATACGGATACATCTCTTTATAGAAATCTTTATAGTCGTCGTCTTTAAGTTTTGCTGGTTTTTTCTTCCAGGCAGGGTTGGTATTGTTGATTAAGTTATCAACTTCCGTTTCTACTGATGTTCTGTCATCGCCTTCGCCTGTCCACTCTGTTTCAGTTTTTGTACCAAAGCGAATTTGTACGGGCAAGAATTTACAATATTTGTCTAGAAGTGTTTGGATTCTGGCACGATCTAAAAATTCTTTACTGTCATCACTGATGTGAAGAACGATATCTGTTCCGCGCGCTTTGCGATCTCCCTTGCCAATCTCATAGGCTGGATCTCCTTTGCAAATCCACTTGACAGATTTAGCAGATTTTTTATGGGACTTGGTGATAACCTCTACTTTGTCAGCAACCATAAATGCAGAATAGAAGCCTAATCCAAAATGGCCAATGATATTCGCCTCATCTTTGTACTTCTTCAGAAAATCAGTCGCAGATGAAAAGGCAACTTGATTCAAATACTTTTTGACTTCAGCTTCTGACATACCTATTCCTTGATCACTGATGGTCAGTGTCTTAGCTTTTTCATCGAGTATGATATCAATGATGAGATCATCAACATCAACGCTGATTTCGCCTTTCGAAACGAGGGTTTTTAATTTTGAAGTTGCATCAACAGCATTCGATACGATCTCTCTTAAGAAAATCTCTTGATCCGAATATAAAAACTGCTTGATGATAGGAAATATATTTTCCGTTTGTACCGAAATATGACCTTTCTCCATGATATTTTGAGTGTTTTTTGTTTCTAGTGATAAATAATTCTTTGTCTTATTGGTTTATTAGACACAGTGTAGTATTGTCAAAGGCTGTGCCATTGCCCAAAATTCTTAAATGTCTGTCATATTGGCATAGTTAATTTATTTTATATTTGAGAATATGACAACATCTCCTGATGAAAAACCAGTTGGCTACTTTTTAGTCAGAACTGCCAGAGTTGTAAAACTGGCATTTCATCAGGCGTTTAAGGAAATGGATATCAATATTACACCTGAACAATGGGTGATCCTAGAACGTCTGCATATCGAAAATGATCAGTCGCAGAAAGAGCTCGCCTCTGAGAGTTTTAAGAATGCACCGACTATATCCAGAATTATTGATGTGCTCTGCAAGAAAGGCTGGACTGAGCGGATCACTGATGATAAAGATCGCCGACTCATTCATGTACACTTGACTACAACAGGTAGCAAAATTGTTGAGAAAATTGCAGATCGAGCAGAAGTCATCAGAAAACAAGGATGGAAGAATTTATCCAAGGAGGATTATAACACATTCGTCAGAATCATGAATCAAGTATTTGATAACTATGATACACCTTGATGTTATGGACTGCTTATTTTTAATTATAATTTTTTCAGCCAGAGGCTGATCAGCCTCTGACTGACATTATTCATTTTGATTTATGCACATGAGTGATAAAGTATATTTTCAAGACCACATGGGACACAATGTCTGCTATGGTTGTGGCAAGTTTAATGACAAAGGATTACAGCTTCAAAGCTATTGGGATAGTAGCGGAGAGTTTGCAATTTGTGATTGGCAAGCAAAAGAGCATCATCATGGCTGGCCACAGGTGATGAATGGTGGGATTATGGCAACCTTAATTGATTGTCATTCGATGTGTACAGCGATGGCATACGTGTATAAGGAGGAAGGTCGGTCGCTTGACTCAGAACCCATTTATAGATATGCTACAGGCAGTATGAATATCAAATATTTAAAACCAACGTCAAATAGTAATCCCGTTAGACTAGAGGCCAGAGTCATTGAATCGAAGGGTCGCAAAGTGGTGATTAAGGTTGATTTCTTTTCAGGCGAATTAAAAACTGCAGAAGCAGAGGTTGTAGCGATTCGGGTATTTGATAGTAGTCAGCAAATGGCTGAAGGGGTATTTGCGGTAGAATGATTTTTGAATTCAATATCTAAACATAATCTAAAAGCAAAATTGAAAGGAAAAGAAATATCAAGATCAATGACGAGAGTAGAGTCAAAGCTTATAAGTGATAGACAGGAACAACAAAGAGCTTTTTTTGTTTAACCAACTGAAATGAATCGAAGACAAAAACTGTGTTGTATTTTAGTTATGTGCTTAGTCGCTCAAGTCAGTTGTCTATATTCTCAGACTAGTTGGTCAAAGACACTTGATAATATCGGCACTTTCTCTTCAGCTAGAGTGTCGGATTTTAATGGCGACGGCGTTAAAGATATTTTGTTTGGTGCCGGTAGGCAAGAGTTTCAAGCCTGCGATAGTTCGATTGTGGCTTTTGATGGGTTGAGTGGGGATGTCCTATGGACGGGGAGTTCTATCGATCAGATTTTTGGTTCAGCACTCTTGATAGATATCGATGGAGATACAGTTGACGATGTTATAATTGGCGGACGGTCAGGAGAATTGATAGCTATGAATGGGCGTTCGGGTGAAGAGATCTGGCGGTATTATAATGCGAATGATCTTGAAGCAGACGGCATGCCAAAGATTTTTAATTTTTATAATCCACAGTTGATTCCTGATCAAGATGCGGATGGAGTAAAAGACCTTATTGTTTCTAATGGTGGAGATGTTATGGTAAAACCATATGATCCGAATAGGCCAGCTGGGTGTCTTATGGTGATCAGTGGTAAAACGGGGAAGTATATTGCACATGCCCCTATGCCTGATGGCAAAGAAATATATATGTCAGTGACGGTCTCAGAGAATATGTTGAATGACAAATTAGAAATCATCTTTGGTACTGGCGGTGAGACAATAGGAGGGAACTTATATATGGATTACCTATCTAATGTTTTAAAAGGAGATTTATCAGGTGCGAAAGTTTTGCACAGTAGTGAATCAAAAGGTTATATCAGCCCAGTGGCTCGTGCAGATTTTAATCGAGACGGGATGTTAGATATCGTTGTGAATAGTGTAGATGGCAGACTTGCCCTCATCGATGGGTCTAGCTTTGAGATAGTCTGGGAGCTGACCGTGCCAGCAACAGAAGCTTATAGTATGCCTTGCCTAGGCTATTTTACAGACGATGATGACTTAGATATATTTATTTCATTCGGACAAGGTATTTGGCCAAATATTGAATGGGGCGTACAGAAAATGATTAATGGTAAAACAGGTGAAGTTGAATTTACTGATGAACTAGGTTATTATCAAAGCTCGTCACCGATTGCTGTCGACTTGACAGGTGATGGGATTGATGAAGTGATGATGAGTTTTAATTTTTTAGGCACTGACAGTCTTGATCAGAACTTCATCCAGAATTCTTTAATAGGTATAGAATTTAAAAGTAAAGAAGTGCTGTACCTTGCCTCCATAGAATTAGGTAGTAATCTTGCGACTACACCTTGGGTTGGCGATTTAGATGATGATGGCTTTTTAGATTTTGTGTATTGCCATAGCATAAAGCCATATGCGGCAAAGTATAATTTCGATGGGATGAAAGTGCACCGTTTGGTGACGCAAATACCACTTTATAAGCCGCTTAAATGGAGTGCTTACCAAGGCAGTAACTATAATGGGATTTATATCATAGATAAGCCAAGGGTCAAATAAATTTATGTTCTTAGATCTTTGCTAGGGTAAGGCAATAGTATCTTGAATTATATTTTCTTCGCGATCAAAAACGGAAGCTGTAAAATTAGAAGGGGAATAGATATGGACAGAAACAGCTGGTTGACTGGTTGATGCATTGCCTAATCTATGTACACAGATGCCATTATCAATGTAGCTATATTCACCTGCGCCGATAGTTGATTCTGAGATTGGATTCAACTGGTCACAAAATCTTTCTTCTAATAAATGACCCTGGATTGGATAGATAAGGCAACCATTTGTAGGATGATTATGAATGGGACTCTTTTGGCCTGGCATCCATCCGATTAGCACGACGTCAAAATCACGGATTTGGTGAATGATCTCTCTGCTATAGTGATCTTCTCTAAAAGACGTCTCCTTGATTGCTTCTTTTATGTTTGGCAGAACATGTTGTAAGAATAAATCTCCTTTTTTGGATAGGTTGTAGTCTGACATTGAGTCAAGGAGAGTGCGAAGCGTATCAAAAAGCATGTTTCGTATTTTTTATAAATGTATACAATTCTTTTGTAAGCTCAATATGTAAGGTCTCATTAGTGTGTTGAACATATTGCACTCTATGGATAATAATAGTGTTCTGAAAAGAATGAAAACCACCCGTAGTTTTAACACCAATGTAGCCCCTGAGCTATCTAGGGGTAAAAATGTATATCAGATCTTAATTTGGCTGCCTGCCAACCTCTGGTCTAACGTTAGGACACATCTCAAAACATATGATATATAAATTTAATATGTTTATCTTAGTTGAAAACATATACTTATGACTACACAGCATGTAACTAATCGATTTAACGATAAACGATTAGAAAAAAGGGGGCCTACT